>CABQQR010000008.1:0-110825 GCA_902466395.1 uncultured Collinsella sp.
ATGAGCGTATCACCTTGGGGAAGGGCGCGTGCTCAAGACTATTCAGATGGGAATAAGTCTTTGAAGTTCAGCGTATCACCTTGGGGAAGGGCGCGTGCTCAAGACTGGGGCGTCTACAACCTACTCGAGGAGAAGAGCGTATCACCTTGGGGAAGGGCGCGTGCTCAAGACCGTCCTGGTATCCACGCGCTCACGCTCACGAGCGTATCACCTTGGGGAAGGGCGCGTGCTCAAGACTATAGCTCGTGCGTGTTAATCTTGCTCATGAGCGTATCACCTTGGGGAAGGGCGCGTGCTCAAGACTAGGCCGTCAAGCTCCTTGGCGAAGTTCTTAGCGTATCACCTTGGGGAAGGGCGCGTGCTCAAGACGTTGACGATGAAGTCTTCTGCGTCGCTCGCAGCGTATCACCTTGGGGAAGGGCGCGTGCTCAAGACCTCTGCGGCGGCTTCGCCCGCGTCCCCCCAAGCGTATCACCTTGGGGAAGGGCGCGTGCTCAAGACTTGCTTGGCGTTTTGCTTGCGCGTTTGCTTAGCGTATCACCTTGGGGAAGGGCGCGTGCTCAAGACCAGCGGACGGGTCTCGATGAGATAGCGCAGAGCGTATCACCTTGGGGAAGGGCGCGTGCTCAAGACGAAAGCGTCTTGCCATCGCTGAGCCAGTAGAGCGTATCACCTTGGGGAAGGGCGCGTGCTCAAGACAAGCACGTTAACTTTATCGAGACGTTTTGCAGCGTATCACCTTGGGGAAGGGCGCGTGCTCAAGACCTAATCGACCGTCCGATAGGTAAGGCTGTCAGCGTATCACCTTGGGGAAGGGCGCGTGCTCAAGACAGCTCTTTCATCTGACCTCCTCCCTTTCGTAGCGTATCACCTTGGGGAAGGGCGCGTGCTCAAGACATTCCGAGCCTGTCATACATATCAAGTGCCAGCGTATCACCTTGGGGAAGGGCGCGTGCTCAAGACCCTGGACCGCCAGGGAGAACAACGCCTCTTAGCGTATCACCTTGGGGAAGGGCGCGTGCTCAAGACCCAGACCCAAGTACCAGCCGTTGCGCAGATAGCGTATCACCTTGGGGAAGGGCGCGTGCTCAAGACTCATTCATCGAGTTGTGCGAGCAGCTGCGGAGCGTATCACCTTGGGGAAGGGCGCGTGCTCAAGACATAGACAGATAAACAACATGGACCGGGTTAAGCGTATCACCTTGGGGAAGGGCGCGTGCTCAAGACCATGGCCAGCGTGCGCTCGGGCAGGTTGAGAGCGTATCACCTTGGGGAAGGGCGCGTGCTCAAGACCGTCAGGGCCGATGGGTCCGGCGTCAGGTCAGCGTATCACCTTGGGGAAGGGCGCGTGCTCAAGACCCGCTTGTGTGTGTTCGCTTTCGTCCTTTCAGCGTATCACCTTGGGGAAGGGCGCGTGCTCAAGACGCTGGCGTGGTTCGGTTGTCGGCGTCTGCCAGCGTATCACCTTGGGGAAGGGCGCGTGCTCAAGACTGGCGTATCCCGCAGCTTTTCGCCCTTGGCAGCGTATCACCTTGGGGAAGGGCGCGTGCTCAAGACCTCAAACGCAACTGAAAGCGCCTGCACGGTAGCGTATCACCTTGGGGAAGGGCGCGTGCTCAAGACGTAGGTGTGCGCGGCGTCGATGCCCTCGATAGCGTATCACCTTGGGGAAGGGCGCGTGCTCAAGACCTGCATCAGCTCGATGTCGTTGGCGATGATAGCGTATCACCTTGGGGAAGGGCGCGTGCTCAAGACCATCAGCGGCATCCATGCTCCAGCTGTCCAAGCGTATCACCTTGGGGAAGGGCGCGTGCTCAAGACCATGCCGGACTCGTTGAGCGCCAGGGAGTGAGCGTATCACCTTGGGGAAGGGCGCGTGCTCAAGACAGTGGCGGGACGGCATTGGAATCGCTACGCAGCGTATCACCTTGGGGAAGGGCGCGTGCTCAAGACGATGATATAGTACATCTTGTTCATGGTCGAAAGCGTATCACCTTGGGGAAGGGCGCGTGCTCAAGACGTGCATCATCGTAGTGTTACTACAATCGTAAGCGTATCACCTTGGGGAAGGGCGCGTGCTCAAGACTATGTTTTGGCTCACAACGCGCTGTTAGGTAGCGTATCACCTTGGGGAAGGGCGCGTGCTCAAGACCAGCGTGCAGGTGTTTAGGCTCTCGGCGCTAGCGTATCACCTTGGGGAAGGGCGCGTGCTCAAGACGTTCAGCACTGCCAAATACAGCTCATGTGTAGCGTATCACCTTGGGGAAGGGCGCGTGCTCAAGACTCGTTGACTACTACTATACATATGTTTTTCAGCGTATCACCTTGGGGAGGGGCGCGTGCTCAAGACCTAATCGGTGACTGCTCCGCCGAGGTATTCAGCGTATCACCTTGGAGAGGCTGTGGTCTGAAGACTAAGAGACCCTAGATTATCGAACCAGGGGTCTATTCAGAATAAGAAAACGCGGGGCAAAGATTAAATAGACTGGCTCTGATTGAGCCCCGAGATCTTTGCCCCGGCTTGTTGGGTGCGTGCCAATAATAGAGTCGATCAGATAAGTAATTCTCTGATTACAGTTGGGATGGTTTCATTGTTGAGCCTGCCAATTGTTGGCATCTTGACCGGAAGTTTGGACAAAGCGTCAACAAAAGACCAGCTGACGGTATCGATATTTATTCCCCGGAATCTTCCTTTTTGATTGCCGATTTGAACCAAATCACCGAGATATATCTCAAGAGGGGCGCTATTTAATACATTTTGCGGAATAGCTTTCCATGCTTTTCTTCCTGTCGCAGCCTTCGCAATCCTGGGCACATACGTCCCATCCTTAAGTGCAGGAATATCCGCCTTATAGACGGGGTCTGCGTACCAAGCGCCCTGCCCCTTCTTGGCCTCCGGGTCATGCCAGAGCCTCAGGCACAACATCTCGCTCACCTTGATGACCGACTTCTCGTCTGCCGACACAACGGCGTTGCCCATGACGATGTCCTTATCGGAGCTCGCCTTGCGAGCAATGTCTTTACCCTGTGCATTAACGCCGGCATAACGATAGACCGTCTGCTCGAACAACTCGCCCTTTCCCTTGCGCGGAACAAAGCGCGTGGGTACGACGAAATCGTGCGCCGCGCGTACTTCGTTCGCAAAGGTTTCCCAGGGCATAACACTTTCGAGAGCCTTCATGATGGCATCGCGGCGTTGGGTCTCGTTCATGCCTCTGGTTATGCTCCAGTGTGTCTCTTGGTTGATTCGAGCGGTTTTAATCACGAGGCTTCGACTACATGCTGCAATCACACAAGCATCGGTGGCATGGTGACGATCGTCCGAGCGGTCTTTTTCGCCATTCGAACCAAAGTTAAGCCCCCACCTGCGACGCAGCCATGCGGTCGCTCTGCCAGTGGTAGGAACAACATGTGCTTTTGCGCCATCATCGGGGAACAGTAGGCAGTCGGCGAGGTAAGCGCATACTTCTCGCGACATATAGGCGGTGTCGGTGAAGCTGCGTGCTAAGAATTCGCCTTCCTTGGTATCAAGGTCTTTTTCCAGCAGGAAGTTCTTTTTGCGACGGCTGAGTTTCTGGTTTTCCTGAACGCGACGCTCAAAAGCATCCCATGAAGGCGCACCGTCGTGGGACATCCATTCGTAAGGTGTCTGTTCGCGTTTATCCTGATTGCTTTTGGCGAGGACCAGGACTTTGTTGTTGCGCGAGTTTTCTCCCGTACGAGAGAACGGCAGGATGTGGTCAATCTGCGTGTAGGTGTCGTCGCTAATTAGGCGATCGACTTCGATTTTAGCGCCCGTGTAAAGGTCGAAGCATTCCTGCTCTTCCCACAGGCGGTACTTCTCTATCTGTTTGCCCGTGACCTCATCTGCCGTGCAGCCACGCAGTTCAGCGATTTGTCCGGCAATGCGCTCACGATTTTTCTCATTCTTCTTATTGGCCTTGGCAATCTCGTCTTTTGCGCGCTGAGGCAGCCTGAGCTCTCGATCAAGCTCAACGTGGATTTCGTTTGGCACGCCCCACTTGCGGCAGACGGCGTTGACCACTTTTCGCATTTGCGACATGGAGCGAATGACGACGGGATTGTTATTTGTCCGACCGGTACGTTCGATCCAGGTCTCATAGGGCATCAGGCGATCGGAGCGCTCGAGCTGGGCGCCAGCGATGCGAAGTCCCAGCAGGCCGCAGTCATTTTCGGCCTGCGTAAGGTTGAGGACCTCGGGCTCCTCGAGGCAATCGAGCAGCATGTCGAGTGCTTTTTTGGAACGGTTGCCATAGCCGTTAAGAGCTTTGGATGAATAGGGAAGCCTACAGAGCGCCTCGATCTCCGCTTCCGAAAGCGGTAGCCCCTGAAGCTGCTCTTGGAGTACGGGGAGAGCTGAAGAGTATGCCACCGCCTCCATAACGGCATCGGCGAGATTGCGGTCATCGCGCAAACGCTGCAGGAGAATGGGGTTGGCCGCATTGAGGGTATTGCGGAGCACGCGCCATCCCTTGGGCTTGTACACCTCGCGCGTTTTTTCGTCGGCAGCTGGAACTCCCTTAAAGTAATCGCCGGAACTAAGGTCGAGCGCTTTTCGGAGGGCGCCGAATTTAACAGCACAATCTTTGTTGCCTCGAATTGGCTCGCACGAGAACAGGATCGCAATGCACTCATCGCGTTCCGTAGCGCTCAGGGCGCGAGAGGTCCCGTTTTCGTGGATGATGGTGATGTTGCCGAGTGCGCCATAGGCTGAAACGAGTTCGCTCGTAAGCGTGCAGCGTGCGGCTCGTTTTTCTGTTGGGAAGTATGAGCAGTGGCCAACGAGGTCGTACGTGCGGCGGTCGAAGTCTTTGCGCGAACGCTCCCAATCGCAAACCTCGATATATGCGGCCTCAAATTCCGGCGAAGCGTATTTGGAGCCAAAGGAGCGTTGAGCATCAAATAGGATATGAGTTTCTTCGATAAGCTGGGCGTGCGTTACACACTTGTCGTAATTGCCGCCACGATTGCGACTTTGAGGCTGCTGAGCGAGCCATTCGCCAACGGTACGGCACGAGGTCTCCGCAATTGCTTCCTTGTTGGCCGCAAGGGCGGATAGAACCTTGCCGCCTTCGCTTGATTTATCCTGACTGCCTTCTCCGTGGGGGATGTATCCACGGCGCTTGCAGAGGGAGTATAGGACTAGCGCCCACTCGCGATCGTTGAGCAGGCGGTCAAGACCATCAACGCGAAGCTTGAGCGGCTGCTTGTCGCCTTTTGTGGTGTGGAAGTACTCTTTGGTGGCGTCTTGGGGGATGAGGCCATAAGCCTTGAGGACTTGGAGACAGTGCTTCAAGCGCGCCTGGGTACGGTCAATGTTTCGACGGGTAGAGCGGAAGCCCCTGCGAATAACCGCAAGACTTTGGCCCGTTTTAGGATGAGTTGGAGAGTCAAATAATCTGACGCCCAAATCCAGGATTTCATGATTGGCTGTGTCGATAAGTGCGAATCCGCAGCTTGCAATTCCTGGATCCATGCCAAGCACAAGATGCCTGGGAAGTCCGAGCTTCCCAATTTCGCGATTGATGGTGATCTCCATGGAGCACCCCTCTCTAATAAGAACTCTAGAGAACAGTACCATCGCGTGGGGACATGGGCCGAGCTTGTTAGCCGAGCGGTCATTTTGTTAGGCAAATGGAAATGATTTATACAGCCTTACATATCGGTTACCGGATGATGCCGTTTGTTGAAATTGAATCCCGACTGAATCCCGCCCTGAGATTGAATGGCGGGACAGTTGCGATGCTCGGCTTGCTTGCAGGTTTGTAGAGCTCCTTGCATTCCTTCTTAAAGTTGAACGCCATGTTGGCCGCCTTTCTGCGTATTGGCCTGCTTAAATAGCGGAATCATATCATAGAAACGAACAGCTGTTCGAATGATTTGGTTGACAGATAGAGATACGTGCGTTGTGTTTGGCGGTCGGCCTGACCCCGTCGATGATTTCTCTGCCTCCCCGGCGCTTCATCTATAGCTGCCGTTTCCCCATATAAAACCTGCCAAAATAAACCTGTCCCTTTTTGGTCGGCGCGAAATGGGTAATACTAAAGAGTTATCCGACCAGATGGGAATTAATCGATGGCCTATATCGAATTCAAAGACGTCATCAAAGCATACGGCGAGGGCGATGCCCGCATTCACGCGCTCGACGGCGCGAGCTTTACGGTCGAGCGCGGCGAGCTCGCCATCATTCTGGGTGCTTCGGGTGCCGGCAAGACCACGGCGCTCAACATTCTGGGCGGCATGGATACGGCGACCTCCGGCACCGTGACGGTGGACGGGCGCGACGTGAGCTCTGCCAACGAGGCGCAGCTCGTGGAATACCGCCGCGCCGACGTCGGCTTTGTCTTCCAGTTCTACAATTTGGTCCCCAACTTGACGGCGCTCGAAAACGTCGAGCTCGCGGCGCAAATCTGCCCCGATTCGCTCGATGCCGAGCAAACGCTTTGCCAGGTTGGCCTGGGCGAGCGCCTCGCCAACTTCCCCGCGCAGCTTTCGGGTGGCGAGCAGCAGCGTGTGTCCATTGCCCGCGCACTGGCCAAGAACCCCAAGCTGCTTTTATGCGACGAGCCCACGGGTGCACTTGACTACAAAACCGGCAAGCAGATCTTGCAGTTGCTGCAGGACACTTGCCGCAAGCAGGACATCACGGTCATTATCATCACCCACAACTCCGCGCTGGCGCCCATGGCCGATCGCCTGATCCGCTTTAAGAGCGGCCGCGTGGAGAGCGAGACGGTCCAGCAAAATCCCGTGCCTATCGAGACGATCGAGTGGTAGCGCCCATGGACCAAGATTGCCAAAACAGCCAAAACCACGATACAGAGCACGCGGGCCGCGGCCGGGAGTTCGCGACCTACCGTACCGCTCAAAGCTCAAACGATATGGTGCCGACGGTTTTTCGCCGTGGCATCTACCGCACGATTCGGGGCAGTCTTAAGCGCTTCCTATCTATCGTGGTCATCACTGCGCTTGGCGTGAGCGTGATGTGCGGCCTTAAGGCGGGCTGCGAGGATTTGTGCGATTCGGTCGACGCCTATTTTGACCAGCAGAATGTCTATGACATTAACGTGCAGTCGACCTATGGCCTTACGCGCGACGATCTCGCGGCTATCCAAGAGGTCGACGGCGTCGAGACGGTCGAGGGCATCTACACCGAGACCGCCTACACCGCCGTGGGCACAACGCGCGAGCGCGTGGTCGTGCAAAGTCTCTCCAAGGAGAACATCGATCAGCCGGTGCTGGTGAGCGGCGATTTGCCCGAGAGCGCCGATGAAGTCGCGGTGACTTCGAAGTTCCTGAAGGCTTCGGGCAAAAAGCTCGGCGATACGGTGAGTTTTGCCGCCAATGACGCGAGCTCGTCCAACCAAAGTGCCAAGGATCAGTTTGCCGCGGGCGATTACACCATTACGGCCGAGGTCCTCGATCCTACCGACGTGAGCTCCGACTCGACAGTCAACGCCTTTCGCGCTGCTTCGGCTGCGGACTATAAGTTCTATGTGAGCGAGGATGCCGCGACATCTTCTTCCTACTCCGCAGTCCACGTGATCGTCGAGGGAGCCAAGAGTCTTAACTCCTATTCAGATGCCTACACGACAAAGATCAACGAGGTCAAAGGCAACATCGAGAAGATCCGCGAGGAGCGTGAGAAGGCGCGCGTCCAGGAGTTGACGGTTGACACGCCGACAAGCTTGGATACGGCCGAGCGTCAGGCCGCCATGCTCTTTGGGATCGAGCAGGATAACATCAACCGTATGGCCGAGGGCAGCGAGGAGCGCGTCCAGGCTCAGGCCGAGTTGGACCAGCGCCGCGCCGCCGCCGACCAGCATTTTGCCGATGCCCGCGCCGAGCTTTCCGATCTGGGCGAATGCACCTGGTACATTCAGGACCGCGGTAACATCGCAAGCTACTCGAGCGTCGAGAGCGACAGTTCTTCGATCGAGGCCATCGCCACGGTTTTCCCATTTATCTTCTTTGTCGTTGCTGTGCTCATCAGTCTTACCACCGCCACGCGCATGGTCGAGGAGGAGCGCACGCTTATTGGCCTGTACAAGGCGCTTGGCTATTCACGCGAGCGCATCCTGTCCAAATACGTGGACTATGCGCTGTGGGCATGTCTGATCGGCGGCGTGCTCGGCAACATCATCGGATTTGTGGGCCTGCCGCTGTTCCTGTTTACGGTGTTCGATGACATGTACTCGCTGCCCCAGATGTTGCTTTCGTACGACATCGTGTCCTCAATCGTCTCGGTGGCGCTGTTTGCCGTGGGCGTGGTGGGCGCTACGATTATCGCCTGCCGCCACGAGATGGCCGAGACCCCGGCCTCGCTCATGCGTCCCAAGGCCCCACGCGCCGGCTCTCGCATCTTGCTTGAGCGCATCGGCTTTATCTGGCGCCGCATGGGCTTTTTGAACAAGGTGGCAGCACGTAACCTGTTCCGCTACAAAAAGCGTGCTTTTATGACCATCTTCGGTATCGCCGGCTGCACGGCGCTCGTGATCTGCGGTATGGGCATTCGCGACACGTCGGTGGCGCTTTCGCCCAAACAGTACGGGCATATCACGCGCTACGACCTGCTGGCGGTCGCCAATCCCGACGATTTTTCGCAGACGTGCGCGGCATTGGATGAGCGCAGCGCGGCCAATGATTTCAACGTGACCGTGACCTCGACCCTGCCGATTATGACCGACAACGTCACCTTTACTTTTGGCGGCAAGAGCGAGACCGTGCAGCTGATCGTGGTGCCCGATGACCGCACGAGTGACTTGGGCGATTACGTGCGTCTGGAGGATGAGTCCAAAGAACCGCTGCCTTTGCGTGACGGAGACGTGTATCTGAGCAAAAGTTCACAGCTGGTGCTGGGGATTCAGCCGGGCGATACGGCTCACGTCCAGGATTCGTCGCTCAATGTTGCCAAGGTCAAAGTCAGCGACATTTCGCTTAACTATCTGGGCAACACGCTTTACATGACGCAGGGCACCTATGAGCGTGCGTTCGGTCGAAGCGCACGTCTTAACGGCGTCTTTGTGTTGCTTAAGGGTTCGTCGGCCGACCAGATTGCGTTTAGCAAGAATCTTAAGAGTGACGGTTGGCTTACGATTTCGAGTACGGCCGAGCATTGGGAAAACTATGAGGCGAACTTTACGATTATCAATTCGGTCGTGGTGCTCGTGACCTTTATGGCGGCGTGCCTATCGTTTGTGGTGGTGTTTACGTTGTCTAACACCAACATCTCCGAGCGCGAGCGCGAGCTGGCGACCATTAAGGTGTTGGGCTTCCGTCGCGGTGAGGTGCACCATTACGTCAACAAGGAGACGTTGATCCTCACGGCGATTGGCGCTGCGCTGGGCGTGCCGCTGGGCGGCTTGCTGGCCGAGAGTTTTACGTACATTTTGCAGATGCCGTCGCTGTACTTTGATGTCGAGGTCGAGCCGCTAAGCTACGTGCTCGCCGTGGTGCTTTCCTTTGGCTTTACGTTTATCGTCAACCTCGCTACCAATCGTACCCTCAACAAGATCGACATGGTCGGCGCCCTCAAAAGCGCCGAGTAGCCTGTCCTGGGATTCAAGTTCTAGCGAGCTGCCGACGCGCCCGCGGCAGCATTTTTGCATAAACCGCCCCGCCAAATGCATACTTTGACGGGGCGGTTGCTTTTTGCCCACAGGTACCCCAGGGGGGGCGTGCAAATTCCGGAGTATTCAGCATCCCGGGGTCCGCGGGCGCGGGGGCGGGGGTGCAAAACTGCGCTGAAAGCCCCGATTCTGAGCCCCAACGCCTCTAGAGCCGCTCGTTTTTTTACAGGATGCGGCCCATGGTGCCTGCCTTTCGCCCAAAATCCAGTATGCAGACACCCTCGGCTGCTGAATACTCCCAAAAATGCACGCCGCATCCTACCCTAGGCACCCGTAGCTACTCTGCGGGTGCGTGGCCTGATAGTAAGTTGCGGTGGAATAGTTCCTGTTTGGCATAGCAGAGCCATGAAACAGGAACTATTCCACCGCAACGTATTGAGAGGGCTCTTGGCTGTTATGCGTACTAACATTTGTCATGAAATGGCAGGCCATTAGGGGGTTGCTACTCGTAGTTGCGGTAGGGTTGGGGCAGATTCTAACTAGAAATGGTGGTCGCTACCGGTTATTCTCGGCATACTCGGCTCATTCGATTACGGTCGCCACATGAAAGGAACCACTATGGATCTTGCGATGGCACAGCGCCTCGTCGATCGCCGCAGAGCTGCCGGTCTTTCCCAGGAGGCTCTTGCTGCCCAGTTGGGCGTAAGCCGCCAAGCTGTCAGCAAATGGGAACGCAGCGAATCCTCGCCCGATACCGATAACCTTATTGCACTCGCCGCGCTGTATGGCGTGTCACTGGATGAGTTGCTATATGGGGAAGCGGCTAGCGATGTCGACACCTCGGCCGACGATGACGTTGACGCAAATAATTACGACGAGACTGAAGGCACCGAGTCTTCTACCGAGCACGTGGATCCTGACGGCAAGCCACTTGTCGACATTTCCCTTGCACGCGGCATTCACGTCGTCGACCCCAACAAAGGTGAAGAGGTTCATGTTGGTTGGAGCGGCATCCACGTGGCTAACGAGCGCAAGGGTGAAGAGGTCCATGTGGGGCCGGGCGGATTGCATATCGATACGCTAGAGGACGATGGACACAGCGTACATACCAATGCCGACGGCACCGTCACCATCGACGGCGAGACGTTTTCCAGCTGGAAAGAGGCACACGACAAGCTCGACCATCATGGCAAGCATTTCCACACCAAGATCGGTCGCGCATGGAACGAGTTTCCCTTTCCTGCACTTGTCGTCCTCGCCTATCTCGCGCTCGGCATCATCTGCGGCACGTGGGGTATGGGGCTCTTTCTGGTCTTTCTGATTCCCGTCTACGAGGCGATGGGCGACTTTATCGACCGACATCATCTCTCCAAGCTGATCGGCGTCGTCTATGCAACAGCCGCCATTGCCTGGTTCCTCTATATGTGGCTTTGTTTGGCACAGCCCCATCCCGCATGGGTCATCCTCATCACGATTCCCTTCATAGAGGCACTCATGTGCTGGTGCCGAAAGCAATGGAAGCGCCGCAAACAAGCCTAAGCCGTTCCAACCCGTCAACAATGCTTGGCCAACGCCGCTCGCCCCTTCCAAGTTGCGGTGAAATACGGACCGTTGAGGACCTTGGAGCGTCTAACAGTCCCGATTTCACCGCAACTCACGAATGGACAGGGCAATTCCAACACGGGAACTGGCATTTAACTCGCCGCATGCCAAGAAAAAGGCCGATTTACTACGATGAACTCGATGAGGCCGACCACACCCATCTTTTTCAAAAATCGGCAAGCTTTCTACCTGCGGTTTTACTTTCACCCTTTTCGGCATGATCGAAGGCATTCGAATCATCGTAGTAATTAGGCGCATTTTGTAGCAAACGGTTCATTCAAGTTCGAACTCGAAGACCGATGGCCCCCTCATCCACGGCTGTGAGCGAAAATACCAAATAGAATAAAAATCGAATGGCTAAGTCTGTTTGGTGAACGGAGGCAATATGGGCGAGGTAACTGAAAGCGACTGGAAGCTGTTTAAAGAGCTGCTCCCAAAATGGCAAGAAAGCTATATGGAAATGCTCATCGGCCAGTACATCGAGATATTGAACGGTGGCAGTGAAGCGTCCAGTAGATTTTGGGCGTTAGAAGAGCGTATCAATAGGGACAAGCTGTCCTCAGGAGTGCTTGTGAACGATATTCGCCGCAGCACCATGCGTTATGAGATAGCCAACTTGCTTTCCGATAACGTTATCACGCTCGACGACCTTGATGGTTTCACCGAAGACATTAAGGGCTACGCACGACGTTGCATCGGTCGGCAAGAACGCTGAGCGACAGGCGCATCCACAGCCGCTGTACTGCATAAACCGCACCGCAAAATGCATATTTCGGCGGGGCGGTTGCTTTTTGCCCACGGGTACCCCCGGGGGCGGCGTGCAAATTCCGGAGTATTCAGCATCCCGGAGTTCGCGGGCGCGGGAATGGGTGCACAAAACCGCGTTAAAAGCCTTGATTATGAGCCCTCGGCACCTCAAGGATCGCTCATTTTTACAGTATGCGGCTCATGGCGCCTGCTTTTCGCCCAAAATCCAGTATGCAGGCACCCACGGCTGCTGAAAACTCCCAAAAATGCACGCTGCACCCCACCCTAGGCATTCGCAGCAAGAAGGCGAATAGCCTCGGCCTCCCCAGTTACCGCAGGAGGCCCCAGGGCTTACCTCCCAAATCTTTCCGCAGGACGGAAGGACCCCGCCGCGCGAAGCGCGCAGCGGGGTCCTGACATGTCCGAGGACGATTTGGGAGGTAAGCCCTGGGGCCTCCGATGAGAGCAGTTCCAGCCGAGGCTATTCGTCGCCGAAGCTGATGCCCAACGCCTTGGCCTCGCGCACCAGATCGCTCTGGGGGTCGACATACTTGAGCTTGCCGGCGACATCCTCGAGTGGCATGTGGCACATCTTGCCGTCGCGCAGGGCAATCATGTAGCCGAACTCGCCGCGCAGGCAGCCAAGCGCGGCCTCGACGCCGCACTGGGTCGCAAAGATGCGATCCTGGGCGTCGGGCTGACCACCGCGCTGCGTGTGACCGGGGATGGCGACGCGGGTCTCGCGACCAGTCTTGGCCTCGATCTCCTTGGCGATGTCGTACACGATTGACGGGCTCGTGCGCTCGGCGAGCTTCTTCTTGTACTCCTTCTTGGACAGCGCCGCGTCCTCCTTGGAGATAGCGCCCTCGGCGACGGCCACGATGGTAAAGCGGCTGCCGGTCTCCATGCGATGCTCGATGGTCTTGATGACGTTATCCATGTCGTAGGGGATTTCGGGAATCAGGATGACATCCGCGCCGCCCGCGACGCCGGCATATAGCGGGATCCAGCCAACCTTGTGGCCCATGATCTCGATAACAAACACGCGGCCGTGACTCGAAGCGGTGGTGTGGATGTCGTCGATGCACTTGGTGGCGACGTCGATGGCGCTTGTAAAACCAAACGTCATCTCGGTGCCCCAGGTGTCGTTATCGATGGTCTTGGGCAGGGCGATAACGTTGAGGCCCTCTTCGCGCAGGCGGTTGGCGGTCTTGGTGGAGCCGTTGCCGCCCAGCATAAACAGGCAGTCGAGCTGCAGCTTATGATAGGTATGGACCATCGCGGGCACCTTCTCGACGCCGTCAGCCTCGGGAATATCCAAGCGCTTGAACGGCGTGCGGCTCGTGCCCAGGATGGTGCCGCCGCGGGTGAGGATGCCGCTAAAATCGGCGGGCGTCATGACACGGAATCTGCTGTAGATAAGGCCCTGGTAGCCGTCCTCAAAACCATAAATCTCGATAGGCTCTTCGCTATTGGTCATAAGCGTTTTGACGATGCCGCGCATGGTGGCGTTGAGTGCCTGGCAGTCGCCGCCACTGGTAAGAAGACCGATCCTAAGCATGATGAATCCTTCCGGGCAAGTTATAACATGCGCATAAGTTTACCCCCGCACACTGTTGGTACGGGGGTAAAACGTGTTAGCTCAAGCGTGTAGAAATGTAAACAACGTCAGGCGAGCGTAAGGTCGACGGGCCTGGCTCCTTACAGTGCGAAGGCGTCGACGTCGCCCCAGCGGCGGCGCAGCGTAATAGCGGCGGCGGGTTCGGTATTGTCAAAGACGACCGACCATTGCGTATTGCTGGTGATGTCTTCCGGATTGGGCTCTTGCGCTGCGGCGCGCAGAGCTTCCCAGACAATCGTTTCGTCCTGGGCACCGACATGGGCGTCAAGGACATCGGCGATTGCGACGGCGCGCTCTTTACCATGGCCCAGCTCGCCATTCTTTTGGTTGGGCAGCACTTCGTCGCCATAGCAGGCGTAGAAGTTCGTAACCTGGCGTACAGGGGTCGCCTTGCATGCACGGTCGGGATCGCGCGGATCCCACTCCACCACCCGCGCGTCACCGGCGGCGTCGTTGATAAAGAAGTGGTAGTCGCGTCCGGCCATGGCGTGCATGTCGTAGGCAGAAAGCAGGTTGACGGCCTCTTGCGTGGTGGCGGCACGGTCGAGCACCAGACGGATGGCGAGCGAGGTATTGATGACGGGGCGTTGCGTGTCCTGGTCACAGGGTTTGGAATCCAGGGTGAGCACGGCAATGGACACGCCACATTCGTTAACACCGTCGAGCTGGGCAAACGGGCCCATCAACGCCGCAGCGCGTCCGCCGACGGAGTCAAGCGGAGTGTTATCGCCCAGGTTGTTAAGGGCCGCAACGCCGATGGAGGCATAGCCGCCGCGCGGGTGATTACGCACCAGCAGCGCCGAGGTGTCGTCCTTAAAGTCGTAATTGCGACCGGTGCGCACGCGGCCTTCGGCATCTACGGCGACAAAAGCGCTGCAGGCAAACTGGGGCGCCTGGACATGTGCCGGCACACCGGGCAGCACCTGCGCCACCACGGCATCGATGTAGGCCTGGTCGTCGCGCACACCAGCGGCGATGATGCGATCAAGATCGTAGTCGTAGGCGATGTCGATTGCGTACAGGTCATAGCCATCCGCGTAGCCGGTCAAGCGTTTGAGCGACGCGGCGGACTTGATTTGCTTGTGATAAACGATGCCGGTGGCAGCGGCAAGGCCGACGGCGACTCCCGCGACACCGCAGGCGATGGCAATGTTACGTGGCTTCATGACGGCTCCTTTCGTCCTGTTAGCGCAATTGTCGCAAAAGGAGCGCGCGCATGATGACTCAACTTGGTGAGCGGCGCGGAATTAAGCACGGAATGAAGAGTGCGGCGCTGACGTGGCGGGGTATGCTGGAGGGGACCATCAACCCAGTGAAAGGGGAGAGCATGACGGATCAGGAAACGCCCGAGCGCGCGCATGTGACGGCCGATGATATCGAGGCCGCCAACGACCTTATCGACTTTATCGAGGCATGCCCCAGCATGTTCCATACGGCGGCGACCATTATGGCCGAGCTCGACGAGGCGGGCTTTACCTACCTGCCAGAGAATGCGGCATGGGATATCGAGCCGGGCGGGCGCTATTACACGCAGCGCAACACCTCGAGCGTTGTTGCCTTTAAGGTGGGCGAGGACCTGGCCGCGACGTGGGGCGAGGACGGCGTTGCCGGTGACTATCATTTTCAGCTCACGGCGTCGCACAGCGATTCGCCGACGTTTAAGGTCAAGGCCGTGCCCGAGCTTGACGGCGCGGGCGAAACGCTGCGCCTGAACACCGAGGCTTACGGCGGCATGATCGACTACACCTGGTTTGATCGTCCGCTCGCGCTGGCCGGACGCGTGCTGGTGCGCGAGGGCGACCGTATTGAGAGCCGCCTGCTTGCCACCGAGCGCGAGGTCGCTATTATCCCGAGCCTTGCCATCCATATGAATCGTGGCGTTAATGAGGGCTTTGCGCCCAACCGCGCCGTCGACCTGTGCCCGCTCATCAGCGCTGGCGACCTTAAGCAGGGCGACTTTGACGCCCTGATCGCCGACGAGCTGGATGTTGAGCCCGAGCAAATTCTGGGCCGTGATCTGTTCCTGGTCAACCGCCAGGATGCGCGTATTTGGGGCTGGGCCGACGAGTTTATCTCGACGCCCAAGCTCGACGACCTGGCCTGCGCCTACACCTCGCTGCAGGCATTTTTGGGTGCTGAGAACGCGCACGATGTTTCGGTCTTTTGCTGCTTTGATAACGAGGAGGTTGGCTCCGAGACCAAGCAAGGCGCCATGTCGACGTTCTTGGCCGACGCGCTGCGCCGCATTAACGGATCGCTGGGCTTTGACGACGAGTCGTACCATCGCGCCCTTGCCGCATCGATGCTTGTGAGCTGCGACAACGCGCATGCCGTGCATCCCAATCATGCCGAGAAGTGTGACGCCCGCAACCAGGTGGTGCTCAACGGCGGTATTGTCATCAAGGAGGCCGCCAACCAGCACTATTGCACCGATGCCTTTAGCCGCGCGGTGTTCCAGGCCATCTGCGATGACGCCGACGTGCCCACGCAGGCCTTCGCCAACAAGAGCGATATGGCCGGCGGCTCCACGCTCGGTAACCTGTCCAATATGCAGGTGAGCATGCATGCCGTGGACGTGGGCCTGCCGCAGCTTGCCATGCACTCGAGCTACGAGACCGGCGGCGTGCGCGACGTGATGTACGCCATCCGCGCCCTCACCGCCTTCTACGAGCGTGACCTCCATATCAACGGCGCCGAAAGCGTGGAGCTCTAATACCTGCCAAAAAGGGATGTTAATTTTGGCAGGTTTTATCTGGGCGAATGCAAAGGGTGAAACCGAACTAGATCGGTGATACGTGGCCGCCGAGGTGCAGTGCGCCTCGGCGGCTTTTTGTGTACAAAGTACGGCTAATGCTTATAAATGCTATACATGCTTTACGTATCTACCATAGAGCTTTATGATATTTTGAAGTATTAAGGAGGGGTCATGACCACAACAGCCGCTCAGATCAACGTACGTCTCGATGCCGATCTTAAAAGGAGTGGGGACGCCGCTCTCTCCAAGGCCGGTATGACGCCGAGCCAAGCGGTGCGAGCGCTCTGGCAGCTTGCAGCGTCGCTGGCCGATCGCCCCGGTGCGCTCGAGGATATCCTGCTGCCCAGTCGTGCCCGGGCGGAACAGCGCGAGCGCGAAAAGGCCGCCAAACGTAAGCTCGAGCTTATGGATCAGGGGTCGAAGCTGTTCGCTGCCGCTTGCTGTGAGTCGGGAATCGATATGGTCAAGGCTCAGCCATCGGACGACGAAGAGCTCAAACGGAATGCCTATGCGGATCGCTATGGCGAGGAGATGAGCTGGCTCTATGAGTGAGACTCCAAAGCGCATCTTGGTTGACACCAACGTGTGGCTCGATTACTTCATTCCCTCACGACGTGGTCGTTCGGTGGCGATTGAGTTTTTACGCGATGCATGCACGGCGCAGGTTGATTTGCTGTATGCGGCGACATCGTCCAAAGACCTGTTCTATTTGATTTCAAGCGAACATAAGGCATGGTATCGGCGAGAGCATGGTTCGCTTTCCCAAGATGCCGCTGCGGCAGCGACATCGCTTGCATGGGATTGTCTTAGCGTGCTGTCGCAGCTTGCCACGCCAGTGCCCTGTGACCTGAGCGATATATGGATGGCGAGCAGGCAGCGTGAACTCCATAGCGATTACGAAGACGATTTAATCATTGCGGCAGCGATACGCGCAAAGGCAGATCTCCTGGTCACCAACGATGCCAAACTCTGTTCACACGCACCCGTTGCAGCAATGAGCGTAGAAGACGCAAAGAATTACTTAGCAACGCTCTAGCAATTTGAAGATCCCGCAGGTCGAATAAAAGTCAGCGAATGCCCCCAGGCAGGGCCGCGCCAGCTAGTCCCTACAGGTTGAACAAGAGTCAGCGAGAGCCCGTCTGGGCGAGCAAGGTGCCTTGAAACAAGGCGGCATTGACCTTCTGGTCATGCCGCCGAAGTTGAAAGGCAGATTGCCGCCCAGACGGGCTCGCAGCGTCGGCTCATTACGCCGTTTGTAAAACGGCGTAATTCTTAGTGCTCGATCCAGCAGCGAAGCGTTTCGCCGGCCTGCAGGTGGCGTAGGTTCTCCGCGGCGATGTCGACCACGTTGTTGAGCGTGGCGGCCAAGTGGAACCAGCCCGAGACGTGCGGCGTGACGAGCATGTTGGGCGCATCCCACAGGGGGCTTGTCTCAGGCAGCGGCTCAGGGTCGGTGACGTCGACCGCGGCGCCGGCGAGATGTCCCGATTCCAGAGCGGCAACCAAGTCGTCGGCGACCACAAGATCGCCGCGGCCGCCGTTGGCAAAGAAGGCACCCGGTTTCATCGCGGCGAAGAACTCGGCGTTCGCCAGGCCGCGGGTCTCGGGTGTGCTCGGCATAAAGGATGTAACGATGTCAGCCTCGGCCAGGCGCTCGGGCAGGGCATCCATGCCGTCCATGTCCTCAAACACAATAGGGTAGACGAGTGGATGGCGCTTGATGCCGCGGACGTGTGCGCCCATGCTGCGGCAGAGCGTGGCAAAGTGGCCGCCGATATCGCCCGCGCCCAGCACCAGCACGTTGGCATTTTTGAGCGAGGTGACCGGGCCCAAGTCCTCCCAGCGATGCTCGCGCTGCAGGTCCTGGTAGCCGGGCAGGCGCTTCATCATTGACAGCACCATGGCAAACATGTGCTCGCTTACGGCCTGACCGTAGGCGCCGATCGAGCAAGACAGCTTGGCGTCAGCCGGCACGGTGCCAGCAGCAAGGTAGTCGTCATAGCCGGCGGTCTGCAATTGCAACAGCTGGAGATGCTCGCATGCCGTGAGCATGTCAGGGTCGATGTTGCCCAGGATCACGTCGGCATCGGCGACCTGCTTGCGCGTGGCGGCGTCGGCGCTCGTGTAGATAAAGTCCTCGCCCGGAGCGCTCGACTCAAGAATTGCGCGATGACGGTCGTTGACGGGCAGCAAAACCAGGATGTTCACAAGCAGTCCTCTCCGCTCGACCTGCCAAAAGGGGGCAGGTTAATTTTGGCGGGTTTTATCAGGCAAAATGTTCAAATAAAACGCTGGATGCAAGACGAGCGTGCCCGTCAGCATCCGACGCATCCGCGGCTACCAGCTGAGCAGTTCGTAGCCGTCCTCGGTCACCACGAGCTGTACCTCGCACTGGGCCGAATCGCTGCCGTCCTTGGTGCGCACGCACCAGCCGTCACCCTTGCTGATCTTGATGTCGGGCGCTCCGGCGTTGACCATGGGCTCGATGGTAAAGACCATGCCCGGGGCCATGATGGTGTCCACATCGGGCGCCTCGGTGGTAAAGCCCACAAACGGGTCCTCGTGGAACTCCTTGCCGATGCCGTGCCCGCCGTACTCGCGCACCACGCTAAAGCCGGCGTCCTCGACGGTCTTTTGCACTGCCTCGGCCATAACGGACAACGGCAGCCATGGCTTGACGGCCGCCAGACCCGCCTCCACGCTGGCACGGGTGACGTCGACCAGGCGCTGGCGCTCGGCCGAGACCTCGCCGATGCAGAACATGCGGCTCGAATCACTAAAGTAACCGTCCAAGATCGTGGAGCAGTCCACGTTGATGATGTCGCCCTCGTGCAGCACGTCCGTATCGCAGGGGATACCGTGGCAGACCACATCATTGATCGAGGTGCACACGCTCTTGGGGTAGCCCTCGTAGTTGAGGTCGGCCGGCGTGCCACCGTGCTCGACGGTGTAGTCGTAGATCATCTGGTCGATCTGGTTGGTGGTCATGCCTGCGGCGATATGCTCGCCCACATAATCGAGCACGCCCACGTTGATGGCTGCCGAGCGCTTGATGCCCTCGATATCGGCGGGAGTCTTGTAGAGCGTGCGAGGCAGAACCTCCCAGCCTTCTTCCCACAAGCGCTCGAGGCGCTCATCAAAGGCGCTATGGCATTTCTTGTATTTCTTGCCGCTGCCGCACCAGCAAGCGTCGTTGCGGCCGGGCACGGGTCCTTTGTCATACATGGCTAACTTCCTTTCATTCGCAGCTAGTATAGCCCACGCACGCGGCCATAAAAGTTGCGGTGATATAGTTCCGATTTAAGCGGTTTAACAGCACAAATAGGAACTATATCACCGCAACTGATGGGGCGGGATGGCGGGCACTAGCCGCTGCGTGGTTTTGCTAGTAGCTCACCTGGCAGGGAATACCGAGGGCGCGCACGCGCGCGGCAATGGCGTCGAGTACCTCGGGCACTGCTTTGGCAAGGCCGGCGATCGGTGTTTCGCGCGCCACCGTGTAGATGGTCGCCTCCTGCGGGCGAATGCGCTCAAGCGCCGCGAGCCAGGGGGCAACGTACTCCTCGCCGGTGTTGTCGATGGGCTTGCCCCGGTACTCACCGCTCAAAAACATCGTCTGGATAATAACGTGACCGTTAAAGCTTGCGAACGTCTCGATCTGGTGCTTGACGTCGTAGGGGCCAACGGGCTGGTCGAGCAGCTGGATAAACGCCGGGTCGACGGTATCGAGCTTAAGAATGTTGTCGTCGACCATCATGAGCGCGTCGTGCACCTCGGGGCGCTCGGCGCGCGTGCCGTTGGAGAGCACGGCGATCTTGGAGTTTGGGGCAAGCTCGTCGCGCAGCGCGACGGCGCCGGCAATGGCCTGCGGAAACTCCGGTGCGGCGGTGGGCTCGCCGTTGCCTGCGAAGGTGATCACATCGGGGAGCTCGCCCTCGGCTGCCATCTCGCGCAGCTTTGCCTCGAGTGCATCGAGCACCACGGCAGCCGTGTTATACGGCTCGTGGCAGGGGCGCTCGGCGTTGAGGCCGTTTTCGCAGTAAATGCAGTCGAACGTGCAGATTTTGCCGCTGGCCGGCATCATGTTGACGCCGAGCGAGAGACCAAGGCGACGGCTGCGAACGGGTCCAAAGATGGGGCTGGCATTCAAAAATGTAGACATAGGCATATGCTCCTCAAGACTATTGCGCCTAAGCATAGCATCGGCTCCAAAGCGAGGTGCGGGCTCTTGCTTTACAAGTTTCGTTTTTTCACGTCGCTCATGATGTCGTGCCATGAAAAGCCTCGGGTCGGGTACAGTTAATCTGTTAACAAGTCGTAAGGCAATGCGGGACCATTCAGCCGTACTGACGTGCAATTGGATGGGCATTGATGATGGGGGCACAACATGGATTTTACGGTCGAGAATGCGGGCACCACGATTGCCTGTCGCGAATATGCCGGCCCGGATGTGTCGCCTGATACTCCTGCCTTGGTGTGCGTGCACGGCGCTTGTGTTGACGGCACATTTTTCGACGGCATCGCTTGTGAGCTCAGCCGCAACTACCGCGTAATTGCCTACGACCGCCGCGGCTGTGGTGGCAGCAGCGAAGCGGCAGACGGCAGCTATGATCTTGCCGCTCAGGCCGCCGACCTGCAGGCCGTGATCGAACACGTTGGCGCTCCGACAAATGTGCTTGCGCACAGCGCCGGTACGTTGGTAGCGCTGGAGCTTCTTCGCACTGAACCCCATCTCGTCGCCCGTGCGATTCTGCATGAGCCGGCTGTGTCGGCCGAAGGCGTCGGCATGGGCGCAGCTCCGGTTTTGCTCGATATGATTGCGGCTGGAAAGGTTTCAAGGGCGCTCCGGCTTTTCTTGGGAGCCCTCGGCGACTTGGACCCCGAGGCTCCTGGAACGACCGAGGCAGAAGCCAAGCATGCCCTGCGCAACGGCCGCAGTTTCATGGCAAACGAATACGGGATTACTATGACCTGCGTTCCCGATTGGGATAGCGTTCGCGCGTCGAAAACGGTGGCCGCCGTGCTCCTAGGCGAGCTCTCGATTGGCACGCCCCGCGAGGCTGGCACGCGAGCGGCTGCCGAATATCTCGATTGCCCTCTCGTGACGATCCCGGGCGCGCATAACGGTCTGCGCGATCGCCCGGCAGCGGCTGCCCGGGCTGTCCGTGGCATCCTGGGGCTCTAGCATCCGCAATAGCCAAAGCAGGCTTCATCCGCAAACGTTTCGGCCGTATTAACAAACGTGCTCAAAACCTCGCGTCTGCGGCTTCAATCGCGCCGTCTGCCAACTCATAAGAATGTGGCAGCATTCACGTACTTACCTGCATCGACAAGGTGTTACCCTTGTAACATTTGGAACCCACCGCTCCATGCGAAACTATCGAAAGGGCCCCATATGCTCAATAATCACGAGGTCAATCTAACCGACGAGGAGGCTGCCGTCGAGGTCGCCCGCGTCGCGAAGACCTACCCCGTGGTGCGTTTACTGTCGGCCGATCAGATTAAGAGTGAGCCTAACTGCTTGCTCGCCGGCGATCGCTGCCCTTGTCTGCGTCAGTCGAGTCTTGAGGCTTTGGCAGACTCCGATGAGGTGTCGGAGCAACTGCTCAATGATGGCACTGAGTACCGCGCCCGTCTACGCCCTCTGAAGGTCGAGGGCGAGCCTCACGTCTTGCTGATGGTGCGTCCGATTGATGAGCAAGAGGCCGCGGAAGAGGACCTTGTCTACACCGACGTGCTGACGAGCGTGCGCAATCGCCGATATTACGAGGAAAAGCTTCGCAGCGCCCGCATGAATGCCGGCGTTGCGATGATCGACGTTGATGATTTTAGGGCCTTCAACGATACGTGTGGCCGTCATGCCGGCGACCTTGCGCTCGGTGCTGTGGCGACAGCCATACGCAGCGGAATCCGTTCGACTGACGAGCTTGTGCGCTATGGCTGCGACAAGTTTGTGGTTGTCATGCCCAATATTCCCTCCGATGACTTCACCCGTCGCCTGCATCAGGTGTCCGATGCCGTTCATTCCACGATTATTCCGGGCCATGAGTACGTGAGCTTGACGGCATGTGTTGGTGGCGTTCGCATTCATGGCGAGACGGTCGATGAGGGCGTTGGCCGCGCTGCTCAGTTACTGAGCCGCGCTAAGGCAAAAGCCGGTGCGGTCGTGACCGATGCCGATTCCATCGAGGCCTTCCAAAGCGAAAAGCCTTTGGTGCTTATCGCCGATGACTCCGAGATGAACCGAGCCATTCTCAGCGAGATGCTCAAGGACGAGCATTGCATCCTCGAGGCCGATAACGGTCGTGCGGCGCTCGACATGGTCGACCGCTATGGCGATGAGTTGTCGCTCGTGCTGCTGGACATTGTGATGCCGGGCATAAGCGGCTTTGAGGTGCTGGCCGATCTGTCGCGCCGATCGGGTATCGATAATCTGCCTGTCATCATGATTTCGAGCGAAGATTCCGATGATGCGGTTCTGCGCGCGTACGAGCTGGGCGCCTCAGACTATATCAACCGCCCGTTTGACTCCCGTGTCGTGCG
Organism: uncultured Collinsella sp.; assembly: GCA_902466395.1. Lineage (GTDB taxonomy): Bacteria > Actinomycetota > Coriobacteriia > Coriobacteriales > Coriobacteriaceae > Collinsella. The sequence continues at coordinate 22,859 of CABQQR010000008.1, forward strand.
CCGCCGCGTAAGCAACACCATCCGCCTGTACGCCAAACAGCGCCGCCTGACGAACCTGCTGTCCCAACAGTACAACGAGCGCGTCAAGAACAGTCGCATGCTCATCGACATCATGGCCGGCGTCATGGAGCTTCGCAACGGCGAGAGCGGTAGGCACGTTACGAACATCGAAAAGCTGACCGAGCTGCTGCTTGGCTATCTGGTCCAGCGTAGCGGCACGATCTCCCTCGACAATGAGGAACGCTCCACGATCGCCCTGGCTTCGGCGCTGCACGATATCGGCAAGATGTCGATTGACGATGCGATCCTCAACAAGCCCGGGCGCCTCACGCCCGAGGAATTTGAGATTATGAAGACGCATACCACGATTGGCGCCAACATGCTGCTCGAGCTGGGCAGCCATCACGCCGGCAATGCGCTTATGGAATATGCGTACCAGATTGCGCGTTGGCATCACGAGCGCTGGGACGGCAAGGGTTATCCCGATGGCCTTAAGGGCGACGAAATTCCCATCGCCGCGCAGGTGGTTTCGGTGGCTGACGTGTACGATGCACTGACGAGCGTGCGCGTGTACAAGGACGCTATCCCGCACGAGGAGGCGATCCAGATGATCCTGGACGGTAAGTGCGGCACCTTTAACCCGCTGCTGCTCGATTGCCTGCTCGAGGTGCAAGACCAAATTGCCGAGACGTTGGCACGCCCCGCCGACGTCGTCGCGTTTCCCACGATTTAGTTTGACCAAAGGAGTTTTTAATCCATGATTTCCATGCGTGAGGCGTATGAGAAGATCGGCGCTAATTATGACGACGCGTGCGCTCGGCTGATGGACGGGGAAATGCTTGCCCGCTTTGCCCTCAAGTTTTTGGATGACGAGAGCATGGGCAAGCTGGAGGCCGCCATGGCGGCAGGAGACGCCGAAGGTGCGTTTATGGCAGCGCACACGCTCAAGGGCGTGAGCCAGAACCTGGGATTCGATAATCTGTACGAGCCGGCGGTTGTGGTGACCGAAGCGCTGCGCGGCGCCGATGCCGTTGACGGCGCTCGCGAGGGAATGCATGCGCTGCAGCAGCAATATGCGGCAACGATGTCGGCCTTGCGCGAGGCGGCCGAGTAAGAGCTCGCGAGCTTTGATGACTATGAGAGTTGATAATCTCCCGTTTTAGGCCCGGTGGCGGCCTCAAAGTGGGAGATTGTCCACTCTCGTTCGATACATGTCCAAAAATCCACTCTCACCCCTTCTGATTAGTGAATGGCCCATGCGCACTGGCGGGGCTTTCCGCATGCAATCCATATCGTTGTTCGATAAACTGTTCGAATAACGATAGAGTCGATGAGGGTGAGTGTATGTCCAACAGCGTTCAGCGTATGGCCAAGGCGGGCGAAAATATCAGGAAGCTTGGTTTTTGCATGGCAGCCGTTTTTGCAGGGATGCTCGTCGCTTTTGCCGCGTTGGTTGTTTACGTGATCTGGTATGCGGTTGCAAACGTTGTTTCTGTCGATTCTTTCGGTGTCGTGACGCTTCTCGATGGCGGGAGCATCGTTATCCCAAGCGGGCTGTGCCTGGCACTCGTCGTGGGTGTTTCGCTTGTCGTTTTGTGCGGAATCAGCCATAACATCTCTCGGGGCGTCTCGCCCTTTACCAAGGCGCATGTGCGGCTTATCCGTGTTCTCGCGCTTGCCTTTGCTGTTAACGCCGCGGTTTCGCTTGTTGGTGCCTATGGATCGGTCAATCTCACCATTGGCGGACTGGAGCTTTACATTGTGCCTCGTTCCTTCGTTATTGAGATTTGCCAAGGCGCTACCTTTGATGCGGGGTCGTTTATCGGCGCAGTTGTCTGTTTGTTTATCTCGGCGATCTGGAGTTATGCTTCGCTGCTCCAAGAGCAGTCTGACGAGCTTGTGTAGGAGGAAACATGAGCTATCTCATCATCGAGCTTGAGACGCAGCTGCTTAAGACTGGAAAGACCAGTGCTGATCTGATTCGAGCGACGGGGCATACTCCGGCTAATATTTCAAAGCTTAGAAACGGAAAGATAAAAGCTATTCGCCTAAAGACGCTCCTCGATATCTGTGATGAGCTTGATTGTCAACCGGGAGATATTATTCAGCGCGTGAGCGAGAAAGAGCTTGAGGAGCTTATTGTCGAGCGTGCAAAAAACGTTGTGAGGCAGATGCGGGACGGCGGAGGCAACGAGGCGTCGCTTCCGACATCAGTCTTTGCTGTCGATTTGAGCGACGAGTAGCTTAAGGCGAACAACTAAAACGAAATATCAGCGTGAAGGGACCCGTGTCTAACAAGGGTTCTTTCTTTTAGATTATCTTGACAAATATGAGTTATCGAAAAACAATAACAACTATGGAAAACGATAAAGTAAAGAAGGAACGATATGAGCGGTTTTGCTATCAAGCGGAACGGGAGGCCAATGAACGCATCAACGATAAGGCTATCAAGGGTGTCAAAGCGCTACGGGAAACGGCGCGTTTTGCATGACGTTTCCTTCGAGGTGGATCAGTCTGAGCTTTGCGCCCTTGTTGGTGCAAACGGGGCGGGCAAAAGCACGCTTATTAAAATAGTGCTGGGCCTCTGTGAGCCATCGTCGGGGAGCGTGGAGCTCTTTGGAGGCAAGTCGAAAAAAGAGCTGAGCCTGATGCGGACGCGTGTCGGCTATGTGCCAGATTCTTGCGGAGCATACCAATCTCTCAGTGCGGCTGAGAATCTTCGGATCCGATGTGCGGAATGGGGGCTCGATGAGAAACGTGAGGTTCCTCGCGTCTTGGGCCTGGTCGGGCTGGACGTCGATGAGAAAAAGAGCGTGAGCAGTTTTTCTCTGGGAATGAAACGGCGACTGGATATAGCTACGGCTTTATTGGGCGACACCGACGTACTAATTTTCGATGAGCCGGCAAATGGATTGGATCCGTTGGGCATCGAGAGTATATGGGCCCTTATCGGTCGATTGAATCGGGAGCAGGGCAAAACCATGCTTATCTCTAGCCACGACTTGGATGAGCTGGCATCGGTTGCAACAAGCTGCCTGTTTCTTCATGACGGTGAACTGCTAAAAAAGGAATCGATGGACGTCATAAGGGATGAGGCGCCATCCCTAAAAGAGTATTACAGGCGCTTGATGAAGGCGGTCTCGCTATGAAGCGGGCGATCCATCCCATAAAGGCAGATATGATGCGTTTGCACAGGATGTTTCCGGCGAAGTTTGGTCTTGCGCTTATGCTGGCGTTCGGCCTTCTCTTCGGTGTCTTTCTAAAAAACGGAACAACGTTGCTAGCCTCTGGCTATGGCGTTTGTGGGGAGGATATTGGTTTCATCTGGAATGCAATCGATCCTTCTGCGCCTGATGAGTCCCTTGCGCGCAGCGCTTTTGCCGGTACATCCCTGTTCGTTCCGCTCATCGTTTGTTTGGCGCTTTTACAGGAGCGCGGCTATGAAGAGGGATGCCGAATTTCTTCAGCAAGAGGTCTTACCCGTTTTAATGGGGCTCTGGCACATGCGCTTTCGTCTGCTTTAATAATTGGCGCAGCATATAGTGCGCTCTGCTTTCTTCTGTTTGCAATAGCCATAATACGTGGAGGGCATAGCTACGCGCATGGCATGCTGGCTGCATTTTTGCCTGCAATGATAGTCAACACCGTATTGGTGATATCGGTTGCGCTGGAGACGGTGACCATCTATCGGATTACAGGCAGCGCTGTATTGAGCGGGGCTGCAATAATAATCGGATTTGTCATGAGCTTGACGCTCTACGGAGCCTTCCTTCAGGCACCTATACCATCCTTGCGATGGATCTTCTTCCTTCCTGGGCCGTACCTTGGAGTCGGATGTGCCCTTGGGTATAGCGATATGGGGCAACTGGCGCTTCTGGGCTATGGCGTGGCAGCCAGCTGTTTATCGGTATTGATTTACGCTCTCTTGAGCTTTCGTGCTGGGGGTGTGCTCAATGGCTCGTCAGATTAAAAGATTCCTCCATTCAGAATTGAAGCACGTGAGTAAATGGACGTACGCCTTAATCCCGGTAATTTATGCGTGCATGGTGGTATTGCAGCTTAATTCTTTCCCGATGTGGTTCTGTAGTCTCCGTGAGAACAGTTTCTTGGGCTTTTTCCCAGACCCGACGCTTCTGCTATCGGCGGAGGATGTCCTTCTATTTGGTAATGCAGAGGTTTTTCGCGGTCTGCTGTTCAACGTAGCCCCGTTGGCTCATGCATTGTTCTTTCCGTTCATCGCGGCTTGTATTGTGCCGCGCTTTGTCAGTTCGGGCTTTGTCGAGGAACCGTGGGGGCTGTCGGAGGCTCGGGGAGGGAAGCGGGCGTGCGCTATCGTTGCGCGAACGGTGCTGTCTTCTTTCGCCCTATTGGGCGCGTTTATCCTGTCAAGTGTCGTTTTGTACTGTCTTAACTGTGTAATCGTTTTGGATGCTCAACAGTGTTTCAACCTGAATATGTTTTGCTATCGACTTCTTCTGGCGAGTGCCGTCTGCCTTGCATATGTGGTCTCTTGCGTGATCGTTGTTTCCTATTTTGGGTCCGGCTTCGGTCCTATTGGCATGCTGTTGCTTGTCAATGTCGTAACGCTCTACATACAGGTCGGAGCCAATTCCATGCTTCCGTTTCCGTCCTCGATGCTCATGTGGATTTGCGGCGTGACCCCGTTGGGGGATGGTCAATGCACCTCGATTTTAATTGACTGCCTCATAAACGTAGCAAGCGTTTTTGCCATCTGCTTTACCGTCGACCGATTGCGGTCGAGATTTCTCTGATTGTTTGTGAGGGATAATCATACCGAGCATATCAAATACAGGGGGGCGGGCACCGTAGCTGGTGTCCGCCCCCCTGGCTTAGGAGGCTTTAACCTGAGTGGTTCGCGAGCTAGCGGGCCTGCTTTACCTTGGCCGCTGCTTCGACAAACGACTTCCACAGGTTAAAGTCGGTTTCGAGCGTCTTCCACGTGTACTCGGGATGCCATTGCACGCCCAAGCAGAATGGCTGGCCTTCGACCTCGATGCACTCGGGAACGCCGTCGGTTGCCTTGGCGACCAAACGCGTGCTCTTACCCAGATGATCGACGCAGCAGTGGTGTGCGGAGTTGGTCTGGATCAGCCTGTGCCCGCCAAGCGCGCGCTCCAACAGCGAGCCCGGCACGACCTCGACGGGATGCACGGGGTCGTTGAGCGCGTGGGTATGGCGCCACTGCGTGCGGCCCTCGCGAGCGCCCAGGCTCGGCACGTCCATGCACAGGGTGCCGCCAGTGGCGACATTGAGCAACTGCGTGCCGCGGCAGGTGGTAAAGAGCGGCTTTTTGGCGCGGAGCACCTCGCCGACCAGCTTAAACTCAAAGCTATCGCGGATCTCGCAACAGAGGGTGGGGTCGTAGGGTCGATCATCGCCCCAACGTTTGGGATTGACATCGGGGCCGCCGGGAATGGCGATGCCGTCGGCGATATCGACGTAATGACGGATGACCTCAATGTCCTCGGTGATGGACATCTGCAGCGGCAGGCCGCCGGCGGCAAGGATGGCATCGACAAAGACACTTGCGATTTCCTCGTTGGGGGAGAGCGTCTCGCTTAAAAACGGCTTCGCCTCTTCCCAGCGCGGCGCGACGAGGATGAGCGGGCGGTCGGCGGGATCGACGTCGACGTGCGGGGTGTATGACGATGAAGTGCGAGTTCCGATCATGGGCGTGGCTTTCGAATCCGGGTGGACATGGCGCAGGGCGGCGCGGGGCAAACGCTGCAGATGAATGTGTCCCGCGTGGCAATTGGGTTAGTGGCCCTTGATGGAGTTGAGGAAGTCTTGGGCGCGCTTGGTCTGGGGATGGTCGAAGAACTCGTCGGGCGTGCCGGTCTCTACGATCTGGCCGTCGGCCATAAACACGACGCGGTCGGCCACGCGGCGGGCAAAGTTCATCTCGTGCGTAATCACGATCATCGTCATGCCCTGCTGGGCCAGGCGGACCATGACCTCGAGCACCTCGTTAATCATCTCGGGGTCAAGGGCGCTTGTGGGCTCGTCAAAGAGCATGGCCTTGGGCTGCATGGCAAGCGAGCGGGCGATGGCTACGCGCTGCTGTTGGCCGCCCGAGAGCTGTGCGGGCACCTTGTCGGCCTGCTCGGCAACGCCCACGCGGCTCAACAGATCCATGGCGCGCTCGCGGGCCTCGTCCTTGGAGACGCCCAGCACATCGACCGGTCCCAGCATGACGTTCTGCAACACGGTCATATGCGCGAACAGGTTGAACTGCTGAAACACCATGCCCAGCTCGGCACGCATGCGGGCAAGATCCTTGCCTTCCTGCGGCAGGGGCTCGCCCTCGATGAGAATCTCGCCCGAGTCGATGGTCTCCAAGCGGTTGATGGTGCGGCACATGGTCGATTTGCCCGAGCCCGAGGGGCCGATCACGACGACAACCTCGCCGCGATCGACCGAGAGATTAATGTCGTTGAGGACGTGCAGATCGCCATAGTGCTTATCGACGTGCTTGAGCTCAATCAGCGGCTGATTGCCGGTGGAAGAAGTGCTCTGTGCCATGGTGCTCGGCTCCTTATGACTCGAAATGGTAAATCGTTAGCGAATGATGGTCGCGCCGGTCTTGTGCGAGACGTAGACGGCGGCCTTGTTGATTGCAACGTTGATGAGGATGTAGATGACCGCGATCACCAGATAGACCGACACGAGGGCGTCGTAGTTGGTAATGAGTACGCGGGCGTTTTGCATGAGGTCGGGGTAGCTCACCACGTAGGCGACGGTGGTGTCTTTGACGACGACTACAAGCTGCGAAATCAACGACGGAATGATAAAGCGAATCGCCTGCGGCAGCACGATTTTAAAGGTGATTTTAGCTTTGGCGAGACCGAGCGCCTGGGCGGCCTCGACCTGGCCGCGCGGCACGGCATTGACGCCGGCGCGGAAGATCTCGGCGAGTACGCCGGCCGCGGCGAGCGCGACGGGAAGCGTGAGCATCCAAAACGACGGCAGCGCGATCTTGTACTGGGGCAGCACCAAAAAGAAGAAGTAGATGAACAGCAGGCTCGGCACGCCACGGAAGAAATCGGTGAGCACGCGGCAGACCAGCTGCAGCGGCTTGATGTCGCTGGTGCGGCCGAGCATGAGGGCCAGACCCAGTACCAGCGCGATGGCGCCAGCGGTGAGCGCGACCTTTACCGTGCCCTCAAAACCGGCAAGTAAGAACTTCCAGGTAGTGAGGTGCGTAAAGAAATACCAATAGTGGACTGAAAGCTGACCGGTCACATAAAAGCGCTGCAGTACCAGAGCGATGAGCGCGGCCACGGCAACAAGTGAGATGGCGGTGCCGACGCGAATCTTGGCGCGCATCTTGGGGCCGGGAGCCTCGTAGAGCGCATCGCGCATGGTGAGCGCGGAGGTGGAGTGCTTGCTCATCGGAGGATCCTCACCTTCTTATCGATATAGTTGCCAATGTGGCTCACCACAAAGGCTGTGCCCAGGTAGCCGAGCGCCGAGATAAAGAACGCGGCGACGCCGCCGAGCGAGCGCGTGTTGATGTAGCTCACCACGCCGGTGAGCTCCTGCGGTTTCAGCGGCACCTGACTGCCGAGCGCGGTGGTGAGCATGACGGCGATAAAGAGGTTGGTCATGGGCAGCACGCTCGAGCGCAGCGCCTGCGGAATCACGATCTTGGCGAGGATACGGCTGAAGCTCATGCCCAGCGAGCGGGCGGCTTCCACCTGGCCGACACCGACGGTGTTGATGCCGCTCATAAAGTTCTCGGAGCCAAAGGCAGAACCCAAGAGCACTGTGGCGACGATGACGCAGGTGCGGTAGGGCAGGACGACCTTGAGCGGCGGCAGCGCGTAGACGACGATAATGAGCAGCGCGATGCCGGGGATGTTACGGAAGACCTGGACATACAGGTCGCCAAAGACGCGCAGCGGCTTGAGCGGCGACACGCGCATCACGGTGACGGCGACGGCCAGCACCATGGCGATGGCAAACGACTCAAGCGTCATGCCCCAGGTTGCTAGCAGCGCGTCGATATAGTTCTGGCCATAGAGCGACCAGAGCTCGGAGAGACTCATGCGGACCTCCCGCCGATAAGGAAAGGGGCTCCCGTGTGTACGGAAGCCCCGACAACTCAGTGATGAAACAGTTTAGCGCAATAAAGCGAATCATGCGTTTCCGTATGGTTTCGTTGCGGCCGTTACCAGGCTCGCTGCTTAGGCGCCGATCTCGGGCAGCTCGGGATCATTGGTGTCGCCCGTACGGTCGCCGATGCAGATCTGCCACAGCTCGGTCCAGGTGCCGTCGTCCTCGATCTTCTTAAGGAAGTCGTTGACAAAGGCGACGCCGTCGGAATCGAGCGGCAGACCGATGCCATAGGGCTCCTTGCTGCCGAAGGGCTTGCCGGCGATCTTGTACTTACCGGGCTCGCGGACCAGGGCGCTCTGCTGCATGTTGTTATCGATGACGTAGGCGTCAACGCGGCCCTGTTGGAGTGCCTGGCGTGCCTCCTCGTCGGTCTTGAACTCTTGCTGGCTGGCCTTGGGGGCGAACTCCTCCAGAATGGCGGGGCCGTTGGAGCCGGACTGGACGGCGACGTTCTTGTCGGCCAGGTCGTCGACGCTCTTGATGTCGTCGTTATCGGCGAGCACCAGGATGGCCTGCTGGGTGTAGTAGTAGGGACCGGCAAAGGAGACGAGCTTCTTACGCTCGTCAGTGATGGTGTAGGTGGCAAAGACGGCGTCGACCTGGCCGTTCTGCAGGACGGACTCGCGCGTGTCCGAGGTCACCTGGGTGATCTCGACCTTGTTCTCGCCCAGAATGTAGTTGGACAGAAGCTGCGCGATGCCGGCGTCGAAACCGCGGGTCTGACCGTCCTTCTCGTTGAGGAGGGAGAACAGCGTGGAGGTCTGGACGCCACCGATCTTAAAGACGCCGGCGTCCTTGACGGCCGTCGCCCAGGCGCTGGCGGCGATGGCGTCGTCATCGGCCTTGGGGCCGTTGTCGACGAGCTTGTCGAATGCCTTAGCGTCGAGCGTGGTGGAAGCCTCGGTATCCTCGGAGCTCTTGGAGGAGGCGGCGGAGCCCTTGTCGGCCTCGGCGCTGGTGTCAGAGCAGCCGGCAAGACCAAGGCCGGCGACGGTTGCGAAGCTGGCGGCAACGAAGCCGCGGCGGTCGAGAACGACCTGCTGGGAGAGGTTCTTGCTCATGGTAGAACACCTTTCTCAATAAAATCCCTAGCGGTTGAGTAGAGTTATACCCTATCCCGCTCAGATGGGTCAACACGAAATAACTCAGAAACATACTTACCTTATGGGTTATTCTACCTACCATAAAGGGACAGGCACCTTTGTGGTGGTTCTTGCAGATGCAGCGGCATGCCTTGCTGTTATGTCTCGATCTGTAACAGTTAGACGGCCAAAAGGTCTCTATCTGTTACAGATTGAGACAAAGGTCAGGGGCAAAGACGGTTTGTCTAGATCTGTAACAGTTAGACGGGAATTCGGGCCATAGATGTTACAGATTGAGATAATCGCGCCGCGAAAATAAAAACCTCCGCAGGGGTGCTTCCCTTGCGGAGGTTTTTTACTCGTTAAGTAGCCTAACGGCTTCGGCGGCCATGTTCTCGGCCGTCATGCCGTTCTGAGCGAGCAGCTCGTTGGGGTCGTAGCGGTCGGGGAAGCCCTTGGCGATGCCAAAGGTGCGCGTGCGCACGGGCGTGCAGGCCAAGTAGCACGCGACGCGCTCGCCCCAGCCGCCGTCCAAGATACCGTCCTCGAGGGTGACGACAACGCGATGCTCGGCGACAAGGCTGTCGAGGAACTCGCGGTCGAGCTCGGTTGCAAAGCGCGGGTTGACGAGCGTGGCCTCGATGCCGTACTTGGCAGTCAGACGGTTTGCCACGCGCTCGCCCAGCTCAAAGAAATCGCCAAGCGCGAGCACGGCCACGTCGCGACCCTGGCACACCACGTTGTAACGAACGGCGCCGTAATCGGCGTCCTCGGCAGGCGCAAGATCGGGGCGGCTTACCAAGCCAATGCCCGGCACGCGAATCGCCACGGGATGCTCGCGGTGGTCGAGCGACCAGCTCAGCATGGATAGGTATTCCTCCATGCAGGAAGGCGCCAGGTAACGCATATTGGGGAGAGCGCCCAGCATAGAAATATCAAAGAACGAAAGATGCGTCTCGGATGTGGTGCCAAAGATCGATGCGCCAAACACCAGGATGGTTGCGGGGACATCGTTGAGGCACAGGTCGTGCCACAGCTCGTCGTAGGCGCGCTGCAAAAACGTGCCGTACACACCAAAGACTGGCTTGGCACCCGAGCGCGCAAGCGCGGTGGCAAAGGTCACGGCGTGCTCCTCGGCAATGCCCACATCGACGAACTGTTTGCCGGCGGCGGCGCGAAGCTCGGGTGTAAAGCCCATGATGTAGGGCGTGGCGGCCGTGATGCCCACGACCTGCGGATCGTGCTCGATGGCGGCGCTGAGCGCCTCGCCCGTAATGTCGGCATAGGTGCGCGGCGCAGGCTCGCTCGGATGGCCCGGGCAGAGCTTGCGCCCAGTCGCCATGTCAAAGGGGCCTACGTGATGCCAACGCTCGGGATCGCTCTGAGCTGGCTCAAAGCCCTTGCCCTTGGCGGTGGAGACGTGCAGCACGATGGGATGATCGATATCGCGCAATTCCTGCAGCGCGTCGACGAGGGCCAACACATCGTTACCGGCGTCCAGATAGCGATAGTCGAGCCCCATTGCGCGGAAAACGTTGCGCTCACAGGTGCCGTTGCTGGCGCGCAGCGCGGCCAGATTGCGATACAGGCCACCGTGGTTCTCGGCAATGGACTGGTCGTTATCGTTGACGATGATGATCAGGTTGCTGTCGAGATCGGCGGCATTGTTAAAGCCCTCAAACGCCAGGCCGCCCGAAAGCGAGCCGTCGCCAATGATGGTGATGACGTTGTACGCATCGCCCGCCAGGTCACGAGCGTGCGCCAAGCCGCAGCCCAGGCTCACCGATGTGGAGGTGTGGCCCATGGCGAACAGGTCGTGTTCGGACTCGTCGGGATTGGCAAAGCCAGAGGCCTCGCCGTAGCGTGCCGGGTCGATATAAGTGTACGCGCGCCCAGTCAGCGCCTTGTGGGCATAGGTCTGGTGTGACACGTCAAAGACAATTTTGTCGGTGGGGGAGTTAAACACGCGATGGAGCGCGACCGTAAGCTCAACGACGCCCAGGTTGGGGGCAACGTGCCCGCCGACGGCGGCGGAGCTTTCGAGGATTGCCTGGCGGATCTCGCCGCAGAGCAGCGGAAGCTCGGCGCGATCGAGAGCCTTGACGTCCTCGGGCGTTGTCGTTTGCGTAAGCAGCATCGTTATGGGTTACTCCATGCGAATCGTGCGCCGGCACTCCCTCGGCCGGCACAATTGCACAAGACAGTCTCGCACATTTTGGCGTTTGATATGTGACGGCGGCGCGGTAATTCGCCAACTGGTGGGGCAAAACGTTTTGTCCGATGCCATACTGGTAGATTCGATGATGATTTTATTCATTGCGTGCAGGCCGCGGCTTGCCGCCGTGAGCCGCTGGAAGGAGGCAGCATGTCCGATGCCGTTCGTGCCGAGAAAATCGCGCACGAGGTCGACTTTGCTGCCCGTCAGCTGGCCCAGGCGGGTCGCCTGGACTTGACGCGCGAGTTTATCCAGCATGGTGACGTGACGGTCTATGCACATGTGACTTCGGTAGCGCGGGCGAGCCTGTCCTTTGCCGAGCGCTTGGGCCGTGCTGGCATTTCGGTCGACCGTGCCTCGTTGCTGCGCGGAGCCTTGCTGCACGACTACTTTCTCTATGACTGGCACGACCCCGACCCGAGCCATCGACTGCACGGATTTCGGCATCCATTTTTTGCCCTGGCGCGTGCGGAGGAAGATTTTGATCTGACGTCTCGTGAGCGGAATATTATCGTGCGCCATATGTTTCCGCTGGTGCCGGTGCCGCCGACGTGTCGTGAGGCATGGATTGTGTGCCTGGCGGATAAATGGTGCGCTCTGCGCGAGACGATCGCCGGCCGTCTGCCGCGCAAGGACGAGGCAGACGATGGCGTGAGCGGCGAATCGAGCGAAAAGAGGAGAGGGTAGACGGTGGGGACCGCGATTGATATGGCGTTTGGCGGCGCGACGCTTGCCGCCTGCCCACTCTCGGCACTGGTGCTCTCGTTTGCCTTTTACGGGTTTTGCGGTTGGGCATGGGAGTCGACAGTATGCGCCATGCTCAATCACGGACGATTTGCCAACAGTGGCTTTTTGCTGGGGCCGTGTTGTCCTATCTATGGTGTGGGCGGCATTGCCTGCTGGCTTTTGCTGCGCGGGATTCCGGATGCCTCGAGCCAGTTTGTCGCCGCGGCGCTTGTATGTAGCGCAATCGAGTACAGCGTGGGCCTTCTATTGGAAAAAACAACGGGCGCTCGCTTTTGGGACTATTCGCACCTGCCGTTTAACCTGCACGGACGCATCTGTCTGTACTGGGCATGCGCGTTTGGCTTGGGTGCGTTGTGCATTTGTCGTTTAGTGGAGCCGGCATTGCTGGGGCTGCTTGGCCATCTGCCGGTGCTGATTGTGCGGCTGTCCGCCTTTATCGTCGCGGTCGCGATGATGGTCGACGCGGTGTGCTCGTTGGCGAGCTGGCGCCGCCTGTCCGATCAGCTGGAGCGCGTTCGGGCCGACCTTGCCGACCGCATCAACGAGTCGCTTGCCGATGCGTCCGACTCTATGCTCGAACGTATTCCCGATTCGGCAATCGACTCGGTGGCACAGACGCACATCCGTAGCCGTGCCGTTAACGCGTGGCTGGCCGAGTTGGGTGACACCGCGCTCGATGCCCTGCGCGAGAAGGCTTCGATGCCGACGTTTATCGCGGATGGTGCTCGCGGCCTGGCGCTTGCCGCCCGCCGCGTGGCCGATGCCGCGCCGAGCATGCCGCGTCCGTCGCTCAGTCGTCGCCTTGCCGGCAAGCGCATGAGCCGTCCGGTGCCGAGCGTGTCACTCAGCCGCCGCGACCTACGCTTCTTTAACGCCTTCCCGCGTCTGCGCATCAATCGCTACGAAGGTGTCATTCGGGCTACCGACCTCCGCGACCGAGCCCGCGAGCTGTTCCGCCGCTAGCCGGGACGGGCACGCTCACGGCTTCCTTGCTCGCGTATTTCCCGTTCGTTTCGCGCCCGTTGCCGCGCCGTTTCCAAGGTTGCGGCGCCGTTGGAGACGGCAAGATTTGGGTCGAGCCGGTCGAGGAGGTTATCCGTATCCGTACCGGCGAGCATGGTCCCGCCGCGGTGTAGGACGATCTTTCGCCTAACGGGCGCGCTTCTCTTGGGGCGCGCCCGTTCTCGTCTACAATATCGTGCAGACGAAGGAGAGGCACGCCCATGATCAAGATGTTTGCGAGTGACTTAGACGGAACGCTGCTGAACGCCCTGCACGAGGCGGATGGGACCATCCGCCGTGCCATTCGCGAGCTGACCGAGGCTGGCCTGCATGTGGTTCCCGCGACCGGACGCTCGACGTTGCCAATCGGCGAGCATGGCTTTACAGGTCTGGCACTCGACGCCTGCTGCTCCAACGGATCCATCGTGCGCAACAGCCACGGCGAGGTGCTCAAGACCTGGACCATCGACCCGCAGGTTACCGAGGAGCTGCTCAAGGCGTTTCCGAACATTTGCTTCGACTGCTCCACGCCCGACGGCATGTTCTCGAGCGGTTCGTTCGAGATGCACCAGGCGGGCTTTAAGAAGGACAGCCCTATCAAGCGCATCGTGATGCGCGGCATGCGCGCGCGTGGCGGGTATCACGAGGGGCAGTATTTCGATCAGTCAATCGGCGACATCCTGCGCCACGATGTGTGTAAGATCAACTGCCGCGTGACCTCGCCCGAGCTGGAGCGCGACCTTAAGGCATATTTGGCCGAGCGCTCGGACCGTGTAGTCAACGCGCCGTTTGACCCGGTGATGTTTGAGATCACGGACGCGGCGTGCAACAAGGGCGAGAGTGTGTCCTGGCTGGCGGGCTACTACGGCATTGCCGAGGACGAGGTCGCGGTCTACGGCGACGGCGGCAACGACATTGCCATGCTCAAACGCTTCCGCCACAGCTACGCGACCAAAAACGCAAGCGATGCCGCCAAGGCCGCCGCGAGCGCGACCATCGGCAGCTGCATGGTCCACGCCGTCCCCAAACACATGCTCGCCACCATGCGCAAGCAAAACTCCCGCACCGTCATCGAATAATGTGACAAAGGGGCAGCCCCTTTGTCACAGGGGTCTGTGTTCTTGGAATACGAACATATATTCGCATATACAACTACGCTTTGATAGAATCGGTATCGTTGGCGGCAGTTCCATGTGCCGGGCAGCGCCCTCCACCTGATGGGAGGTGATGCCCATGACCGATTTGATTGATTTCGTGAGACTTCTGACCGCTTTGGTCTCGTTCTTCACGGCGCTCGTCGGCCTTTCCGAGGCACTCAAGCAGCGTTCGAAGCGCAACAGAAGGGGTCGCCGCCGCTAAGGCGTTGACCCCCTAATGCAAACAACGGCGCTGCCCAGCTTTCCAGAACTTGGGCTGCCGTCGACACTATTCTACCCACGAATGACATTTTGAACAATCAGCAATGCCGCTCCAAAAGCCAGGCACAACTGGCACAACCTAGGCGGTCGCTGAATGTGACAAAGAGGCTGCCCCTTCGTCACATCCCAAATATTGCCTTTACGTGTTGATGCACACGGTGTGCAATAATACTCGCACTGTGCAATAGCGCACAGGCTGAGTAACAAGGAGGACGCTTGTCCCAGCTCGAGAAATGCGATCGCCGGTCCCTTCGCTCGCAGCGTGCCCTTCGCCAGGCACTTGCCAGCGAGCTTGCCGAAAGCGGCGACCTTTCGCGCATTAACGTCGCGTCGCTCACCGAGCGCGCCGGTCTTACACGCCGCACGTTCTATTCGCACTACCGCGATATCCCCGACTTTATAAGCCAGATTGAGGACGGCCTGCTTGCCGAGATTCGCGAGCGGGTGGAGCTTATCACCGCAGCTCAATTACCCGATCTTTACCGCAATATCGACGAGCTCGAGCCGGCACCCGGTTCGGTTGAGCTGCTGCGTTATCTTGCGGCCAACCGCGACTTAATCGGTGCGCTGCTGGGTCCGGGCGGCGACCAGGCCTTTATTAAAAGGATTATCGACACCGCGCGTGAGGCTGTGGTGCCGCGTGCGCAGACGGGCATTTTGGGCCTGGCGCTGGGCACGTTCTTTGACTACTACGTCACCTACGTCGTGAGCGCCGAGGTCGGCATGATTCAGCGCTGGTTTGAGCGTGGGCTCACCGAATCGCCCGAGGCCATGGCGCGCATTATGACGGTGCTCGCTTTTGTGCGTCCTGGTGACCTGTATGGCCAACCCATCGATATCAACGTGCCGGAATACGGCATGAAGCTATTGAACTTGCAACTCGAGGACGCGGCCGACACCGCCGCAACCGTCGAGTCCAACAACTAAGAGGAGAGACAGATGAGCAAACTCGTCGAGGGCATTAAGGACCGCATGGTTGCTGCCGCACGCGAGGCCGCGCCCGCCGTGGTGGACGCTGCGCACAAGGCCGCGACCGCGGCAGCCGAGAAAGTTGCCGAGGCAGTTGCCGATGCCAAGAACGCGGCAGGGGAGACGTCCATCGCTAGCGAGCCCGCCACCGCCGCTGAGCCCGTAGCCGCCGCCCACGCCCCCGAAGGCGCGATCTTCAACCCCGAGAACGCTCGTGGCAACCTGCACCTGGGCATCGACGTGGGCTCCACCACCGTTAAGCTCGCTGTGCTCAACGACGACAACCAGATCGTCTACGCCAAGTACCAGCGCCACCACACCGACGTCCGTGCCTGCGCCCGCGACCTGTTCGAGGGTGCTGCGACTGTGCTGCCGGCTGCCCAAATGACCTGCGCCATCACCGGCTCGGGCGGCCTGCTGCTGTCCCAGTGGCTCGACCTGGAGTTTGTCCAGGAGGTCATCGCCAGCAAACGCGCCGTCGAGACCCTTATCCCGGCCACCGATGTCGCCATCGAGCTGGGCGGCGAGGACGCCAAGATCATCTACTTCGACAACGGCATTGAGCAGCGCATGAACGGCACCTGCGCCGGCGGCACGGGCGCGTTCATCGATCAGATGGCAACCCTGCTGCACACCGACGCGAGCGGCCTCAACAAGCTCGCGGCCAACGCCACCACCATCTATCCCATCGCCAGCCGCTGCGGCGTTTTTGCCAAGACCGACGTGCAGCCGCTGCTCAACGAAGGTGCCCGCCCCGAGGACGTGGCTGCCTCCATCTTCCAGGCCGTCGTGACCCAGACCATCTCGGGCCTGGCGTGCGGCCGCCCCATCCGCGGCAACGTCGCCTTCCTGGGCGGCCCGCTGCAGTATCTCTCCGAGCTGCGCCACCGCTTCTACCTCACGCTCAACCTGGACGAGGAGCACCGTATCGTGCCCCAAAACGCCCACCTGTTTGTGGCGAGCGGCGCCGCCATGGCGCACGAGTCCAACAAGCTCAGCACGTTCCCGCAGCTCATCGAGGCCATCGATGCCCTGGGTGACACACAGGGTGCCGAGGTCGAGCGCTTGGACCCGCTCTTTGCCACCGACGAGGACTTTGCCGAGTTCAAGGGTCGCCACGACACCGAGGTCGTCCCCAAGGGCAAACTCGACGGCTACACCGGCCGCGTGTTCATCGGCATCGACGCCGGCTCCACCACCATGAAGGCTGCACTCGTGGGCGAGGACGGCCAGCTGTTGCACACCTGGTACGGCAACAACAACGGCGACATCCTGGGCACGGCCAAGGTCATCATGGCCGATTTCTGCAACCACATTCCCGCGGGCTGCACCATCGGCCACGTGACCACCACGGGCTACGGCGAGGCGCTGCTCATCGAGGCTCTCAAGGCCGATTCCGGCGAGATCGAGACCGTCGCGCACCTGCGCGGCGCCAAGGCGTTCCTGCCCGGCGTCGAGTTCATTCTGGACATTGGCGGCCAGGACATGAAGTGCCTGCGCGTCAAGGACGGCGTCATCGAGCACATCATGCTCAATGAGGCCTGCTCGTCGGGCTGCGGCAGCTTTATCGAGAGCTTCGCCGTGTCCATGGACATGGACGTGCGTGCGTTTGCCGATGCCGCCATCCACGCCAAGGCCCCGGTCGACCTGGGCAGCCGCTGCACGGTCTTTATGAACTCGCGCGTTAAGCAGGCGCAAAAGGAAGGCGCCACGGTGGGCGACATCGCTGCCGGCCTGTCCTATTCTGTCATCAAGAATGCCCTGTTCAAGGTCATTAAGCTGCGCGACCCCAAGGAGATCGGCAGTCAGGTGATCGTCCAGGGTGGCACCTTTATGTCCGATGCCACGCTGCGCGCATTTGAGCAGCTCACCGGCGTGCACGCCGTGCGTCCCGACATCGCCGGCTGCATGGGTGCTTACGGTGCGGCCCTGCTCGCCCGCGACCGCGCCGGCGCCGACGGCACCTCGACCATCCTTTCTGCCGAGGACATCGCGCACCTCACCGTGACGCAAAAACACGTCCGCTGCGGCCGTTGCTCCAACAACTGCCAGCTCACCGTCAACGATTTTGGCGGCGGCAGGCGTTTCATTACCGGTAACCGCTGCGAGAAGGGTGCCGGCCACAAAAAGCAAAAAACCGAGGCTCCTAACCTCTTTAAAAAGAAAAACGAGCTGCTCTTTAACCGCGAGGTGCTGAGCCCCGACGAGGCCCCGCGCGGCACCGTGGGTATCCCGCGCGCACTCAACATGTACGAGAACTACCCCTTCTGGCACGCGTTCTTTACGCGCCTAGGCTTTAGCGTGCAGCTGTCCGACCAGTCGAGCAAGAAGACCTACCAGGCGGGCATCGAGTCCATGCCGTCAGAGAGCGTGTGCTATCCGGCCAAGATGAGCCACGGCCATGTGATGAACCTTATCGACCGCGATGTCGACTTCATCTGGATGCCGTGCGTGCGTTGGGAGCGCAAGGAGGATCCGACCGCCGGCAACTGCTATAACTGCCCCATCGTCATGAGTTACCCCACGGCGCTGGCGCTCAACATCGACGAGATCCGCGAGCAGAACATCGAGTTCCTGTACCCGTTTGTGCCGTATCACGACAAGACCGAGCTCAAGCGCCGTCTGTACCAGGTGCTCGCCGTCGACCGTGTGGCCGATGCGCAAGCCGGTCGCGGTCGCGTGCGTGGGCCCAAGATCACGCGTTCCGAGGTCGATGCCGCCGTCAACGCCGCCTTTGAGGCCGATGCGCGTTTCCACGAGGACATCCAGACCATGGGCGAGGAGGCTCTTAAGTGGGTCGAGGACCACGGCGGTCACGGCATCGTGCTCGCCGGTCGTCCCTACCATAACGACCCCGAGATCAACCACGCCCTGCCCGAGCTTATCTCGAGCTTTGGCTTTGCGGTCTTTACCGAGGATTCGCTCGCGCATCTGGTAAAGCCCGAGCGCCCCATCCGCGTGGTCGACCAGTGGATGTACCACAGCCGCCTGTACGCCGTCGCCCGTTTTGTGACGATGCGCAACGACCTGGACCTGATTCAGCTCAACTCCTTCGGCTGCGGCTTGGACGCCCTGACCACCGATCAGGTGCAGGAAATCCTTGAGGCCAGCGGCAAGATTTACACCGTGCTCAAGATCGACGAGGTGTCCAACCTGGGCGCCGCGCGCATCCGCATCCGCTCGCTCATGGCTGCCCTCAAGGACCAGGAGGCCGAACGTCTGGCCGAGGCAACCGCCGCGGGCGAGGCTTACGAGCAGGGCGATGCCGCGCCGGTGGCGCCTTCCACGGATGCTCCCGCGTTTGCGAGCCGCAAGTACACGTTCGAGGCGCAACGCGAGAGCGCCTCGACCGCGTGGCCCAAGGTGCCCTTTACCGAGCAGATGCGCGAGGAGGGCTACACCATCCTATGCCCGCAGATGGCACCGATCCACTTTGACCTGGTCAAAGAGGTGTTCCGTGGTGCCGGCTACAACCTGGAGCTGCTTCCCTCGACCGATCACGACGCCGTCGAGGCAGGCCTGCGCTACGTGAACAACGACATCTGCTACCCGTCGATTTTGGTAACGGGCCAGATTATGGAGGCTATCGAGAGCGGCCGGTACGACCTGTCCAAGACGGCCGTGGTCATCAGCCAGACCGGCGGCGGCTGCCGTGCCACCAACTACATCGCGCTCATCCGCAAGGCCCTGCGCGAGAGCGGCCACCCCGAGATTCCGGTGATCTCGCTTTCGGCAGTGGCGCTCGGCGAGGACAACCCCGGCTTTAAGATTACGCCGGCGCTGCTTAAGCAGGCAGTCTACGCGGTGCTCTTTGGCGACGTGATGATGCAGATGCTCTACCGCTGCCGTCCGTACGAGGCCACGCCCGGTGCGGCGAACGCACTCTACGAGGAGTACATGGCGCGTGCTCGCAAGCTGGCGCCTAAGTTCAACCGCCACAACTACACCAAGCTGTGCCGCGAGGCCATCCGCGCGTTCGACACCATGCCGCTCGTGGGCGAGGGCACCAAGCCGCGCGTGGGCGTAGTTGGCGAGATCTTGGTCAAGTTCCACCCTACGGCCAACAACCACGTGGTCGACGTGATCGAGCGCGAGGGCTGCGAGGCCGTGGTGCCGGGTCTGCTCGACTTCTTCCTGTACTCCATGAGCAACGCCGAGCTGCAAAAGGACGAGCTGGGTAGCTCTGCAACGACGCGTGCGGGCATGCAGGCGCTCATCAAGCTTGTGGACTGGATGCGCACGCCGGTGGAGGAGATGCTCGAGAAGTCCCGCCGCTTCGAGGCACCCGAGCGCATCGGCACCATGGCCGACAAGGCCCGCACGGTGCTTTCGGTGTGCAACAACATGGGCGAGGGCTGGCTGCTCACGGCCGAGATGCTCGACCTGATCGATCATGGCGCGCCCAACATCATCTGCACGCAGCCCTTCGCCTGCCTGCCCAACCACGTGGTGGGTAAGGCCGTGATCAAGGAGCTGCGCCGTCAGCACCCCGAGAGCAACATCGTCGCGGTGGACTACGACCCCGGTGCATCCGAGGTCAACCAGCTCAACCGTATTAAGCTCATGATCAGTGTGGCCAAGGAGAACATGCGCGCCGGTAAGGGCTTTAAGCTCGAGAAGGTGGCGCCGCTCGCGATGGACGAGGTCACCGGCCAGATGCGTGCTCATGACGGCTGTGTGAGCTGCGGGCCGGCCAGCGAGGAGGCCGTGGCATCGGTCGCCGAGCGCCTGGGACGCGGCATTAAGAAGTAACTGGCCTGCTTTGTGCTGGATATGAGACAAACGGGTGGTAGCCGTACCGGCTGCCACCCGTTTTTATTGCACATATGTTGCGTAAATAGCGTTGCAGGCGCCTTCAGCGGACTCGGATTTCGGAAGTATGCGGCAAAATTTGAATAGGCCGAGCACACTGGATATGCCCAAGCTTTGTACCTGCGGTTTTATTGGTGAAAAACCGGGGTGTGCTCGAGGGCTCCGGAATTTGCCGCATACTTCCGAAAACAACGTCTCGGTGGCACCAAAAATTGCCTCCAGAACCCTGAGATAATGAACATATGTAGCCGTTCGCCGCAAATTATCGTCCGTTCATGGAACCTATCTCCAACGAGTTGTAACCATATGGTTTGATGTTGGAAACATATGATTGCCGGCAGGCCATAGGTGACGTTCCCCCTGATATCGGAGGTTCCAGGTATGTTTCGCGCTCCGTTAAACAACTATCGGTTGGGCTAGCATGGGTCGCCGTGCTATTTCGATAACCCTTGCAGTGGTCTGCCTGGCTGTGCTCCTGGGCGCTACAGGGCTGTTTGCTATAAGCCGAGAAACGTCCTATATGCAGGAATGCGCTTCCGAAGGGTTTGCCATTGATGGTTTCTATCGGGATGACAAAACGAGTCGGGTAACCCTGGCTTTTCTTGAGGAGGACAACTGTCGATGGCAGCTGGTCGACCAAGACGGAATCTGCACAGACGGGCAGTTTAAGCGTACGGATGACCCCAACATCCTGATATTAAAGAAGGAAAACGGTGAAGAATTCGGTACGGTCCACGTGGCGTATATATCGCGTCGGCGCAATCAGGGGCAGATTTACCTAATTAGAAATACTAAGGTGACCCGATTTTATCTTGTGAGCACCGATCCGGCGTTTACGGTGGAGTCTGGCGATGTCGATCCGGCCAGTTGATTCACGGCAATAAAACAGCGAGTGGGGTGCGGGTGTGAACTGCACCCCGCTATTTGCTCGTGTCCGCATCGCGTCTGTGCCTTGTCGTAGCTTGCGTCCGTGCGAGCATTCATCCCGCGCCGGCATCACTTCACATCAAACTCAACGCGATCGAGTTCGGGCACGTTGAGGTCGATGAGCTTGCGAGCAACGCGGCGGTCGTGCGCCCCGAGCGCCTCGCTTGTCGTTACATGGGCGACAATCTCGCGCTCGACGATGCCCTCCTCGTCGCCCTCGGCGGCCGAGGTCTCGACGGCGACGGTGTAATCCCTAAAGCCCGGCAGCACCGCGGCAAGCTCGCGTGTGGTCTCGGTGACGCCGTAGCCGTCCTGCACGCCGGCCTGTGCCGAGCCAATGGACCCCGCGGTCATAACGATGCAGGGGATGGCAAAGATGATCGTGCCCACGATGATGCGACGGCGCACTTTGCGTGACAGCTCGTCGACCGCGGCGTTTTCCTGGGCGGTGACAACGCCGTCGCCGTTGAGGTCGCGCTTGAGCGGCACGCGCAAAAGAAGCAGCACGGCTTCGGCGGCCAGTGCGATAAAGACCACGTTGATGCCAAACTCGTAAAGCGCCGAGAGAAATAGCGACCCGCTTGCGATGGCGATGCCGTAGCCCGCCGCACACAGGGGCGGCATGAGCGCGGTCGCCACGGCCACGCCGGCGATGAGCGTTGCGGGCTCCTGGTCGCGTGAGTTGCCTAGGCCGCCCGCAAAGCCGCCGGCGAGCGCGACAGCGAGGTCCCACACGGTGGGCGTCGAGTTGTCGATAATGGCGGCTGTGGTGGTGCCAAGGGGCGAGAGCTTAAAGTACAACGTGGATGTGACCAGGCAAAAGGCCATTTGCAGCGCAAGACCGGCGACGGCTTCGACGGTAATCTCGCGGTCGAGCGTGGCGATGCCATATGCCATGGCAAGGACCGATCCCATAAGCGGGCAGATGAGCATGGCGCCCACGATGGCGATGTCCGAATCGATATCGAGGCCGATGCTCGCGATGAGCATGGCGATGATGAGGATGCACAGGTGAGAGCCGGTCAGGCGTGCCCCGTTTACAAAGCGCTTGCGGATCACGTGATAGGGTGCGCGTCCCTCGCGAATGTTGAACGCGCGCTTGAGGAAGCGGGTGACGTTTTCCATGGCTTCGCTATGAGCAGGGCGGATGCCGTGACGCCGATGATGACGCTCACGCAGTCGTTCGATCTGTTGCTTGTCGAGTTCCATGTCCACCTCGTTCTGACACGGGCCGCGCAACGCGCCCGTTGTCCTAACTCTACACCGTGGCGGACGAGGTGTCTGTTGGATGAGGAATCCGATAGGGCGGATGACGCGGGAGCAAATGCAAATCACAGGTTCAATTTGATCCCGCAATAATATGATGCACCAGCTCCTACATATGTGACGAAATTGTGAAGCACGAGAGTGCGAGTTTCAAAAAATCCGCTGGTGACCAATGTTGCGCAACAGAATTCAAAAATCGGCACCTACAGTTTGAAGCGTATGGATACATCCGTGTCAAAGGGAGAAAGCCATGGCAAACTACAGTCCACAACACTTTGAGCCTCGGGCTAAGGCCGTCAACGTCAAGGGCGTTGCCAACCGCGCCGTCGCAACCGTTTTGACGGCGGGCCTCATTGCTCAGCCGCTTATGTCGCCGCTGGCGGCAATCGCCGCACCGTCAACCGATAACGGCGATTCTGTTCAGGGGGGGGGTAGTTCTGTAGAGAACACCGTTGCCGCCGGTAACCAAGCGGTCGTAAAGACGGCTGCCCAGCTGGCCGAGGAGTCGGCAAAGCAGCTCAAGGACGCTCAGGCCGCCTACGATGCCGCCCAGAAGAAGGCCGACGCGGCGGGCCAGTCTCAAAAGCAGGCGCAGCAGCAAAAGAATCAGGCCTCGCAGGCTGTGAGCGACAACGAAATCGAGCAGAACGCAGCAGAAGTCGCCGCGCTCCAGGAGAAGATTGACGAGCTCAAAGCCGCCGTCGAAAAGACCGAGCAGCAGCAGAAGAAGCTGGGCGACCTGAACGATCGGCTCGAACAGGCCAACAAGAGTGTCGAGGATAAGACCCAGGCGCTCAAGGACGCCAAGGCAAAGCAGGATGAGGCCAAGAAGGCCCTCGACGATGCCCAGGCTAAGCTCGAGGCCATGGGTATGGACGAGTACGAGGCCGCCAAGAAGGCCGTCGAGGACGCGCAGGCAAAGCTCGATGACGCCAATAAGGCCGTTACTACTGCACAGGACAATCTGGACCAGGCCAAGGCTGCCGAGGCCAGCGCCCAGCAGGAAAAGCAGAATACCGAGGCAGCTTTGACGACTGCCCAGGCCAAGAAGCAGGAGACTGCCGCTGCTCTCGCAGCCGCAACCACCGCGCGCGATAACGCCCAGCAGAAGTTCAACCAGGCGCAGGCCGCGCTCGATGCTGCCGTCTCGGGTACGGGTGTTGACCTGAGTGCGCTTGAGGCCGCCAAGAAAGCTGCTGCTGGTGAGCTCAAGACCGCGCAGGCGGAGCTCAATGCCGCGACGGATGCCGACGCCACCGCACAGACAAATCTGCAGGCCGCCCAGGCTGCCGTCGCTGCCGCGCAGGAGAAGGCCAACGCCGCCAACGCTGCTGTGGCATCTGCCCAGTCTGCATACGATGCGGCAAACAAGGAGTACAACGCCGCCGCCAGCGAGCGCGACGCCGCCAAGGCCGCATACGAGCAGGCCCAGCAGACCGAGGCCGACAAGAAGGCGGAGTACGACCGACTCGTCGAGGTTCGTCAGCAGAAGCGCACTGAATATGACGCAATTTGCACCGAAGTCACATCGGCAAAGAACGCCTATGATACTGCGAGCGCTGAAGTCGACAAGCTTAACCAGCAGATTGCCGACCTCAAGTCGAACATGACCGTAGACCAGAATGTTATCAGCCAGGGCATGTTCGGCTTCATGAACTACATCATCGGAGGCAGCCAGTTCACGGCAACGCAGAAAAAGAACGCTCAGGACGCCGTATCGATGCTGACCGGCGCCGAGAGCAAAGCTGAATGGTATGACCAGTACGTCGATCAGGACATGTCTCGCGACACCAACCCGCTTTCCTTGGAGCAGATGCGCAACGCCTTGACATATCTCGACACACAGAACAACCTCCGCAAGGCGAACGGTCAGTCGGCGCTCAGCGTTAGCCTCCGCATGACTGCGGCAGCCGCCCTTAATGTATCATATTCATCGAACATCTGGGGACACTCTGGCTGCTACTGGGATAACGGTGAAAATCTTGCCGGCGGCGGCGGTGCATATACCGGCGGCGAGACCGAGGATACGCTCGGTTGGCCATACACCGGCCTCTACACCCAGGAGAAGGAGGCATTCGATAAGTACGCCGAGAAGAATAGTGACCTTGGAAACCATCGATATGATTCCTACTATATCTACCAGCACTACAGCAGCATCTACCATGAGTGCGGGCACTATCTCAACATCATCGATGCCGGCACGAAGGCTATCGGCATCGCGACCGGTAGCGGTAAGAACACCGATTCTGAGGTAACCATCTTCGATTACAGCTCTTTTGACAGTCAGGCTGATTTCACTGTCTCCGAGTTCAAGAAGTTCCTGAACGACTACATCGCTTCCGCCTACAATGCAGGCGGCACGCAGGAGCAGAAGGAGCAGCTGCAGCAGCTTCAGAATAAGCTGGCAGAGGCGCAGAAGAATTATGGTTCGACCAGCAATGCCTACTACGCTGCCGTCAATAAAAAGGATTCCGCACGCGACGCCTATACCGCGGCCGACACGAACGCGAACAGCGCCAAGGGCGAGTACGAGAAGGCCAAGTCCGGCACCGCCGCAGCGAAAACGGCATACGACGCCGCCGAAGCCAAACTCAAGGGCGTTGACGTCAAGACGCCCCAGACCAAGCTCGAAGCCGCCAAGGGCGAGGCCGCTACTGCCCAGGCAGCTCTCGATAAAGCAAACGCCACGCTTGCCGACAGCAAGACGAAGGCAGCCGATGCCGCTGCTCACAAGGCGAAGGCTCGCAGCGCCCGCGACGCCGCCAAGGTAAAGTCCGATCAAGCCAACGAGGCGTATGACAACGCCACGGCTTCGGTCAAGGACCTTACCGCCAAGCGCGATGCCGCCAAGACGGATCTTGCGAACAAGCAGGGCACGCTTAACGATGCCAAGAAGGCCGACGACACTGCCCAGGCTGGCGTTGACAAGGCTCAGGCCGCAGATGTGCACGCCGCGACCGCTCTTTCGGGCGCCAAGCAGGCAGTTGCCGCCAAGACGCAGATCCTGTCCGACGCGCAGGCGAAGGCCAAGGCCGCCGAGGACGAGCTTGCCACCGCAAACAAGGCCTTCGAGCGCTTCGCCGGTGCCCAGAAGGCGGTCGACGACGCCAAGGCCGCCTATGACGCTGCCGTCGCCGGTGTCGCCGATGCCCAGAAGCAGCTCGATGCCGCCAACGAAGCCGTCGTCGATGCGAACCTCGAGATCTTCAAGGCCAAGGCTGAGCTTGCCAACGACGAGGCACTCAAGGCCGATCTTGAGGCTGTCGACCACAAGGCCTCTCTTGCCGCGGGCACGACGGGCAACGATAAGCTGGTCAAGCTTAACGCTGCCTACGCTCGCTATAAGGCCGCCGTCGATGCCGCCGCTGGCCTCAAGGCCGCTCTGAGCGATGCCGATGCCAAGCTGTCCGATGCCAACGACGCCTATGCCGCCGCGCTTGCCGAGCTTGGCGATGCCAAGGATGCCCTGGCTGCCGCGCAGGCCGAGTACGACAAGTATCATCCCAAGGCTGAGCCGCAGGCCAAGCCTCAGGTTGCGCAGGCTGCTGCAAAGGCTCCTGTCGCCAAGAAGAAGGCCACGGACGGTGCACTTGCTCAGACGGGCGATACCTCCGCGCTTGCAGGTGAGGTCTTCGTCATCGGCGGCATTACGCTCGTTGCCGCGGGTGTGACGCTCGGCGATCGTCGTCGCAAGCAGATGTAGCGTTTCGAGCGTAGTTTCTGCAACGAACTTCAATTCATAACGGGACCGTCTCGTTAGCCAAACGATAAGGCCGGCGCGCTGTTAAATGCAGCGCGCCGGCCTTTCTTTGCGTTGGTATAAAAAGCCCGGTCGGCAGCCGCAAAAGCTACCGACCGGGCAAGTCGTAGGCAATATGGTTGCCGTCGAGCAGCTGCTCAGCTTAGCCCAGCAGGCTTAAGCCCACGGAGACAAACGCCAGGATAACGCCGACGATGGACTCGCCGCCGAGCAGGCCGCTGGCGACAACCAGGCCCTGTTCCTGGAAGGCGGCATCCTTGGAGGCCTTCTCCTCGTCCGAAAGACCGGCAGCGGCGTCGCGGTGGGCGGACCACTTGTCGTAGGCGAGCTTGACGCAGGAGCCCAGGAATGCCGTGAGTGACATGTAGAACGGCAGGTACACGCCCAGGCCGATCATCATGGCCGGAATGCCGAGCCAGTACATGACGATGCCGGCGATAAAGCCGCCAACGAACCACGGCACGCTCGGGATGCCCGAGACCATGGTGGCGACGACGCTTGCCTGCGCGGCAACAAAGCTCTTGTCGGGGCCAAAGGCGTCCGGGCCATAGGCGGTGACGAGCGCGACCATGACGGCTGCGGCGACCAGGGCGCCCACGATGCCGCCAATAGCTTGGCCGATCCACTGCGCACGCGGGTTGGTGCCCAGCACGGCGCCAGCCTTAAAGTCGTTCATGACGTCGCCCGCAAGGCCGCACGCTACGGCCACGATGCCGGCGATAAAGAACAGCTTGACCTGAGCGAGCTGCGCGAAGGCTGCCACGATGAGCATGACGATGAGGCCGAAGATCTCCATGGGGTCGATGCCCGTCTGGCCGCAGCTCTGCGCGCTCATGATGGTGGTGACAAAGGTGAACAGCGTGACGATGACGGCTGGAACGGGGCCAAGGTCGAGCACGATGGCGATGATCACGGCGATGGCGGCAGCGCCCAGGCCGATGATACCGGCGTCGAGCTTAAGGGAGCCCGAGATGAGCGACTGCTCGTCGGTGTCGGTGGAGCTGTCGGCGGCGAGGCCGCGGACGATACCGGCGACCTGCGGCAGGATGTCCTTGAGGACGACGGCGACACCAAAGCCCATCATGAGGCCCATACCCAGGGACTTAACAATGCCCTGTGCGGTCATAACGTCAAACAGACCGGCAGTAGTGCCGCCGACAATGATGCCAAAATTGCCCAGCAGGGCGCCGGCAAACCAGAAGGCGACCGGGGCGAAGCCCACGAGGAAGCCGATGGAGAGCAGCATGGGCGAGTTGTAGATGGCAAAAGTCACGCCAGGAATGTTGAGTGTGCACAGCATGCTGGGCACCACGCCCAGGGCATCGCGCAGCACGCTGTAGATACCGGCGACGGCCATGGAGCCAAAGAGCTGCTTGCCGGTCTTGCCACCGGCTTCGGTAGCGCGCAGGGTCTGAGCTGCGGCGTTACCGGTGGGAAACTCCAGCGCGGCGTCCACGATAAAATGACGGTGGATGAGCGCCGTTGCCAGCAGGCCCAAGATGGTGCCGGCGAGTGCCACGATAAACATGTCGAGCCAGCTGATCTGGTCGGCATAGCCCAGCATCCAGGCGCCCGGAATGGTAAACGCCAGACCGCCGGCGACCATGGCGCCCGCGGACATGATGGTGTGGGTGACGTTGGCCTCGTTGAGGCTGGCGTTGCCCATGAGTTTGAGGAAGAACAGCGAGATGACGGCAGCGAAGATGATCGGCCAGGGGAGCGCGCCCATCTTGAGGGCGGTGTAGGCCGAGCTTGCCGTGATGATCACGCAGCCAAGGACGCCGATGACGACGCCGCGCAGCGTGAATTGCCCGCGCATCGAGGCACGGTTCGAGGGATTGCTCATATAGAACTCCTTTGCGTATATCCGCTTCCCCCGGGAGCGCCGCTACGGATACGGCGCGGGAAGTCGGGTTACCAAGGGCCGCCACGTGAGCTCGCAAACGACCGCGCATCAGTATAGCCGCAACCTAGTCATTTTGGGATGACTGGTTTAGGTAGGCGATATACTGCTGGGCAGACGAAAGGAGCGCCGACGATGCTTAATGGGTGCGCATACATATTGACGGTCGACGTGGGCAACACGTTCATTCGCTTTGGCCTGTTTGCCGAGGATTCGGCCGCGGCGCAGGAATGCCCGCTTGCGACGTGCGAGATCACGACACCGTCAAGCATCACAGCCGACGAGGCGCGCATGAGGCTCACGCAGGTCATGGGCGCACTGGCAGCCGATGCAGGCATGCCCGGCGCGCTCGTGCCCACGGCGGCCGTGCTGAGCTGCGTGGTGCCGGCGCTCGAGCGCCCGTGGAAGGCGGCGCTTTCCCGTACATGCACGGGGCGTGTGCTCACGGTGGGGCCGGGCCTCAAGACCGGCATGCCCGTGCACTACGACGATCCGGCCGAGATCGGCCCCGACCGCATCGCCGACGCCGTGGCTGCCCGCGCCGTCTACGGATCGCCGTGCATCGTGATTGACCTGGGCACGACGACTAATATCGAGGTCATCGACGCGCGCGGCACCTTTGTCGGCGGCGTCATCGCGCCGGGTCTGGCGCTTGGCGCTCGCTCGCTTTCGGCTGCTGCGGCGCGCCTGCCGCAGGTCGAGCCCTCGGCACCCACGCACGTCATCGGCCGAAACACGCGTGAGGCCATGCGCTCGGGCGTGGTTCTGGGCGAGGTGGCACGCATCGACGGCATGCTCGACATGGTGCTTGCCGAGATGCGCGCGACCAAGGCCTCGGGGGAGGGCGACGTGCCCATCGTCATTACCGGCGACGATGCCGAGGCGCTCGCGTCGCTGGTCGGCCACAGCCTGACGGTAGACGACGCGCTGACGTTGCGAGGACTCGCCGAGCTCTACCGCATCAACCAAAAGCCCCGCCGCGTGTAAAAGTGAGGGCGCCGGTGGGACAAACGCCCCCACCTTTCACCTGCTACAATGGGTCAAATTATTGCGATTACGGAGGTGTCTGCCATGTCGGACGATCTTCATCAAACTTCGTCAGGCAAGCGCCTGGACGTCATTAGCTGGGACGAGTTCTTTATGAGCGTGGCCATCGCCGCGCAGCGCCGCAGTAAGGACCCCAACACGCAGGTGGGCGCGTGCATCGCCAGCACCAACCACCGCATCCTTTCGGTGGGCTACAACGGTACGCCCTCGGCGCTCAACGACGACTTTTTCCCGTGGGGCACGAGCGACGACCCGTTGCAGGACAAGCACAACTACGTGGTGCATGCCGAGGCAAACGCCGTGCTCAACTACCGTGGCTCGCTCAAAGATCTTGAGGGTTCCACGGTCTACGTCACGCTGTTCCCGTGCCACGACTGCGCCAAGATTTTGGCGCAGGTGGGCGTGGGCGAGGTTGTCTACCTGGACAACAAGTACGCCGACACCGATGACGGACGCATCAGCCGCCGCATCCTCGACTCCTGCGGCATCAGCTACCGCCAGGTTATCGTCGATGTTCACATCGGCACCGAGGGGCAGGCTCAGCAGTAGCGCGTGGCAACGCCAGCTGGCAACAAAAGGCAGCCAAAAGAGCTCCGTCCCAAATTGACTACTCGTGAAAGTCGCGTCTGCGCGCATGGACGGCTCGTGAGCGGGTACACGGCTGTAGTAACATAGCTTC
Organism: uncultured Collinsella sp.; assembly: GCA_902466395.1. Taxonomy (GTDB): domain Bacteria; phylum Actinomycetota; class Coriobacteriia; order Coriobacteriales; family Coriobacteriaceae; genus Collinsella. The sequence continues at coordinate 52,825 of CABQQR010000008.1, forward strand.
TGTCCGCGGGCGCGCCCGCGTAATTGTGAGAAAGGAGCCCCTGTGGCTGTTAACGAAGAGCTGCTTAAGAAGGTTCTTGAAGAGATTCGCCCCAACCTGCAGGCCGACGGCGGCGATATGGAGTATGTGGGCGTTGACGACGAGGGCGTCGTCAAACTGGAGCTGCAGGGCGCTTGCGCCGGCTGCCCCATGAGCTCGCTGACCCTGTCCATGGGTATTGAGCGCATCCTGAAGGAGCATGTGCCCGGCGTTACACGAGTTGAGCAGGTCAATGCCTCCGGCGAGGCCGAGGACCTGTACGACGAGTACGCGCCGTTCTAAGCTGCGAAAGCTGCGGACGGCATACTCCGCATAGACGTTACGCCCAAATATGCGGCTGCGAGCGCAAGGCCCGCGGCCGCATTTGGTATGTAGGGAGTAGGAGGGTCGACATGCTCAACGACTTCTACCATATGCTTGATCCCGTCGCGATTTCGGCGGGGCCCATCACGATTTACTGGTATGGTCTGGCCTATGTGGTCGGCGCCCTGCTCACGGCGGTCGTCATGTACCGCACGCAGCGTCGCTGGGGCTTTAACATCACGATTGACGACCTGACGAGTGTCGTGGTCGGCGTGGTCTTTGGCCTCATTATCGGTGCGCGCCTGTTCTACGTCGTCTTTTACGGTGATGGCTACTACTGGGCGCACCCGCTCGAGATCTTTGCCACCAACGAGGGCGGCATGAGCTTCCATGGCGGTTTGGTGGGCGGTATTATCGGCGGCATCATCGTGTGCCGCATGTATAAGCTCGACGCATGGACTTTGGCAGACCTTGCCGTCATCGGCGCGCCGCTGGCCTTGTGCCTGGGCCGTTGTGCCAACTTTGTCAACGGTGAGCTGTGGGGCAAGCCGACCGATCTGCCCTGGGGTGTGGTCTTTGGCGGGACTGCGGGCGATATGCCGCGTCACCCCTCCCAGCTCTACGAGGCATTTCTTGAGGGCATCGTGCTCTTTTGCATTCTGCAGGTGCTCAGCCGCAAAAAGCCGCTGCTGCCTCAGGGTACGTTTATGGGCGTGTTCGTGATGGGATACGGCATCGTCCGCTTCCTCGTCGAGTTCGTGCGCGTGCCCGACGCCCAGCTTGGCTATCTGCTGGGCGGCGTCATCACGATGGGGCAGCTGCTGAGTCTTCCGCTCGTGATCGCCGGCCTGGCGCTCATCATCTTCGCGCGACACCGCAACCGTCCCCAGCGCATCTACCTCGACGCCTAACCACCACAAAGGGGACACAGGCACCTTTGTGGTGGTTTTGCTGAGTTTGATAGGTTTCTAGAAAGGCTTTCGGACTGTGAAGGATTCCGATCTCTCCACAACGGCTGCGCGCGACGCTGCCCGCATCGTCTGGTTTAAGCGCTACCCCGCCAAGCAGACGCTCATCGCATTTTTGCTCGCCCTGCTGGCGACCACGGCGTTTTCCATCGATCCCGCCCCAGTGTCGAGCAACGCAGTCTTGGCGATTGACCCCAAAGCCTCGGGCATGCTGTACGTGTGCTACGAGGTACTCCTCTCGTTTGCCGGCCATACCGACGCGGTCATGCTGCTTGCACTTGCCTGCCTGCTCACGCTGCCGTTTCGCTACGTGTTCTTTGGCCGTGGCGACACCTGGCGCCCATCAATCATTCTGCCGTCGCTGTTCTTCGCCATCTGCATGGTGTTCGGCCGCAGCTACGACCTCACCGACTCGGCCGAGATTGTCCTTGGCGACAAAGCTCGCATCATCTGCGCCTGGATTGGCGGCGCGGGCTGGATGCTCCTGGCGATTGTTGCCTTCTACCTTGCCTTTGAGTGTCTAGATTGGCTGAGCTCTCGGCGCATTCCGTTTTCGGAAGCGCACTTTGGCCGTATATGGCGTGTGGCTCACGCCGTGCTCTCGGTCCATCCCTTTGCCGGGCCCTTCCTGGTGCTTATGATCGCCTGGGCGCCCACGCTCATCGCTTCGCTGCCCGGCCTTTTTATGGGAGATACGGGTGCGCAGATTCGCCAGTGGTTCAACTATCCCAATGGCACGAGCGACTACCTGCGCCTGCTCAACCCCAACGTGCTGCTCAACGGGCACCATCCCGTAGTGCACACGGCCATTATCGGCTCGTGCGTTCAACTGGGGCTTTCGCTGTTCAACAGCGCTAACGCGGGTCTTATCATCTATACCTGCGCTCAATTTGTCATCACGGCTGCCTGTATGGCCTATTCCATTTCGTCGCTGCGCAAACTGGGCGTGAGCCTGCCGGTTCGCGGTACGATCCTGCTGTTCTTTGCGTTTATGCCGATGTTCTCTAACTACGCGGCCCTGCTCACCAAAGACGTGCTCTTTGCCGACGCGTTTTTGGTGCTGTTGGTGCAGACAGTGAAGCTCGTGGCCTGCGGCCTGCCCCGTCGCGATGCCAATGTCGAGCGAGCGGGCGAGAAAGCCCCCGCGCTCTTTGCGCGCCACGACTGGCTGCTGCTCGCTCTGGGTGCCATGGGTTCCACGTTTTTGCGCAATGGAGGCCTGGTCTTTCCGTTGGCGGCCTGCGTAATCGCGGCGGCGTTTTGCGCATGGGACGCGCATGCGGCTCGTCGCGCAGCCAAGCAGGCTGGTACTGCGCCTTCGGGCGGCATCCCGCGCTTCCGCTGGGTGGGAGTTTTTGCGGTGCTTGCACTCTGCCTTGCCTCTAATATGTACTTCACCAAGGTTTTTATGCCGGCGCACGACATCACGCCTGGTTCCAAGCGCGAAATCCTCTCGATTCCGTTCCAACAGACGGCTCGTTTTGTCCAAAAGCACGACGGCCTCAACTCGGGTGTCAACCCCACGGTTAAGGAGGACGGCACCATCGTGGAGGCTCCTTGCGACGGCTTGGTGACCGACGAGGAGCGCGCCGTGATCGACCGGGTGCTCAAGTACGAGAATCTGGGCCGCCGTTACAACCCGGATAAGTCGGATGCCGTCAAAAACTGCTTCAATGAGTACGCCTCGCAGGAGGACATCAAGGCCTATTTTGAGGTGTGGGCCCAGATGTTCAAAAAGGATCCCGAGTGCTATATCTCGGCGCTCATCAATAACTACTATGGGTACTTCTATCCGAGCGCTCGCGATGCCTGGGTCTACAGCACGGCGCGCAGTGCCGAGATTATGGCGAAGCCCGATAACCTCAAGTACTTCGACTTCCATCCGGTCGATAGCAAGGTCGTGCGCTGGTGTGACCACCTGATCAACCTGTATCGCGTGGCAGTACAACGCATCCCGTTTATCTCGCTCACCATGAGCTCGGCCACCTACGTGTGGATCATGATCGCCGTGGTGGTCTATCTGCTACGTCGTCATTCGTGGCGCGGGCTGGCCATTTGGGTGCCGCTTTTGGGCGTGCTCGCCGTGTGCCTGATCGGCCCCTGCAACGGCTCGACCTACATGCGCTACCTGTATCCGGTCATCGCCTGCATGCCCTTTGCCATCGGCGCCACCATCACCCGCAGCGACCTCCTCTGGTCCTAACTTGGTGCAAAGGGGGCAGGTTACTTTGCACCAACCCCTTGCACCAAGGGGCTGTATCATCACGACGCCTTCATTTTGGGGTTTATCTCGCAGGCCAGTAGGTATATCATAACGACGTTTGTTTATATTGCCCGAGCATCTGCGCTGGGCTTTAGGTCGAAACCGATAGGAGACACGTATGTCCGGACACTCTAAGTGGGCCACAACCAAGCATCGTAAGGGCGCGCAGGACGCCAAGCGTTCCGCCCTCTTCTCCAAGCTCAGCCGCAACATCACCGTTGCTGCCCGTCTCGGCGGTGACCCGCTGCCCGAGAACAACGCCAGCCTCGCCGCTGCCGTTGCCAAGGCCAAGGCTCAGTCCATGCCTAAGGACAAGATCAAGTCCGCTATCGACAAGGCTTTTGGTTCGGGTGCCGACGCCGCCGTCTACGAGAACATCGTGTACGAGGGCTACGGTCCCGCCGGTGTCGCCGTCTACGTCGACTGCCTGACCGACAACCGCAATCGTACCGCCGCTGATGTCCGTTCCGCCTTCTCCCACGCTGGTGGCAACCTGGGCACCTCCGGCTCCGTCGCCTTCCAGTTTGAGCGCAAGGGCCAGATTGTCGTCGCCAAGGAGATCCTGGACGAGAACGCCAAGAAGGAGACCATGATCGCCAACGGTGCTGCCGGTGACGAGGATGAGTTTATGATGGCCATCGCCGAGGCCGGTGGCGAGGACTACGAGGATGCCGGCGAGGAGTGGATCGTCTGGACTGCTGCCAACGAGGTCATGGCTGTCTCCAAGGCGCTCGAGGAGCAGGGTGTCCAGGTCAAGGGCTCCGAGACCACCATGGTCCCGACCACCCCGACCGAGGTTTCCGGCGCCGACGCCAAGAAGGTCCAGCGCCTCATCGACCGTCTTGAGGAGCTCGACGACGTCCAGGACGTCTACAGCACCATGGACATGACCGACGAGGTCATCGCTGCCCTCGAGGAGGAGTAGCGCCAGCACGGATTGAGCCGTGCATATCTGGGCATAATGAAGCGAGCATGCAAGCCTCGTGGAATAGATGAGCCGGATCCGCGTGCGTAGAGCACCGGACCCGGCTCTTTTATAATGATGCGAACCGTTCTGCATTTCGAGAGCCGAGATTTGAAGGGAGCGCCGCGTGCGCGTACTCAAACGAGCCCTAGCGATCGTGTATCTTGCCGCCACCATCGTGGCGCTGGGTACGCTTGTCTGCCAGTTTTGGGGGCCGTATACGTATCGCTTTATGCTGCTGATGCGCGACCCCATGCCGCGCATCGTCGTCACGGCGTGCGCCGGCGTCGTGGCGATCGGCGTGCTGGTAAGCTTTTTCCGCCTGATGTTCGCCCGTCGCGAACCGTCCTGCGTGCATCCGGCGGGGGAGCGCAATATCGAGGTTACCCTTGCGGCGCTTTCTTCGTGCGCCAGGGCTGCTGCCGAGCGTGACGACCGCGTGATGGTCGAGCATGTCGAGGCCCGCGTCCAAGGCTCCGACGATTCGCACGTCCGTTTTAAGGTCGAGGCCATCGCGCTCGATGATAAGGACGTTGCCGCTCTTGCCACCTCGATGCAGCAGCGCATCGAGAAGGCCTGCGACACCATGCTCGGCACGCCGGGTACGACCGCGCGTGTCCGTTTTTTGCCGTCCAAGACTACCGTCCAGACCGTGGAGGTTTCCGGTGAGTGATACCAATCAAGATAAGACCGCTCGTACGCCGCGCCTGACGATTGACCAGAGCGCCACGTCGGCGAGCGAACCTGTTGATTCCAAAGCAGAGGCAACCGAGTTACAAGACGCGGCAGCCGCGGATTTTGACGAGGCTATGGGTCTCATCAAGGGTACGGGCGCTGCCATCTGGAGCTATGCTGTGCGTCATCCCAACACCACGCTCGGCGCCGTCGCCGGCTTTATCCTCGCCGTGTTGGTGCTCACGTTGGGCCTGTGGGATACGCTCGTCATTGCATTCTTCGTGCTGATCGGCGCCGTAATTGGTCAGATCCGCGACGGCGAGAACGGGATCGTCAACTTCTTCGGCCGTCTGTTTAGCGGCCGCTAATATGTATTCGACTGTCGCATCCGCGGCAGGCATAAGGAGGAACCATGGCTTTTAATACGAAGGTCGATGTAGCCGATACCGAGCTCGAGGAGAACGAGGCGGTCGTCGCCGAAGCTGAGGATGTGACGCTCGAGGATGAGGCTCTCGTCGAGGCCGAGTCCGATACGGATGAGGACGACGAGGAGGCGGATGAGTCCGAGGACTCGCTGACCTATTCCAACGGCGTGATCGAGAAGATCGTTGCCATGGCCACCCGCGAGGTTCCGCACGTTCTGGGCATGAAGGGTAACCTCATGCACTTTGTGCAGGAGCAGTTTGGTGCCGAGAATCTGACCAAGGGCGTGACGGTCGAGGTCACCGACGATAATCGCGTGGTCGTCAACATCTCCGTCATCATCGAGTACGGCGCCTATGCGCCCGCGATCTTCGACGACGTTAAGGCACGTGTCACCGAGCGTCTGGCAGCGATGACCGGCCTTGAGGTGGCGGGCGTCAACCTGCGCATCGAGGACGTCATCACCCCCGAGGAGTACGAGCACCGCACCAGCCAGCACGAATAACCTTCCAAAAAGGGACAGGTTTGTTTTGGCAGGTTTTATCTGCGAAAACGTTAAACGGCCGACCGCGCAAGCAAAAGCGTGGCCGGCCGTTTTTGTACGCTCCCGATGTAGTCATACCGCTCGTCTAACTAGGGGTTGCAATCCCCACGTTCTGCGTTACTCTAATGGGCGCATTGTTTCCAAATTGTTAACGAGGGGTTGCCGTAATGGCCGACGAGCACGAAACAGAAAGCAAGGCATGGGCAATTGAGGCCGCTGCGGCAGAGGCGGCGTCGCGTGCTGCCGAGGAGGTGCATCGTCCTCCCGTAGTGCCGATGGAGCGCGTGGTCGATCGCGATGTTATCGAGCGGGGCGAGCGCGCTGGTCGCAAGCGCAGCCAGGAGCCGGGCTTTCCGCGCTTTTTTGCCGAGCTCAATTTGGGCCTGATCCTCACGGCCTTTGCCATCGTCGCGTTTAAAACCCCTAATCACTTTGCTTTTGGCGGCACCTCGGGCGTGTCGGTTATTCTGTCCACGCTGTTCCCGACCCTGCCCGTCGGCGTCTTTATGTGGATTATCAATGCGGTCCTGGTCGTTCTGGGCTTTATCTTTTTGGAGCGCAAGGCAATCCTGTGGAGTGTCTTTGCCTCGTTTGCGCTGTCCGCCTATGTTTCGCTGTTTGAGCTCTTTATTCCGACCGATGTCTCGATGACGGGCGATATGTGGCTCGACCTGTGCTTTGCCGTGATTCTGCCGGCGCTCGGCAGCGCTATCGTCTTTGATATTGGTGCCTCGACGGGCGGCACGGACATCCTCGCCATGATTCTCAAACGCCGCACGACGCTTGAGATCGGCCGTGCGCTGCTGCTGGTCGATATCGGCATCGTGACCATCGCGGCCTTCTTGTACGGTCCGCGCGTCGGTTTGTACTGCGTGCTCGGCCTGTTTGCCAAGACGCTCGTGGTCGACAAGGCCATCGAGAGCATTCACCTGCGCAAAGTCTGCACGGTCATTTGTTCCGAGCCCCTTAAGGTCGAGGAGTTTATCGTCAAGCATCTCAACCGTACGGCGACTATCAGTCGCGGCTACGGTGCTTTCTCGGGCAAGTGCGTGACGGTGATCATGAGCGTGCTGAGTCGCCGCGAGGCCGTGCAGCTGCGTCGCTACGCTCGCGAGATCGATCCGGGTGCCTTTATCACGATCGTCGACAGCTCCGAGATCGTCGGCAAGGGTTTCCGCGGAACGAACTAACGCGGTCGAGCTCATCAAACAATCGAATAGCGCCCTGCGCATTGCAAATGCGTCATGTTGGAGTATTTGTCCCCACATTGGGTGATAATGATGCCAAAGACATCGTTTGCGATCCAGATGATTCGCTCAAGATACGAAGGGATGATCTCGATGTTCTGTTCGCAGTGTGGTGCCCCCATGGGCGATAACGACAAGTTCTGCGGCGCGTGTGGTGCCCCCAATGCCGGTGCCGCAGCCTCTGCCCCTCAGGGTCAGCCCCAGCAGTTTGTTCCGCAACCGCCCGTGGCGAATGCGTCCAAGGGCTGTGTGGCTCAGGCGTTTGAGGATATGACCAAGACTCCGGGCGTGCTGCAGCGCGTGTGCCAGATTGCCTTTTTACCGGCGCTGATTTGTGTTGTGTCGGTACTCGTGCTGTTTATTCCCGTTATTGGCGGCATTGCAGCTGCCATCGGCTTTTTGGCAGCTTGCATTGCGAGCGTGTGTGGTTCCGGCTTTGGTATTGAGTGGGGTCGCGATCTGTCGCTCAAGGTTGATGGCGGTATGGATCGTCCACTCATGCGTTCCACGTCGTTTGGCCTCGGAGTCTTTTCGAGCGTTATCTCGGTCGTGCTCGAGGTTATTGCTGCCATTCCCGTTATCGGTGTAGTGCTTTCGCTGGTGGAGAGCGTGGTAATTGGCGCCGCGGGCTCGTATTCGTATTACGGCTCTTATGCACTCGAGGCAGCGCTGTTCGGCTCGCTTGGCCTGCTTGTCCTGGCTATGATTGCCACGGCGGTCTTGGGGGTCTTCTTTAAGATGTTCGCCGACATTGCCGTGATGCACTTTGCGGTGACCGGTCGTGTCGAGAGCGCGTTTTCGCTCGATAAGGTCTGGGCGGCCTTTAAGCACAACAAGACCAAACTGTTCTGCGCTTCGTTCCTTCCCGAGTTTTTGACGGGCCTGGTCGCCAACGTTGTCACATGGATCCTGACGCTCGTCTTTGGCACCATTGCCTCTGTCGGTATGTATAGCTACTACTACCGTCCTTCGGCTATTGAGGCGCTTGTTACCGGCGGTGGCATCACGCTCGTATTGTTCTTGGTGCTGACGGCGTTTGTCACGGTATTCCTCACGGTCTTTGGCAAGATGCTCAAGCATCGTGCCGTTGGCTATTGGGTAGCGCGTTATGCAGCTGAATGGGCTGATGAGGATAAGGATGACGTCCTGACCTTTGTGCTGCCGTTTGAGAAGAAGTCTGCTCCGGCTGGTTTTAGCGCCGACGCAGCGCCCGTATCCGATTCCGCTGCGGCGCCCGAGTCCGAGCCCGCGCCCGAGCCCGAGCCCGCGCCTGAGCCCGAGCCTGCGCCTGAGCCCGAGCCCATGCCGGAACCGGAGCCCGAGCCTGCGCCTGAGCCCGAGCCTGCGCCTGAGCCCGAGCCTGCGCCAAGCTCCGACGAGGACCCGCAGGACGAGTAACCCTGCCACCTGCCATTTGGGGACGGGGTAGAAACGGTAGAAATAGCGCTTGACAAATAAGCGGGGGCGGACGTGTCGAAACGTCCGCCCCCGCTTTGATATCGCGATGCGGCTATGACTGCGAGATGGTCGTGGATCGACTACTCGTCGTGCTTCTCCTCGCGGCGGGCGGCGGCGCGAGCGTCGTGGATGCCCTTGATTGCGGCGTGTCGGGCGGTTCGGGCATCGTGCATGGCGTCGCGGGCCTCGGCGGCCGTGGCCTTGGCAGAGCGCAGTTTGGCTGCCAGGTCGGGATTGGTCTCGGCGACCGCGGCAATCGTGGGGCCGTCGAGCTCTTCTTGTGTGGGCTCGGCCAAAAAGTCGATGGCATATTGGGCGGCCACCATGGAGCCCTTGGCCAGTACCGACTCGTCAATCTTGTAGAAGCAAGAATGTTGGGCGTACGTGGCGCCAATCTGGGGGTTGCGCGTGCCAACAAAGGCGAGCACGCCCGGTACGCGGCGCAGGTACTCCGAAAAATCCTCACCCGAGAGTGTGCCGCGATAATGGCCTTGGCCGGTGGGGCCCAGGCATTTGATTACTGCCTGGCGGCAGCGCTCGCTCGAGGCGGCATCGTTTTCGACCTTGTAATTGGCGATGGTGTAGTCGGTGAGCTCTGCCTCGGCGCCCAAGGCGGCCGCGGTATGCTCCACGATGCGACGCATAAGCTCCGGCATTTCCTCGTGGGTCGAATCTCCGTAGGTGCGCACCGTGCCGGCGAGGTAGGCCGTGCCGGCGATAACGTTGCGCGCGGTTCCGCCGTGCAGCTCGCCGACGGTAATGACGGCCGGCTCGTAGGGACTGATCTCGCGCGAAACGATGGTCTGCAGGGCATTGACGATCTCGGCGGCCACCATGACGGCGTCGTGGCCGCGCTGGGGCATGGCGCCGTGGCACGAGGTGCCGCGGACGTCGATGCGGAACCAGTCGGTATTGGCCATGCGCGGTCCGGGCTCGCAGCTCACAGTGCCGGCGTCGACCTCACTCCAGATGTGCGCGGCGTAGGCGCCATCGACGCCGTCGAGCACACCCGTGCCGATCATGAGCTTGGCGCCCTGGCCGTTTTCCTCGCTGGGCTGGAAGACGATGCGGATTTCGCCGTGGATGTCGTCGGTCATATGGCGCAGGATTTGCAGCGTGCCGAGCATCATGGCGATATGGCAGTCGTGGCCGCAGGCGTGCATGCAGCCCTCGTTGACGCTGGCGAACTCTTCGCCGGTCTGCTCGGTGACGGGCAGGGCGTCGATGTCGGCGCGCAGCAGGATGCGGCGGCGTGGCGTGCCGTCCTCGCGATAGGCGTCGGGCGCGGTGCCGCGAAGGGTTGCCACAAGGCCCGTCTTAAGGGGACGCTCGTAGGGGATATTCATGGCGTCGAGCTGGTTGGCGATGTCAGAAGTCGTGCGCTCCTCGGCAAGGCTCAGCTCCGGGTGCTTATGGAAGTGGCGGCGCTGCTTGATGATATAGGGTTCAAACTCGGTAGCGATATCTTTGATGGCTGCGGTGACGTCGTCAGCCGCACGAGCCTCGGTCGCCGCCATAATCTGCTGTGCCTTGGTCTTCGTCATGGTCGATTTGCTCCTTGCTGGGTTGATCGCAAAATCGTACAGGCTCTCTCCAGTATGCCACCTGCCGCTAGGGCTGGTAAAGTTGCCGTTTGCCGCTTGGGGTTTTGTTGCAAGGGCGGGGGAGTACACTCGGGGGTGTTGAATTTCCTGCCAGAGATGGGGATGCCCATGCAACATATCGATCGGATTATCCGCTCCAAGAACGTCTTTACCGCGCAAGACGGCATCGATACTGCCCGCGAGCTGGCGATTGCCATCGCAGGCGACCGTATCGTCGCAGTCGGCAAGCCCGATGACGTGATCGCCGCCGCTCCCGCCGCCACGCCGGTTATCGACTACGGCGAGCAGTTTGTCTGCCCCGGTTTCCATGACGCTCATCTGCACTTCTTCCATACCTCGGTCGGCTCCTCGCCGTACATGCTCATGGATATGGGCACGTCCGAGGCGGCGCTGGTGCAACACGCGCTCGAGTTTTCCCAGGACCTGCCCGACGACGCTTGGGTTGTGACTCAGGGCTGGCGCGACTACCGTTGGGACCCGCCCGAGCATCCTACCAAGGCGTCGCTCGATGCGGCATTCCCCGATCGCCCCTGCGTTATGTATTCGGGCGACGGCCATACGCTGTGGCTCAACAGCCGCGCACTCGAGGCGCTCGGCGTCACGCGCGACAGCGAGCCGCCAGCGGGCGGTGGCTACGACAAGGACGCAAGCGGCGAGCTCACGGGCATTGCTCACGAGGCGGCTGCCATGCAGCTGCTACCGCGCTGCCTTGAGTGGCTGGGGGAGGATCGCATTGCAAGCGCTTACGCCGATCAAATGAGGCGTATGGCCGAGCAGGGCATCACCTCGATATGCGATATGTCGCTCATGCCCATGCCGGGCTGCGATTTTATCCGCGACGATGTCTACGGCAAGCTACAGGCAGCCGGCAAGCTGGGCATCCGAGCCCATCTGTTCCCCACGTTGCTGGATGACCAATCGCGCTTAGAAGAACTGCAGACCCGCTACGCGAACAACGCGCTGCTCTCGGCGCCTGGTTTTAAGCAGTTCTTCGACGGCGTCTCGAGCGAGCACACGGCATATCTCACCGAGCCCTATACCAATCCGCGCTTCCCGGGCGATCAAGGTCGCCTGACGGTTCCTGCCGAGCGCATGCGTAAGCTGGTTCTGGCGGCTGCGGAGCGCGGCCACACTGTGCGTATCCACGTCATCGGCGACGGTGCGATTCATGCCGCGCTGGATATCTTCGAGGAGGCCGCCGACCTGTACGGCCTGCCCCAGCACGGCCATAACACACTCGAGCATCTGGAGAACCTCCTGCCCGAGGACATCGACCGCCTGCGCAAGCTCAACGTGGTCGCCTCGAGCCAGCCCTGCCACATCACGCTCGATCCGGGTGGCCCAGAGCGCGACCTTGGCCTGGAGCGAAGCCGAATCATGTGGCCGTTCGCAACCTATAAGCAGCGCGGCATCCGCCAAGCCTTCGGTACTGACAGCCCTATCACGTCCGTTACCAGCATGAACGTGCTCTACACGGCTATTACGCGCCAAGACCCCAAAAGCCACTGGCCCGAGGGCGGCTGGCTGCCGAGCGAGCGCATCGATGCGGCAACGGCCCTGCGCAACTACACCCTGGGCAGCGCCTACGCGGCAGGCGACGAGCAAAACCTCGGCAGCCTGGAACCCGGCAAATACGCCGACCTGGTAGTCCTGGACCAAGACCCACTCACCATCGACCCCCAAGAGCTGCAAGCCACCAAGGTTCAGGCCACCTACCTGGCGGGCAACTTAATCTACGAGCGCTAACCTCATACCCCACTCATAAGGGGCACGTTTCAGCAACGTGTCCCTTTCTTATTCGCACCATCCGCATCGCCATTTTGCTGCACTGACTTTTCTGAATGCCGGGTCCGAATTAGTTAACCTGGCTCCCGTGTGGCTCCGGAGGGGCGGGGCATAAGGTTTATCGCGAGTTCCGCACGAGCCGAAGGCCACTTAATGTGGCCTTCGTGCGAGCAGGACTGCCCGAGCAGGAAACCTTATGCCCCGCCCCTCCGGAGCCACACGGGAGCCACTGCTAAGTTATCCCCCGGCATTCAGAAAATCTAAGTGCCAAAAAATAAGATTTTTTGACTCCGTGTTGTATAACCCGCCATTCGTGGGTACCATTCAACGCGTACGCAAACAAAAAGGGTTAATTCGCGTGGCATAACCACGCGGCCCAAAAAGGAGGAGACAAGCATGTCGTCTTTGAAGCCGCTTGCAGATCGTGTTCTGGTCAAGCCCGACGAGGCCGAGCAGAAGACCGCTTCTGGTCTGTATATCGCCAGCAACGCCCAGGAGAAGCCGCAGCGCGGCACCATCGTTGCCGTTGGTGCCGGCAAGGTCAACGACAAGGGTGAGCGCATCCCCATGGACGTCAAGGTCGGTGACGTTGTCATCTACGGTAAGTTCGGTGGCAACGAGGTCAAGGTCGACGGCGAGAAGTATCTGCTGATGCGCGCCGACGACATCTACGCTGTTGTCGAGGCCTAGTCTCGTCAGAATCTCTGATTCGTCTTTGAACGCGCCCGCCGCATAGGACTCGGAAGCGGCGACGCGAGTCACGTTTCTTTTGGAGGATTACCTACCATGGCAAAGAACATTACGTTCAACACCGATGCCCGCGCTAAGCTCGCCAAGGGTGTCAACACTCTGGCCGACGCCGTTACCGTCACCATGGGCCCCAAGGGTCGCTACGTTGCTCTGCAGCGCACGTTTGGTGCCCCGACCATCACCAACGACGGCGTTTCCGTCGCCAAGGAGATTGAGCTCGAGGACAACATCGAGAACATGGGTGCCCAGCTGGTGAAGGAGGTCGCCACCAAGACCAACGACACCGTGGGTGACGGCACCACCACCGCAACCCTGCTCGCTCAAGCCATCGTCAACGACGGTCTGCGCAACGTCGCCGCTGGCGCCAACCCGCTGGCCATCCGTCGCGGCATCGACAAGGCCGTCAACGCCGCCGTCGCCGAGATGAAGAAGCAGGCCAAGCCGGTCGAGACCAAGGAGCAGATTGCTTCCGTCGGTACCATCTCCGCCGGTGACCCCGAGGTCGGCGAGAAGATCGCCGAGGCCATGGAGGTCGTGGGCAAGGACGGCGTCATCACCGTCGAGGATTCCCAGACGTTTGACATCACCATCGACACCGTCGAGGGCATGCAGTTCGACAAGGGCTATGTCTCCGCTTACTTCGTCACGGATAACGACCGCATGGAGGCCGTGATGAAGGATCCGTACATCCTCATCACCGACCAGAAGATCTCCAGCGTCCAGGACATCATGCCTGTTCTCGAGGCTGTCCAGCGCGCTGGCCGTGGCCTGCTCATCATCGCTGAGGACATCGATGGCGAGGCTCTGCCTACCCTGGTCCTCAACAAGATCCGTGGCGCCCTCAACGTCTGCGCCGTCAAGGCCCCGGGCTACGGCGATCGCCGCAAGCGCATCCTCGAGGACATCGCCGTCCTCACCGGCGGCCAGGCTGCCCTGGACGAGCTGGGCGTGAAGGTCGCTGACATCACCGCCGATATGCTCGGTACCGCTAAGTCCGTCACCATCTCCAAGGACAACACCGTCGTCGTCGGCGGCGCTGGCTCCAAGGAGGCCATCGACGCTCGTATCGCTCAGATCAAGGGTGAGATGGAGAACACCACCTCTGACTTCGACCGTGAGAAGCTCCAGGAGCGCCTGGCCAAGCTCTCCGGTGGCGTTGCCGTCATCAAGGTCGGCGCTGCTACCGAGTCCGAGCTCAAGGAGATCAAGCACCGCGTCGAGGACGCCCTGCAGGCAACCCGCGCTGCTGTCGAGGAGGGCATTGTCGCCGGTGGCGGCGTCGCCTTCATGGACGCTGCTCCTGCGCTCGACGCCGTTGAGCTCGACGACCCCGAGGAGAAGATCGGTGTCGACATCGTCAAGAAGGCTCTGACTGCTCCGGTCGCTACCATCGCCAAGAACGCTGGTTTTGAGGGCGCTGTCGTGGTCGACAAGGTTGCCGAGCTGCCCGCCGGCCAGGGTCTCAACTCTGCCAACGGCGAGTGGGGCGACATGATCGAGATGGGCGTCCTCGACCCCGTCAAGGTCAGCCGCGTCACCCTGCAGAACGCTGCTTCTGTCGCCAGCCTGATTCTCATCACCGAGGCTACCGTCTCCGATGTGCCCAAGAACACTCAGCTTGAGGACGCTATCGCTGCTGCTACCGCTGGTCAGCAGGGCGGCGGTATGTACTAAGGCCGACAAGGTCTAGAACTCCCACCGGGAATCCGGGGGCGTGACGGGGGCTTCTCTCCGGAACGTCCTCGGACATGCAAAGAGGCTCCGCATCGCGCTTCGCGCTGCGGAGCCTCTTTGCGTCCTGCGGAATGTTCCGGAGAGAAGCCCCCGTCACGCCCCCGGATTCCCTGCGTTTACGGCCTTGAGGTCGGCGGGCGGGGTCGATAGGGATACGTGTCCCCTTCGCTGTTTCGCGCTTTGCGCGAAAGGCGCGCTACTTTGGGATGGATGGGGAACGTGGTTGTTGCGGTGGCTTTTCCCTTTTGCTGTTTCGCGGCTTTGCCGCGAAAAGCGCAGCACTTTGGGATGGGCGGGTACGTTATTGTCGCGCTGCTCTGTCCCGGCCGCATTTCTAGAGCGTTTCCCCCGCCATAAATTACCCTTGGCATACTTGCGCGAAAGCCTACTGGTGCTACACTTGCAATTGCTGTTTCAGGGCGGGGTGAAATTCCCCACTGGCGGTAAATCGGGCGGTGCTAAAGGGGTGCCGTGGCGCAGTCGAGGTGCCTGCGGCCGAGCCGATGAGTCCGCGACCCGTGTGTGCGTTGGTTCGTATGCCGGCTGAACTGGTGAGATCCCAGTACCAACGGTTAGAGTCCGGATGAAAGAGGCAGGTGATCTTATGTCTGAACAGTCGCAGCATATCCATTTTGAGAACACGAATAGGTGGAGCACCAAACAGCTCGTTACCATGGCGCTGATGTGTGCCTTGGGCGCGTTGTTTATGTATGTGCAGCTACCCATCCTTCCTTCGGCGCCGTTTTTGACGTATGACCCGTCGCTGGTGCCGGCGATGGTGTGCGGTTTTGCGTATGGTCCTGGCGCCGGTACTGCTGTTGCCGCTATGGCGATTGTTATCCATGCGCTTACCACGGGCGATTGGGTCGGCGCACTTATGAACTTGGTGGCTACGCTGGGTTATATTCTGCCCGCGGCTATCGTGTACCAGAAGATGCATACCTATAAGGGTGCCGTGATTGGCCTAGTGTTCGGTGTCATTGCCGCTACGGCGTTGTCTATGGTCGCAAACCTTACCATTGGCGTATGGTTCTGGTATGGCTCGGTCGATGTGATCGCCCCGCTTATGATTCCTGCCGTGCTGCCGTTCAACCTTATCAAGACCGTGCTTAACTCGGTGTTGACGCTAGCGGTGTATAAAGCAGTCTCCAACCTCATCACGCCTAAAAAGGACCAGGTCAAAGGCCGCGCATGATTGAGTGTCGGGGCGTTTCCTTTAGCTATGACGGTGCCGTGTCGGCACTCGACGGTGTCGATCTGAACATCGAGGACGGGGAGTTTTTCTGCATCCTCGGTGGCAATGGGTCGGGCAAGTCGACGTTTGCCAAGCATCTGAATGCGCTGCTGCAGCCCGATACGGGCACGGTACGTATCAACGGTATGGATGCGTCCGATCCCGAGCTGGTCTACGACATTCGTTCGACCGCAGGCATGGTGTTCCAGAATCCCGACGACCAGCTGGTGGCAACGCTTGTCGAAGATGACGTTGCGTTCGGTCCCGAAAACCTTGGCGTGCCATCGGCGCAAATTGCGCAGCGCGTACGCGAGGCGCTGAAGGGCGTGGGCCTGGTGGGCTTTGAGCGCCACGAGACCCATGCGCTTTCGGGCGGTCAAAAGCAGCGTGTGGCGCTTGCCGGTGTGCTCGCCATGGAACCGCGCGTGCTCATTTTGGACGAGGCGTCCTCGATGCTCGATCCGCGTGGACGCAAGGGCCTCATGAAGGCTTGCCACGCGTTGCACGATCGCGGCATGACCATCGTGATGATTACGCACTTTATGGAAGAGGCCGCCGAGGCCGATCGTGTTGCGGTATTTCGGGCGGGGCGCGTTGTCATGCTCGGTACGCCCGAGGAAATCTTGACACGGGCGGACGAACTTGCGCAGTTCAACTTGGATATGCCGGCGTCGTGCTGCTTGGGCGCGGCGCTTCGTGCGAAGGGCGTGCCCGTTCATGCGCAGGTGCGCGAGGCGGATATGGTCGCCGAGATTGCGCAGACATATGCCGACCGGAGTGGGGAAGACACCGCAGGGCGGCCTTCTGCATCCGATTCTCGTGTGCTCGACAACGCCTCCTCTGCAACCGACGGGACAGCCGCGTCGGAGCCCGTCATCGAGATTTCGCACCTCTCGCATAGTTACTCGCTGAGCGCCCGCGAGCGTCGCCGCTGGCATAAGCGCTCGGCCGTTGCGGGCAAATCGAGCAAACAGGCTCTCTGGGGAAACGACCCCAGCAGCCCGTGGGCGCTGCGCGATGTATCGCTGACGGTGCGTCGCGGCGAGTTCCTGGGCTTAGCAGGTCATACCGGTTCGGGTAAGTCGACGCTGGTCCAGCATCTCAACGGGCTGATTCGTCCGCAGGAGGGAAGCGTTTGCGCGCTGGGGCTCGACTTATCAAGCAAGAAAGATGCCGCCGCGGTTAAGGCCAAGGTCGGCGTGGTGTTTCAATATCCCGAGCGTCAGCTGTTTGCCGAAACCGTGACGCAGGACGTGGCGTTTGGCCCGCACAACCTTGGCTTGCCGCAAGACGAGGTTGCGCGCCGTGTCGCATCATCGCTTGCGCGCGTGGGCCTCGACCTTGCCACGATAGGCGACAAGAGCCCCTTTGAGCTTTCGGGCGGTCAGCAGCGTCGCGTGGCCTTTGCCGGCGTGCTTGCCATGGAGCCCGAGGTCCTAGTACTCGATGAGCCCATGGCGGGGCTCGATCCGGCGGCGCGCAGGGATTTCCTTGAGCTTATCGATCGACTTCACCGCGATGGCCTGACCGTTGTCATGGTTTCGCATAGTATGGATGACCTGGCCAACTGCTGCGACCGCATCGTCGTGATGAACGAAGGTGCGGTGTTTGCCGAGGGAACCCCCGCGCAGGTGTTTGCACATGCCGATGAGCTCAAGTCGATCGGCTTGGGCGTACCTGCTGCTCAGCGCATGGCGTTGGCGCTCGCGGAGGCGGGCGTGCCGCTGCGTTGCGGCGGGCTCTATACGGTTGAGTCGCTGGCCGACGAGCTGGCAGATTTGCTGATCGGTCGCTCAGACGGTCCTTCTAACGTCGCGGACATTGCTAAATCCAAGACGGTCGCGCGAGAGGAGGGCTGCTAATGGAGGCGTTTTCGTTTGGCAGCTACTATCCCGGCGATAGTGCGATCCACCGCCTGGACCCGCGAACTAAGTTGCTCTTGGGCTTTGTGTTTCTGATCACGACGCTCACGGTCAGCAGCTTCCGCGGACTGGCCCCGGTCGCAATCTTCGTTGTCCTGATCTATACCGTGTCCCGGGTGCCGTTGCGCCGGGTCCTATCATCGATGGCACCATTGCTGGCGATTGTCGTGGTGGTCGCAGTGCTCAACCTGTTTTCCGACCAGAGCGGGCGCATTCTGTGGCAGCTTGGCTTTTTGCAGATAAGCGAGGGCTCGCTGCATTCCGCCGCCTTTATGGCGTGCCGCCTGAGCTTGATGATGGCCGGCATGAGCGCCATTACGCTCACCACGCCTACGCTCGACCTCACCGCGGGCTTTGAGCGTCTGCTCGCACCGTTTGCGCGCGTGGGGCTCCCTGCGCATGAGCTCGGCATGATCATGGGCATCGCGTTGCGCTTTATGCCGCAGTTTGCCACCGAGATGAAGCAGACGGCGGACGCGCAGGCAAGCCGCGGTGCACGCGTAACGGGTGGCCCGCTCGGCGGCGTGCGTATGCTCGGCAGTGTGGCGATTCCACTGTTCACGGGCGTGTTCCGTCATGCCGAGACGTTGTCTGCCGCCATGGATGCACGCTGCTATCACGGCGAGCAGGGCCGCACGTGTCTGCATGCACTTGCATTTCGCCGCGGGGATGCGCTGGCTGCGGTTGTGACGATGCTGCTGTTTGCGTGTGTCATCGTCGTCAACCTTCAACTTGTTTAGGCGCGATTCGAGCGCAAGAAAGGGGTCCCTATGACCGACAACGACCGCACGGCTCAGCTTGAGCGCGCCTGTTCGTATCTCAGGCGCATTCCGGCGTGGTATCTGGCCACGACCGATGTGACCGACGGGCATCAGCCTCGCGTGAGGCCGTTTTCGTTTGCCATGGTCGATGACGGTAAGCTGTGGTTTTGCACGTCGCGCGACAAGGATGTGTGGGCGGAGCTGAGTGCGAATCCCAAGTTTGAGCTCTCGGGCTGGAAGCCGGGGGAATGTTGGATCGTGTTGACCGGCGAGGCCGCACTTGAGGACGACGCGGTTGCGAGCGACAAGGTGCGTCAAGCGGGTTTTAAGCACATGGTGGGCATCGGCGAGGAACACGAGAGTGCCAACGACGGCCGCCTTGCTTTCTTTTCGGTCCGCAACATTGCCGCGCGCTTCTGTGATATCGACGGCAGCGAGGAGCGCCTGGAGCTCTAGAGCGTCTCAAATTAACTACCCGTTCCGAATTAGCTAGCGCCAGGAGGACACATGGACGGATTGAATACGGTGTTGGAGTATCTGACGTCGGTGCCGGCATGGTATTTGGCGACGAGCGTTGACGGACAGCCTCATGTGCGTCCGTTTTCGTTTGCGCAGATCCAGGACGGCAAGCTGTGGTTTGTAACAGCGCGCACCAAAGATGTGTGGCAAGAGCTGCTGCAAAACCAGCGCTTTGAGGCCACGAGTTGGTGGCCGGGCCATGGCTGGCTCATCTTGCGCGGGCGTGCCGGCTTGGATGACCGGGCTTTAGGCGAAATGCGCGAAGCTGGGTGGAAGCATCTAGAGCGCCTGGGCGAGCACTATGAGGGGCCTAACGACCCCACGCTCGTCTTCTTTAGCGTCGAGGATCCCGAGGCTTTTATCTGCAATCACGACGAATGGGTGCCGGTCGAGCTCTAGCCAGCTGGCTCATCCTAACAACTTGGTTTTCGCATGGGTGGGCCCCGTATTGCCCGGCGCCGTTAGGAGCGCCGGTCAATACGGGGCCCGCTCCATTTGTCAATTCCTTCAAGCGAATGTGTCGGGAATGTTTCAATGCATGAATATGCAAGCCATTTACGTATTAATGCATCTTTTGGTGCTAAAGTTTCAACCCACTTCATAACGACCGCTGCGAAATGCGCATCGGTGCATAAATCGCAGACAAGGAGTCTGATATGTCTTTGAAGGTTGGAATCGTCGGCGCGGCTGGATATGCCGGAGCCGAGCTCATTCGCCTCGTCCTCGGTCATCCCGAGTTTGAACTTGCTGCCATTACGTCCAACGCCGATGCCGGCCAGCCGTTGTCTGCGGTGCACCCGAGCTTCACCGGCGTAAGCGATCTTGTCTTTACGACGCATGATGCCCCTGAGCTCAAGAACTGCGACGCGGTCTTTTTGGCCGTGCCGCACACGGCTGCCATGGCACAGGTGCCCGCGCTGCTTGCATCGGGCGTCTCCTGCTTTGATCTTTCGGCCGACTACCGTCTGAACGACGCGTCCGTTTTTGAGGCTTGGTATGCCGCCGAGCATACGAGCCCCGAGCTGCTCAAGACCCGTGCCTTCGGTCTGCCCGAGCTGTTCTGCCAGGACTTGGAGACCGCCGCATCCGACCATGCCGACGGCAAATCCGTGCTGGTCGCCTGCGCCGGTTGCTATCCCACCGCAACGAGCCTTGCCGCCGCGCCCGCCGTGCGCGCGGGCTGGGTGGCCGAGAACGGCCCCGTGATTGTCGATGCCATTAGCGGCGTGACGGGCGCCGGTAAGTCCTGCAACGCCCGCACCCATTTTTGCAGCGCCGACGAGAACTTGGAGGCCTACGGCGTGGGCAAGCATCGCCACACGCCCGAGATTGAGCAAATCCTTGGCCTGACCGATCGCGTCGTCTTTACCCCGCACCTGGCACCGCTCAAGCGCGGTCTGCTCTCCACGGTGACGCTGCCGCTCACGCCGCAGGCTCTCGATACCTTGACCCTTGAGGACGTTGTCGACCATTACAAGCAGTTCTACGCCGGTCGCACCTTTGTGCGCGTGCTCGATGCCGGCCAGCAGCCCAAGACGGCTTCGGTCGTCGGCACCAACGCTGCCCAGATTGGCCTCGCGCTCAACAAGCGCGCGGGCGTGCTGGTGGCGACGGGTGCTATCGACAATTTGTGCAAGGGCGCTGCGGGCCAAGCAGTCCAGTGCGCCAATATCGTCTTTGGCTTTGACGAGCGACGAGGCTTGCCCACAGTGGCGTGCCCGGTGTAGCACATTCGATTGTTAACGATTTGGTAGTCGGGCATCGAATGGGGCGCCACTCTTAAGCTGGTCTCATGATCACGACTGGCATGGCGCACCAACCGATGTCCGTTTTTTGTTTGACATAAGGAGTCATAAAGACGATGAATACCGAGCTGTTTGATATCAAGATTCGCGCCGTCGAGGGTGGCGTTACGGCTGCGGCTGGTTTTAAGGCTGCAGGCATCCACGCTGGGTTCCGCAAGAACCCCGAGCGTCTGGATTACGCGCTCGTCGTGCCCGATAAACCCTGTCCCGGTGCTGGCGTGTTTACCACCAATCGCTTTTGCGCGGCGCCCGTGCAGGTGAGCCGTGCCAACCTGGGCGGTACCGACAAGGGGTACGGTATCATCGCCGGCATTTCGGTCAACTCTGGCAATGCCAACGCCGCCACGGGTGAGACCGGCCTTGCATGCGCGCGCGAGACGTGCAGCATCGCATCGCAGGTCATCGGCTGCGAGCCTCAGCAGATTCTGATTGCCTCCACGGGTGTGATTGGCCAGATTCTGCCGATCGACACGTTTGAGACCGCCATTCCTGCTGCCTACGAGGCGCTCTCCGCCCACGGTGGCGCCGATGCCGCTCGCGCCATCATGACGACCGACACGCACTCCAAGGAGTACGCCGTGTCCTACGTCAGTGAGGCTGCGGGTCATGCGAGCAATGTCTATACGGTAGGCGGAATGTGCAAGGGCTCGGGTATGATCATGCCCAACATGGCCACCATGATCGCAGCTATCACCACCGATGCCCCCGTCGAGCCGGCGGCACTTCATGCCCTGCTGCTCTCGACCGTCAAGCAGACCTTTAACAAGGTAACGGTCGATTCCGACACCTCGACCAACGACACCTGCATCATGCTTGCCTCCGGTGCCGCTGCCGCAGATGCCGAGCCTATCGTCGAGGGCTCCGATGCTTTTGACGAGTTGGCATTTGCCGTGCACGAGGTGTGCGAGAGCCTGGCGCGCAATATTGCCGCCGATGGTGAGGGCGCATCCAAGCTTGTTACAGTCAACGTTACCGGCGCCGTGAACGACGAGGAGGCCGATATCGCCGCCCGTGCCGTTGCCAACTCGCCGCTCGTTAAGACCTGCATCGCCGGCCACGACTGCAACTGGGGCCGCGTTGCTATGGCGCTTGGCAAGTGCGGCGTGAAGTTTAATCAGGAAGACGTTTCCATCGACATGATGGGCATGCCTGTCTGTCGCGACGGTCTGACTGTTCCCTTTGACGAGGACGAGGCTCTACGACGTTTCGAGGCGCCCGAGATCGTGATCTCGGCCGACCTGGGCGCAGGCGACGCGGCAACGACCGTGTGGACCTGCGACCTCACGCATGAGTACATCTCCATCAACGGCGACTACCGTTCCTAGATTCCGGGCACGCTGCGCATCTTGCCGCGATTGCGGACAGCGGAGCACGGCGCAATAACGATATGAAAGACGAGGCAGATTATGAAATTCGCACGCGATTGTCGTTCGAGCGAATCCAACGAAGCAACCGCGCAGCTGCTGTTCGAAGCGCTGCCGTGGATTAAGAACCTGACCGGCAAGACGGTTGTTATCAAATATGGCGGAGCCGCCATGGTTGATGAGCAGCTGCGCCGCGACGTGATGAGCGACATCGTTTTGCTCAAGATCATCGGTATGCGCCCCGTCATCGTGCACGGCGGCGGCAAGGCTATTAACGAGGCGCTGAGCCATTACGATATTCCCGTCGAGTTTAAGAACGGCCAGCGCGTGACCACGCCGGCGACGATGGATATCGTGCGCGAGGTGCTGGGCGGCAAGGTTAACCAGGAGCTGGTTGCTGCCATCAACCACCACGGCAACCTGGCCGTGGGCGTGTCGGGCAGCGATGCCGGCACGCTCATCGCCGAGCCGCTCGACCCCGAGCTCGGTCGCGTGGGCAAAGTGACGCACGTCAACACCGACTATATCGAGCGCTTACTCGATAGCGAGTACATCCCCGTCATCGCTACCGTCGCGGCGGGGGAGGACGGCGGTTTCTTCAACATCAACGCCGATACCGCCGCCGGTGCCGTTGCGGCAGCGCTCCACGCGCACAAGGCGATCTTTTTGACCGACGTCGACGGCCTGTACAAGGACTTTAGCGATAAAGACTCACTCATCTCCAACCTAACACTCGACGAGGTTAACGAAATGCTCTACGGCGGCGAGGTCGATAAGGGCATGATTCCCAAGCTGCACGCGGCCGTCGATGCGCTTGCCGGCGGCGTATTTCGCGCTCACATCATCAACGGCACCACGCCGCATTCGCTGCTGCTGGAGCTGCTGACCGATGCCGGCGTCGGCACCGTGATCCATTCCACCGAGACGGCTTACGAGTTCGATACGCATCCGCATCCGCTTTCGACGTTTGCTGCGCGTCTGACCGAGAACCTCGACGAGGTCGAGAAGCTTCAGACGGTCTAACTGACCCTCAGCCGCCCCATTTCTGCACCCATAGGCCTGCGCCGTCCGGCGCTCAACGAAAGGCATCCCATGTCACTTGCAGCTCAGCAATCGCTTGAATCCCATTACGTTATGCATACCTTTGGCCGCTCTCCGGTCGAGTTTGTCGAGGGTCACGGCATGAAGCTCACCGGCGACGATGGTCGTGAGTACCTCGACTTTCTTGCCGGCATCGGCGTGTGCAGCCTAGGTCATGGCGACCCGGCTGTGCTCTCGGCGCTCGAGGCACAGACCAAAAAGCTCATGCATGTCTCCAATTACTTCTACATCGAGCAGCGTGGACAGGTCGCGGCGCTGCTGTCCAAGCTTGCTAACGACGACGTAGATGGTGCGCGCGTGCTTGCCGATGCCATTGTCGCCGGCGATGAGACCACGGCAGCTGCTCTTGGTGCCCCGGCTGCGGATGAGCAGGTTTGGGAGACCTTCTTTGCCAACTCCGGCGCCGAGGCCAACGAGGGCTCGATGAAGCTCGCGCGCCTGTACGCCAAGCGTGCCGGTAACGGCGGCAACACTATCGTGTGCATGCGCGGCGGCTTCCACGGCCGTACGCTCGAGACCATTGCCGCCACTATGCAGGATTGGCTGCAGGATAGTTTCCGCCCGCTGCCGGGTGGCTTTGTGGCCTGCACGCCCAACGATATCGATGAACTGCGTGCGATCTTCAGGCAGCTGGGGAGCGAAATTTGTGCCGTGATGCTCGAGCCGATCCAGGGCGAGAGTGGTGTGCACCCCATGACCGAGGAGTTTATGGCGGCAGCGCGCGACCTGGCACACGAAGTGGGCGCCGTGCTTATCGCCGACGAGGTCCAGTGCGGCATCTTCCGCTCCGGCAAGCCGTTTGCATTCCAAACCTATGGCGTGGAACCCGACATCATGAGCCTTGCCAAGGGCATTGCTGATGGCGTGCCCATGGGTGCCGTCGTGGCAAAGAAGGAGATTGCCGACGTGTTTAAGCCGGGCGACCACGGCTCGACCTTTGGCGGTAGCTGCTTGGCCGTCGCGGCGTGCGCCGCGACGCTCTCCGCGCTCGTGCGCGGCGATTATGCCGACCATGCTGCCAAGGTGGGTGCCTATATGGAGGCAAAGCTCGCCAAGCTGCCGCACGTGACCGAGGTACGTGGCCGCGGCTTGATGCTCGGCTGTGATTTGGATGATGCCGCGGGCGACGCACATGATGTTGTTGCCCGCGCGCTGACCGCCGGTGCCGTGACCAACGCTACAGGTGCGCATACGCTGCGTTTCCTGCCGCCACTTGTCTGCGAAGAAGCCGACGTGGACAGCCTGATCGAGATCCTGTCGGACGTTTTGGCCTAACACAGCGCAATAACTTAATTTGGACCGGGTTCCGGACTGCGGACGTGCCATATGCGGCACGATTCAGCGGTCTGGAGCCCGTTTTGCCACAAATCTGCAATGGCCAGGAGAGCCTTTGGACAAAAAATGCCAAATGTGAGTACTGTCACCAGCTGAATCTCATATGAAACCGACTATCTAGGATTAGTTAGACCACACATGTTCAGTTATGTTAATGGGGAAACAGCTAGCAAAGGCTTCAAATCGCTGATTCAGGGCTAGATTTACCCAGCGAAACCCAAAAATCGCTGCTATAACATTAGTAACAGTACTCATTTTTGCCATTTTTTGGCCACGGCCTTTGTGACGGACGTGCTGGCGGGTTCGAATCCCATGCGCTGGGCCCAAACAAAAACGGTCCCCTTGCGAGGACCGTTTCCAATTCAATGGTGGGCGATGAGGGATTCGAACCCCCAGCCTTGTGCGTGTAAAGCACCTGCGCTAACCGTTGCGCCAATCGCCCGTGCGGAGAGAGTATAGCAAAACAATCGCCTCATTCATCTCATATCCATTAAAGGTAACCGGCGCGTGTCGGCGCGGAGCTGATTCAGTTGAGATTGCCTGAACATTCCGCCCCTCTTTACGCCCTCGGGTATACTCAAAAGCTACTGATTCGATTTGATACCCAGCAACAGCAGAGGGGATAGTATATGTGCGGTTTTGTCGGTTTTGTCGGTGGGACGGATAACCAATCCGAGGTGCTCACCAAGATGATGGACCGCATCGTCCATCGTGGTCCCGACATGGGCGGCCAGTTTATCGACGGCCGCGTTGCCCTCGGCTTCCGCCGCTTGTCGATCCTCGACCTGACCGAGGCCGGCGCTCAGCCCATGGCCAATGAGGACGGTAACGTCGTTATTGTCTTCAACGGCGAGATCTACAACTTCCAAGAACTCCGTTCCGAGCTCGAGGCCAAGGGCTACAAGTTCCACTGCGGCGCCGACACCGAGAGCCTCCTGCACGGCTATGAGGAGTGGGGCGAGGCAGTACTCGATCGCTTGCGCGGTATGTACGCCTTCGTCATCTGGGACAAGAAGAAGAATAAGCTTTTTGGCGCCCGCGATATCTTTGGCATCAAGCCGCTCTACTACTATCCCATGGCCGATGCGGGCGACGGCGCTCCGGGCGTGCTCTTCGGTTCCGAGATCAAGAGCTTCCTGGACTACCCGCACTTCCACAAGGCGGTCAACAAAAAGGCCCTGCGTCCGTACATGACGCTGCAGTATTCGGCAACCGAGGAGACCTTCTTCGAGGGTGTCTACAAGCTGCCGCCGGCGCATTACTTTACCGTCGATATCCCGACCGGCAAGATGAACATCGAGCGCTACTGGGATTGCGATTACTCTGCCGTCGAGAAGCCGTTCGAGGAGTACGTCGACGAGCTGGATGAGGTCGTGCACGAGAGCGTCGAGGCCCATCGCGTCGCTGACGTCAAGGTCGCGTCGTTCCTCTCCGGCGGCGTCGACTCCAGCTACATCGCCGCTTGCCTCATGCCCGACAAGACCTTCTCGGTGGGCTTCGATTACAAGAATTTCAACGAGACTAACTACGCCAAGGAGCTATCCGACAAGCTCGGCGTCGAGAATGTCCGCAAGATGATCACCGCCGACGAGTTCTTTGGCGCACTCGAGGACATTCAGTATCACATGGACGAGCCGCAGTCCAACCTGTCGTCTGTGCCGCTGTGGTTCTTGGCCGAGATGGCGCGCAAGGATGTTACCGTCGTGCTTTCGGGCGAAGGCGCCGACGAGCTCTTTGGCGGCTACGCCTACTACGAGGACACGGTTCCGGTGCGCAAGTACAAAAAGATGGTGCCACTGCCCATCCGTCGCGCGCTCGGTAACCTGGCGTTGCATATGCCGTACTTCAAGGGACATAACTTCCTGGTCAAGGGTGCCGAGATCCCCGAGAAGTCGTTCCTGGGACAGGCTCTGGTATGGCCGGAGCGCGAGGTCGACGGCGTGCTCAAGCCCGAGTACAACACCGGCGATGGCGCCTTCGAGCTTGCCGCTCCCATCTATGCGCGCGTGAAGGGTCAGCCCGAGCTGGTCAAGAAGCAGTACCTGGACATGAACATGTGGCTCCCAGGCGACATTCTGCTCAAGGCCGACAAGATGTGCATGGCGCACTCGCTGGAGCTGCGCGTGCCCTTCCTGGACCGCAAAGTCATGGAGTTCGCCGAGCACATTCCCGACCGCTACCGCATCAACGAGAACGGCAACAAACAGGTACTCCGCCACGCTGCCAACAAGTCGCTGCCCGATGAGTGGGCCACCCGTCCCAAGGTGGGCTTCCCGGTGCCGATTGTCTACTGGCTGCGCGAGCAAAAGTGGTACGACTATGTCAAGGAGTACTTCACCGCGCCGTGGGCAAGCGAGTTCTTCGATACCGACGAGCTCATGCACCTGCTCGATCTGCACTTTGCGGGCAAGGGCGATTTCCAGCGCAAGATCTATACGCCGCTCGTGTTCCTGGTGTGGTACAAGCGCTTCTTTATCGACGAGGACCAGCCCACTGTTCAGGCTGCCTAGCCTCGGCTTACGAACGCCTGCGCGTAACGGCTCCTCCGGGAGCCGTTTTTGCGTGGGTGCGTTTCAGTTACTATAAAAACCGTCCCTGCCAAATGGCTGAGAAAGGCGAAAGATGCACCATTCGGATTCCGCGACCGTGACCACGGTCGATACGCTTGCCAAGCTTCTCGATGTGTGCGGCGAGCTGCGCGCATCAGAGCAGGTTGACGAGCGTGCCGTGACCGGCTGCTCGTTTGATTCGCGTGCGGTCTCGGCAGGTGACGTGTTCTTTTGCAAAGGTGTTGCCTTTAAGCCCGCGTTTTTGAGCATGGCGCTCGATGCGGGCGCCGTCGCATTTGTGTGCGAGGAGTCGCTGGTCGAGTCTCTGGAGCCGCTGGCGCAGGAGAGCGGTGCTGCGATGCTGGTTGTTGATAGCGTTCGCACGGCCATGGCCCTGTTGCCGCCGGAGGTCTACGACCGTCCCGACCACGACGTCAAGATCGTGGGCATCACCGGCACCAAGGGAAAGACCACGGCCGCTTTTATGCTCCAGTCGATTATCAAAGCGGCGGGCGAGTCCTGCGGCATGATCGGCTCGGTGAGTACCGACGATGGCATCGAGTGCTACGAGAGCACCAATACTACGCCCGAGGCCCCCGAGGTCTGGCGCCATATCGCCAACTGCCGTGAGTCCGGTCGCCAGTCCATGGTCATGGAGGTCTCGAGCCAGGCACTCAAGTACCAACGCGTCGAGAATCTGCCGTTTGACGTGGCGTGCTTCCTCAACATCGGCCGTGACCACATCTCGCCGATCGAACACCCCACGTTTGAGGATTATTTTGAGAGCAAACTCAGGATCTTTGACCAGGCGAAGACCGCCGTGGTGAATCTGGGCACCGAAGAGGTTGACCGTGTGTTGGAGGCAGCGTCGACGGCCGAGCGCTTGGTGACCGTTGGCGTCGAGCATCCCGAGGCAAGCCTGTGGGCGAGCGATGTGCGCATGGTCGGCTTTAACATCGAGTTTAACCTGCATGGCCTGTGTGCCGACGAGTCCGAGGCGGGGGAGAAGGTCCTGCTGGGCATCGCGGGCGACTTTAACGTGGAAAACGCGCTGGTCGCTATCGCCGCTGCGCACGAGATCGGCATCGGTATCGATGCCATCAAGAAGGGCCTCTCCAAACTGCGTGTGCCGGGCCGTATGGAGGTCGTGGAGTCGAAGGACGGCCGCGTGATCTGCGTCGTTGACTATGCGCACAACCAGCTTTCGTTCCGTTCGCTTTTCTCGTCGGTCAAGCGCGCGTTTCCCACTAGTCCAGTCATTGCAGTGTTTGGCGCTGCCGGCGGCAAGGCGCAGGAGCGCCGCGAGCAGCTTCCGCGCGAGGCCGCACCATATTCCGACCTGATGATCTTTGCCAACGAGGACCCGGCTCACGAGGACCCGATGAAGGTCTGTCGCGAGCTTGCCGAGCATGTTCCCGACGATACGCCGAACGAGATCATCCTCGATCGCGAAGCCGCTGTGCATGCGGCGTTCAAGGCGGCGCGCGAGGAGTACGTCAGCCCCAATGCTCCCACCATTGTCTTGCTGCTGGCAAAGGGTGACGAGGAGCTCATGCACGTGGGTGACGAGTTCGTGCCTATCGAGAGCGACCTTTCGTTGGCCAATCGCCTGATCGATGTTACCCAGTTTGACTAATGAACCATGATGGCGGCGGCGCCCTGAGTGCGCTGTCGCCATAAGCGTGTTCCCTCAATCAAAACATGCCGTCCAAGTCCAAACCCTTCTACGTAAACGGAGTAACCATGTCCCACAACACCCTGCCGACCGTTGCCGAGCTTTCGGGCGAGATGCGCGAGCGCTTGGCCAAGGTCAAGTACGTCTTTACCGACCTGGATGCCACGATGCTCGCACCCGGCTCGTGCGTGCTGTGCGACAACGACGGCAACCCCTCGACCAAACTCGTCGAGGCCGTCGTGGCACTTGCCCGCGCTGGTATTCAGGTGGTTCCCACCTCGGGCCGCAACCGTACCATGATCCACGAGGACGCGCGCGTGCTCGGCCTCAACTCTTACATTGGTGAGATGGGCGGCCTGGTCATGTACGACCTCAAAGCCAACGATTGGGAGTATCTGACTGGCGACATGCCTTACGACCCCGTCTGCGGCCTTACTCCGCACCAGGTGATCGAGCAGACCGGCGTGTGCGAGAAGATCCTCGCCCGCTGGCCGCACAAGATCGAGTATCACAACGACATGTCGACCGGCTACAAGTACCGCGAGGTCACCGTCGGCATGCGCGGCGATGTGCCCGACGATGAGGTCCAGGCCATCCTCGACGAGGCCGGCTGCGGCCTGGTGTGGGCCTGTAACGGTCACCTGACGCATCTGTCCAAGCCGACGACGCTCGAGCTCGATCGCGTCGAGGACGGTCGCGCGTTCAACATCAACCCCGCGGGTCTCAACAAAGGCGTCGCCATTGCGCGCTTCTGCGAGCACCTGGGGATCGAGCGCGAGGAGACGCTCGCGCTCGGCGACTCCGAGTCCGACTTCTACATGGCCGATCACGTGGGCACGTTCTGTCTGGTCGAGAATGGCCTGACGAGCGCCGGCGCGCCCGAGTTCCTGGCTGCTTGCGAGAACGCTTTCGTTACGCGCGGCAAAATTGTCGACGGTTGGGCGGCGACGGCAGAGCTGCTGGTCGCGGCGCGTTCGTAGCGCGGCGTCGCCGCACTTGGATATGTCTTTTCGAGAGAGACTGGTGAGGTAATGTCCGATATCGAGAATCCGGCAGGCGACACGCGCCCGATCGGTGTGTTCGATTCTGGCCTGGGCGGTCTGACGGTTGCGCGCGCCATCGCGACGGCGCTGCCGCACGAGTCCGTCTACTACTTCGGCGACACCAAACGCTGCCCCTACGGCACGCGCACCGAGGATGAGGTGCGCTCGTTTGCGTTGCAGGCGGGCCGTTGGCTGTCGAAGCACGACGTCAAGATTATGGTCATCGCCTGCAACACGGCGACAGCTGCGGCCTTACGTCTGGCCCAGCAGGTGCTCGACGTTCCCGTGATCGGCGTGATCGCGCCGGGTGCCCGTGCGGCAATCAACAGCACCCGTTCGCGTCGCGTGGGCGTGCTCGCCACCAACCTCACCATTCGCTCGGGCGCTTACACGCGCGCCATTCAGGATCTAGATGCCGGCGTCGACGTATACGGCTGCCCCGCCTCGAGCTTTGTCGAGGTTGTCGAACACGAGCTCGCCTCGGGTGCGCATCTGCAAGAGCAGTGGCTTGAGAACGAGGACATCTTCGATACGCCTGCCGTGCGTGCGCTGGTGGGTGCCACGGTTGAGCCACTGCGCGACCACGGTATCGATACCGTGGTGCTCGGCTGTACGCATTTTCCGCTGTTGGTGGGACCTATCCGCCATGCGCTGGGGTCTGGGGTGCGCGTCGTGAGTTCCGCCGAGGAGACCACACGAGAGCTGACCGATATCCTCACGCGCCGCGAGCAGCTGGCGGGTGACGCCGCCGAGCCGCAGCATCGTTTTGCCACGACGGCCGATAACATTGCCGAGTTTGCGGTGGCGGGCAGCTTTATCTTTGGTCAGCCGCTCAAGAGCATTGAGCATATCGATATCGATGAGCTGAAATAGATGTAAGGCCGCCGTCAGAGCCTTCGCCACACCTTTTGCCGAAAGGATTTTTCTATGGAGTACATGCAGGTCAACCGCGCCAACGGTCGCGCCGCCAACGAGTTGCGCCCCGTTAAGCTCACCCGTGGCGTCATGAAGCACGCCCACGGCTCGTGTTTTGCCGAGTTCGGTGACACGCGCGTGCTTTGTGCCGCCACCATCGAGGAGGGCGTGCCGGGCTGGCGAAAGGGAGCTAAGGTCGGCTGGGTGACCGCGGAATACGCCATGCTGCCGGCGTCGACCGGCAAGCGCTGCAAGCGCGAGCACGCCAACCGCAAGGGTCGCTCCATGGAGATCGAGCGCCTCATTGGCCGCAGCCTGCGTACCGTCGTCAACATGAAGGCGCTCGGCGAGTACACCGTTACCGTCGACTGCGATGTGATCCAGGCGGATGGCGGCACGCGTACGGCGAGCATTACCGGTGCCTGGGTGGCGCTGCACGACGCCCTTGCTATGTGGGTCGAGGCCGGCAAGATCGAGCGCATCCCGCTCACGGGCCAGGTTGCTGCCATCTCTATGGGCGTTGTCGACGGCAATACGCTGCTTGACCTCGATTATTCCGAGGACAGCCATGCCGAAGTCGACATGAACCTCGTCGCCACCGACACCGGTGAGATGATCGAGCTCCAGGGCACCGGCGAGCAGGCGCCCTTTGACCGTAAGCGCCTCAACGCCCTGCTCGACCTGGGCGACAAAGGCATCGCCGAGCTCATCGAGCTCCAGCGCCAGGCCCTCGCCTAACCTGCCAAAAAGGGACAGGTTTATTTTGGCAGGTTTTATCTGGGAAAACGTCGAAGTATAAGACTGCCGTTGATTGAGAGGGGAGAGGCGGAGGCCCTCGTCGCCCTCGGCGCGGCATTGCTATAGAGACAAGGAGACCACTCATGGCACTTGAGAAGATCGACATCGACACCCTCGACCCGGCGGCGACCATTGTCGTGGCAACGGGCAACGCCCATAAGCTCACCGAGATCGAGGCCATTTTGGGCAAGGTCATGCCCGAGGTTCGCTTTGTGGCGCTCGGCCAGCTGGGCGATTTTGAGGACCCCGAGGAAAACGGCACGACGTTTTTGGAGAACGCCATCATCAAGGCGCAGGCTGCCGTCGAAGAGACGGGGCTCATGGCCATTGCCGACGATTCGGGCTTGGTCGTCGACGCGCTTGACGGCGAGCCGGGCGTGTATAGCGCGCGCTATGCGGGCGTGCACGGAGACGATGCCGCCAACAACGCCAAGCTTCTCGTTAACCTGGAAGGCGTGGCGGACGAGGACCGCACCGCGCGCTTTATGAGCGTCGTTGCGCTTATCGACACGGATGGTCTGGTCACCTATGGCGAGGGCGCCTGCGAGGGCGTTATCGCACACGAGGGCCGCGGCGATCACGGCTTTGGCTATGACCCGCTGTTCCTGCCGGTCGACACGCCGGGCAAGACCATGGCCGAGCTGACGGCGGACGAGAAGAACGCCATCAGCCATCGTTTCCACGCGCTCGAGCATCTGTCCGCCAAACTGACGGGCGAGGAGTAGGCCGTGCGTGCGGTGGTGCAGCGCGTACTCAACGCCGGCGTGACGGTCGACGGCGAGTGCGTGGGCAAAATTGGGCGCGGCTATCTGGTGCTGCTGGGCGTGGGCCACGGCGACACGCGCGCCGAGGCCGATAAGCTGTGGGGCAAGCTCCGGGGCTTGCGCATCAACGAGGACGAGAACGGCAAGACCAACCTGGCACTTGCCGATGTCGACGGCGAGGTGCTCGTGGTGTCGCAGTTCACGCTGTTCGCTGACTGCCGCCACGGTCGCCGTCCGTCGTTTACCGATGCAGGCGCGCCCGATGTTGCCAACGAGCTCTACGAGTACTTCCTGACGCTCGTTCGTCAAGATGTCGAACACGTGGCGCACGGCATCTTTGGCGCCGATATGAAAGTCGACTTGGTCAACGACGGCCCATTCACCATCGTCTTGGACACGGACAACCTTTAGGTTACGCGGTTTTACCAAACCGCGTAACAACTGGTCATGCGAGGTTGTCGTCTGGTACGTATTTGGGACGGGGTTTATTTAGCTACTTGCATATGGCGGCAGCAGGGTGCTATAGTATTAGAGTTTTGTCTATCTTAGGGGTATTATCCCCTTTTTGAATTGCACCTTCTGGAGGCCCTGTTCATGGAAGAGATGGAAGTCAATCACGTCGACGACATCCACGAGAAGCTGACCGATATGGTGGGCGATCGCGTCAAGGTGAAGGCCAACATGGGCCGCACCCGCGTCGTCGAGCGCATGGGCACCATCAAGAGCGTCCACCCCGCCGTCTTTATCGTCGAGGTTGACGAACGTCGCGGCCGCAAGTCGCGTCAGTCCTACCAGTATATCGATGTCCTCACCGGGCAGGTCGAGCTGTTCGACCCCGAGAGCGGTGAGCACATTTTTACCCCGCTCGGCAATCAGCTCGAGGAGCACTAACGGTGACCGATCGGTCCCTGACTCTTTCCGCGCCGGCAAAGATTAACCTCTACCTGGGGGTTCATACCGAGCGCGATGACCGCGGCTACCACAGGGTCGATTCCCTGATGGCAGCCGTCGGTCTTTCCGATTCCGTGACGGTCGCGCCGGCGCAGGCGCTGACCGTCCAGACGGTTCCGGCATCAGATTTTCCCATGCAAAAGAATACGGCGTATCGGGCTGCGGTTGCTATGGCCGAGCATTATGGTTGCGAGGCAAACATCTGCGTGACGATTGAGAAGCGCATTCCATTGTGCGCCGGCTTGGGCGGCCCCTCGACGGACGCGGCCGCGGTCATTGTCGCCTTGGCGGAGCTCTGGGGAATTGATCGCACCGACCCCGCGCTCGACGACATTGCGCGGGGTATTGGTGCTGACGTCCCGTTCTTTTTGCACGCGAGCCTTGCGTTCTACGTAGGTGGGGGAGACGTGCTGGCAACTGAGTATCCCGCGCTGCCCGCAACGCCCGTCGTGTTGGTCAAGCCGCGCGAGGCAAGCGTTTCAACAATTGAAGCCTATCGACGTTTTGACGAGGCTCCGGTGCCTGCAGACAAGCCCGGCGCGATAGCTTCTGCCTTGCATGCTGGTGATGCCGAGACGGCATATGCGCTCATCCATAACAACCTAGGTGTCATTTCCGCACAGATGGAGCCGCAGATTCAAATGGTTCTCGATTGGCTGCGTAAACAGGACGGCACCGTTGCTGTAGATGTGTGCGGATCGGGTGCCTGCTCATTTGCCATTTGCGACACCGCCGCCACGGCCGAAAGGCTTGCCGACGCTGCCCTGCAAAACGGCTGGTGGTCCTGCGCGACGGAGCTCATTCCCAACACGGTTCGCATCGAAGTGCCAAAGAAGTAAAAATTTCTCTAGCACACGACGGAAATCTTTGTTACTATAGTCGAGCTAACGGGTTGTGGCTCAGTTTGGTAGAGCACTGCGTTCGGGACGCAGGGGTCGCTGGTTCAAATCCAGTCAACCCGACCAGAGCATGAGGAGGGACCGCTTCTTGCGGTCCCTTTTTTTAGCTATTGTTGTGATACCGCGATACCCGCGGTATACTCATTCGAGCTTGTCTCGCTGTATTGTGGAGGTCTACATGTTTGGACTGAGGGCTCCTGAGCTCATCATTATTCTCGTCGTTGTCCTGATTATCTTCGGGCCCAAGAACCTGCCGAAGCTCGGCAAGTCCCTCGGCTCTACCGTCAAGAATATCCGCGAGGGTATGGAGGGCGACGATAAGGCCGAGACCAAGCAGGCCGAGGAGGTCGTGGTCGAGCAGTCCGAGGAGGACAAGGAGATCGCTGAGCTCGAGGCCAAGCTCGCTGCTGCCAAGAAGAAGCAGGCAGAGGACAGCGACGCGGACGCAGAGTAGTCCCATCCCTTTGGGGTGAGCACCTGACCGGCTTGCCCGCAGGCTAGCCGGTCTTTTTCGTTTTGTTGACAGTTGATTGTTTGATCAGAGTTGGGGAGATATCCGTATGGACGCAAGCCAGATCGTACTGACCGCTGAGGGCCGCCAGAAGCTCGTCGAGGAGCTCGCTTGGCGTGAGGGCGATTACGCCAAGGAGATCGTCGAGGACATCAAGGAAGCCCGCGCGTTCGGCGACCTTTCGGAGAACTCCGAGTACGATGCCGCCAAGGACAAGCAGGCCCAGAACGCCGCTCGTATTGCCGAGATCCAGGCCATCCTTGCCAACGCTCAGGTTGCTGCCACCACAGGTGATCTGACCGTCTCCATCGGTTCCACCGTTTCTCTGATTGATCCCAACGGTGAGGTCATGGAAGTCACGCTCGTCGGTACCACCGAGACCAACTCGCTCGAGCACAAGATTTCCAACGAGTCTCCGGTCGGCCACGCCATCATCGGTCACGGCGAGGGCGACTCCGTCGAGGTCGTTACGCCTTCCGGCAAGACTCGCGTCTACACCATCGCCAAGATTGCACGCTAGACCACGGTCCCGCGTAAAGGTATGTTTTCGCTCCCTGGGACCGAATCCTGGGGAGCGTTTTAGTTTGAGGAGCTAACTTATGGCAGAGAACCAGAACGCCGCAGATCAGGCATCGACGCTCAACGACGAGCGCGCCACCCGCCTGGCCAAGCGCGCCGCCCTGTTCGAGGCGGGCCAGAACCCCTATCCCGAGCACTCTGAGCTTGAGGACTACGTTGCCGATATCGAGGCTAAGTATGCCGAGCTTGCCGATGGCGAGGACACCGAGGACGTCGTGAAGATCGCCGGCCGTGTGGTCGCCAAGCGCGGTCAGGGCAAGATCATGTTCATCGTCGTGCGCGATGCGACTGCCGAGATTCAGCTGTTCTGCCGCATCAACGACATGGACGAGGCTGCCTGGAATACGCTCAAGTCCCTCGACCTGGGCGACATCCTGGGCGTGACCGGCGTGGTTGTGCGCACCCAGCGCGGTCAGCTTTCCGTTGCCCCTAAGAGCGCGACCCTGCTTGCCAAGGCCGTTCGTCCGCTGCCCGAGAAGTTCCACGGTCTTTCCGACAAGGAGACCCGCTATCGCCAGCGCTATGTTGACCTGATCGCCAACGACGACGTTCGCGAGACGTTCCGTAAGCGTTCGCAGATTCTCTCCACCTTCCGTCGCTTTATGGAGTCCGACGGCTACATGGAGGTCGAGACCCCCATCCTGCAGACCATCCAGGGCGGCGCTACTGCCAAGCCGTTCATTACCCACTTCAACGCGCTCGATCAGGAGTGCTACCTGCGCATTGCTACCGAGCTGCACCTCAAGCGCTGCATCGTCGGCGGTTTTGAGCGCGTGTTCGAGATCGGCCGTATCTTCCGTAACGAGGGCATGGACCTTACCCACAACCCCGAGTTCACCACGATGGAGGCCTATCGTGCCTTCTCCGACCTCGAGGGCATGAAGGCGCTCGCCCAGGGTGTCATTAAGGCGGCTAACAAGGCCATCGGCAACTCCGAGGTCATCGAGTACCAGGGCCAGACCATCGACCTTTCTGGTGAGTGGGCCAGCCGTCCCATGACCGACATCGTTTCCGACGTGCTCGGCAAGCAGGTCACCATCGACACGCCGGTCGAGGAGCTTGCTGCCGCCGCGCGCGAGAAGGGCCTGGAGATTAAGCCCGAGTGGACCGCCGGCAAGATTATCGCCGAGATCTACGATGAGCTGGGCGAGGACACCATTGTCAACCCCACGTTCGTTTGCGATTACCCCATCGAGGTCAGCCCGCTTGCCAAGCGCTTTGAGGACGACCCGCGCCTGACGCACCGCTTTGAGCTGGTTATCGCCGGTCACGAGTACGCCAACGCGTTCTCCGAGCTCAACGACCCGGTCGACCAGGCCGAGCGCTTTGCCGCCCAGATGGCCGAGAAGGCTGGCGGCGACGACGAGGCCATGGAGTACGACGAGGACTACGTGCGCGCCCTCGAGTACGGTATGCCTCCCGCGGGCGGCATCGGCATCGGTATCGACCGCGTGGTCATGCTGCTCACCAACCAGGCTTCCATCCGCGACGTGCTACTGTTCCCGCACATGAAGCCCGAGAAGGGTTTCCAGTCCGGTGCCGCTGCCGCCAAGGCTGCCGAGGCCGGCAACGCCGCGAGCCCGTTCGTCAAGCCGCTCAAGCCCACGGTTGATTACTCCAAGATCGCCGTCGAGCCGCTGTTTGAGGAGTTCGTCGACTTTGATACCTTCTCCAAGAGCGATTTCCGCGCTGTGAAGGTCAAGGCGTGCGAGGCCGTCAAGAAGTCCAAGAAGCTGCTGAACTTTACGCTCGACGACGGCACTGGCACCGACCGCACCATCCTCTCCGGCATTCACGGTTATTATGAGCCCGAGGACCTGGTCGGCAAGACTCTGCTCGCCATCACCAACCTGCCTCCGCGCAAGATGATGGGTATTCCCAGCTGCGGCATGCTCATCAGCGCTATCCACGAGGAGAAGGGCGAGGAGCGTCTCAATCTGATCCAGCTCGACGCTTCCATCCCCGCCGGCGCAAAGATGTACTAACTAGTTACGCGGTTCTACGAACCGCGTAACGGCTCGACGCTGCGCGGGCCGCATTTGGACAATCTGACGTTCAACTTCAAGGGCGCGACCAGAAGGTCAGCGCCCTTTCGTTTCACGTCACCTTGTCTCAAATGCGGCCCGCTCGCTGACGTTGCCAATACATCGGCGTTGCCTTGGCCGTCAATAGTCATTGGGGACGTTCTTAAACGACTACCCAACGGCTATTGAGCACATGGCTCGCATGGCAGCCGTCTCTTTTATGTTTCCTTTAGCCGTCGCTGCCTAGGATGGGGGTTAGTCGGTAGGAAGGGAGCGTCTATATGGACGACGCGAGCGAGCGTGCAATCGAAGAGGACATGCTCGATCAGTTCAATTACTTTGACGATGAGGATGAGGAGCTAATCGATCGTCGCGAGCCGGCATCGCTTGACTCATTTGATCTGGTCGATGAAGAGACTGATGAGGTTGAGGACGAATCAACGGAGCCCCCACAGTCTTCGCGCCTTGACTCGCTGCTTTCGAGAGCCCCCATGCACCACGGTGTTCGTGCCGGCGCACTCCATATGAAAACAGACTGGCACCAGATCGTGACGGCAGGCGATGAGCTTGCCGTCGATGCGCCGCTCACCGATAAGTCATCCATCATCTGTCGCACCGGCATGCTTATGCTGGCAAGTGGAACAGGTGCCTGGCGCGTGCGCGATACCATGAACCGTGTTGCTGCCGTGCTCGGCGTCACGATTCACGTCGATCTGAGTCTCCTGTCGTTTGAGTGCACCTGCATCGAAGACGGTCACTGCTTTAACGAGGTCGTCAGCCTACCCACAACGGGAGTCAATACTCATCGCATTTGGATGATGGAGAGCTTCTTAAAGGAAATCGAGATTTACGGGCGCCGTTTTACCGTGCACGAGTACCACGAGATGCTCAAGACCGTTGAGAGCTCGAAGCCCGATTACGCTTCCTG
Organism: uncultured Collinsella sp.; assembly: GCA_902466395.1. Lineage (GTDB taxonomy): Bacteria > Actinomycetota > Coriobacteriia > Coriobacteriales > Coriobacteriaceae > Collinsella. Next base: position 91,259 of record CABQQR010000008.1, read on the forward strand.
GCAACAGGGCCTTGCGGCAGCCTGTGCTTGCGGCGCCTTTGTCTTTTTGCTCGGCGGCGGCCCTATCGAGATGGCCTGCGCATTCGTAGGCGCTGGTGTCGGCAACTTTGCTCGCTCCCATATTCTCAAGCAGGGCCTCGGCCAGTTTAGCGCGCTGACGATTGGCGTTGCGCTCGCTTGCGTTTCGTATCTGCTGGCATTGCTCGGCCTTGGCCAGGTCGTACCGGGGGCAATGTCGCACCAAGAAGGCTATATCGGCGCCATGCTCTTTGTGATTCCCGGCTTTCCCCTCATTACGGCAGGCCTCGACATCGCTAAGCTCGATATGCGAAGCGGCATTGAGCGTCTTTCGTATGCCGTGTCGATTATTGTGATGGCGACCCTTGTGGGCTGGATGGTTGCCGAGTGTGTGGGGCTGGCACCGGATGATTTTGCCCCGCTCGGCCTTTCGCCGCTTGCCCTTACGCTCCTGCGCGTGATGATGAGCTTTGTTGGCGTATTCGGCTTCTCGGTGATGTTCAACAGCCCGGTAAAGATGGCCGCGGCAGCTGGGCTGATCGGCGCCGTGTCCAATACCTTGCGCCTTACGCTCGTCGATGCGCCGACGCTGTTTCCCTTTCTGGGCCTGAGCGTAGGTATGCCTCCCGAGGCGGCGGCGTTTATCGGCGCGCTGGTATCGGGCCTGCTCGCGAGCTTAGCCGAAATCAAGCTCACCTACCCACGTATCGCCCTCACGGTGCCATCGATTGTCATTATGGTGCCGGGCTTGTATCTGTATCGCTCAATGTATTACATGTGCACCTTCGACACGGTCAATATGCTCGGCTGGTTTGTGCGTGCAGTGCTCATTGTGGCGTTTCTGCCCGTTGGCCTGGGCGTGGCGAGAACCCTCACCGACTCTCGCTGGCGCCACACCAGCTAATTGGTGCAAATGAAACTGATCCGCAAAACATGAACGTGGATAATCTCCCGTTTTTGACCTGTTTACGGGCTCAAAACGGGAGATTATCCACGCTCGTGGAATGGGTGTCCGAAAATCCACGCTCGTTGGGCCGATGCAGACGCACCTGGCAATTCCTTTTTTGTAGACGTTGTCGAGCGGCTACGGGCAGGAAAGGTCCCAACGGTTAACATATACTCCATATGGGTAAAGAGACCAAAGCGCCGCCACGAGTGGCGCTTTGCGTTTGAAAAACTAGCTCGTCTAAGAGGAACTAGCATGTTAGACCGTTTTACCGATCGCGCGCGTAAGGTCATGTCCATGGCCAAGCAAGAAGCGCTCGATCTTCACTCAAATAAGGTGGGTACCGAGCACCTGCTGCTCGCACTCGCCAAGGAGGACGAGGGCATTGCCGCCGAGGCGCTGCGTTCGCTCGACATCTCCTACGATGACATCATGGACACGCTCAAAGAGGTCCAGACCACGGTTCCCGAGCCCAGTGAGGAGACCGAGGCGGCCAAGCTCGCCTTTACGCCGCTCGTCATTAGCGTGATGGAGCGTTCATTCCGCGTGGCGCGTGAGAACAACCAGACCTACGTGTCGACCGAGCACTTGCTGATCGGCATCGTCGAAGAGGGCAACGGCATGGCCATGGACATCCTCATGCGCCTGGGCGTGTCGTCCGCCTCCATCAAAAAGGCTATCGAGAAACTCACCGCCAAGGACCAGGACAAGAAGCGTCCGCTCGCCGGTGCCGGTGCTGGTCGTCCCGGTGCGGGCCTGCCGTTCTTTAGCGGCTCGGATGCCTCTCAGCAAAAGGGGAGTGGTACCGATACGCTTAAGCAGTTCGCGACCAACCTCACGCAAAAGGCCCGCGACGGTGAGCTCGACCCCGTGATTGGTCGCGAAAAGGAAGTCCAGCGTATGATGGAGATCCTTTCGCGCCGCACCAAGAACAACCCGCTCATCCTGGGCGATCCCGGCGTGGGCAAGACGGCCATCGTCGAGGGTCTGGCCCAACAGATCGCCGCCGGCAACGTGCCCGAGAACCTCATGAACCAGAATATCTGGACGCTCGACCTGCCGGGTCTCGTTGCGGGCGCCAAGTATCGCGGTGAGTTCGAGGAGCGCCTCAAGAACGTGATCCAGGAGGCAACCGAGGCCGACGACGTCATCCTGTTTATCGATGAGATGCACACCATCATCGGTGCCGGTTCCGCCGAGGGCTCCATCGACGCGAGCTCCATGCTCAAGCCGGTGCTCGCGCGCGGCGCCTTCCAGATTATCGGTGCCACCACGGCCGAGGAGTTCCGCAAGTACCTCACCAAGGACCCGGCCTTCGAGCGTCGTTTCCAGACCATCGATGTCGAGGAGCCGAGTGTCGAGGACACCGTCAAGATCTTGACCGCGCTCAAGCCGCGCTACGAGGAGCACCACCACGTGCGCTATACACAGGGTGCCATCGAGGCCGCCGCGAACCTCTCCAACCGCTACATCCAGGATCGCTTCCTGCCCGATAAGGCAATCGACCTCATCGACGAGGCCGGTGCCCGCGCTCGCATCGCCGCCAACCGCGCGCCCGAGCCGGTGCGCGAGGCCGAGCATCGCATAGAGGAGCTCAAGGCCGCCGCGCAGGAGGCCACCGAGAGCGACGACATGAACAAGGCCGCCGAGATCACCGAGCAGCAGAAGGCTGCCGAGATTGAACTCGCCGAGGCCAAGGCTGCCTGGACCGCCGAGCTCGACGCCAGCCCGCTCACCATCGACGTGAGTCAGATTGCCGACATCGTGTCCGTGACCTCTGGCGTGCCGGTTTCCTCGCTCACCGAGAGCGAGAGCCGTCGCCTGCTGCAGACCGAAAGCGTGCTCAAGACCCGCATTATCGGCCAGGACGAGGCCGTCGAGGCCGTCGCCAAGGCCGTGCGCCGCAGCCGCTCGCCGCTCAAGGACCCGCGTCGTCCCGGCGGCAGCTTTATCTTCCTGGGTCCCACCGGCACGGGCAAGACCGAGCTCGCCAAGACGCTCGCCGAGTATCTCTTTGGCAGCAAAGACGCGCTCATCAGCTTCGACATGTCCGAGTTCGGTAGCGAGTTCGAGGTCTCCAAGCTCATCGGTAGCCCTCCGGGCTACGTCGGTCACGACGAGGGCGGCCAGCTCACCAAGGCCGTTCGTCGCCACCCGTACTCGGTCGTGCTGTTCGACGAGATCGAGAAGGCGCACCCCGATATCTTCAACATCCTGCTGCAGGTGCTGGAAGAGGGTCGTCTGACCGATAGCCAGGGCAAGACGGTCGACTTCCGCAACACCGTGATCATCATGACGTCCAACGTGGGCGCCCGCGAGATTGCGCAGGATGCAAGCGTTGGCTTTGGCACCACCGGCGAGCAGGGCCTCACCTCGAGTGAGATCCGCGGCCGCGCCATGGGCGAGCTCAAGCGCCTGTTCCGCCCCGAGCTGCTCAACCGCATCGACGACATCGTGGTGTTCCAGAAGCTCTCGGGCGAGAATCTCACCAAGATCGCGCACCTGCTGGTGGACGACCTGCGTCAGCGTTTGATTGCCAACGGCATGAACATCAAGCTCACCGATGCGGCCTATGACAAGATCGTGGCCGAGGGCACCGACCTCACCAACGGTGCGCGTCCGCTGCGCCGTGCTATTCAAAAGCTCATCGAGGACCCGCTGTCCGAGGAACTTCTGGCCGGCGAGTGGAGCGAGGGCGATACCGTCCTGTGCGACGTGGCCGATGGCAAGTTTGTCTTTAGCCACGGCACGGGCGAGATTCCGGCACCGCGTCCGGCAGGTACGCTCGGTGGCGATACCACCCCGGCGGCACCGCACACTGGCAGCGCCGCGCCCGTGAGCGGCGGCGTGATCTCGGGCCCCGGCGGCATGATGCAAGCCGGTTCCGGCGCGCTGTAGGGCGTAACAAAACCTTGTGTCCACGAGGGCGTTCCCAAGGAGCGCCCTTTTTCTGTTGGAAAGCCCCCTTCGTTCAAAGTAGATCTCATTAAACATATCAATGGCGTATACATAAACGTTGATCAAGCGTTGAGGTTGGTTGAAGGGTCCAACGTCCCTTCGGCGCGGCCCGTCTAACCTGCTTTATCTTAATAAAGTGGCGTCTCCCCACCGTTAGCCGATGATGCAAGGGCGCTCGGCGTTTTCGACTGGTTTATGCACGCAAAGTCTGGGAATATACAAGGCGCATGTCTTACTGTCTAACCAGTTGCGCCAAGGAGGCACCATGGATTACAAGATTACTGGCTACGAGCCCGCCCAGCTGTTCCATTTCTTTGAGGAGGTCAGCGCGATCCCCCGTGGGTCTGGCAACGAGAAGGGCATCAGCGATTTCTTGGTTGCGTTTGCCAAGGAGCGCGGCCTCGATGTGTACCAGGACGAGGTCTACAACGTCATCATTCGCAAGCCCGCTTCTGCCGGCGCCGAGAATGCTCTGACCGTGATGCTACAGGGCCACATCGATATGGTGTGCGACAAGTTGGGCTCTGTTGAGCACGACTTTACGACCGACGGTATCGACCTGGTCATCAAGGACGGCGTCCTCACCGCTAACGGCACCACCCTGGGCGCCGACAACGGTATCGCCGTCGCTCTGATGCTCACTGTTCTCGATGACGATTCGATTGCTCACCCCGCCCTCGAGTGCGTATTCACCACCGACGAGGAGACTGGCCTGGTCGGCGCCGAGACGCTCGACAAGTCCCAGATCAGCGCCCGCACCATGATTAACCTTGACTCTGAGGAAGAGGGCGTTGCCACCGTCAGCTGCGCCGGCGGCGTCGTCGTTACCTACACTTGCCCCATCGTGCGAGAGCACAAGACCGGCAGCACCCTTACGCTCGACATCTCCGGCCTACTGGGTGGTCACTCCGGCTCCGACATCAACCTGGAGCGCGGCAATGGCAACCTCATCATGGCCCGTATCATCGACCGCCTGATGGTCGCCGGCGAGCCCGCCATCGTCAGCTTTAACGGCGGCACTAAGGACAACGCCATCAACCGTGAGTGCAAGGCTGTTCTGGTCTACGCCGACCACGCTGCCGCCGAGGCCGCGGCCCAGATCGCCCGTGGCATCATCGCCGACGTCACTGCCGAGCTCGAGGTCTTCGATCCCGGCTTTACCTGCACCGTCGAGATTGCCGACGACGCCGAGGTCGAGGCCATGGACCAGAAGTCCGCACTTGCCCTCATTCGCGCTCTGCGTCTTGCCCCTAACGGCGTGATTCGCCGCAACGTCGCCACCGACGGCTCCGTCGAGGTTTCCTCCAACATCGGTGTGGTCGCCACTTCTGACGACGAGGTCAAGATCATGCTGTCCCCGCGCTCCTCGATCACCTCGCTGCAGAACGAGTTCAAGGACCGCCTCCAGACGCTGGCCGATGTCTTGGGCTTCGACGCCAAGTTCGAGTTCGAGTATCCCGGCTGGAGCTATGCCGAGCATTCGCCGGTCCGCGACGTCTTTGTCGAGAGCTACCGTGAACTCTTTGGCTCCGAGCTGCGCATCGAGTCCATTCACGCCGGCCTTGAGTGCGGCCTGTTTGCCGAGGCCCTGCACGGTCTGGACGCCATCGCCGTGGGCCCGACACTCTCCGATGTCCACACCCCGGACGAGAGCATGGAGCTCGCTTCTGCCGAGCGCTTCTACGAGCTGCTCATCGACGTCCTCAAGCGCCTTGCCGCGTAAAGGTTGCGCTAGCAGCAGTCCGAGCCACGTGCTAGCGGATTGCAAATGACATTACGAGAGGGGGTACCCGGTCTTTTGCGACAGGTGTCCCCTCTCTTCTTTTAAGAAATGGGAAATTGATTGGCGTCTAGCCCATATCCGCCCTGATGAGGTCGAGGGTTCGCTGGCAGTTTTCGCGGACGGGGCCGAGCATATGCTCGCGCAGGTCCGCCATGCCGGGCAGGTCGGCGTATTCGTCCATGACCTCTTCCATGCAAATGGGTACCTCGTAGGCGAGGTCCATCATGGTCGCAAAGCAAAACTTCTCGGATAGCCCGGCATCGGTGAGTGCCGTCTCCAGCGCGGGGTCGCCCATACCGTGGTATCGGCGGATAGCACCTGGACCGATGCGCCCCACACGATTTTCGCCGCCAACGCTCATAGCAAGGCGTGCCCGGCGGCGCATGCGCTCGTATGCCAGCCCCGATGCGACATCGTACATTCGAGCCATCATGGCTGCGCCGTCGTTTCCAAGGAGCAGGGAATAGTTTTTCGCGTGTGCATCCGGTGCGCCGATAATGGCGTTGAAGAACAGTATCTGCGTAAACAGATACAGGTTAAGTTGATGGTGGCTCGTAGTTACGAGGAGCTCTTGAATGTCGCGGGTGGTCGGGCCGCCGTCTGCCGTGTACTTTTGGGCGGGCATCACCCCAAGTGCCTGACAGAGGTCTTCTTGATGTAGGCGCCTGATCGTTCCGTCTTCGACTTTCACGCGGTCATAGCGCTCAACAATGAGGGCAGGTTCGTCCTCAAACATACGATATTCGACGTTTGCCGTTGCGATACCGGCGCGCTGGGCGCTTTTCATGCAGACAAACTCATTGAGAGCCTCGAGTTTAAATCCGATAACGCCATTTTTGAAAATATGCGTCGTGGGCGAGGACCCCATGCATTCGCACCAGCGGCCGTTTATGAACGCGAGTGCGAACTTGCCCTGGTTGCCTCCAAGTGACCAATTTTCATCTAGGCCCATCCACGATGCATCGCGGTCATCTCTGATCGACTTGAGACGGAGAGCAATTTCGTGGTCGTCTATAGGGCGGTAATCGCCAGCGCGATGCAGGACGGCGTCGGCATCTTCTTCGGCATAAAACTGCACTCCGCCCGGACAGTCGAGTCCGATATGGCTGAGCAACGCAACGGGATTGTTGGGCCTAACGTCGAATTCGGCGGCAATCGCTTTTCGCTGGTCCTCGCTGTCGGGTAGAAGGCCAAACAGGTACGGATTCATGACCTGTTGTCCGTATGTGCGATTCGATACGGGTATGTTGGTCGATAGGGCTGGCCCGTCATAGTCATGATCGTAGGTAAAGCTGATAAGACCGTTCTCATCTTGCGTGTGCGTTCCCGCAGGTACGCCGCAAATAATGGTCCGAAGTGATGTTCTGGCCATTGGCTATTTCCCTTCGGGCTTGGTTTGGTTAGATGCGTTTGCGGCAATCGAGACTCCGAGATTGGACATGACGAAATCGGCGAAGATCTCGTCGTAAAGTGCGGATGTAAAGGGGGCATCTGCAAGAGCCGGAATGGCGGTACTACGACTGTTGCGATGATGGGGACGTTGAGTGTGATGGCGCCTGGGGATGCTGCGAGGCAGCGGATTGGCATGCGGAGCGTCGACTGGTCGCTCATTTTTGCTTCGCCGATATCCCCTTGAGCGGCGAGTGCCAGTCCAAGAGCATTGAAAATCGTCAGCAGCTTGTCGAGTCGAATGCCAGTGGCGTCTCCTAGCTCGAGCGATGCGAGCAGGCGCTCCGAAACACCGGCTTTTTTAGCAAGGGTCGCACGGGTGATTCCCTGAGCCTCGCGTGCCTGGCGCACATAGATGCCAGCTTGGCGCGGTGTGGTGATGGGAAGGGTATCCACAGCGATCTCCTAACGTGCAGACTTTTGCATATCAGTATGACATGCAAAAGTCTGCACGAAAAGGCCTCATGCAAAACTCTGTATGAGGCCTTGTACTGGCGTTGAGTTTTGAGCGATTGTGTTTGGCGTTACAGCGCCAAAATTCCCAGGTGCTCAAGCAGGATCTTAAGTCCGATGAGGATAAGCACGACGCCGCCCACGATGGTGGCGGGTTTTTCGTAGCGCGCGCCAAAGGTGTGGCCGATCACTACGCCGGCGACGGAGAAGATAAAGGTCGTGATGCCGATGAGCGATACAGCGGGAACGATGTCAACCGAGAGCGCCGCAAATGAGATGCCTACGGCTAGGGCGTCGATTGAGGTGGCGATGGCGAGGATCATGTACTCGCCCAGGTCAATCTTTTCGGCATCCTTGCCGTCGCCTTCATCCTCGTCCTCGGTAGAAGCCTCCCACAGCATTTTGCCGCCAATGAAGGCGAGCAGGATAAAGGCGATCCAGTGGTCGATGGGGCCGATGATGCCCATAAACTGGCTGCCAAGCGCCCATCCGATCACGGGCATGCCGGCCTGGAAGCCGCCAAAGAACAGGCCGAGCACTACGGCGACCTTAAGGTTGATCTTCTTCATGCCAAGGCCCTTGCAGATGGATACGGCAAAGGCGTCCATCGTAAGGCCAACGGCGAGCAGCACGAGCTCTGCGAGTCCCATAGTCTGGCTCCCTCTCTGCGGGCGGGCCCGCGTGTACCTCTTGGGGGAGCAACAAAAAAGACCCGTGGCGTACGCGTTGCGCGCACAGCCACGAGTCTCGTTCATTAAGGCAAGCCAGGCCGCATCGGCCAGTGTGTTGACTTACCGCGCCACCGGAGGCGAACCCGGTCACGCGACTACTCCCTCATTCATGTGAACCCCGATGCTACCACATAAGCAGCTCATTTGGGTTGGGGCTCTTTTGACTACCCCAGCGGTGTTCGCTCATTCTGTAAGCATCGGATTTCGCAAGCGCTGCGGGGACAAACCGTGAGAAACTATTTAGCGTTTATGGAGCGTATACGATGGGAGCGATGCCTTGGATAAGAACGAGCTGCAAAAGCGTATGGAACAGGCTATTCGCCTGACTGCCCCCGGCCAGCCGATCCGCACCGCCCTCGACATGATCATTGCTGGTCACCTGGGTGCCCTTATCTGCGTCGGCGACACCGAAAACGTACTCGCTGCCGGTAACGACGGCTTCCCGCTCAACATTTCGTTTACCTCGAACCGCCTGTTCGAGCTTTCCAAGATGGACGGCGCCATCGTCATCGATGGCGACCTCACCCAGATCCTGCGCGCCAACTTCCACCTCAATCCCGATCCCTCGCTCGCCACGAGTGAAACGGGCATGCGTCACCGTACTGCCGCTCGCATGTCGGTGCTCACCGACGCCATCGTGATCTCGGTTTCGGCTCGTCGTGCCGTCGTCAACGTGTACGTCCACGGCAAGAGCTACGAGATCCAGCCCGTCACCACCATCATGAGCTCGGTCAACCAGCTCGTCGCCACGCTCCAGACTACCCGTCAGTCGCTCGATCGCTCCCTGCTGCGCCTGACGGCCCTCGAGCTCGACGACTACGTTACGCTCGCCGACATCACCGGCATTTTCTCGAGTTTCGAGATCATGCAGCAGGCAAAGACTGAGCTTAAGGATTGCATTGTCAAGTTGGGCAACCAGGGCAAGCTCGTGCAGATGCAGCTCGAGCAGCTCGCCGGCTCCAGCATGGATACCGAGTACGACCTGATGATTCGCGACTACGCGAGCGATTCTTCCGAGGCCAATGCCGAAAAGATCCGCGCCAACCTGAGCCGTATGACGCCCAAGGACTTGTCCGACCCGCAGCATGTGGCGGCGGTTCTGGGTTACGACGACCTGGACGAGGACTCCGTCATGACACCGCTGGGCCTGCGCACGCTTTCGCGCGTGTCCGTCGTGCGCGACGGCGTGGCCGAGAAAATCGTCGACGAGTATGGATCGCTGCAGGAGCTCATGGACGACATCAGCGAGGATCCGGAGCGCCTGGGCGACTTTGGCGTTAACAACCCTGCCATTCTTGCGGACTCCCTGTACCGCATGAAGGGCACCAAACAGGGGAACGCATAATGGCGCCCGTATGCGCCGTGGTCGTTGCCGGTGGCAGCGGCCAGCGCTTTGGTAACCCCGGTGGCAAGCAGCTCGTCAATGTAGCGGGTCGTCCGCTTATGAGCTGGTCCATCCGCGCATTTGACCGTAGCAATAAGGTCGGCCACATCGTCGTGGTTTGCCCTGCCGAGCGTCGTGCCGAGATGCGCCGCCTGGCCATCAGCCCGTATTCGTATAGCACGCCCATCAGCTTTGCCGATGCCGGCGAGACCCGCCAGGATTCCACCCGCGCCGGCGTGCACGCGGTGCCGGCGGGCTTTGAATATGTCGCCATCCACGATGGCGCCCGTCCGCTCATTACGACCGAGGCTATCGACCACGCTATCGACGTGCTCGTGAGCGACCGTGCCCTCGACGGTGTCGTGTGCGGTCAGCCCGCGATCGATACGCTCAAGATCGTCGATGGCGACAACATCGTCGAGACGCCGCCGCGCGAGCTCTATTGGGCCGCGCAGACGCCGCAGATCTTTAGCGTCGACGCCATGAAGCGCGCTCACGCCGCGGCGATTGCCGAGGGCTTTATCGGTACCGACGATTCATCGCTGGTCGAGCGCATGGGTGGGCGCGTCCGCTGCGTCCAGAGCCCACGCGACAACCTAAAGGTGACGGTGCCCGAGGACCTTCGTCCCGTAACCGCGATTCTGCTTGGCCGTATGGCCGAGGGAGAGGACCTTCCCCATGTTCAGTAACCTGCGCATTGGCCATGGCTACGACGTCCACCGTCTGGTGGAGGGGCGTCGATGTATCATCGGCGGTGTTGACATTCCCTACGAGCGCGGCCTGCTGGGCCACTCGGATGCCGATGTGCTCGCGCACGCCTTGGCCGACGCCATTCTGGGCGCCTGCCGCGGGGGAGACATCGGCAAGCTATTCCCCGATACCGACCCCGCCTATGAGGGTGCCGATTCGATGGTGCTGCTCGCTCGCGTGATGGACTACGCGCGCGAACTGGGCTTCGAGTTTGTCGATACCGATTGCACCATTGCCTGTCAGCAACCCAAGATCACCCCGCACCGCGATGCCATGCGCGCCAACCTTGCCCATGCCCTGGGCGTCGACGTCGAAAACGTGGGCGTCGCCGCCACTACGACCGAAAAGCTCGGTTGGGAAGGCCAGGGCGAGGGAATCGGTGCCTGGGCCGTCTGCCTGCTACAGAAAACCGTTAAGGAGTAACGAATGCGTATCTACAACAGCGCTACCCATAAAAAGGAAGAGTTCCAGCCCATCGAGTCCGGCAAGGTCCGCATGTACGTGTGCGGCCCCACGGTCTACGACAACATCCACATCGGCAATGCCCGCACGTTCATCAGCTTTGACGTGATTCGTCGCTGGCTCATCGCGAGCGGCTACGAGGTCACGTTCGCCCAGAACCTCACCGATGTCGATGACAAGATCATCAAGCGCGCCAACGAGCAGGGCCGAACGGCCGCCGAGGTCGCGACGGAGTTCTCCGACAAGTTTATCGGCGTCATGCGCGCCGCCAACGTGCTCGATCCCGATGTGCGCCCCCGCGCCACCAAGGAGATCGGCCCCATGATCGCCATGATCAAGACGCTTATCGAGCAGGGCCACGCTTACGCAGCCGATAACGGCGATGTGTACTTTGCCGTGCGCAGCGATCCCAACTATGGTCAGGTCTCGGGCCGCAACATCGACGACCTTATGGTTGGCGCGCGCATCGAGGAGAACGAGGACAAGAACGATCCGCTCGACTTTGCCCTGTGGAAGGCCGCTAAGCCCGGCGAACCCAGCTGGCCGAGCCCCTGGGGCGAAGGCCGTCCCGGTTGGCACACCGAGTGCGCCGCCATGGTGCATCGCTACCTGGGCACTCCGATCGACATCCACGGCGGCGGCTCCGACCTTGCCTTCCCGCATCACGAGAACGAGTGCGCTCAGGCCACCTGCGCCTGGCACCAGGGCTTCTCCAACACCTGGATGCACACGGGCATGCTGCTGGTCGACGGCGAGAAGATGTCCAAGTCGCTCGGAAACTTCTTTACGCTGGCCGAGGTGCTCGAACAGCACTCTGCCGCGGCCCTGCGCCTGCTGATGCTGCAGACGAGTTATCGCTCGCCGCTTGACTTCTCCTGGGAGCGTCTGGATGGTGCCGAGAACTCGCTCACACGCATTGCCGGTACGGTCGAGAACCTGCGCTGGGCCGCGAACCATGCGACGGCCGATGCCGATGAGGCAGCATCCGAGGCGTTTGCCGCTAAGGCCGCCGAGGCCCGTGCCGCCTTTAAGGAGTGCATGGACGACGACTTTAACACTGCCGGTGCCATGGGTGCTGTCTTTGGCTTTGTGACCGAGTGCAACCAGTACCTGGAGCAGGCGGGCGACGCTGCCGACAAGGCCGCAGTCCTGGCTGCTGCCGATACGCTGGCCGAGCTGTTCGATACGTTTGGCGTTGAGCTCCCCGAGCCCAAGGTCGAGCTGCCGCTGGGTCTGCTGGGCGTTGCCGCCGGCCTGGTCGCCTACACGGGCGACGACGTGGACGAGGCCGCCGCCAAGATTCTCGAGGCCCGCGCCGAGGCCCGTGCCGCCAAGAACTGGGATCTGGCCGACGCCATCCGCGACCAGCTCAAGGACCTGGGCCTGACGATTGAAGATACTGCCGCCGGTACTCGTATTAAGAGTCTCTAGTATTTGTCGACCGTTCGAGGTGCGGCAGATTGCCTTGAAAGAGGAGGGCATAGACCTGGTGGTCATGCCCGACGATTGAAAGGCAAGGTGCCGTGGCTCGGACGGTCGATTCTTGTTCGTTTTCTATTTAAGGAGGCCGTCTTATGGCCGACAATCGCAAGCGTGCGCCTCGTGGTGGCAAACAGGCTGCTTCTGGCTCGCGTCCGATTCGCCGCAACGACCGCGCTGCCACTCCCAAGGGCCAGCGCGAGCGCACCCAGGCCGCACGTCCGCAGCGCGATCGCAACCGCGACAACATTCAGGTCCCCAAGGGCGAGTTTATCGAAGGCCGTCGTGCTGCCGCCGAGGCACTGCGTACCGGCTTTCCCGTCAAGTGCGCGCTCATCGCCGAGGGCGGGGAGCGCGATGCTGCCTTGTCGCGCTTGGTCGACGATCTCAACGCCGCGGACGTCCGCATTAAGTATGTGCCGCGCGCGCAGCTCGATGCACTGTCGAGCCATGGCGCTCATCAGGGCATTGCGCTCGAGGTGGGTAATTTCCCCTATGCGGACGTCGCCGATATCCTTGACCGCGCGGGTGACGGCCCGGCGCTCGTCGTCGTACTCGACCATGTGACCGACGACGGTAACTTTGGTGCCATCGTGCGCTCTGCCGAGGTCGTGGGCGCGGCGGGCGTCATCATTGCCAACAAGCGCGCCGCCGGTGTGACCGTGGGCAGCTACAAAACCTCTGCTGGTGCCGTTATGCATCTGCCCATCGCACAGGTTCCCAACATCGCTCGAGCGCTCGACGACCTCAAGGCTGCTGGCTTTTGGGTGGGCGGTGCTTCCGAGCACGCCGAGGGCAGCTGCTGGGATGCTCCCTTTGAGGGCCGCGTTGCGCTCGTCATGGGCTCCGAGGGCGACGGCATCTCGCGCCTGGTGCTCGAGAAATGCGACTTTTTGACCAAGCTTCCCCAGCGCGGCATGACCGAGAGTCTCAATGTGGCCCAGGCGACCACCGCGCTGTGCTTTGAGTGGCTGCGCCGCAATGCCGGCGAGCTCATGGGGGAGGAGTAGCGCATGTCCAAGAAGAACCGCGCCAAGTCCAAGGCCAAGCGCTTTGGCGAGGGCTCGGCCAAGCCGATTGTTTCGGCCGCGACCTACGGCGTGGGCGGCAATGCGTTTGCGCAGGCTATCGCCGACCCAGTCTCGACGGTGCACTCCAACAAGCCCGAGCTGCTGGTGGTCGACGGTTACAACGTGATCCACTGCACGCCGCGCTACGAAAAGCTCGTCTACGACCATTCCGACGATCCATATTCCAGCGACGTCCACGATATGGCGCGCACCGCGCTCATCAACGATGTTGCGGCGTTTGCCCAGGGCCGTTACGAGGCCGTGATCGTGTTCGACGGCGCGGGCAACATCTCCAACGAGCGCCCCAACCTACCGGCCCGCGGCGTGCGCATCGAGTTCTCGCCGACGGGCGTCTCTGCCGATACCGTGGTGCAGAAGCTCTGCATCGAGGCACGCGAGGAAGGCCGCGCGTGCTCCGTGGTATCGAGCGACGGTACGATTCAGGCCGTCGTCATGGGCAAGGGCGTCACGCGCATCTCGAGCCGCATGCTGGTGGACGAGATCAAACAGATCGATAACGACGTTCACGAGGCAGAGGAAGCCCCGCAGATCAAGATGACTCTGGGCAGTCGCCTGAGCCCCGATGCCCTGGCCAAGCTCAAGGCCCTGCGCGGGAGGTAGGTAAACCTTCTATGGGGAGCTGCTTTCTCGATTGACCAACCAACTGGTTTGTGATCAATGGGTTGCGGCTTGGCATCGCCAAAACGAATAGTTTTGAGATGTGGTCGGTCGAAGGGTCTGTTGCGCCTCGTCCGCAATTCCTTTATTCTTAACTGGCTTCGCGCGAAAGCGCCAAGTGTGCCAGTGTGGCGCAACGGTAGCGCAACTGATTTGTAATCAGTGGGTTGCAGGTTCGATTCCTGTCACTGGCTCCATGAGAGTTTCGGGCTCTGTTCCTTATGGGACAGGGCTCGTTTCTAGTTAGGTGGTGCGCCATCGGGTTAGCGCCCATCCCGTTTTTGGTTTGTCTCGTCCTCCAGTTTGTCTAAATCTGTAACACCAAGACCGATATTCGGCATCTAACTGTTACAGATTGAGATGAAACTTAGGGTGTTTTAGGAATATCTTGATCTGTAACATGTAGAAGCGGAATAGGCCTCTTGCTGTTACAGATCGAGACAAGGGCGGGCGCGGATCTGGATGTCCTGCTCGAGCGTGGATTTCTGGACACGCGAGCGAAGAAAATCTCCCGACCGGAGAACGAGCGTGGATAATTAACTTGGATAGGGAGCTAAGGTAAACACCGATTGTCTATCGACGGCTTTAGAAACAACGACCCCGATTTCATTGTGGAATCGGGGTCGTTTGTGCCTCAGGAATCCGAATGGATTAATCGAGCTCCTAAGGAACTTCTTGGGTTCTTGCTAATGGTCTGCCGAGGATGTCCCCAATGCAAACAGCGGGCATCTACTCAATATAGCTGGGGTTCTTCTTGATGATCACGCGTGCAGCGATGAAGGAGACGACGATGGCGATGATGGCGACAACGCATGCCAGCACGAAGTTGCCCATGGACCCATCGGGAGCGATAAAGATGAGTGCCGAAAGAAGGCCGGGGCATGCTCCCGCAACATACTCTTTCAGAACAAAGATGCCTGCAGGGAGTCCAGCGCAGAGCGCGCCGATTGCCGTGCCGACAAGGAGGCGGGGACGCTCGATGAGGCAACCGTAGAACGCGGGCTCGGTTACGCCACAGAGTGCGGTGACGGCAACCGTGGTGACCATACCCCTCTTCTCTTTGTTTCCCTTCATGGCAGTTGCCAGGGCGAGGCTCGTGCCGCCAATGCAGAGGTTCGAGATGAATCCAAAGATAATGGGTGCCCAACCGAGCTGCGCCAGGCTCGTAACTTCGATTGCGATGTAAGCCTTATCGAGACCGAGCATGACGAAATAGGGGTTAAGGGCTGCCAGGATCGGAGTAGCGATAAATGCCACGTTGTCCATAAGCCACGTGACGGCGTCGCTCAGCGCGTAGCCCATCATGCTGCCGGCGGGGCCAAGGATAATCAGCTCGACGGGCACGACGATGATCATGGTGAGCAGCGGCTTCAAGAACAGTTTGGTAACGTCGGGAATGATCTTCTGAAGGCCGCGGTCGACAAAGTACATGAATACAACGCCCAGTACGATGGGCACTACCGTACTCGAATAGTCGTTCGTCGGGATGGGAATACCAAGAAAGTCGAGACCCTCGGCACCGCTAATGGACGAGCTGATCATGAACGCGCCCAGCAATGCGCCCATGATGGGTTGCATCTTCATGACGGCTGCGAGCTGATAACCAAGATAAACGGGTAAGAAGCTAAACGAAGCGCTAAAGATCGCCAACAGGACCTGGGCGGTTCCGCTATCGGTGCTCAATCCGCAATAATTGACCAGGAGATTCTTGATCGAAAGAATGAGTCCGCCAACGATGAGCGCCGGGACGATGGGCATGAATACCTGTGCAGAGACGTTCCCGAATTTCTCAATCAAGCCCATGGCGGTGTTACCGCTTTTAATGCCTTCTGCAAGGTCTTTGGCGGTTTGGGCATCGTCGGCAACCGTGCCACCGCCGACTTCGATTCCCGCGAAGTCGAGGAAGTCGTTGTAAGCCTCGGTGACGTTGGGGCCGATGATCACCTGAAGCTGGCCACCGCTGACTACTGCCCCGAGCGCCTGATCGGCCGATTTGGCGAGCTGGAGATCGATGATCGAGGTGTCTCGTGCGTCGATGCGAAGGCGCGTCGCACAATGAGTTACCGATGTAATGTTCTCTTTGCCGCCAACAGCCTTTAGGACTGTTTCGGACATTGCCTGATATTTCATCTCTTTCTCCTAACCTTCCTGCTCCTGATACTTCGAGATAAGGTCTCGGTACCAATACCAGCTCTTTTTGGGGGTGCGCTTCAGATTGTTCTCGAAGTCGATATGGACAAGTCCGTATCGTTTTTCGTAGCCGTTGATCCAGCTATACAGATCCATCGTCGACCAGAGGTAGTAGCCCTCAACGCGCGCGCCGTCGCGCTTAGCCCTCATCATGTGCTCGATGAACTGGCCCAGAAGCTCGATGCGGTCATCATCGTGGATCATTCCGTCTGCGTCTGGTTGCTCATAGGCGCCATGTCCGTTTTCCGTAATAAAGATGCGGGGCGCGTCATAGCGCTCGTGGACATCCATGATGGTTGAATACATGCAATCTGGGAGTATTTCGCGGCCCCATTTATTGCGGGGAACATTGCTGTCGCGGGCGCTTTCAAACAAGGGCGCAATGCATTTTCCTTCGACCTTTTTGCTCGAACCGCCCTTATTGTTCGCCGAAACGGCAAGCTCTCCACCGTGCCAGTCGGTTACATACTCTCGGCAATACACGTTGAGTCCAATAAAATCGACTTTACCGTCTCTGAATTCTTCTACGTCATTTGGGGATCGATAGAGCGAGACGCCAAGTTTTTCAAGGATTTCGTCCATTTCTGGCGGCAGTTGACCCTGAAGCGCTGGTGCCAGAATCATGCGATTGGCGAAAAAGTCTGCGTATCGAAATACGTCATCAGGGTGCTCGGTTGCCGGGTCGAGTTCAACAACGCCGCCATCGTGGACGGCGCCGATGATGCCGTCGTAGCCCATTTGACGATATGTTCGGACTGCGAGTGCGCTTGCGCGCATCAGGTTGTACTGAAACTGCATGTACGACTGAACGTCGAGCGATCGATTGGGGGGATAGTTGCCCAACATGTTTACGCAGTAGCTGTAGAAATGCGGCTCGTTAACGGTAGCCCAGATTTTGACGCGGTCTCCAAAGCGCTCAAAGCAAATCTTAGCGTATTTGCAGAACCACTCTGCCATGTCGTTGTTCAGCCATCCGCCTTTGCAAGCAAGCGTGAATGGTAGATCGTAATGGAACAGCGTAACGTTGGGCTCTATGCCATTTTCGAGGCAACAATCAATGACCCGATTATAAAAATCGATACCCTCTTCATTCACTTCGCCGATACCCGTGGGGATGATTCGACTCCATGAAAGAGAGAAGCGATAGGTGTTTTGTCCGCCTTCTTTCATCATACGGATATCTTCTTCATAGCGATGGTAGAAGTCGCAAGATACATCACCGTCAACATGGTTGATGTTCTTATTGCTTGTGTGGCTAAAGAAATCCCACTCGCCAAGGCCTTTGCCGTCTTCGTTCCAGGCACCCTCGCACTGATAAGACGCCGTGGCGGAACCCCAGAGAAACGGCATGTTGTTCACGTTGCCCATGAATCCCCTTTCCATCATTCAACACGGTGGATACGTGTGGCGGAATTACGATTAAGATGACGTCAACTGATTTGAATCATAGGAGAACGACCAAAGCTGTTTGATTCAATAAATGAACCATGATTTCGAGGAGAGCGGAAAGAGGGGTCACGTGAATATCAATGACTTCGATGTGCTCAATCGCATTAGCTCCATCATCAACAGCGAGTTTGGGTCAAACGATGCCGCCATCGCTCGATATCTCATCGCTCACATTAGGCGTTCGAGCGAAATCAATGTTGCCGCAATAACCCGCGATGCATTCGTGACCCGTTCCGCTGTTCGTCGTTTCTGCAATCGATTGGGCTACCAGTCTCTTAGCGATTTGAAAGAATCATTTACTCAATCAGTCTTTCCAAGCGACTTAAGCCATCGAGAGGAGGAATTTGGCTACGAGGAGTACAGGGCAGAGCTCGACGTTCGCATGATCGAGATGTTCGCTGAGGTTGAAAGCGGCGTGTCCGATATCGCTATTAAGCACCTTGCCGACGAAATTGATGGCCATAAAAACGTTGAAATCTGGTGCACCAATAATGTGAGCGCCAATCTCGTACGATTTCAGCAGGAAATGTTTTATGCGGGCAAGATAATTCGCATAGTTGCTGGGGCTAACGTCGCGGAATTGAAAAACATGGGAGACGCTTCGCAGTCATTGATAATTCTCGTATCGGTCTCCGGGCTATTTGCGTCACAGGCGCGTGAGTATCTTGATTGCCGTTCGGGCAGGAAGATTCTAATTACTGCGTTTAGCAACGATGACAAATCGAGGTCTTTTGACCGTGTATATCGTCTTGGTAATGCGGGAAACGGAATTGACCGACTCGGCGTTTATTCGAAATATGCCATGACTTATTTCTTCGACTTGCTATCGTCGTGTTACTTGAGTCGCTACCCCTGCACCAAGGGGGAGCCGCTCTATGGGTCTACTTTGGCCTGGCCCGAGTAGTTGCGGTTCTATAGCTCTCCCGCCTGGAGAATGAGCGTGGATAATCTGCCACTTTGGCCTCAGAAACACGCCAAAAGTGGGAGATTATCCACGCTCGATGTCAAACGGGAGAAAATCCACGCTCGATTGTGCCGGGGAAGCCCGGTCGCGACCTATGTAATAGTGCAAGAGGGACGTTATCGAAGGTCGATATTGCAGGCGTACTCCACCGTGCAAAAGTGTTCCCTTGGGAAATGTCACCAACGTAGCGCAATCCACCGTCCTTCATATCTAAACTCAACAAAATCGCAGGTAAAAGGTACATAGATACGCCCGGCACCGTGTATCTAGAGGTTTTCGTTGACAGCCCCCAAGGTTGCATCGTATTATCTTTTTCGTTCGCGGGGGCGGCGGTCCAAAAGACCAAAGAACCAGCGGATACTTGAACGATTGGGAGTTTGCCCGAGTGGTTAATGGGGACGGGCTGTAAACCCGTTGGCTATGCCTACATAGGTTCGAATCCTATAGCTCCCACCCGTCAAGTGCCTGTATAGCTCAGTCGGTAGAGCACTTCGTTGGTAACGAAGAGGTCACCAGTTCAAGTCTGGTTGCAGGCTCCATCCGGCGGTGTAGCTCAGTTGGTTAGAGCACACGGTTCATACCCGTGGCGTCACTGGTTCGAATCCAGTCACCGCTACCATAGGTAACACGGTGGCTTCTCAATAGTATGTTGAGAGGCCACTATGGTATAAAGGCAAAGTCCCGTCCGGGGACGACCTGTTTAGAGGAGGGCTTTATGGCCAAAGAGAAGTTTGAGCGCACTAAGCCGCATGTTAACATCGGCACCATTGGTCACGTCGACCACGGCAAGACCACGCTGACCG
>CABQQR010000009.1:0-105272 GCA_902466395.1 uncultured Collinsella sp.
AGCTGCGGAAACGCGGGGCCCGTTGAGGCTGTTGCGCTGAGATTGAAAATCAACCTCTGTCTAAACAACAGCTTTGTTGCGCAACACCTGTTCAACGAAGCAGGGGGTTAGGTTATACTAAATTGCACTGTGGGCCGCATCTGATGCATTTCGCTCCAAGCGCGGCATTCAGTGGATATCCGATTTACCATTTGGATGTCCTAGCGGTCATTTAGCGTCTCGACACAAGCTCGGCCCCGGAGCTCGTTCGAGCTGTTCGTATTCCTTGAAAGGGGAAAAATGGACATATCGAGGAAGACTGATTACGCCCTTCGTATGCTGGCGATGCTTGCCGAGGATCCGGAGCGTTTGCTTTCTGTTCGCACCGCTGCCGAAGAGGTCAATGTTCCGTATTCGTTTGCCCGCTCGATTCAGCACGGTTTGGTCCAGGCCGGTATTGTGGAGAGCCTGCGTGGCGTCCACGGTGGCATGCGTCTCAAGGTCAGTCCGGACGACGTCACCATTCGTCAGGTCGTCGAGGCCGTTCAGGGCCCTATGGTTATGAATGATTGCACCGCACCCGATGGCGACTGTGCGCGCATGGGCACGTGCTGCTATCATCCCCTGTGGGCCGGAGCTCAAGCGTTGATGCGCGACTACCTCGATTCCGTTTCGCTCGGCGACATCGTCGCTCACCGCCAGTTCCCGGCCGTCGATCCCAAGTTCGCCGACCGCGAAGCGTTTCCCGAGTACGCCACCTGTGCGTATACATGCCGGGAGGAATAGCGCCGCATAAGGAGCATAGATATGATTCAGGACCCCTTTCGTTCGATGATTCGTTCGGAAGGGGTCCTGCGTTATCGCGACCTTCCGTGGCGCCGCACGCGCGATCCGTACATCATTTGGCTTTCTGAGGTCATGTTGCAGCAAACACAGGTGCCACGCGTGGAGACGCGTATGCCGGCGTGGCTCGATCGCTTTCCGACCGTGCAGGCGCTTGCCCAAGCCGCGCCTTCCGATGTTTTGGACGCTTGGCAGGGCATGGGCTACAACCGACGCGCTCTGGCGCTCCACAAGGCCGCTCAGCGCGTTGTGGAGGACTGGGACGGTGAGTTTCCGCGTGAGACGCGTGACTTGGTCGCTCTGCCTGGTATTGGCCCGGCAACGGCGCAAGGTATCCGGTCGTTTGCGTTTGACCTTCCAGGCGTGTATCTGGAGACCAACGTGCGCACGGTCTTTCTGCATCACTTCTTTCCCGATGTACCGGCTGTTCCCGACCGCGAGCTGGTGCCGCTGATTCAGGCGGCCTGTCCGGCGGCCCCCGGTGCGGCGACCGACGAGATCGCTCCCTTTGCCGTGCCGCTCGATGATGCCGACACGCCGCGCGCGTGGTATTACGCGTTGCTGGATTACGGCGCATATCTAAAAAAGACGTTGCCCAATCCGTCCAGGCGCTCGGCGGGCTATAGCCGTCAATCAAAGTTTGAGGGCTCACGTCGCCAAAAGCGCGCGCATATCGTGCGCATGTTGCTGGCAGCGCGCGATGGCCAACCGGCGGGGATTACGCTTGCTGATGCCGTGGTGGGCGTTAACGATATGGAAGCGGCGGCTGGGCGCGGGCCGGTCGAGCGCGAGCTTGTCGCGGGCATTCTGGCCGACCTGGAGCGTGAGGGCTTTTGCCGAGCCGAGGGCGATCGCTGGCTGAGCATCTAGCCCGTGCAAATCTGAAGAACAGGATTGTAAGGTTTAGATTTCCGACATGAGGGCATCCTAAAGACGAGGCCGCTCGAAGCCTACGGGCGGCATGCGTTGAAGGGAAGTACACCTATGGATTTTGAGAATTCCCAAACCAAGAAGAACCTCGAGACCGCTTTTGCCGGTGAGTCCCAGGCACACACCAAGTATCGCTACTATGCCTCCAAGGCAAAGAAGGACGGCTACGTTCAGATCTCGAACATCTTTGCCGAGACGGCTGGCAACGAGTCCGAGCACGCCAAACTGTGGTTTAAGTATCTGCACGATGGCGCCGTCCCCGATACCCTGGACAATCTGCGCGATGCCGCCGCGGGTGAGAACTACGAGTGGACCACGATGTACGACGAGTTTGCCAAGACCGCCGAGGAAGAGGGCTTTGCCGAGATTGCCGCAAAGTTCCGTGGTGTCGCCGCCGTCGAGAAGGCCCACGAGGAGCGCTACAACAAGCTCGTCGAGCGCATCGAGTCGGGCGAGGTGTTTGAGCGTGAGGGCGTAAAGGTGTGGAAGTGCCTGAACTGCGGGCACCTGCACGTTGGTGCCGAGGCGCCTGAGGTGTGCCCGGTTTGTAACCACCCGAAGGCGTACTTTGAGGAGCAGGTGGTGAACTACTAGCGCTTGGCGCTGGCTGCTGCGGAGCGCAGGGCGGGAGGCCGGATCGCCTTCCCTCCCCGCTCACGGCTCCGCAGGGTCGCGTTGAGGGAAGGCGATCCGGCCTCCCGCCCTGCGCTCCGGCTTCGGGTCGTCGCGTGCTCGTTACTGAAAAGCTGATTAGAAGTTTGTGTGCCGCCCCTTTTGGGGCGGTACGTTTTTGTGTGGGGTCCCTGTCCCCACAATTTTCGTCAAGCTTTTGGTTAGATTTTGGTCAGTTGGCGTAAGGGTGGAAGGCCAAAAGATTGTTGGCGAAAAAAGCTCAGAGAAAGTGCTGGTAGAGGAGTTGTTGAGGTTTTCGACAGCTTTTGTCAACAAGAAACTTTGCGGCTATTGCTACGGATTGCGTTGTCGCGGTCATGGCGGTGCGGGATGCTGGGCGTAAGCGTCGAATGCTCCGATTTTGGAGGCCAGCATGGATTTGTTTCTTGAGACTCCGCAGCAACAAGCTGAGCGCATGCTGCGTCAGCAGCAACGACTCATGGAGATGCAAATGCAAGGGGCGGCAGTCCAGCCCTTTGCGCAAAATGTCGTGCCCGCTGCTGTACCTGCAGCTGTGCCCGGGTGTGAATCGGCGCCAGAGGCCTATTCCGTACAGCAGGATTCATATGCGCAGGAGCTCGCGTTCGATAAACGTCGTGCGCGTCACCGTCGCTGGGCCCAGCGCCTGCGTACGCTGGCGATGATCGTGCTGATTCCGCTGGGGCTCGCGACAATCTTCTTGGCCTCATATGCCCTCACGTGCATCCTCAACGGCGCCTCGCCCAATGAGGTACTTCAGCACTTGGCAGCTCTCGGTCAGCGCTTGGGGGATGTCGCAGCAACCATCCGCGCCAGCTGGGAGAGCTAGCGGACCAGCACCCATAGCGCAAAGGTAACTTGTCTGCGCTCGATTGGACATGAGCTGCGTTTGACAGGGTAAGATTGATCGCGGTTTTGATTGATGATCGATTGGGTTTGTTGGGCGGAGTTTATGTCTGCAATTGATATTGCACTTATTGTGATTGCTTTGGTGGCGGTGGGGGTCGCTGCGGCCTGTGCCCTGCAGCTCAAGGGCCTTCGTGCCGAGTTGCGGGAGCGTGGCGACAGTAGCGCGGAAACGCTGGCAGCACTCGAGCAGGCCAACAACGCGCTCGATGCCCTGAACGTCGCGCTGGCCGAAACACGCCGCACGGCCAATGCCATCGCGCAGCAGCAGACGACCGATGCGGCCGTGGAGCAGCAACGTTACCTGGCCATCGCACGCGAGTTCTCGCAAGCTGGTGACCGGATGGATGACCTGCGCCGTGAGACGGCCCAACAGCTCGGCGCCAATCGCGAGGGCATCGAGCATCGCCTGGACAAGGTGCGCGAGACGGTCGATGCTCAGCTGGGCGCCATCCGCAAAGACAACAACGTGCAGCTCGATCAGATGCGCGCGACGGTGGACGAGAAGCTCTCTCGCACGCTCAACGACCGTCTGTCTGCATCGTTTAAGCAGGTGAGCGACCAGCTCGAGGCCGTGTACAAGGGCCTGGGCGACATGCAATCTATCGCCACTGGCGTGGGCGACCTTAAGCGCGTGCTGGGTAACGTCAAGGCGCGCGGCATTTTGGGCGAGGTGCAGCTGGGCGCGATCCTGGCGGATATCCTCACACCCGATCAGTATCTGGAAAACGTTGCCACCAAGCCCGGCGCCTCGGAGCGTGTTGAGTTTGCCGTCAAGCTGCCGGTAGACGAGGGCGACCCCGTACTGCTGCCGATTGACTCCAAATTCCCGGGCGACGCGTACGAGCATCTGCTCGATGCCCAGGAGTCGGGCGACGCGGATGCCGTCGCCGCCGCGCGCAAGACGCTTGACGCTATGGTCAAGCGTGAGGCAAAGGACATCTGCGAAAAGTATCTGAGCGTGCCCGTGACCACCAACTTTGGCATCATGTTCGTTCCGTTTGAGGGGCTGTACGCTGAGGTCGTCAGCCGCCCCGGGCTTATCGAGACCCTGGGCCGCGACTATCATGTCAACGTTGCCGGCCCTAGCACCATGGCGGCCATTCTCAACAGCCTGCAGATGAGTTACCAAACGTTTAAGCTGCAAAAACGCACCGACGATGTACTGCGCGTGCTCTCCGCTGTCAAGGCCGAGCTGCCGCGCTATCAAAAGGCGCTGCGCCGCGCCCAGCAGCAGATCGAGACCGCGGGCAAAACGGTCGAGGGTATCATCACCACGCGCACCAACGTCATGGAGCGCAAGCTCAAGGACATCGACGCGCTGGAAGACGCCGGCCAAGCCGATGGGATCTTGGGACTCACGTCCGCGAGCCTTCTCGCGGACCAAGAAGACGAGGACTAATTGCAACAAGACGGTGGGGCACCGGCGCAAACGCGGGCGCCCCACCGGTTTTCGTATCGCACTTGTCTGAAGCGTGCTCCAATGTGCAACAATGGCGTTTCGCCCTATCAGACGCGAAAGGAAGCCCATGTCTCAGAGAAGCACCAGCCCGCTCAAACGCTCCACCGTTCGCCGCACGCTTCAGCGTTTTTGGGACGTCACGCGCACACAGCCGCTGATTGTCTTTCTCTCGGTGTTCTCGTCGGCGGGCTACATCTTTTTGCTCACGTTTGCCAACACCTACGTGATGGCCCTTATCGTTGACCGCGTTCAGGCCGGCCCCGTGGCGGGTGACCAGGTGTTTGAGGTCTTTGGCCCCTATATCCTGGCGCTCGTACTCGTTAACCTGGTGGGTCAGATCCTCTCCAAGCTGCAGGACTACACCGTCTACAAGCTCGAGATTGCGGGCAACTATCACCTGGCGCGTCTATGCTTCGACACGCTCTCCAACCAATCCATGACATTCCATGCCAGCCGCTTTGGCGGATCGCTTGTGAGCCAGACAAGCCGTTTTATGAGCGGCTACACGGGTCTGGTCGACGTGACGGTGTATTCGCTCATCCCCACCATCACCTCGGTCATCTGCACCGTGGCCGCACTCGCCCCGGTGGTGCCGACGTTTACCGTGATCCTGGTGTGCATCATGGTCGTCTACATTGCGTTTGTCTGGCTTATGTACAAGCGCATCATGCCGCTTTCGGCCGCGACGTCCGCCGCGCAAAACAAGCTCTCGGGCGTGCTGTCCGACGCGGTCACGAACATCCTGGCCGTCAAGACCTGCGGGCGCGAGGACTTTGAACGCGATCTGTTCGACGCCGCCGATCGTGCCGCGCGCGACGCCGAGACGGTCTCGATGCACGCCATGATGCAGCGCAACTTTACGACCTCGGGCCTTATCGTCATCACCATGGCCGTGGTGAGTGTGTTTGTGGCGGGCGGCAACGCGTGGTTTGGCATCTCGGCCGGCTCGCTCGTCATGATCTTTACCTACACCTATAACCTCACCATGCGTCTGAACTACGTGAGTTCCATGATGCAGCGCATCAACCGCGCTTTGGGCGATGCGGCCGAGATGACGCGCGTGCTGGACGAGCCGCGTCTGGTGGCAGACGACGAGAACGCTCCCGAGCTTAAAGTGACCGAAGGTGCGATTGATTTTGAGCACCTGAGCTTTGCATATCGTGACGCCGCGGCGGGCGAGAACGTGTTCGACGACCTGACGCTTCACGTGGCGGCGGGCCAGCGCGTGGGCCTGGTGGGTAAATCGGGCTCGGGCAAGTCGACGCTTACCAAGCTGTTGCTGCGCTTGGACGATGTGCAGGGCGGCCGCGTGCTCGTGGACGGCCAGAACGTCTCGCGCTGTACGCAGCAGAGCCTTCGCCGCCAGGTTGCCTACGTGCCGCAGGAGGCGCTGCTGTTTCACCGCTCCATTCGCGAAAACATTGCCTACGGTCGTCCCAACGCCACTGATGAGCAGATTCGTGAGGCGGCGCGCCTGGCCAATGCCCTGGAGTTTATCGACCGCTTGCCCCGTGGCTTTGACACCATGGTGGGCGAGCGTGGCGTTAAGCTCTCGGGCGGCCAGCGTCAGCGTGTGGCTATCGCCCGCGCCATCCTAACCGACGCGCCGATTCTGGTGCTCGATGAGGCGACCTCTGCCCTCGACAGCGAGTCCGAGGCGCTGGTGCAGGAGGCGCTCGAAAACCTGATGCGTGGACGTACCTCCATTGTGGTGGCGCACCGCCTGTCCACCGTGGCGGCGCTCGATCGCATTGTGGTGCTGGCGGATGGCGAGATCGTCGAGGACGGCACGCATGTGCAGCTCGTCGAGGCGGGCGGCGAGTACGCGAGCCTGTGGAGTCGTCAGACCGGCGCATTCTTGGAGGCGTAAGCGTCTCGGACGTGGGACAATTGTGCCTATCAGTTTATTGTGCCGTTGAGCCGAGGAGTCGTTATGCCACGCGAGACCAATGCCGCCAAGCGCGAGCGCGCCATCGAGGTGTGTGAGCGCCTCAACCGTCGCTATGGCCCGGTCGAGTGCTTTTTGGACCACGAGAATCCCTTCCGCCTGCTGATCGCGGTGCTGCTTTCGGCGCAAACGACCGATGCGCAGGTCAACAAGGTGACGCCGCGGCTGTTTGCCCAGTGGCCCACGCCCGAGGCCATGGCCGGGGCGAGCGTGGCTGACGTGGCGGACACCATCAGGTCACTCGGCTTCTACAAGAGCAAAGCCAAGCATGCCGTCGAGGCCGCGCAGATGATCGTCGCCGACTATGGCGGCGAGGTGCCGGCCGACATGAAGGAACTCGTGAAGCTGCCGGGCGTGGGACGCAAGACGGCGAACATCGTGCTCAACGTGGGGTATGGCATCGTGGAGGGCATTGCGGTGGACACGCACGTCAACCGCATTGCGCACCGCCTGATGCTGAGCCCCAAGACGCATGCCAAGGAGCCGCTCAAGACCGAGCAGGATCTGCTCAAGATTTTGCCGCGCGAGTATTGGGAGTCGGTCAACCACCAGTGGATCACCTTCGGTCGCGAGATCTGCGACGTCCGCAAACCCAAGTGTGACGAGTGTCCGCTGGCAGATTTGTGCCCCAGCGTGCGCGTAGCGGGGTAGGGCGGAACGCATCTTCGTCTGGCGTTTTTTGCGGGGCTGGGTTTGCCCTTGAGCCGGAGTCCTCTCCATGCGCTACCATGACAGACAATGTATTTGACGTACGACCCGCCGAGCTTGCCCCGGCGGGCTTTTGGCGTTGCGATGCCGGAGGAACAGCATGCTCATTCACCGTATAGCCGCGCAGCTCTACACTGCCGAGGCGCTGCAGACCGTCGAGGCCGGACTCGATGCCGGCGAGGACGTGACGCTGGCCGTGTCGCAGTCGGGCCGCACGCTCATGGCGGCAGCTCAGTTTGCGCGTCGTCCGCGCCCCACGGTCTACATCGTGAGTGGTGAGGATGCGGCCGATCGCGCCGCACGCAGTCTGGCCGCCTATGTGGGCCTGGCGCACGTGTGCCGCTTTCCCGAGCGCAAGGACTACCCTTGGCGCGAGCAGGCGCCCGACGATGCCGTGGTGGCCCAGCGCTGCGAGGCGCTCGGGCGCATCGTGCGCGGGGACAACTGCATCATGGTCGCCTCGGCCCGCGCGCTGCTGCGCTGTGTGCCGCCGGTCGAGAGCTGTTACTGGGAGTCGACGACCTTTGCGGTGGGTGAGGAGATTCCTTTTGACGAGGTACCGCAGCGCCTGGTGGGCATGGGCTACACCAATGCCGGCGCCGCCGACGCGCCCGGCCTGTTCCGCGTGCATGGCGACACCGTCGAGGTATTTCCCGCGCAGGAAAAGGCGCCCGTGCGCATTGAGTTTTTCGGCGACGAGATTGACCGCATCCGCCGTATGGTGAGTTCAACGGGTCAGACCATCGGCAACGAGGACAGTATCGAGATCTTCCCGTGCCGCGAGCTGGCACTTACCGACGAGGCGGTCCACAACATGCATGTGGCGCTCTATCGCGCCAGCCAGGACGACAGCAAGTTGGCGGCGCTGCTCGAGATGGTGGATGCGCGCATCGTCACGCCTGAGCTCGACCGCTTTTTGCCGGTGATGTACGGCCAGACCGTGAGCCCGTTGTCGCACGTGAGCGGCAAGGCGCTCGTGGTGCTGTCCGAGCCGCGCTCGCTGTTCGACGATTGCCTGCGCGCCTACGAGGATATCGAGGCGCGTGCCGGCGAGGCGGGGGTCGACCGTCTGGACGGCCTGTACGTGCGTGCCCAGCAACTCGACTTTGGCTCCCAGCAACGCCTGAACTATGTGAGCCTCATCCGTGCCGGCGGTGCGGTGACGGCTGAGCTCAAGATTGAGCAGCCTGCCATCGCAGGCTCGGACAACCGTTTTATGACGCGCATCCAGGAGGTCGTGGGCAAGCGCTATGCCTGCGTGTTTGCCATCCCCGACCGCGGTGCGCGCGAGTCGATGGAGCTTACCTTTGGCGACGAGGGTATTACCTTTGAGGAGTCGTTGACGGCCGCCCCCGAAAACGCCGGCGTTATCGGCGACCGCGTGCGCGTGGCGGCGGCGGATTCTGCCGACCGTGCCGCCCGTCAGGAGGCCCATGCCTCGATTCGCGAGCGCCATGCCGACGCGCTCAACGCCCGCTCGCTCGAGGCGGGCGCGGCGCAGGCTGCCGCCGGTGCTGCCGTGCCCACTATCTCGCGCGGACGCGTGACCTTTGTCGATGCCGCCTTGCCGCAGGGCGTGGTGGTGCCCGATGCCAATCTGGCCGTGTTCTCGATCGCCGACCTTAACGCCCGCATGGATGCCAACCGCGCGCGTAGCCGCCGCAAGGTTGACATTACGCAGATCACCTTCCCGTTTAAGCCGGGCGACTACGTCGTGCATGCCACCCACGGCATCGCGCTCTTTAGCGAGATCGCGCGCCAGGAAGTGGGCGGCAAGGAGCGCGACTACTTTTTGCTGGAATACGCCGACGGCGACAAACTCTATGTGCCGCTGGAGCAGGTTGACCGCATTACGCGCTACGTTGGTCCCGACGGCGATAAGCCGCGCCTGACCAGGCTCAACACCGCCGACTGGACGCGTGCCACCAACAAGGCGCGCAAGAATGCCAAAAAGCTGGCGTTTGACCTGGTCGACCTGTATACGCGCCGCTCTTCGATTACCGGTATCGCCTGTCCGCCCGATACGCCCGAACAGATCGAGATGGAGGAGAGCTTCCCCTACGACGAGACGCGCGACCAGCTGGAGGCTATCGCCGACATAAAGGCCGACATGGAGGCGCCCAAGCCCATGGACCGCCTGCTGTGCGGCGACGTGGGTTTCGGCAAGACCGAGGTCGCCCTGCGCGCAGCCTTTAAGTGCGTGGACTCCGGCCGCCAGGTCATGGTGCTCTGCCCCACGACCATTCTGGCCCAACAGCACTACGAGACATTCTTTGAGCGCTTTGCCCCGTTTGGCCTCGAGGTCGAGGTGCTCAGCCGCTTCCGCACCCCGGCGCAGCAAAAGCGCGCGCTCAAGGCGTTTGCCGAGGGCACGATCGATGTGCTGATCGGCACACACCGTCTGCTTTCGGCCGACGTGAACCCCAAGAACCTGGGCCTGGTGATCATCGACGAGGAACAGCGCTTTGGTGTGCAGCACAAGGAGCAGCTCAAGAACCTGCGCGAGCAGATCGACGTGCTCACGCTTTCGGCCACGCCCATCCCGCGAACCATGCAGATGGCCACGAGCGGCGTGCGCGATATGAGCCTGATCACCACGCCGCCGACCGGGCGCCGTCCCGTGATCGTGCACGTGGGGGAGTACGACCCCGACGTGGTGAGCGCGGCGATCCGTCTGGAAGTGGGCCGCGGTGGCCAGGTGTATTACGTGTCCAACCGCGTCAAGACCATCGACGATGCCGTGGCGCGCGTGCACGAGGCCGCGCCCGAGGCGCGCGTGGGTGTGGCACACGGCAAGATGAGCCCGCGCGAGGTCGAGGACGTGATGATCGAGTTCGCGACCAAGAAGATTGACGTGCTCATCGCCACGACCATCGTGGAGAGCGGTATCGACAACGCAACGGCCAACACGCTCATCATCGAGGACTCGCAGCGCCTGGGCCTGGCACAGCTCTACCAGCTCAAGGGCCGCGTGGGCCGCTCAGCCACGCAGGCATACGCGTACTTTATGTTCCCCGGCGAGCTGCCGCTTACCGAGGAGGCCACGGCACGCCTGACCGCGCTTTCCGAGTTCCAGGATCTGGGCAGCGGCATGCGCATCGCCATGCGCGACCTGGAGATTCGCGGCGCCGGTTCGCTCATGGGTGCCGAGCAGCACGGTAACCTGTCGAGCGTGGGCTTCGACCTGTTTACGCAGATGCTGGGACAGGCCGTGGCCGAGGCGCGCGGCGATGACGATGCCGGCGTGGAGGCGGCGAGCGTGGGCATCAACCTGCCGGCCGACTACTTCTTGTCCGAGGAGTACATGCCGGCGGTGGACCAGCGCGTGCTCGTGTACCGCAAGCTCGCGGCGGCTGAGGACCTGGAGAGTGTCGACGAGGTGCAGGAGGAGACCGAGGCTGCGCATGGTGAGCTGCCATTGGCGGGACTCAACCTGTTCAACCGCGCGCGCATCCGCATTCGCGGCGAGCGCCTGGGGCTCGAGAGCGTCACGCTCAGCGGTGGGCGCATTACCTTCCTGGGGGTTGACGTTCCCAAGAAGGTAGCCTTTGAGTTCAAGACCCGTTACGGCGCGGTGAGCTTCCCCAAGAGCCGTAAGCTGTCGGTGCCCTACAAGGCGGGCGCCGGTGCGGGCAGCGGCCTGGGCCGCGGTCTCGACGCCAACGACGAGGCCGGTCCCGTGGCGGCCACACTCATGCTGCTGCAGCAGCTGGGCGCTACTGACGATGACTAACAAGTAAGTCGGTGGGACAAAGTTATCAGTAGTTTTTGTCCCAGGTGCGATAGTCGCATCGAGCCTGTCAACGCAAGCGACCCTGGGACAAAACTACTGATAACTTTGTCCCACCACGTTGCAGGTTGAAAACTTCGCCCGATGGAAAGGAAAGCATGTTCGGGTACATCTATAAGAAAGACGCCGCTGCCATCGCGGTTGTTCTGTGCCTTTGTCTGAGCGTGGGCAGCTTTTTCGATTATCAGATCTCGAGCGCGCTGTTCAACATCGCCAGCATGTACGGTCGCTTTATCGAGGCCGCCGGCGAGCTGCCGTTCGAGCTGACGGCGAGCATCGCGGGCGTTATGCTCGTGCGCGCGGTGCGTCCCGACTCCAGGGGGAGTAAATGGCTCGCCGTGCTCGGCATCCTCGTCAACGTCGGCCTGGCCGGCTACGAGATCGTCTCGTCCCTGCGGGTCGGCGGTAAACTCGTCGCGGCTCAGCTGGTGCTGACGTTTGTGCTGGTCATCGCCGCCAATCTTATCGTCTATCGTCTCACGCGTGACACCGAGCCCAAAGAGCTCACGCGCTGGGCGTTGATGGTGCTTGCCGTGTGGGTCGCCCAGGCCATTATCCTCAACGTGATCGTCAAGCCGCTGTGGTCGCGCCCGCGCATGCGCGTGATCGAGGTGACGCAGGGACTCGATTTTCAGCCGTGGTGGGTGATCGGCAACCCCGACAAGTGGGCCTATATCGCCGCCGGCGTGATCAAGGACGGCTTTAAGTCGTTTGCGAGCGGACACACGGCGCACGCGGCGATCGGCCTTATGCTCGCCGGGCTTCCCGCGTCGGCCTTTAAGGAAAAGCCGTCGCGCCGCCGTGTGGTCTTTTGGGTCGCCGCTGTGGTCGCGGCGCTCGTCGCCTTTGGTCGCATCGTGATCGGCGCGCACTTTTTGAGTGACGTGAGCTGCGGCTTTGCCTTGGTGCTGGCGCTTGAGTGCCTTGCCGCGCGCATTGCCTATCCGGGCGGCGTACAATAGCCCCATCTGAATCATCGGGCTCGTGCCCGGCTAGAGAGGATTACCATGCTCGCGTTCAACAATGACTATTCTCACGGCGCACATCCGGCAGTGCTGCAGGCGCTCGTCGACACCAATATGGAGCCGCAGCCCGGCTACGGCACCGATGCACACACCGAGCGTGCCAAGCAGCTTATCCGCGAGGCCTGTCAGGCCCCCGATGCCGACGTGTTTTTTCTGGTGGGCGGCACGCAGGCCAACGCGACGGTGATCGACATGCTGCTTGCGCCCTACGAGGGCGTCGTTGCTGCCGAGACTGGCCACGTCGCCTGCCACGAGGCAGGCGCCATCGAGTTTGGCGGCCACAAGGTGCTCACCATCCCCGGCTACGAGGGCAAGATGCACGCCGAGGACCTCGAAAACTATATCCAGGTGTTCTACGAAAACGAGAGCTACGAGCACACGGTGTTCCCGGGTGCCGTGTACGTGAGCCTATCGACCGAGTACGGCACGCTGTACTCCAAGGCCGAGCTCGCGGCGATTCACGCAGTGTGCCGGAAGCGCGAGATTCCGCTGTTTGTGGATGGCGCCCGCCTGGCCTATGCGCTGGCGTCCGATGAGTGCGATATTACCCTGCCCGAGCTGGCACAGCTGTGCGACGTGTTCTACATCGGCGGCACCAAGTGCGGTGCGCTCTGCGGCGAGGCCGTGGTGTTCTGCGGCATGCACGCTCCGGCGCATCCCATTCCGCGTATTAAGCAGCACGGTGCGTTGCTGGCCAAGGGCCGCCTGACGGGCGTGCAGTTTGAGGCGCTCTTTACCGACGGCCTGTATTTTGAGATTGGTCGCCAGGCGATCGAAACCGCGCAGGCGCTTCGTCGCGTGCTGCACGAGCGCGGTTACCAGTTCTTTTTGGAGACGCCGACCAACCAGCAGTTCGTGATTCTGCCCAACGAGGACATGGCCCGCATTCGCGAGCATGCCTCGATCGAGTACTGGGAAAAGTACGACGAGACCCACACCGTGGTGCGCTTTTGCACTAGCTGGGCCACGACGCAGGAGGACATCGACGCGTTGGCGGCTGTCCTGTAAGTTGACATGATGACGGGGGCCGCCCTGCGCTGGGTTTGGCGCAGGGCGGTCTTTGCTTTTTTGGGGGAGAAGGGTTGTATGACCGAGATGTCCGAGCCGACGATTCGCCTGGCGACGCCCGATGATGCGCCGGCGTTGCTTGCCATCTATGAGCCGTATGTGCGCCAGACGGCGATTACCTGCGAATACGAGGTGCCGAGCGTTGAGGAGTTCGCCGGGCGCATCGAACGTACGCTCGAGCGCTATCCGTATCTGGTGATGGAGCTGGACGGGCGTCCAGTGGGTTATGCCTATGTGAGCGCGCTTAACAGCCGCGAGGCCTATGACTGGTCGGTCGAGACGTCGATCTATCTGGCGCGCGACGTGCGCCACGGCGGGCTGGGCCGCAGGCTGCACGACGCGCTCAAGCAATGCTTGGTCGCGATGGGCATCACCAGCATGTGCGCGCTCATCGCCGTGCCGCACGATAAGGACGACGAGTATCTGACGCACAACAGCCAGGATTTCCATGCCCATATGGGATATCGCCTGGTGGGCGCCTTCGATCGCTGCGCCCAAAAGTTCGGCCGCTGGTACGACATGTGCTGGATGGAGCTGGTCCTAGCCGAGCGCACGCCCAACCAACCCAAGCCAACCTGGTTCCCCGCACTTGTCGCCCAAGGTTTCAAACCTACCATTTAGGGACAGGTTTATTTTGGCAGGTTTTTGGCTGTCTTGTGGTATCAAATCGCCGCAAGAAGCGCGGCGTTCGTACGCAATTTTGACCTGAATCGTCCCTTCGGGACACCTTGCGAGCTAAGTGAGTAGACTTTTTGGCGCAAGGCGAGCACAAAGCGTACCTGCTTTAGTAAAACCGCAGGTCACGGAGGTGGCTGTTTTGGGTGCGCTCGGCAGGTCGCGAAAAGTCTACTCACTTAGATTTACGGTGCTGGATATTTTGGGCAGGAACAGTTGGGCTTGGGCGGCGCGTGTTGCCAGGCGATGTTGGCATTTGCGCCATGCCGGCTTGAGATTTAATAAAAACCGCAGGTAAAACGTTTACTAGGTACATTTTGCTTCGTTTGGTGCGCTAGCCGATGGGCTCGGTGTATTTGGCGCGGTCGGTTCGTTGGATGCGCTTGGAGACGTGGAGCGGGCGGCCGTCGGTGTCGTAGACGTAGTCAGTGATCAGGATCAGTGCCTGCCCGCGCTCGACGTTGAGCAAAAACGCCTCGTTTTGCGAGGCGTAGCACACCTCAAAGGTCTTATGCCCCTGTGCCGGCGCGCGATGGAATTCTTGACGAAGCGTCGCGTAGAGCGACCCGTTGAGGTCGCGATCGATGAGCGACCCAAAGCTCGGCGGCAGATACGTGGTCTCCAGGCACAGTGGCGCATCGTCCAGATAACGCAGGCGGACAAGTTTGACGAGCTTGCTGCCCACGGTAGCGTCGAAGAACTTGGCAATGCTGCCCGTTGCTTTGGCAAAACCCGAGTCCACCGTGCGTGTGGTAGGCTTCAAGCCCTGGCCTTCGATCTGCTTGGTATAACTCGAAAACACCAGGTTGTTCTCGTGCAGCGCCGGCGTGTCGGCCACAAAGGCACCGCGCCCACGCTCGGTGCGAACCAGGCCCTCGTCAACTAACACTTTAAGCGCGTGGCGCACGGTGCTGCGCGATAGCCCCGATTCGTCCATGAGCTCCATCTCGGACGGCAGCTTGTCTCCGCGTGCGTAGATGCCGGCGGCGATGCGGTCGCGCAGCATGCTCGCCAAGCGCTCGTATTGGGCCAGTTTCTTTTTAGACGAAGCGTTCATGCAATCAACCTGTATCTAACCTGTATGCTTAGCTAATCAAGCATGTATTCAATACAACGACAAAACCGCTGGTAGCTAGTTATCGAAAACCGCATCAGCAAAGTTTCTAAGACAAATATAGCATACAACTAGTCGACATCGCCAAAACATGTATGTAACTTGTATGCCATCGAGAGCATCAAACGAGAAGAAAGGCTGATGCACGATGACTACTCAGGAACAGGTTAAGGATGTCGTCTCCCAGGTTTTGGCTGACAAGGCAGACAAGGGCGGCATCAGGCGCGTCGTGTGGATTGGCGCCGGCGGATCCAACGGCGGCAACTATCCTGCTCAGTACTTTATGGAGCACGAGGCTACGCAGGTCGTGAGCTCCAGCTACACCAGCAACGAGTTCGTGCACGCAACCCCTGCCTACGTCAACGAGAACACCCTGGCCGTCGTCGTGTCCATGCGCGGCACCAAGGAGACCATCGTCGCCGCCCAGGTCGCCAAGGACCACGGCGCCAGCACCATCGCCATCTATGTTGACGAGTCCGGCCTCACTGAGGTCTGCGACTACAAGATCCAGTACGACAGCTTGGCCGTCGACGAGTCCTGCATGGGCCGCACCAACTCCGCCGTCGTGACCATGATCGCCATGGAGCTTACGCAGCAGACCGAGGGCTATGCCGAGTACGAGACCGCTATGGCCGCCTTCGACTTGGTCGACCCCATCTATCGAAAGGCCGTCGAGTACACCCGTCCGCTTGCTGCCAAGTGGGCCGAGCAGAACGCCGACAAGCCCTGCATCAACGTGATGGCTCAGGGTCCGCTCTTTGGTGCCGCCTACGTCTTTAGCATCTGCAACGTGCAGGAGATGCTGCAGATCGACTCCTGCACCATCAACACCTGCGACTTCTTCCACGGCCCCTTCGAGATTCTGGACAAGCGTACCTCGCTGTTCCAGCTCATCAGCGTCGGCCGCAGCCGCTGCAACGACGAGCGCGGCATCCGTTTTGTCAATCAGTACGGTGGCGAGCGCGTCTATCAGCTCGACGCCAAGGAGCTCGGCCTCAACGACATCAAGGACAGCGTGAGCGAGTACTTCAACCACCTGATCTTTGCCCCGATCCTCAACAACGTGTACATGCGCGCGCTCTCTGCCGTCACCCACAAGGACTACATGACGCGCCGCTACATGTGGAAGCTGGACTACTAGGGGATAGAGCGGCCTAACAGCTCGATGTCCTCATAAGTTGTGGTGGAATAGTTCCTGTTTGGGGGGCTTGAAGCATCTATTTAGGAACTATTTCACCGCAACCGCCAAGTAATCCGCTGGGGACGGAGGAAAACGGATCACTTTTCCGCTCACCGATTTGTGTCTTGAAAAATGTATATAACGACTATAACGTAGTGTGAAACATATTGGAAACAATACCGAGGAGGCTGCGTTGAAGAAAAGCAATCTGGGCTATGTGCTGGTGCTGATCGCCGCGCTTATGTGGGGCAGCATCGGAATCTTTGTAAACGGCATCTCGGCCATGGGCGTTACGTCCCAGAGTATGGCTGCCTTTCGCTTGTTGTCGGGTGCCGTCTTAATGGCTCCGGTCTTGGCATTCATGGGTTGCCAGGGAGGTGCTCGTGAGGGAAAGGCATCGGGTCCCCTGGCACTGTTCAAGGCAAGTCCTAAAGAGCTTGTTCCTTGTGCGCTTCTTGGCATTATCGGCCTCGCCACCGCTAACACGCTTTATTACGAGTGCATGGGCGAGGTGGGCATGTCCACGGCCTCGGTGCTGCTCTACACCTCGCCGGTGTTTGGCGTCATGCTCGGCCGCGTACTTTATCGCGAGGATGTGACTCCCAACAAGCTCGTTGCCATCGCTTTTAACATCGGTGGCTGTGTACTTGCAGTGACCGATGGCGACCTTTCCGGTTTTCATTTTTCGGTTTGGGGCGTCACGTCGGGCGTGATTGCGGGCTTTTGTGGCGCGTCGCTCGCGGTGTTTAGCCGGATAGCAACCAAGACGGTCCACCCGCTGGCTGTCACGTTTTGGGGCCTTGTTTTTGGCGGTGCGGTTATGGCGGCTATCGCGGCTCCGTGGCCAGATGTCGCCGCGGCAATGTCGCCACAGCTGCTGCTGCTGTTCCTTGGCTTTGGACTCATCCCCACAGCCGTGGCCTATGTCTTATATATGCAGGGTCTGTCCATGGGGCTCGAGACGTCGAAAGTTCCCGTCGTAATGTCATTCG
Organism: uncultured Collinsella sp.; assembly: GCA_902466395.1. Classification (GTDB taxonomy): domain Bacteria; phylum Actinomycetota; class Coriobacteriia; order Coriobacteriales; family Coriobacteriaceae; genus Collinsella. Next base: position 17,272 of record CABQQR010000009.1, read on the forward strand.
AGACGGTCGTCACCGTGCTGCTGGGCATTGGTGTCTACGCCGAGCCCGCCGGTGCGATCAAGGTTCTGGGCATCGTTTTGGTGCTCGCGTCCATCGTGATCATGAACACCGACTTTTCCAAGCTGCGCAACAGTGTGTTTGTCGGCCATGTCATTGAGAGCATGACCTTTAAGCCCAACGCGTGGTGGACGGAGAAATCGCAGGACATGGATCTGTTCCGCGAGCGCACGGGCATTACGCTGGAGCCCACTGTGCAGGAAAGCCCCTGGTACTTCGTGCGATAGGGGATTGGCGGAGTGTTTGAGCAGGTAGCGCCCGGCGTTTGGCCGGGCGGTGCCTAGCCAGCGCCGACCTACCCAAGACCATCGTTTCGATTGCGTTAAACCCGCCAACGGTCGTTTTTCACCCGCGAACGGTTTATATACTAATTGTCAATATCCGCAACGTATAAGACGTTATAATGACCATAACGAAAAGGAGGAGGCAAGATGAATCAGATCATTCTCGCATCTCATGGCGGCCTGGCCGCAGGCGCCAAAGACACGCTCGAGATGGTTCTCGGCGACGTGTCGAACGTCCACGTCGTGTCGCTTGCTCGTGACGACAAGGAGCCCATCACCAATAAGGTGGACGCCATGATCGCCACGTTCAACGCGGACGACACCGTCTATGTGCTGACCGATATGCTCGGCAGCTCGGTTAACAACAGCATGGTCGAGCTTTCCAAGAACGGCACGAAGTTCACGGTTGTCAGCGGTTTCAACATTCCGCTGGCACTGACGCTCGCTATGAGCCCCGCCCCCGTCAAGGGTGCCGAGCTCGCGGCCCTCATCAACGAGGCCCGCACCGGTCTGACCAACCCCAACGCACCGGTCGAGGTCGCCGCGGCTCCCGCCAAGAAGGCCAAGGCGTCTCGTCACAGCTCCGGTCCCGCCAAGATCGTCCTCGCACGTCTTGACTACCGTCTGCTGCACGGCCAGGTCGTCTTTTCCTGGACCACCAAGGTTCAGGCCGAGCGCATCATCGTCGTCGACAACGCTGCCGCCAACGATGACATCAAGAAGGGCGCTCTTAAGCTGGCCAAGCCCCAGGGCGTGCGCCTGAACGTCTTCACCGTCGAGCGTGCCCTCGCCAAGATGGACAAGCTCAACACCCTCGGCGAGCGCGTCATGTTCGTCTTTGGCAACACGGCCGAGATGCTGCAGTTCTGCCAGGGCTACAAGCTCGACGCCATCAACCTGGGCGCCACCGCCAACCACGACGGTGCCGATCAGGTCGGCGGCAAGGACAGCTCCGTCTTCTTCGACGCCAACCAGAAGGCCGACGTCAACCAGCTGCTCGACATGGGCATCAAGCTCTACGTCCAGCAGACCCCTACGTATCAGAGCGTCGACATCGACGCCAAGCTGTAATCAACCAGGCATTTGCCTGACTGAAAGGAGAAGGGTATGAATACGTTCATCAGTGCGGTGCTCGTCGGCCTCGTCGGCGTGTTCTGCATGTGGGACTCCCGCCTGCTCGGTCGTCTTAACTTCGAGCAGCCCCTCGTTGGCGCTACGCTCGTCGGTCTGCTGCTGGGCGATGTGCCCACCGGCCTTGCCGTCGGTGCCGCCGTCGAGCTCGTGTCCATGGGCCTGGTGCAGGTCGGCGCCGCCGTTCCGCCCGATATGGTCCTGGGCGGCATCGTGGCCGCTGCCTTTGCGTGCCTGACCGATGCTTCCGCCGAGACCGCCATGACGATCGCCATCCCGGTCGCCGTCTTGGGTCAGCTCCTCGGCATCGTGTTCCGTTCGATCATCGCCGCCCTTACGCATGTGGCCGATAGCGCGATCGATAACGGAAAGTTCAAGACCGCCTACCGCATGCACATCTGCGCTGGCTCCGGTCTGTACGCCGTCATGTACTTCCTGCCGATCTTCCTCGCCGTCTTTGTTGGCACCGACCTGGTTCAGGCCATCGTCAACATGGTTCCCGAGTGGCTGTCCGTTGGTCTGAACGTTTCGACCAAGATCATGACCGCCTACGGTCTGGCTCTGCTGCTCACCATGATGATCAAGAAGGGTATGACCCCGTTCCTGTTCATCGGTTTCCTGCTCGCCGCCTACCTCAACCTGTCCGTCATCGCGGTCGCTCTGATCGGTGTGTGCCTGGCTATCGTCTTCATGGGCTTCAAGTTCAATGGCTCCCATGCAACCGCCGGTGTCGATTCCGACTACGATCCGCTCGAAGACGACGAAGACTAAGGAGGAACACACTATGGCAACCGCAACCAAGGACGTGTCCCTGAACAAGAAGGTCAGCCAGTTCTTCTGGCGCTCCTGGGCCATCCAGGCCTCTTGGAACTACGAGCGTCAGATGAACATGGGCTTCCTCTACGGCATGGTTCCTACGCTCGACCGCCTCTATCCGGACGAGTCCGACCCCAAGCAGCTCGCTGCTAAGAAAGAGGCTTACCACCGTCACATGGCGTTCTACAACTGCACCCCGCAGACGAGCGCTTTTGTCCTAGGCCTCGCCGCCTCCATGGAGGAGGAGTACGCCAAGGATCCCGAGAACTTCGATCCCGATTCGATCAACGCGGTCAAGACCTCCCTCATGGGTCCGCTTTCCGGCATCGGTGACTCCCTCTTCCAGGGCACCATCCGCGTTATCGCCTTTGGCCTGGGCGTTCAGCTGGCTCAGCAGGGCTCCATCATGGGCCCGATCCTGGCCATGCTCATCTCCATCGTCCCCTCTGTGCTGATCACTTGGTTCGCAGCCAAGATGGGCTATCAGGGCGGCCACGAGTACCTGAGCAAGCTCCAGGGCGGCGACCTCATGGAGAAGCTCATGTATGTCTGCGGCATCGTGGGTCTTATGTCCGTGGGCGGCATGATCGCTACGCTGATCGGCGCCACCACCCCGCTGCAGTTCGCTGACGGCACCGTCGTGATCCAGGACATCCTGGACGGCATGATGCCCCAGATGATCTCCCTCGGCCTCACCGGCCTTATGTACTGGCTCATCAAGAAGAACGTCAACACCGGTTGGCTTCTCGTGATCGCCATCGTGGGCGGCATCGCCCTCTCCGCGGCCGGCATCCTGGCCTAGTCGCGACCCAGCGATTTCCCCCGGGGGCCTGCCTGGCATCCCATACCCCAGGCAGGCTTCCATCCCTAGATGTGTCAAAGGGATAGTTCCTTTGTCACATCCTCAACGGGCCGGCGACTCGGTCCAAATCACGGTAACCCTGCGTGCGTCCGGCAAAGTGGCGCCGCAAAAATTCGAAAGGAATGTGTCAGATGTACGAGATCGACCTTAACCTCCCTAAGCAGATCGTCGCTGACGTCCTGTCCAACCACGAGATCCACAGCGTCGCCTTCGTCGGCTGCGGTGCTTCCATGTCCGACCTTTACCCCGCCAAGTACTTCCTGGCCAACAACACGGACAAGCTGAACGTTCAGATCTTCACCGCTAACGAGTTCAACTACGACACGCCTTCCTGGGTCAACGAGCACACCTTCGTGATCACCTGCTCCCTCGGTGGCTCCACGCCCGAGACCGTCGAGGCCAACAAGACCGCCAAGAAGCACAACTGCCCGGTCGTCTCCCTCACCAACAAGGCTGGCTCCGCTCTGACCGTCGACGCCGACCACGTCATCGTTCACGGCTTCCACGCCAACTACGCTGCCAAGTGCGAGAAGCCCGGCTACGCCATCGCTCTTGCTGTCGAGATCCTTCAGCAGACCGAGGGCTATGACCACTACGAGGACATGATCACCGGCCTCACCAACGTCTTCGAGCTCTGCGAGAACGCCGCTCAGTCCGCCAAGGGTCTTGCCAAGCAGTTCGCCCAGGACTTCAAGGACGACAAGATGATCTACTTCATGGCCTCCGGTGCCTCCGAGAAGATGGCTTATTCTCACGCCGCCTTCCTGTTCACCGAGATGCAGTGGATCGACGCCGCCGCCTACAACACCGGCGAGTACTTCCACGGCCCGTTCGAGGTTTCCACCGAGGGTAAGCCCTACGTCTTCTTCATGTCCGATGGTGCCACCCGTCCGATGGACGCCCGCGCCCTCACCTTCCTTAAGCGCATGGGCGCCAAGGTCGCTCTGATCGACTCCAAGGACTACGGCCTGGCCGACGCCGTGCCCGCGAGCGTCGTCACCTACTTCAACCCGCTGCTGCACCTCGCCGTTATGCGCGAGTACGGCAACCAGATCGCCGAGGCCCGTCAGCACCCGCTGACCATGCGTCGCTACATGTGGAAGCTTTCCTACTAATCACAAGTAAGTAGACCTTACGGGTTGATTGAGAGGGGATGGGGTTTTGCCCCGTCCCCTTTTTTGCTTTGGGGAGGGCGTGTCTGTCGCGTCGCAAAACACCAGATAAAACCTACCAAAATAAACCTGTCCCTTTTTGGCAGGTGGGAGGAGATGCGTATGATCAAGGCAGTGCTGTTTGATATGGACGGCGTGCTGGTCGATACCGAGTGGTTCTACAACCGTCGCCGCGTGGCGTTTATGGAAGAGAAGGGGTTCCACTTTGATGAGATTCCCGATCTTTCGGGGTCTAACGAGCCCGCCATTTGGGAGGCGCTGGTGCCCGACGATGTTGAGCTGCGCGAGCGTCTGCGCGTGGAGTACAAGCAGGTCTACAGTCCAGACCATCCCGTTCCGTATGCCGAGCTGCTCAACGAGCAGACGGAGCCGGTAATGCGCGAGCTGCACAAGCGCGGCGTGAAGTGCGCCATCGCAAGCTCGTCCTATCGTGAGCTCATTGAGGAGCTGGTTGAGATTGCCGGTATCGCCGACGTGCTGGACTACACCATCAGCGGTCACGAGTGCAGTGCGTTTAAGCCCGACCCCGAGATCTACCTGCGCGCCATGGAGGCGCTGGGAGTTGACCCCGCCGAGTGCCTGGTTATCGAGGACTCGCCGTTGGGCATCGAGGCTGGCAAGCGCTCCGGCGCCCGCGTCCTGGCACTGCGTCCGCATGAGGGCGTCAACCTGGACCAGTCCGCCGCCGACGTCGTCATCGACAACCTGACCGACATTTTGGCCGCTCTGTAGTGTCAATCCACCGCGAGAAGCACTGGTTCACGCGTCATTTGCTGCAGATTGGCTTAATTTGGCATCAATTAAGATCCGTTTGGCTTCGATTCGGGCTAAGTGAGTAGACTTTTTGGCACATGCCGAGCACAAAGCGTATCTGCCTTAGTAAAACCGCAGGTCGGAGAGGTGGCTGTTTTGAGTGTGCTTGGTAGATCGCGAAAAGTCTACTCACTTAGAATTTGGCTCTTTGGTTGGGGAGCTGCTGGCTCGTTTTGGTTGTCGAGAGAGGGTGAATTGAGGCGCCCTCTGTCGCTCCATGCTACAATCGCCGACATGCCCCACAACTACATCTGCCTTCGAAGGGAGCCTACGTGGCGAACGCCATCGATCAGCTCACGGACCGCGTGCTCGTGCTCGGCCGCCTTACCATCGTCCGCCGCGCTATTACCGCTGTGGCGGTCACCATATCAGCCGTTCTCCAGACATTTCTGATCCAGGCGTTCATTCAGCCCGCCGATCTGCTTCCGAGCGGTCTCACCGGCGTCGCGGTCCTGCTCGATCGCGTTACCTCGCTTGGCGGCGTTCATATCGACATCTCGCTCGGCATGCTCGCGCTCAACATCCCCGTGGCGCTCCTATGCTGGAGCGGCATTAGCAAGCGTTTCGTAATCTTCTCGATGATGCAAGTTGTGCTCTCATCGCTGTTTCTCAACATCTTTCATTTCGCCCCGTTTTTGGGCGACAAGATCATGCTCATCATTTTTGGTGGCGTGGTCTCGGGTCTGGGTGCTGCCATCGCGCTCAAGTCCGGTGCATCAACCGGCGGCACCGACTTTATCGCGCTGTGGGTCTCCAACCACACGGGCAAGACCATCTGGGGTGTCATCTTTGGTTTCAACTGCTTTATCCTGGCGATCTTTGGCTTTATGTTTGGCTGGGACAATGCGGCGTATTCCATCGTGTTCCAGTTTATTTCGACCAAGACCATCGACAGTTTCTACCGACGCTACGACCGTGTGACGCTGCAGATCACGACACGCAAGGCAGATGAGGTCATGACAGCCTATGTTGACCATTTTCAGCATGGCATTAGCTGCGCCGAGATCATTGGCGGATACAGCCGCGAAAAGATGTATCTGCTGCACGCCGTTGTCTCGACCTACGAGAGTCAGGACATTATCAAGCTGGTGTGCGACATTGATCCCGGCGCCGTGATCAATGTGTTCCACACGCTCAACTTTGTGGGCGGCTGGTGGGGAGGCCATGTCGACGAGCCCATGCCCACGGCCGTACCCGATCCCGACAAGCCCGCACGCATGGCCAGCAGGCAGGCGCGCCTCAGCGAGCAGGACAGTCTGCAACAGGACGACGGCAAGTAAGGTTTTGCTGTATGTGGTGTATCGTTTTATCCAACTGAGGTAACATATAAAAAGACGTTATATACGTATTAGTTATTTTGATATTTCGATAAGAGTGATTAGATATGCCTGCGCCCAAAAATGCACCGCTTTACCAGCAGATTTACGACGAAATCAAGGATGCGATCGAGAAAGGTGTTTATGCACCCAAGGAGCGTATTCCGTCCGAGCTCGAGCTAGCCGAGCAGTACGAGGTGAGCCGAATTACGGTGCGCCGCGCCGTCGAGGAGTTGTGCTCCGATGGCTACCTGGTTAAGCAGCAGGGCCGCGGCACCTTTGTTTCCACGCCGCACATCAATCGCCAGTTTCACGCCTCGACGCTGCAGACGTTTACCGCGCTGTGTGCCGACAACGGCATGAAGGCGGGCGCACATGTGATCGATCGTCAGATCGTTCCGGCGCGCCAAAACGAGATGGAGTTCTTTGGCCTGCAGAAGGATGCGTTGCTGCTGCATATCAAGCGCGTGCGTACGGCCGACGGTGAGCCCATCTTTGAGGAGAACATCTTTGTGCCGTTTGACGCCTACCGTGAGCTGTTGACGGCCGATCTTGAGGACAAGTCGATTTTTGCCGAGGTCGAGCGTGTTGGCGGAACGCCGATTGTCTCGGTTGGCTACCGCACGGTTGAGGCCGTTCGCGCCAATGCCGAGCAGGCGGCTGAGCTGGGCATTGCTCCGCACGATCCGCTGCTCAACCTGCGTGCCGGCTTTATCGGCCCCAATGGCGAGCCGGTCCTGATGGGTAAGCAGTACTACGTGGGATCGCGCTACGTTATGGTCATGTAAGTTACGCGGTTTTACCAAACCGCGTAACGGGCCGACGCTGCGCCCTTGGTTCCGCCGTTCTAACGAACGGCGGACCGGTCGACGCTGCAAACGCCCCTAAGCGGCAATCTGACGTTCAATCGTCGGTCGCGTACCGAAGTACGCTTCCCTCCTCTTTCACGTCACCTTGCTCGCTTGGGGGCGTTTTCGCTGACTTATGCTCAACTGGCGATGTTTCCGCGCTTATCAAGATAGTCATTGGGGACGTTCTTAAACGACTAGTCATTCAAGAACGTCCCCAATGACTACCCGCAGAATGAGCGTGGCCGGCAGCCGTGCGGCACCGGTCCGCGTGGCGGCGTATAATCGGCGGCAGATGACTTGGACGTTAGGAAACCATGATCGATAGCATGCAGCAGATGGCGCTTGACACGCTCGGCGCCTATTTTGGCTACACCTCGTTTCGCCCGGGGCAGGACCGCATGGTCGATGCGATCCTTGCCGGTCGCGATGCGCTGGGTGTTATGCCCACGGGCGCCGGCAAGTCCATTTGCTACCAGGTGCCCGCGCTCATGCTGCCCGGTATCACCTTTGTGGTGAGTCCGCTGCTGTCGCTTATGGAGGACCAGACCCGTGCGTTGCTCGCGGCGGGTGCGCGACCCAGCTATCTCAACTCCAGCCTTACTCCGGCCCAGCAAAACACCGTGCTCAAGCGGGCGCGCGAGGGCCGCTACCAGCTTATGTACGTGGCGCCCGAGCGCCTGCTCGAGCCGCGCTTTTTAGCCTTTGCGCAGGAGGCCGCGGCTGAAGGCGGCATTGGCGTGCCACTCGTGGCTATTGACGAGGCCCACTGCGTGAGCCAGTGGGGGCAGGATTTCCGCCCCGCCTACCTGCAGATTCGCGAGTTTATCGATTCGCTGCCGCAGCGCCCCATCGTGGCTGCCTTTACCGCCACGGCGACCGAGCGCGTGCGTGCGGACATTCAGCAGATGCTCGGCCTGCAAAACCCCGCGACGGTGGTGACGGGCTTCGATCGCAAGAACCTCTACTTTGGTTGCGAGGAGATGGGCGACAAGGCCAAGACTGCCTGGGTGCGCGACTACGTGATCGCGCATTCGAGCGAGAGCGGCATCGTGTATTGCTCGACCCGCAAGACGGTCGATGCGCTGGCAGGCGAGCTTGCCGAAGCGCTGGGCCCCAGCGGCATTCGCGTTGGTCGTTACCATGCCGGCATGGGTAACGACGCCCGCCGCCAAAGCCAGCGCGCCTTTATCGACGACGATATCCAGGTGATGGTTGCCACCAACGCCTTTGGCATGGGCATCGACAAGCCCAACGTGCGCTACGTGATCCACAACAATGTGCCCGAGAGCATCGAGGCCTACTATCAGGAGGCGGGCCGCGCCGGTCGCGATGGCGATCCGGCCAGCTGCCATCTGCTGTGGAACGGCAACGATTTTCGCATGCGTCGCTTTTTGATCGACCGCGGCGATGCGGCCGACGAGGCGCTCGACGACGAGCAGCGCGCGTGGGCGCTCCAGAATCGATATCGTCTGCTCAGCCAGATGGAGGGCTACTGCAATACCACCGGCTGCCTGCGCGAATATATGCTGCGCTACTTTGGCGACGAGGCCGCGGCCGAGCATGCTGCTGCGGCTGGTGCGGGCGCCACCGCCGCGGACGACGCCGAGGGCTGCGGCAACTGCAGCAATTGCCTCACGCAGTTCGAGGTCGAGGACGTCACCGATATGGCCCGTGCTGCCGTGCGCTATGTGGCCACGCGACCCATGCGCTTTGGCAAGTCGCTGATCGCTGATGTGCTCCACGGCGGCAACACCGAGCGCATTCGCCAGATGCATCTGGACGAGGACCGCGGCTACGGTGAGCTGTCGAGCGAATCGGTCGGGCGCATCAAGGACATCATCGGCCAGCTGTGCGGCCGCGGTTATTTGGCAACCTCGCAGGGGCAGTACCCGGTCGTTGGGCTGGGCCCGCGTGCCGTCGAGGTCGAGGATGAGGCGTTCGCCTTTACCGTTAAGCGTCGCGCGTCCAAGCGCAAGGCCTCGGCTCGCGCCCGCCGTGCGGTGGATCTGCTGCGCGAGGAGGCTGAGCTGGATCAGCGCCCGCGCGTGGGCGACGATGCCGAGCTGTTCGAGCGCCTGCGTGCCTTGCGCAAGGAGATCTCGACCGAGCTGGAGATGGCGCCGTACATGGTCTTTTCCGACAAGGCCCTGCGCGGTCTGTGCCGTCTACGCCCGCAGACGCGCGACGAGCTTGTCCAGGTCAACGGCATTGGCGAGAAAAAGGCCGACGCCTTTGGCGAGCAGTTTATGGCGGCGATTGAAGAGTTTGAGTCCGAGCATGCACGGGATGGAGCGTAACGATGGCTTTCGACGATAAAACTGACCGCACTGACGTGTCCGCCGTGCCGCTGTACCAGCAGGTCATGGACGACCTAAAGGGGGAGATCGCACGCGGCGTGTACGCGCCCGGCTCGCGCATTCCTTCCGAGATAGAGCTCGCGAAGTCCTACGGCGTGGGGCGCATTACCGTGCGCCGCGCCATCGAGGAGTTGTCGCGCGCGGGGTACCTCAACCGCCAGCAGGGGAGGGGCACCTTCGTGTGCGCCCCCAAGCTCAAGCGCAAGATTGTCCAGAAAGGCGACGTCCAGAGCTTTTCCGAGGGTTGCGCCGCCAACGACATGGTGGCCGGAGCGCGCCTGGTGTCGCGCACGGTGGTTGCGGCGACGCACGAGGACGCGGCATTTTTTGGCGTGGAACCCGGCTGCGAGCTCATTGTGGTCGAGCGCGTGCGCACGGCAGACGGCGTGCCCGTCATGCTCGAGAACAACGCCTTTGTGCTGGCCGACCATCCCTATCTGCAGACGCTTGCCGACAAGGACCTCACGGACAATTCCATCTTTGCACTCGTTGCCGAGCGTTCGGGCCGCGCGCCGCTCAAGTCCGACCCTTGTACCGTGGAGATTGCGCTTGCCGATGCTCGGGCTGCCTCGCTGCTGGAGGTGCCGGTCGGCGAACCGCTCTTCTATATGGAGGCGTACTTTACCGATGCGGACGAGCGGCCCTTGCTGCTCGGACGCCAAAAGATCGTGGGCTCGCACTACGTGTTCGACATCTAACGTCCACAGATAGAACAACATAGAACAAGTTTGGTGAAATGACTTCACGGGCGTCGTCGTGCGTGCTATAAATAGGACAACATAGAACGACCGCAGGTACGAGCTGTCGTCGTTCAAAAACTGCCACACAAGGAGGGACATCACCATGAACGCACACGATCTGATTCAGGAAATTATCGAGCGCAAGGGTAAGATCGAGAACGTCTTTTGGATCGCCTGCGGCGGTTCGATGATCGACCTGATGCCGGCTAACGAGCTGCTCAAGCGCGAGGCCACTACGTTTGCCTCGACGGTCTACACCGCGCGCGAGTTTTGCCTGATGGCCCCCAAGAGCCTGGGGCCGAAGTCGCTCGTCGTCGCCTGCAGCCACAGTGGCAACACGCAGGAGGTCATCGACGGTTGCGAGATGGCGTTGACTGCCGGCGCCGAGGTCGTGACCATGACCGACTATGCGGGCTCCAAGATCGACAGCGGCAAGTGGACAACCTGGGTCTATCCGTGGGGCAAGGGCGAGTCGCAGGCTGAGGTCCCGCAGGGCATCGGTGTTCTGATGGCTGCCGAGCTGCTCGACCAGCAGGAGGGCTACGAGGCGCTCGCCGACATGTACGCTGGCCTCAAGCAGATGGATGCGCTGCTGCCCGCCGCCCGCGAGAAGGTCAACGCCGAGCTGGGCGCCCGCTTTGCCGAGCTCTGCCAGCAGCACAAGTTCTTCTATATCCTGGGGTCCGGCCCCAACTTTAGCCAGACCTACGCCATGGCCATCTGCTCGCTCATGGAGATGCAGTGGCAGCACTGCTGCTATATCCACTCTGGCGAGTACTTCCACGGTCCCTTCGAGGCCACCGAGCCCGGCGTGTTCTACTTTGTGCAGCTTGGCGCGGGCGAGTGCCGCCCCATGGAGGAGCGCGCGCTCGCGTTTCTCAACACGCACACCGATACGATTATGGTGCTCGACGCCCTCGAGTACGGCGTGGGCGAGGTGCCCGCCAGCGTGCGTTCGTTCCTGGAGCCGATCTTCTTCTACGCAATGAGCTGCGAGCTGCGCGCCGCCCGCGGCAAGGTGTTCGACCACAGCCCCGAGGTTCGTCGCTACATGGGCATCGAGCAGTACTAAGTAACGGGAAAACCATTCACCTTCGATTCGCAAGGGCGCAGCGCGAGTCAAAAAAGCGGGCCGCGCCGGGGATTTCCGGCGCGGCCCGCTTGGTATCGCGCTTAGATTCGCGAGGTGTCGCGGCAACCGACGCTTACTTGGCGTCGTAGGCCTCGGCATCCCACCAGTCGAGCTGGGCGATGTTGTCGCGGATGTGCTGGCAGCTCTTGTGGAAGCCCTCGAGCTCGTGCTCGGAAAGGTCGAGCGTGTAGACCTCCTCGACGCCCTCGGCGCCGATCACGCACGGCAGGGAGGTGAAGATGCCCTCCTCGCCATACTGGCCGGTCATAAGCGTAGAGGCCGAAAGCACGGCGTGCTCGTTGTGCAGCACAGCGGCGCAGACGCGCGCGGCGGAGTTGGCGACGGCGTACTCGGTGCACTGCTTGCCCTGGTAGGTCACATAGCCGCCCTTGCGCGCGAGCTCCTCGACCTCCATGTGGTCAAAGGCGTACTTGTCGGGGTTCTCGGCCTGAAGCTCGGTGAGGCTCTTGCCGGCGATGGTTGCGGACTTAAAGGCAGCCAGTTGGCTAAAGCCGTGCTCGCCGATCATGTAGGCGTCAATGGACTTGGGGCTCACGCCGACCTTCTTGGAGATCTCGGTGCGCAGACGGGCGGAGTCCAGGCCGCAGCCCGAGCCGATGATCCTCTTGGGGTCGTAGCCGGTCAGATGCCACAGCTCGGTGCACACGACGTCGCAGGGGTTGGAGATACTCACGAAGATGCCGTCAAAGCCGGCGTCGACGATGCGCTTGGCAAAGGTGCGCGCGGCGTCGGTGGTAAAGAACAGCTCGCCGTCGCGGCTGCTGGCGGCCAGCGCAACCTTGCCGGCGGCGTTGACGATGACGTCGCAGCAGGCAAGCTCCTCGTAGTGGTCGTAGCAGTTAACGATCTTGGTGTTATACGGGACAAACGAAAGGGAGTCGCGCAGGTCCTGGACCTCGGACGTCACCTTGGCCTCGTTGATATCGCACAGGTACAGCTCGCCGGCAATGCCCTGCATAAGCAGGCTGTTGGCAACATGTGCTCCTACGTGGCCCTGGCCGACCACACCGATCTTACGCGTCTGGTACATATACGTATCCTTTCGGCCGAGTTTTTCGCGTCGGACCATTGTAGCGTCCTGGCGTCACTTTGCTAAGCTAAAGTGTCATAGATTTTGGGACATGCCTTAATTTCTACTTTTGCGGCGTTTTAGGGCGAACAGTGCCCGTATGGCGAAAGGTAGAAATAAAGGCATGTCCCAAAAATCTACCGCTGGGGGATGTGCTCGCGCGGATGGGGTCGCTCGTTGTACCATAGCTGCAACTGACTCGTTAGGAGCTTCCATGCCCATTCGTATCCCCGACGCCCTCCCTGCCGCCGCGCAGCTCGAGAGCGAGAACATCTTTGTCATGACCGAGTACCGCGCGCTGCACCAGGACATCCGTCCGCTGCGCGTGCTCATCCTCAACCTCATGCCCACCAAGATCGCCACCGAGACGCAGATCATGCGCAAACTCTCCAACACGCCGCTGCAGGTGGAGGTGGACCTGCTGCGCACCAAAACGCACGAGGCCACGCACGTGAGTGCCGGCCACCTGGAGACGTTCTACCGCACGTTCGACGACATCCGCGACATCCACTATGACGGCCTGATCATCACGGGCGCGCCGGTGGAGCAGATGCCGTTCGAGGAGGTCGACTACTGGCCCGAGCTCTGCCAGATCATGGATTGGTCCACCACGCACGTGCACTCTACGCTGCACATTTGTTGGGGCGCGCAGGCCGGCCTGTACCATCATTACGGTATCCAGAAGTACGACCTGCCGGCAAAGGCGAGCGGCGTATTTGAGCATTATCTGGTGAAGCCGCAAAGCCCGCTGGTCCGCGGCTTTGATGACCGTTTCTATGCCGTGCATTCGCGCAACACCGATGTGCGCCGCGAGGACGTGGAGGCCGAGCCGCAGCTTGAGGTCGTGGCCGTGTCCGACGAGGTTGGCCTGTACATTGTCAAGTCGACCGACAGCCGTCGCTTTTTTGTATTTGGCCACCCCGAGTACGATACCGACACGCTGCGCCTGGAGTACGAGCGCGACGTGAAGCGCGGGCTCAACCCTCAGGTGCCGGCGCATTACTTTCCGGGCGACGACCCCACCGCCGAGCCGCGAAACGTCTGGCGCAGCCAGGCTCAGCTGTTCTACACCAACTGGCTCAACTACTACGTCTATCAAACCACGCCCTACGACCTAGCACGCGCCGGCGAGGAGCACTAGGCCGCTGTCGTGGCTGTGGCTGCGGCGGTTATCGTGGCCGCTACGCGACGAGCGTGGATAATCGGACGCATGTTGAATGAGCGTGGATAATCTCCCACTTTTGGTCGAGGAACAGGCCCAAAGTGGGAGATTTTCCACGCTCGATTTTTCTGCGGCTGTCGTAGGCGGCAGCACCACGCGTCGAGTGTTTACGGACAGCATCGCAAACTAGGTAGTTTCGAGCCACAGCATATTTTCTTTTAAGGAAATCGACGGCTTTTGAGGCATAAAGATGTGGAGACAGGGACCTCTGGACAACCGCTCTACCTGCAGATATAGAGCATTGGCCTAAAACGTCCAAAACCGTCAAGCATTTGGTCAGCTGCTGGACAGCATTTGGTCAGACTTCGCATGAAACCGTCTGGTACGTTGGCGCCGTTCCAAGAGTTTGGAGGCGACATGGCAAACATGACGGCGAATCAAAGACTTGCAGGTCACATTAAGGCATGCGAACAGCAGATGAGCTGCGTGTACGCGCGAACTGCGGCGGAGGCAAAGCAGATTGAGCGACGGGTGGCGGCGGGAAGTCTCGAGGCGGTCATGCCAGGGCTGTATGCGCGTCCGGAATATTGGTCCGAACTCAAGTTTCGACAGCGTTATCTGCATCGGGTGCGGGCCCTTGCGCAAAAGCATCCCGACTGGACGTTTTGCTCCTATACGGCGGCTGTTATCTATGGCCTTTCGGTTTCGCATGCCAATTTGACGCACATCCATATCGCCGTGGCACCGGCACAATCAACGACGCCGGACTCTCAGGTCGTTCGCCATCGTTATGTTCGTCAAACACGGGCCACCCAGATGGACATTGCCGTGACCGATATCGATCAAACGATTACGGATTGCCTGGTCGATGCATCGTTTGTCGAGGGACTGATCATTGCGGACTCGGCGCTTCATGAGCAGCTGTTGTCGAAGGAGCATCTCGTTGAGGCAGTCAACAAGCTTGGCTTAAATCGTCGCGGTGTTGTGACGGCGCGCAGGGTTGCACGGTATGCCGATGGCCTGTCGGAAAGCGGTGGCGAGTCCAAGGCGCGCGCCCTGATGATCGAGCGCGGCTGGCAGACGCCGGAGCTGCAAATTGAGCTGTTCGACCCGGTTGAGCCGGGACGGCCGTATCGCGTCGACTACTTGTGGCGCGTGGAAGATCGGCTGATCATCGGGGAATTTGACGGATTCGTTAAAAGCGAGAAGGCAGCGGAGGAGGGCAAGCTCGCAAAGGCGCAGTTTGATGAGCGCCAGCGAGAGTCGAGGCTTTCGCTGCTCGATAACTGTAAGATTGTGCGCTTGTGCTGGGATGATCTGAGGGATCCGGCAAAGCTCGATCGCAAGCTCAAAGTTGCCGGCGTGCCGCGTGCATGTTGAGGCGGTTGCGGGGCGTTAAGCTGCACGAGCGTGGATAATCGGACACACGAGCGCGGAAATCTGGACGCGCGTTGATTGAGCGTGGATTTTCAGACATACGAGCGTGGATTATCGGACGTTTGAATAATGAGCGTGGATAATCTCCCGTTTTTTGCCCCCGAACAGTCCCAAAGTGGGAGATTTTCCACGCTCATTTTTGTGGGGTGCAGCGTGCCAGCCGTTAGGCGCTGATGATGTTGGGTAGCGGTAGGTCGTGGACATCGGTGGGGACGTGGTCGACGCGCTGCTCTTCAAAGGCGATGCCGACGATGTGGCAGTCGGGACGAAGCGTGGGCAGGTAGCGGTCGTAGCAGCCTCCGCCGTAGCCCAGGCGCGCGCCGGCGCGGTCGAAAGCTACGAGCGGCACGACGATCATGTCGAGAGCTTCGGCAGGCACGATGGGGAAACGGCCGCTGTCGATGTCCGTGGCCGCGAAGGCCCGCGTGGGGCGGGCGATAAACGGAGCTGCGGACGCATCGTCGACAGCAACTGCCCGCATGCACATGCGCTGGCCACAAGCTTCGGCGTCTGTTGCCGAGAGCATGCACGGATAGGCCACGCGCCAGCCGTGTTTGGCGGCCGCTGCGGCAAACGCGGCAGGATCGACTTCGGAACCCATCGCGGCATAGACGGCAACGGCGTGCGGCGCCGCGGCACCCGAGCTGCCCAGCAACTCAACAAGCCGCGCGCAAATGACAGCAGACTTCACCGCCCGAACATCCAAATCAAGAGCATCGCGCCGAGCAATCATCGCCCGCCGCACTTCAGCCTTGCCCATCCCAACCTCCTCTAGCAAACCTGCCAAAAAGGGACAGGTTTATTTTGGCAGGTTTTATCTGGGCAAACGTCGAAGCCGCCGCAAAGGCGCCCTTTGTGGCGGCTTCGACTCGACGTTGGCTTCACAGCGCCGCAGCGATCGCTTCAGTCACAAACTTATTGAGTGACTCACCCTTCTTTGCCGCCGCCAACGCTGCTTGCTTGTGGAGCTCAGAGCCCGTTCTTACGTTGAACGAGCCCTTAAAAGCCCGCTCGGGTTCCTTGCCCTTCTCGGCGCAAAACTCAAGGTAATCGTCGACGGCGTCGTGGAAGCATTGCTCCACTTCTTCAGCCGTGGGGCCTTCAAATACGATTGCGTCCCTAATGCCGGCGACCATACCTGTTAGCACATGCTGTTCGGCATCGAACTCGACCGGGGCGAAATAACCCTTGTATGCTAAAACGTTACTCATGACTACCTCCGACATCTTGCAGAAAGCGAACGATGTTTCGAATGGTCCCCGCTGTCAATTCGTCAGATGGATGAGGCGCGTGCATTACGAACATCCTGCCATCTGATGGCCTGTAGAAGCGAACGCGCGATCCGGATGTCTTGCCTTTGCTGTCCATTTCAAAGCCATATGAAGCCATAACTTTAAGAAAGTCAGCGAATCTATACGTTGAAGGACAGCTAAGCAGCTGGGCGATGAGTTTATCGGATCGAGTCATCCCGCCTCACATTCTGCAACTATATTCTAGTTGCAATTTCAGTTTGATGCAAGCACCTCTACTATAGAACATGTGTTCGTATAGAACAAGTGTTCAAATCACAACTGAGGAAGGAGACAGGCACCTTTGTGGTGGTCTGTGCTGTGGAGTGGGCGTCTGCAGCGGTTTGTCTCAATCTGTAACAGTAACTCGGCAAAATTGGACCTAGATGTTACAGATTGAGACAAACCGCCGCGGTGGGCTGCGCCGCCCCGCTCAAACCGCAGAAAAAAGGTAGATTTTCAGACATGTCCCAAAAATCTACCTTTGCCGTGCGTTAGCCCAGCAGGTCGACTACGTTGAAGTTGGCGTTGCTCTTTGCGATGACGTCGCGGCCGCCAAAGACGCAGGTGGGCGACTCGGCTGCGATGCGCGTCACGTCGGTGCCGAGCGAGCGCAGCTCACCGGGCGTGGCGGCGAGCATCTGGGCGCGACGCTCCTCGCGCGCATGCGGATCGAGCCCGGCCAGGTAGGTCGTGTTGCGGCGCTTGGTGAGCGCGTACGGCTTCACCGGCGCGTCCATGCCGCTCACGCAGCTCACGATAAAGCCCTCAAAGGCGGCTTCGTCGGGCTCAAAGCTGCCGAGCCATTCGCCTGCGCGCGCCACGCGCTCAATCGAAGGATCGATCGCCGGGTCGCGGTAGGTGTAGAACGCCGCCTGACGCTCACCTGCCGCGCGGAATCCGCAGCCGTACGCCCCGCCCTTCACGCGGATCTCGTTCCACAGGTAGTCGTAGGAGAGCGCGTTGGCAGCCACGGCCCAAGTGCCTGTCACGTCAATGCCCAGGCGACGCGGGTCGCACGCGCTTGCCGCAAAGCAGATGTCGCTGGGGATCACGAAAGCCTCGTGGCGGTCGCACGGCGCCGGCACCACGAGCGCGTCGCGGCCGGCACCATCGCCCGCACCCAGCCCCAGGTTGCCCGCGGCATCCCAGTACGCGTCAAAGTCCTCATCGCTGCCGGTAAAGCTCGCCATGCAGCCATCGGCCACAAAGATGCGGCCTGCCAGCTCGGCAAGCTTGGCACGTAAGCCGTCCAAGCGTTCGTCAAAGTGCTCGAGCAGATCGCGCAGGAACAGGTAGAAGTCCACGCCCGAGAGCTGTTCGCGCACCACGGCCGAAGGCGAGCTGTAGCTCATCGCGCGACCGAGCGCTGCCGAGTGGCCGTTGTTGATAAAGCCCTGCTCAAGCCCAATGCGAATCTGCGTGAGCACGTCGCGCACGCGGTCGGCGTCGGCATCGAGCAAAAGCGTGCTCGACCACACCTCGCGCGGCAGGCTCGCCAGCGCATCGATCTTTTCGGACAGGGCGCCGGCGCTCACCAGCAGGTAGGGGCGCACGCCGTCCACGTCGGGCTGCGTCATGACCTCGGTCGTAAAGCTCAAAAAGCCCAGCTTGCCGGCGAGCAGATTGTCGAGTTCCTCGGCCGAGTGCTCGCTCGTGGGCAGCTGCTTAAGCAGGCGGCAGAGCAGCGTCACATAGGGCAGGTCCTCAAATGCGACGCAGCTCAGGTCGAAATACTGCATGGCGTAGGCCAGGCGGTTGGTGGGGATGCCGTGGCGCAGGCAGGGGATGGGCGCGGTCGTGTCTACGACCAGCGGCGGCTCGGGGCGCGCCTCGCCAATGTCGGACACGCGCAGGCGCGGCAGCGTGGCCTTGTCCTCGGGCGTGTCCTCGGCCTCCTGCGCGGCACGCAGTGCAGCCGTGCGCTCGACCACGTCGGCCAGCTCGGCATCGGTCATGGCGTCGCGCTTGGCTGCCAGCTCAGCGGCCTCGGCACCCTCCGAGCCAGCACCAGCATCCACCGGCACCAGCTCGACGAGCGCCGTGTGGTCGTTCTCCAGCACCAGCTCGCGCAGCAGGTCCTCAAAGTAGCTGCCGTCCAGCTCGCCGCGCAACTCCTCGTACACCGGGCCGTACTTGAGCGCCAGCGTTGCGGCGTCGTCATCGTAGAGCCAGGTGCTCAGCGCGTCGCACGCAATGGCCACGCCGTCGGCGATACCGTAGTCGCGCTGGCGCAGGTCGTATTCGTTGCTGCTGATGATGGCCTCCAGGCGCTCGCGCGGAACGCCGTGCTCGCACAGGTCGCGGCAGGCGTCCTGGAACACGCGGCGCAGTTCGCGCGCCACGCCGGGCTGCGCGTTTTGCAGCATGATGAGCTCGTAGGGCTGCAGACTCTCGGCCGCGGTGTAGCTCACCACGTTGCCGCCCAGACCGGCAGCCAGAATGGCCTTCTTAACCGGCGCTTCGTTGGAGCCCAGCAGCGCCTCGAACAGGATGTCCGCGGCGATCGTGCGCTTGCGGTCGAGCGCGCTGCCCAGCACCAGGCCCAGGCCCACCAGGGCGTTCTCGGGCGTGGTGGCCATCTCGACGCGCTTATACTCGCAGGTCACAGGCGCCTGCACGTCCAGCGGATTGGGCGCCAGCGTGGACGGGTCCTCGCCGGCGGCAACGGCAGCGTGCATGCGGCGGCTCGCGGCACTCGGCTGCGACAGATAGCGCTCGTCCAAAAAGGCCAGCGCGCGGTCCACATCCAGGTCGCCGTAGAGCGTGATGTAGGAGTTGGAGGGGTTGTAGTGGCGCGCGTGCGTGTCCAGGAACTGCTCGTAGGTGAGCGCGGGAATCGCGCGCGGGTCGCCGCCGCTCTCGTGCGCATAGGCGGTGTCGGGATAGAGCGCGGCGTTGACGGCGTCGTCCAGCACGCTCATGGGGTCGGACAGCGCGCCCTTCATCTCGTTGAACACCACGCCGTTATAGCGCAGCGTGCCCTCGCGCAGGCTCGCGGCGCTGCCCTCGCCCTCGGCGCCCTCCGGCAGGTCCAGCTCGTAGTGCCAGCCCTCCTGCTCAAAAATGGTGGGTTTGGTATAGATGGCCGGGTTAAACACCGCGTCCAGGTACACGTCCATCAGGTTGTACAGGTCCTGCTCGTTGGTGGTGGCAACGGGGTAGATGGTCTTGTCGGGGTAGGTCATGGCGTTGAGGAACGTCTGCATGGAGCTCTTGATCAGGTCGACAAACGGTTCCTTGACGGGAAACTTGGTCGATCCGCACAGCACCGAGTGTTCAAGAATATGGAACACGCCGGTGGAATCGGCCGGCGGCGTCTTAAAGCCAATGGCAAAGGCCTTGTTTTCGTCGTCGCATGCCAGGTACAGCAGGCGAGCGCCCGAGGCAGTGTGGCGCAGCACATAGGCGTCCGAGTCGAGCTCGGGCACGGTCTCGCAGCGCTCGACGGCAAAGCCGTGGCAGGTAGTGCCGGGCACCAGCAGTGCGGCGGCAGCGGCGCGCGGGTCGGTTGAGGTGGTGGGCATATGCAGTCTCCTTTGACGCCCCAGCGGGGGCGAATCGAGTCGAATCCTCGAGAGTATACCCATATGGGGCCGTTGCTCTGCGGCGAACTGAAGACGATGTGGGTGGACTAGCCTAACTGGGTTGACGGCGAATGCCGCGGGTAGCCGCTGCATCCCGCTAAAGTGAAATAACACCCCGTTTACCGAATCATTTAGGAAATATATGGACTCCTAAAAAGTTCTAATACAATATAAGTCATCTATCTATAAACTGCTGATTTCGTGTAAAGGTATGGTTGATATGGTTGAGGCAAATAGCGTTATCCCCCTGTACAAACAGATTGTTCGTGCGCTTTCTGATTCAATCGCCAACGGCACGTACCGCCCGGGAGATAAGCTTCCGACCGAGGCGGAGCTTATCGAGCAATTTGGCGTGAGCCGAATAACGGTTCGCTCCGCAATTAAAGAAATGGAAGATGCTGGGCTTGTTGAGAGGGCCCGCGGCAAGGGCACGTTCGTTTCGTCGGACACGCAGATGTATGCCGCGGACGACCGTGAGAGCTTTACCCATTCGTGCCAGCTTGCGGGCAAACAGGCGTCTACCAGGGTTCTCGAAATGGGCTGGGACTTCCCAAGTCTGCGAGACGCGAAGTTCCTGGGCGTAGACGATACCCAAAAGGTATTGCGTAGCCGTCGTCTGCGCCTTGTGGATGGCAAGCCCACGATGTTGGAAACCAATAGCTATTCCGCTGCGCTTTCTTTTTTGGAGCATGAGTCCCTCGATGATTCGCTGATGGCGGTACTCGATCGCCAGGGGATCAAGATGGGTCCCAACACGCGTACGCTCGAGGTCTGCTATGCGAGCGAGCTCGAGGCGGCATACCTTAACGTGGAGCTGGACTCTTCGCTGCTTCTGTTTGTCGATAGACGTTATGCCCCAAGTGGCGAGCCGCTTTTCATCTCCCGTCAGGTGTACTGCACCGAGCGACTGAAGTTCTATTTGTAAATTAGCGATAGATTGGTCGATTTACCGACCAATTGTTACCGTTCGCGGATTTGGAAAATAGACGCACCACGTAGGGTAGATTGCTAATAAACTTTGTTATGACAATATAGTACGTCCTATTGGTATTGGAGAACTATGAATAAGATATTGCTAGCGAGTCATGGTTATCTCGCCCAAGGCATGAAAAGCTCTCTGGAGATTCTGATGGGCACCAACGACCGAATCGAGTGCCTGTGCGCCTATGTCGATGACGATTCAAGGGACGTCGCGGCGTTGATTGATGCATGGATGGAGACGAGGGACCCTGCCGACTCTTGGTTTGTCGTGACTGACATCTTTGGCGGCTCTGTAAACAACGAATTCATTCAGAGGCAGACCGACGGATCGTTTACGTTAATCGCTGGAATGAACTTGCCGCTGCTGGTGGAAATGGTTACACAGCTGGACTCCCTGGATGCGGACAAGGCCAAAGCCGCGGTCGAGGGATCGCGTTCGTTTATTCAGCTTTGCGAGGCGGCGGACATGCTTGCCGGCGCCGAGGAAGAAGAGTTCTAGTTAGTTCTGGTTCGAGCCCTAGCTAGGGGCCACACCTGTCATTCCCTTTATCACGTGCGGAGATGATAACGATGATTAAGCTTACGAGAGTTGATTACCGACTGATTCACGGCCAAGTTGCCATGTCCTGGACTCACGCTTTGGATGTAGATTGCATCTTGCTTGCCAGCGATGCTGTGGCAAAAGACGACATGAGGAAGGCGGCCTTGAGGCTCGCCCGCCCCAACGGCGTTAAACTCGTCATCAAGGATGTTGACGCTGCTATCGAGGCGCTCAACAGCGGCGTTACCGACAAGTATTCGCTGTTTATCATCACTGAGACGATTGAAGATGTCTATCGTCTCGCCAAGGGTTGCAAAGACATCAAAGAGATCAATCTGGGCGGAACCCGAAAGACCCCTGAGACCACGCTTCATCCGACCCCTGCGATCTTTGCGACCGAGAAAGATGCCGAGCATATCCAAGAGCTCCTGGGTGATGGCGTGGCCATCGAAATCCGTCAGGTCCCCAATGACGCTAAGGTGTTTGCCAAGGACGTTTTCTAGCCGGAGACACGTTGATGCTCGGCATTTATTGAACCAATGCCCTATGCCTATGCCCGTCGATCATTTGATCGGCGGGCTTTTTATTAAAGAAAAATCAAAAAAATCTGAAATAGTTCTTGCATAGTTAGTTATATAAAGTATTATAACGTCATGGGATGAATGAAGGGTTCATCCAAGTGAGTTAGGAGTAAGGGATGTTCAATTTCGATGAGCCTCGTTACGAGAAGGTTGTGAGCGATGCCCTCGCTCTCCGTCCTCAGATTGAGGCTGCCGTGGACGAGGTCTGCGAGCAGGGTTATTCCAACATCTTCTTCATCGGCTGCGGCGGCACCTGGGCCCACACGCTCCCGATGAAGTATTGGGTCGAGACCACCACGGCCGACGTCGATGTCCACTGCGAGATCGCCGCAGAGTTCCTCGCCTGCCCGCCCAAGACCTTCAACAAGGATTCTGTCTGCGTCTTCTCCACCCGTACCGGCACCACCCCCGAGATCATTGAGGCTGCCAAGTTCTGCCAGGAGCAGGGCGCCCGCACGCTGATGTATGTCTCCAACGACAACACCCCGGCCACCGAGTACGCCGATTACAAGTTCTTCAGCTTCGCCGAGGACGACGTTCTGTGCGAGGCCATCTACACCTACCAGATCACGCTGGTCGCCCGCTTCCTCAAGAACGCCGGCGCCTTCCCCAAGTACAACACCTTCATGGAAGAGTTCGGCAACATCGCTCCGTACCTCATCAAGGCCAAGGACGCTCAGGACGAGCGCTGCGCCGCCATGGCCGAGGACTTCAAGGACACCGATTACCACATGGTGATTGGCTCCGGCATGCTCTGGGGTGAGGCCTACGACTACGCCATGTGCATCCTCGAGGAGATGCAGTGGATCAAGACCAAGTCCATCCACGCCGCCGAGTTCTTCCACGGCACCATCGAGCTGTGCGAGGAAGGCACGAGCCTCATCATGCTCTACGGCGAGGATGACACCCGTAAGCTCATGGACCGCGTGGACAACTTCACTCACATGCTCGCCGACGAGAAGGGCGTCAACGTCCGCGTGAACAAGTTTGACACCGCCGAGGTCGAGCTGCCGTTCAGCGACCCCGAGTTCCGCAAGATCGTTTCCCCGATGGTCACCTACACCATCACCGAGCGTCTGAGCTGCCATCTCGAGCACGTCCGTAACCACCCGCTCACCACGCGTCGTTACTATCACCAGATGAACTACTAATCCTCTCAAATTGCTGCGGTTGTCTGCAGGCGAGCTGCGCAGAATGCCTCGCCTGCAGACCTGTTTCTGGGGTTGATCGAAATGGTTGTCCAGTATCTTCTAGTTGCACTGGTCGCATTTATTGCGTCCATGGACGAGCAATTATTTGGCATTACGATGCTTGGTCGTCCGCTGTTTACGAGCCTGTTTGTCGGCTTGATTCTTGGCGATGTCCAGCAGGGCGTTATCGTCGGCGCTGCTTTGGAGTCCATGTTCATGGGCGCCATCATGGTCGGCGCGGCGGTTCCTCCCGAGGTCTATGCCTCCGGCGTGCTTGGCTGCGCGTTTGCCGTCATTACGGGTACGGGCACGGCAACTGCCGTCGCGCTCGCCCTTCCCGTCTCCGTCTTCCTTCAGGTGTGGCGCAACTTCTGCTACGCCGTTCCGGGTGCCTTTGCCTGCAAGAAGATTGAGACCGCTCTGGCAAATCGCGATCTTGCCAAGGCGAATCTGTACCATCTGACCATCGTGCCGCTGTCGATTGGCATTCCGTCTGCACTGCTGGTGTTTGGCTCGCTGTTCTTTGGTGCCGACCTTATCAACAATGCGCTCAGCGCGATTCCGCAGTTTGTGATGGACGGCCTCAACGTTGCGTCCGGCGTCATGGTCTGCATCGGCTTCGCTCTTCTTATCAGGACCATGGGCGATAACAAGCTCCTTCCCTAGCTGTTCCTGGGCTTCATTATGGTCATCTACCTCAAGATGGACGTGGTCGGCGTCGCCGCAGCTGCCATTTGCGTCGCGCTGCTCCTGGCCTTCCGCGAGGGCTCGTCCGGTCCGCAGACGGTTGCTGCAGATGAAGAGGAGGACTTCTAATGGCTATCCAGAACACCGACCTCAAAGAGGCCAAGAAGGACGCGATTATGACTCCCGATATGTATCGGAGCATGTTCCTTCGCCAGTTTACGAGCCAGTGCTCGCAGTCGTACGACAAGATGATGGCAATGGGCTTCATGTACACCATTCAGAAGCCCCTGCGAAAGATCTATCCCAACGACGACGATTACTATGCGGCGCTCGATCGCCATACCGAGTTCTTTAACATCACGCCTCATGTGCTTCCGTTTGTAGCCGGCCTAACGGTTTCGATGGAAGAGCAGGCGGCTGCCGATAAGAACTTCGACACGTCCTCGATTAACGCCATGAAGGTCGGCCTTATGGGACCGCTTTCCGGCATCGGCGATTCGTTCTACTGGGGTACGTTCCGCGTGGTTGCCGCCGGCATTGGTATTGGCATCGCTTCGACGGGCAACCCGCTCGGCCCCATCGTGTACGCGCTTATCTACTCCGTGATTAACTTTGCAACGCGTATCGTCGCCGCCCATCTGGGTTACGACTTGGGAACCAAGTTTTTGCAGCAGTCCGAAGAGAGCAACCTTATGTCTCGCATGACGCATGCTGCCGGTGTTCTCGGAATGACCGTTATCGGCGCCATGATTGCGGCACAGGTCTCGCTGTCCACGGCTTTGACCTTTGACGTGGGTGGTTCGGAGATTGTCCTGCAGGATCTGTTCGATTCGATCTTCCCCGGTCTGCTGCCCTTGCTGGCAACGTTCGCTTGCGTTGCCCTCTATAAAAAGGGCGTCAAGACCATTTGGATCATCTTGGGCATCTTCGCAATCTGCATCATCGGAACGGGCTTGGGAGTGTTCGCGGCGGCGTAATGTTGACTGCTATGCTCGCGCGTTGGATAACTAACTGACCGTTTGAAAACGGGGCTCGGCGTAAGGCCGGCCCCGTTTTTTATTTGAGGGATTTTCCGACCGTCCAAAAAATCACACTCGTCCATCACTCACGCATCTCTCATCTCTCATTCGTCACTAACACGAGAGATAGCTGAAAGACGAGAGATAAATATGAGAGATAACAATGCTGCAAGGTGGCTAGGGATCGAGTCAAAGTTCCCGTATACATGAGTTTACCTGCGCGAACGTGATTTGCTTGAACCGATAACGGCATTTTTGTCTCTCATCTTTCACTCATCTCTAAGCTGAGAGATAAATGAGAGATGGCTGAGAGATAGACAGACGGACTGTCGGGGGCATGCATCGCTGTCAGATTAATGCCGCGCGCGGAGCAGCTGCGCGTTCACCCGCGCCCTGCATCCCGCCATTTCACGCGCTGCACATCGAAACCTGCGGCAAAGCAGGTACAATAGCCCAATGTGCATCGCGCACGACGATGATATCGGCGCCCGCGACTGGGGGAGACAACATGGCAGAGCAACAGATAACGCCGGGGACCAAGCTTCAGGTGGCATTCGACGTGCCCATGGGCCAAAAAACCGACTTCAACATGCTCGCCACGTACAAAGAGAACCTGGACGACGCGTACTTCCTTATGAGCGCGCCCATGCTCGCCGGCAAGCCGCTCATCATGGACGAAAACCAAAAGCTGCTGCTGCAATACAAAGTGGGCGAGGAGACGTTCGTGCTCGCCGGCTATCCCGAGGCAGTCGAGAAAAAAGGCATCCGCACCTACTGGAAAATGCGCAAAGTCGCCGAGCAGCGCACCTTTGTCAAGCGCCGCGACGAGCGTTTTAAGGTCGCCATGCGCCTTACCTACCAGCGCGACAACGCGGCCGCCTCCGAGCCCGAGGACGCCATGACCATCGACGTCTCGGCCGGCGGCCTGGCCGTCTACCTCAACGATTATCCCGACGTGGGCGAGGCCCTGGCCGTGCAAATGCCCACGATCCGCCTGCAGGGCGAGCGCCACGAGCTGCCCGAGCAGCTGGGCATCGTGTGCTGGGTGCGCCGCGCGCCCAAGGGCAGCCTGTACCGCAACGTCTGCGGCCTGCAGTTCCGCTACGCCGACGACATGGAGCGCGAGCTCGTCAAAGAATACGTCGGCTACATTCGCACGAAATATAAGATCTGATCGCCATGGCTCTGTTCAAGCGTAACGACAACAAAGATCAAGCTGCCGAGGATTTGGCCGAGGGTTTGACCGAGGACCAAGCCGAGGACGCGCTACAGGACGCTCCCGGCGCTAACGCCGAGGACGCGCCCGGCGAGGACTCCGCGCCCGACCAGCCCCCCGCCTCCCGCAAGCGCTTCGGCAAGCCCAAGTCCAAGCCCAAACCCAAACCCAAGCGCAAGCCCAAGCGCGACTTGC
The DNA here is from genome assembly GCA_902466395.1 of uncultured Collinsella sp. Taxonomy (GTDB): domain Bacteria; phylum Actinomycetota; class Coriobacteriia; order Coriobacteriales; family Coriobacteriaceae; genus Collinsella. The sequence goes on from CABQQR010000009.1 coordinate 43,778, forward strand.
GCGGCGTGGTGCGCATCGAGGAGCTGGAGCAGGCGCTGGCCGACCAGGACCTCGACGACATCGACCCCGACGCGGTCGTGTCCATGTACATGCCCAAGCGCCGCATGGAGTGCATCGGCACGGCGCTGCTGCGCATGGACAAGCTACAAAAAGCCCTCGTGGTGCTGGCGCTTGCCTTTGGCGTGCTGTTTGCCCTGTCGTTTATGCAGGAAAACATGGGTAACTTCACCATCAACCTCAACCGCCTGGAGCTGTTCCGCCGCGGCGTGGCCATTGCCGACAATGGCGACTTTAACAACGCCACCGCGCGCCTGGCGGCCGACGCCGTGGACAACGGCACCAATATCGCTGCCGACGACCTGCCCGACAACCTGGATAACATCGACGGCAGCCACAACGGCAAGAACTATGTGGCGTACACCTTCTATATCCGCAACGCCGGCAAGACCGATCTGGGCTACAGCGCCAAGCTCAAGGTGGTCAGCGCCAGCAAGGGCGTGGAGAAGGCGGCGCGCGTGCGGGTGTACCGCAACGGCGAGCCCACCACCTATGCGGCGGCAACGGCCGACGGCAGCCCCGAGCCCAACACCGAGCCGTTTGCGTCCAAGGACGTGGTGACGACCATTAGCCACAAGAACTTTCGCGTGGGCGATGTGGACAAGTACACCGTGGTCATTTGGCTGGACGGCGACGACCCGGAGTGCGTGGACAAGATCATCGGCGGTGCGGTGGAGTTTGGCTTTGACTTTGATTCGTCCGAGACCGACGACTCGAGCCTGTTCATTAAATTCGTGCAGGATATTGCCGACACCCTGACCGGCAACGACCCCATTAGCGCGAGCGGCAACGAGGCGCCCGATTACTACAAGGAACACAACGTGACCTGGAGTAACCGTCGCAACCAAAAGAACTCGCCCGCGGGGGACGGGGACAAGTAGAACGAAGAAGCGCCGGGCCGGGAGTGATTTCCCGACCCGGCGCTTTTGTTATGCGGAGGCGTTGTCGGCGGAGGTAGCGCCGTTGCCAGCGGCGTCGTCCAGCAAGAACAACCGCAACGCGAGCTTGATCGCGTAGCCCGGTTTGACCTGCACCGGATCTCTCATGCGCTCGCCCAGGTCGCCGCAGTAGGCATAGATGTCGCGGATCAGATCCGCGCCCGAGAGCGTGAACATGTAGCCCGCGTCCGAAAGCGCGTTGGGCGCTGCGGGCAGCCCCGCGGCCGCACAAAAGCTCGCGAGGTCGGAGCCCATGACGGCCTTGTAGTCGATCGCGGCGCCACGGTCCCGGGCGGTCTGCTCCTGCTCGCGGGCATATGACAACGCCGCCGCCAGCACAAAGCTGGGTGTGGGCGCGTTGACGTCGTCGGTGGTGGCGACGAGCTTGCCGGCCGCTTGCGTGACGAGCCAGGCGACTTCGCGCTGACAACGAACGGCCTTGCGCGTCACCGGTTTGATTGATCCGGCGGAAACGCTTCCTTTAGGTTGATTGGCGGCAGGCATGGGCCCTCCCAACAAATAGCCCGTTTAGCAGGCAAAAATGACACGTGCCACACCAATATAGCAGTGGGAAAGGGCTAGGGCGAAGCTCGGCGGAGGGTGAATGTATGCGATGGCGTGGCACTGCGGTCGCAAGGCTTAAGAGGGACTTACGGCTTTACGGGAGAGAGATCAAATAAGGTAAACGATGTTCACATAGCATCACATGTAACCCGAGGTAGACCTATGAATCTGCCGGAATGTAGGCTGTCGAAAACTCATAAGGAAATCGTAAGAATTGTGGTATTCTCAATTCCATGTCTAAAGGATGGGCAAGCAACATCCAACACGAAAGCGCGGGCTCCCCTTCCGGGCTTCTCGAGGGTCATCTGGGATGAATGGGGAAAGAAAGGGGTCCGCATGGATACCAAGGCATTAAAGAAGCAGATGGGCGCCGCCATCGCCATGGTGCTGGTAGCAGCCGTAGCACTGGGCTCTGCCACGTTCGCATGGTTTGTGAGCAACAACAAGGTCGACGCAACGACCAGTAAGATTTCTGCTCAGTCGAACTCTGCGTTCATGTATATTCGTGATGAGAATGAACCGTCTAAGGATCTTCGCACGGATGATTCTTCTGTTGCGAACACGCCGCTTTATCCGGCTCATTGGGCAAATGGCGCCGACACGACTCCGTACGATACGCTGGCTAACTTCTATACGGCATTCGGTACCAGTGCGACTGATGGCTTGAAGGTCGACAATACCGTCAAGCTTGTTCCTGCTCAGGGCGCCGACGCTGCCGGCACGCCTGCCGCCGCGGTTACTGGAAAGTATGCCGTAAAGAACACCTTTTATGTTGGCTCAAAGGGCGCTGAGCTCACCAATCTTGTAGTTGATTCGGCCAAAATTACGGGTGCCACAGGCGATAATGATAAATTTGATTCTGCGCTTCGCGTGCTGGTCATGAGCGGGACGAACTGGGTGCTTTGCAATAAGGACGGCATTGTCTCCTCTTCTGACACCACGCATAAGCTTGCCGATAAGATTGGCGAGGATGAGACAACCGTTGAAATGTATGTCTTCTACGATGGTGACGATGCTCAGGTCTTTACGAACAATCTTGAGAATCTGAAGACGGCTTCCAAGCGCATTAACGTTGTCTTCACTGCTACCTCTACTCAGACCGATAAGAACTAGCGGGATAAGCAGCTAAACAAGGCGGGGGAGAGGTGTCCCCCGCCTTTTTCTTTAGAGAGGAGGATTTCCGTTGAGCGTTAAGCAGATGAAAAAGCAGCTTGCGATCGCAGCCTTGTCAGTCGTTATGGCAGCGGTTGCGCTTGGCTCTGCAACGTATGCCTGGTTCGTTTCAAACACAAAGGTTGACGGCACCACCAGTACCGTTAGCGCCCAGGCAAACGGCATGGTCCTCCAAATTGCGTCCGGCCCAAATGCCATTCATGACGGTAGCGATCATCAGACGACCGCCGCAAGCACTGGCCATGAGATCAGTCCGTCTTCCACGGACGATGCCCATAGCTGGTTTGTACCAAAATCATGGAATGGTACAGATGTGAGTGGTTACCAGAAGGCAACGATTTCTAAGCAGCTTGAGGGTTCCTATACGCTCAAGGGAGATACCGAGACTTATTACGCCTATACGATGGCGGAATATACGCTCTACACGATTAACCAGACTGGCGAGGCTGACGTCTATCTCGACAACAGCAGCTCGAACGGTCCCGTTGTTGTGACTGCGTCGGAAGGCGCTTCGAAAGATTGGTTTGACAAAATCAAAGGCAGCCTTCGTGTTGGTCTGCTGATTAATGACGAGCTCAAGGTTGTTTATGCTCCGGTCCTTCCGACAGGCAAGGGAAACGATGTTTCTGCTACCGAAGGCTGGAGTTGCGTGAATCCCGACAGCCTCTCGGTGACCATGGCGCCGTCCTATGCCCATGTGTGCGGTGGCAATATGATTGACCAGAACAGTAAAAACTGGGGAGCAACTGGAAGCGGTGACTCCTACGTAAAGCCGACGGGCGACGCTCAGATGCTCGCTCATGTTGGTTACAGCGGGACAAACTTCAAGGTTGTCATTTGGATGGAAGGCACTGACAGCGATTGTCAGAACATGTCCGGCCTCGATGTTGGTGAAGGAAGTCCGACCTTCGATGTAACGGTTAGCCTGGTCGGCATCGTGCCTGACTCTAAGTAGAGGCAAGACAACAATTAAACTGCCTAAAGGGGCCGCTTCGATTGAAGCGGCCCCTTTTTTTGTGGCTGTCCGCTGGAAGCACTTTGTCGCATATCGCTCGGGGTCGGCGATAATGTGAGGAACTGTTCTTCCTGGAGGTTCCTTATGGACGGCATCGCTTCTAGTGTTCCGCTGATTGCTCGGCCGAGTTTCGACCGCGCTTGCAGCTTTGTGCCGTCCGAATATGTCCAGGCTTGGGAGTGGTTCTTGCGCGAGGAGCAGCGTGGCGGCTTGTGGGACAAGCTTCCGCATCGCACCAATGCCGATAGCCCTCAATATCCCTTTCGTCTGACGATTGATTCCGAACTCTTTCCGGTGTCGCGCGACTCGGGCATCTTTTGGCCTGGTCGCCGGCGCGTTAAGCATCCGCGTGAGAAGACCTTCGCCCTTTCGGTGCACAACTCAAAGCGCGGCGCCTACCCCGATGTTCCGCCGCTCTATCTTGAGGATGGCACCTGGGTGCTCAAGTACTCGTCGCAAAGTGCTTCGGTCGAAAACTGGCGCGACCAGGACTACAACCAAAAGATGATCAACTGCATGGAGTGCGGCGTTCCCGTTGGCGTGTTCTTTGCAACGAGCGCTGGCTACAAGGTGCTGGGCCTAGCGTTCGTTGAGCGTTACGAGCCGGAGAACAGCTGGTTTGTGCTGCATGGCCCCGTTCACAAGGGTGGACCCGACGCGCGTTTCTTCCCCGATATGAGCTACATGAAGGACGCTCCGATTGCGGCGGAGTTTTCCGGCGCTCCGGCGAGCGACGATGAAAAGGTTCGCTATGCGCTGCGTCGCGAGCGAATCGGCCAGCAGCGTTTCCGCACGCAGCTCTTTGAGGCCTATACCGGTCGATGCGCCGTCTCGGGTTGCAATGTCGACGAAGCGCTCGAAGCTGCGCATATCGAGAACTACTCGGGTCCCAAGTCGCAGGTTGTCAGCAACGGTATCCTGCTGCGCCGCGACCTGCACTCGCTGTTCGACGCTCATCTGATTTCGTTTGAGCTGGTACGCGGCGACTATCAACTTTGCGGGTCGTACCTTCTGCGACATACGGAATATGCGACGTTTGCAGGCTCGGTGCTGCGCGAGCCGGACGAGCATCGCTTGCGACCCAACGCTCGATTCCTCGAGGCGCATCGAGCCGAGTTCGATTTCTCGGAATCGCGACGTCGGGCGGAAGCCGTTGCTCCGTATTAGTTAGGTGCGGCCCGTCGCAACCCAATCATGTCGATTGATCGGATCGCGCTGCGCCGCATCGAGAGCTGCACGATCCTGCCATCCTCTCCTCAACGGTTAAAACGGGAAAGGGGAGACCATGGGATGGCGAAGCGATATCGCGCGAGGCGTGTACGGAAACCTACCGCGAGCGTTAATGGACCGGAGCTTGTTTCCGCTCGTCGAGGCTAGTTGCAGCCAAATCTGTTTGCCCTGTTCCCGCTGCGGTGCAGACCTCCCATGCCTAGACATCAGCTTCATCGACACCCGCGACAAGCACGCTGCCGACCCGCGGGCTCGGACGGGCCTACGTCTTCCGGTCTATCCTCAGCAATGCCCAACCTGCGGATGCACCATTACCTATGACGAGGCGGATGTCTAGTTGCCTGCTGATGAGCGAGGATTGTTGGACGATTGAAAATTGAGCGTGGATTATCGGACGATTTTGGGCTGAAAAGCTGTCAAAAACGGGAGATTTTCCACGCTCGGGCGTTTCTGCCTTATAAGATGCCCCACAGGTAAATCCCCTCGCACAGGGTTTTGTGGAACTGGGTGTGGTGGTCACGTGCCCAGGTGAAGAGCGCCTGGTCAAAGTTGTCCTGACTGTCGGGGATGCCGTAGACGCCGGCGACTTCCACGCGCACGAACTCCAGCGCGGGCAGCTTGTTGATGGCCGTGAGTGCAAACGGCGACGTGGGCTCCTCGAACAGGTAATGGCTGCCTTGCAGCGCGCCGCAGGCGGTGCAGGTGCTAGCGAGCGATACGGTCTTGGTGGTGCGCGACGTTACGGGCTTGTAGCCGCAGCGCTCGCGCAGGTAGTCGCGAATTTCGGCCGGCACGCAGCCCAGCGCGGGGACGATGGCTATGGCGTTGGCGCGGGCGGTGTCGATCGCGATGTGGCCCGCGTCGTCCACAGCGGGTATTGCGCCGGGCGCAGCCTTGCTGCCCGAGTCCTCGGCCACCCGATACGGAATGCCAAAGGCTGCGACCGTCGTCTGCTCGTGACACTTCCAACATTCGCGCTTGCCCAGCACCAGGTAGATGTAGGGCGCGCTGGGGTCGGAGCGATCAACGCCGGGCAGCCACGCGGCAAAGGGCTCGGGGTTGATGCCGTCGGGCACGTACCAGATCTTCTTGACCCGGTCCCACTTGGCGCCCAGGGCCTTGGCCTGGTCTTTGTGCGAAAAGGGAACATCGAGCTCGGTGCGCATGGCGGCTCCTTTGTGCGACTTGCGGTGCATGTGCTCCAAGGATACCCCAGCGCTGGGTGTGTGGTCGCTAAACGAGCATTTCGACCGTCCGAGAAGTCGCGGAGCATTTTGGCGAGGTCGTGCCGTCAAGTAAATGGGCAAGCAAATGGTCAGCTTTTGGTCAGTTGAGCGGCAACCTTGCCAAAAGCTTGACGGATTTGCAGCTAGACGTCGACGAATGAACACTTTGGACGCGCTGCGGCAAAAAACCGCCGGTCGTTTGCCGAAAACTTACCAGGACCGCCGGCGGCCGCCGACGCGCGTGTTATCTTCGCGCCATGAGCTACTTTATCGTTTCACATAACGCTGCGTTGGCGCTTTTGGCGCACATTCCGAACCCTCGATTTGGGGATTCGGAACCAGAGGTCGTGTCGATTGCGGGCGCCTGCGCGCTCTTGGACCAAGAGGCGCAGGAGTTTATCGATCGCTATGATTTAGGGGTCGAAACGCTGGATTTGCTGGTGCCGTCGCGCGCCGACCGTCGGCGGAGCAAACATGTTAAGACGCATCTCTGCACCAACGAGCTCCCGGCGGGTTCGTTTATCTCGCTGGGCCACTGGATGGGCGGCCTGGATGCGTACGTGTGCGCTCCCGAGCTGGCGTTTGTGCAGGCTGCGCACGACGGCTCTGCAGCCGAGGCCATCTATGCCGGCTATGCCATGACATCGGACTATCGGCTGGACAACCTTGCTCCCGGCGGGGTGACAAGCAGGGATGGGGGCATGCGCGATGGCAGGCTCACGACGAAGGAGCTCATTGCGGCGTATATCGAGGCGTCCCCAAAGGTAAGGGGTCTCGCGAAGGCAAAGGCGCTGCTTGCGTATGTGATCGAGGGATCGCGCTCTCCGAGGGAGTCGGGGCTGTGCATGTTTATGTCGCTGCCTGCGCGCTACGGCGGGTATGCATTGGGCAAGGCCGAGCTCAACAAGAAGGCTTTCATTCGCGATGGACTCAACGATGGGCGCGAGCGCAAACTGCGCGTGTTGGAGCGCACGCCCGACATTACGCTTACGGCTAAAGTCGAGGTGGGCAGGGATAAAGTAAAGGCCGGGCTGCTGCCAGAGGTGCTGACCGCGATGGTCGACTACGACAGCGATGCCATTCATGACGGCCGCGAGAAGATCCACAAGGATGTCGAGCGCCGCAACGAGTTGGAACTGCTTGAGGGAGTAGCGTATTTTACGGTGACAACCGACCAAGCAATTGACTACGACAAGCTCGTTCGGCTGTGCGAACGCATCCGACGGAAGCTGCATCGGAATAAGCGCCCCATCTTTAACAAGGCGATGAGTGCAGAGCAGCGATATTTTGCCCATGCGCGTGCCGAAACGAAGCGATTTTGGCTCTGGCAAGCCGTTATCGATGCGCATCAGTATTGGTAGGGGCGGTAACAGGGGGTTAGAATTAGCGGCCATATATCCAGGTTTAATACTTTTCCCGAGAAGTGAACGAGTCAGAATGGACCCCCGAAACATCGACACTTTTAGGGGCTTGTTTCCTGCGGTTTTGCTGCTGGAATCCTGCGGTTTTAACGTCAAAAAGTGTGGATGCTCCGGGGGTCCAAATAAGCTCGTTCACTTCTGGGAAAAGTATTAAACCTCACTTTATAGGGGGTTATTTATATATGGCTGCGAGACCCAACCGCGCCTGATCGGGGCAATCACCGGGGCTGTTTGGGCGGTTTGGCTGCAGCGGCGTCCTTTTGTCTTGGCGGCGTAAAACAAAACAGCTCAGAGGCGAAGCCTCTGAGCTGCGAACATTTGGTGGGCGTTAGAAGATTTGAACTTCTGACCTCTTCCGTGTCAGGGAAGCGCTCTCCCCCTGAGCTAAACGCCCGATCAAGGGTGCGCGAGTGCGCAGGGAATAATATAACGGAGCTCCCGCCCACTGGCAAGAACTATTTTTTAAAAAGTGGCAACTTGCGACCCTATCGGCCCCCGATCCGGTGCGAGCAGTACGCGAAAAGTCGCGTTTGTACCCCCGATGAACTGCACATTCGCGTAAAATATTCCCATTATGGGCAAATGGTGTCCAGGTAGTTTACGATGCGGCATCTGGGGGAGGGGCATGTCGGACGCGCGCTCACTGCGAAAACAGTTCAATCGCATGCTCGCCACGTTGCTGGTGGCCCTTGCTGCTGCCGGAGCCGTAACATATGCCTGGTACATCTACAACGCCAACCGCCACATCACCGATGTCAAGATGGCCGCGGGCACGGGCGTGACCTTCCTCATCTCCAACGAGTACGACGGCGAATACAAGACCAACGCCGGCCTGAGCTTTTCGGGCCTGCTCGATCCCGTCTCGACCGACAACGTGCTCAACGGCTTCCAAAAGGTAACGGGCTTTACCGGCGGAACCACCCAGGACTCGCTCTTTGCCAGCATGTTTGGCGCCGCCGAGCACTCCGACTACTACAAGACCTCCCTGTACCTGGCTACCAATTCGGCCGCGACCGACGTGTACCTGTCGGGCATCGACTTTACCGAGCAGGACCCGGCAAACCCCATCTCCACCGCCCTGCGCGTGGGCCTGGTTACCTATGCTCCGGGGCAGGGCGACACCGTTACGGGGCAGTATGTCTTTGAGGTCTCAGGCGAGCGCAATCCCCAGGCGCGCTACAACACGCTCGACGGCAAGGATGCCGGCGAGAACGAGCAGAATCACCTGGTGCTCGACAGCACCCGCTCCGATGGAACAACGGTTCATTTTGACCAGCTGACTAGTGCAAACTTCTGTGACTACAACGAAGACATCGGCATCGTGAGCCTCAAGGAGGCCACGACCAAGATCTGCAGCCTGCCCGCCGCTGCCGAGGGCGCCAACCGCAGCACGCCCGTGCGCGTGGATGTGTACGTGTGGCTGGAAGGCTGCGACCCCGACTGCACCAACAACCTGGCCGCCACCAGCCTGCAATCGCTGGCGCTGCGCTTTGCCGGCAAGCGTTCGTAAGGGGGCTGGACATGAGTGCATCGAACATCAAAGACATCCTGGGTTCGCGCCGTCGCATGGTTGCCGCGGCCGCATGGATGTTGGTGCTGGTAACCGCCTTGAGCGCCGCCACCTACGCCTGGTTTAGCAACTCGCGCTTCACCAACGTGACGCCCGTGGTGCACACGGTAAGCGACGAGGGCTCCGACCTGCAGATTGGCCTTTCGGCCAACGGGCCCTGGGACACGACGGCAACGCTTGCCGCCGCCGACAAGACACTCTATCCCATCTCGACGGCAGACCTTTCCCGCTTTTGGCGCGGCACGTTCCAAAACGCCGCCGGCGTTACGACCGACTACGCCGACTGCACCGCGCAGCTGGACGACTACGCCCTTTCGGGCACGCTGTACCTTAAGGGCAGCGATAGCGCGCTCAACGTGTACTTGTATCAGGGGCAGATGAGCGTGACGAGCGATCCGCAACTGCTGGCCGCGCTGCGCCTGGGTCTGGTCATTACAACCCAGTCGGGTACACAAATGCATATCTTTACCTGCGACGACCTGGGCAACACCTCGGGTGCCACCAGCAGGCGTACCACCGCGCAAGACGGCGTGGTCGTAGCGGTCGGTGCCTCGGGCTGGACTTACACCGACGACCCCGCGCGCGCCATAAGCGCCTACAGCATGGACGGCACTGGCGACACGCCCACGGCGCGCGCAGGTGCCACGCCCATCTGCACGCTGGCCGCCAACGAGGTGGCAAGCGTTCGCTACGTTGTGTACATGGAAGGCTGCGACGCCAATTGCATCGACGAGGCCCAGGCCCGCGATGTGGTGCTGCAGCTTGCCTTTGCCGCGGCCAAGGCATAAGGGGGTGAGCGACGTGAAAGATCAGAAGCGCATGCCAGCAGATAGCTGCGAGGCCAAAACCCAGAGCGAGAGCCCCGCGGTCCCCTCCGGCGCGACCGCCGAGCGCTCGCAGCCCGAAGGTGCCTCCGCCCGCCGCCACGCTCGCCACGCGCGTGCCTACATCGCGCTCGTTATGGTGGCGCTCGCCGCCACCTTGGGCGCCGCGACCTACGCCTGGTTTACCAACAACATGAAGGTCAACACCAATTCGGTGAGCGTGCACAGCGACACGTCCAAGCTGGTGCTGGAGCTGGGCGACGCCGATCGCGGCGGCTGGTCGCAGCAGGGCGATGTTTCCCTGACTTCCAATGCGACTGGCGCCGTGACGCTCTATCCGGTCTCGACCTTCGATCTCAACGGCTTTGCTGCCTGCGCGCAAAACAACTCCGCCGGCGATGTCACGGTGTTTGAGCAGCTAAAAGACAACGGTTCCGCGTTCTACCACGGCTGGATCAATCTGCGCCCCACCATTACCGGAACGGGCGCCAGCAAAGTAAAGGGTAAGGTCAGCTTGTATCTGGCCGAATCGCTGGTCCCGCAGGGCGCCGATGCCGAGCTGCTGCGCGCGGCCCGCGTGGGCATAAAGATCTCGAGCGGCAACCAGGTTCTTGCCACCAACATCTTTGAACTCGACGGCTCCGATAGTGGTCACCGCGCCGAGCACCCGGCGACTGCCCCTGCAGGCCTGGCGGGCTACACCGAGGGCATGCTCCTGGGCTGGCAAAACGGTCAGCTCACCTGCGGCGCCAACGTGACGCAGGACCCGGCCGCCTTTACGCTGGACACGAGCGAGACGGCCGCGCGTCCGCAAAACACGCTTGCCACGCTGGGGCTTGACCAGACCTATCGTTTGGATATCTATTACTACATCGAGGGCACCGATCCCGATAGCGCCGACTATCTCTATCAAGATCCGGGCACCTTGCACCTGTCGCTCTTTGCGACCTTGGACGGTGAGTAGCAATGGCACACGTCGCGCCCGACAACCGCCGCCCGACCACCGGCGCTCCGGTTGCCGCGCCCACCGATATCGACCTGCGCCGCAAGCTCACCACCACCGTGGTGCTGGTGCTGTTTGCGCTGGTGGCGATAGCCATGGCAACGTTCGCCTGGTTCTCCATCGCCGATAGCGCCAAGACCCGCATGCTCATGATCGACGCCAATGCCGACGGCTCGCTGCGCTTTGACCTGGACGAGCGTGCCACGTTCGACGAATACGTGCACAGCCTGGGCTTCGATCAGATCTCGGAGCGCATCGCCAGCGAAAAAGGCGTGGACATCGATGCGTCCAAGCTCAAGCCCGTCACCACGAGCGACTATCAGACCTTTACCTTCGAAGACGGTTCCACTGCCGATCCCGCCACCGGTGCCTACCTGGAGTTCACGCTGCACTTTATGAGCAGTACGGACCTGCGCGTTCGCCTGACCGGGCAGGATGGCGACGGCGGCGTGTCCGGCACGCGGTTCAGCTCCGACACGCAGGGCATGGCAAGCGCCATGCGCATGAGCTTTACCGCCGACGGTCATACTTGGGTCTACAACCCTAACGGGGGCGGCGGTTCATCTGGCTCGGCCACCGTCTTTGGGCTCGACTCGGGCGAGGCGACCGCGGCCAGCGACATGTTCGACCTGATAACAGAAACGGACAAGCCGGTAACCGTTCGCATATGGCTCGAGGGAACGGACCCAAATTGCACTAATATGCTAAAGGGAGCTAACTATTCGGTTTCGATGCGCTTCGAGGGCATCGAGGAACAGTAGATACGCACGGCGGCCATCGGGCCGCGCACGACCTAGACAGACACGGTAGTAAGGGACATCATGCAATCTGTTAAAAAAGTCGCATCCATCGCGCTGAGCGTTGTCATGTGGATCATCATCCTGGTGGCGGCCCTGTATGCGTTTACCACGCTCGCCACGCGCGAGGACGGCAGCGTCTCGGACATCGCCGGCTTCACCCCGCTCGCCGTGCAGTCCGACTCCATGGCTCCCACGTTTAACAAGGGCGACCTCATCTTCATCAAAAAGTGTGACACCTCCAAGCTCGAGGTGGGCGACATCGTGACGTTCCATACCATCATCGACAACGAGTACGCGCTCAACACGCACCGCATCGCCGCCATCGACGAGGTCAACGGCATGCGCAGCTTTACCACCAAGGGCGATAACAACGACGTGGCCGATACGCACATCATCAGCGACGGCGATATCGTGGGCAAGTACGTGTTCGCGCTGCCGCAGATGGGCAAGGTCATGGACTTCCTGTCCAGCTCCATGGGCTTCCTCATTGTGATCGTGCTGCCCATGCTGCTGTTCTTTATCTACCAGGTGTATCACCTCATCGTGGTGGGCATGAACCTTAAGCGCGCTATGGCCGAGGAGGACCGCCTGGCCGCCGCGGCTGCCATCGTGGACGCCGAGGGCAAGGGTGACACTACCGTCACGGCCGATAACGCCGCCGAGCAGCTTGCCCAGGCCGAGGCCAAGCTCGAGGAAGCCCGTCGTCTGAAGGCCGAGGCCGAGGCGGCGATGAGCGCGACCAAGCAGGAGGGTACCGACGGTGAGTGAGTTTCTGGGATTTGCCTGGGAGCTGCTGGCAAAGGTCGTCTACAACGTCGTTGCCGTCGTGAGCTCTATCCTTAACCTGCTGGTGTTTGGCTGGGTTGAGTACTTCAACATCTTTATGACCTACTTCACCACGTTTGACCTGGTGGGCAAGATCGGCGCGGTCATTCTGTTTGCCATGCTCATTGCGGTCCCCGTGCTGATCGTGGCCATTCTGGTCCACCGCTACCGCATCAACCGCCGCCTGCATCGCGACGATACGTCCAACAAGGCGCTCTATCGCGAGATCGGTCGCCTGAACAAGCAGGTGCTCGACCTCATGGACGAGAAGAACAAGCTGCTGGCGCTCAAGGTCAATGCCATGGGCGGCACCAAGCAGATTCCGTACGTGGGCGCCTCGGCCCTGGCCGACGACCATCTGCCCACGGTGGGCAACGTGGTGGGCGCCGCTGCAGGCACCGCCACGGGTGCCGGTACGGGCGAGGGCGCAGCGGCGACGGCCGTCATGTCGGGCAACGCATCGCTCGCGCTCGACGGCGCGGGTGTCAAGGACGCCGCGGCCGCCATGGCCAAGGCCACCGTTGAGGCCAAGACTCTTGCCGAGGAAAAAGAGATCGCCCAGGCCAACCGCTTCCCCAAGCTGTCCCTTGTGGACCTTAAGTACCGCGACTGGGAGTCGCCGGCCTACGACGATGCCATCTCGCTCGAGGACTTTGTCGACAGCTTCCGCGCGTTCGCCTGCAGCCAGATGAAGCTCTACTACACGCCCGAGGTCATCCGCCGCTTTGTGGCCGGCATGGCCGCCTCCAAGCTGCTGATCCTGGAAGGCATCTCGGGTACCGGTAAGACCTCGCTGCCCTACAGCTTTAGCCGCTATCTGGACAACCCCGCAACCATCGTGTCGGTGCAGCCGAGTTTTCGCGATCGCACCGAGGTGCTGGGCTACTTCAACGAGTTTTCCAAGCGCTTTAACGAGACCGAGTTCCTCCGCGCCGTGTATGAGGCGGGCCTTCGCCAAGACCCGTCCATGATCGTGCTCGACGAGATGAACCTCGCCCGCGTGGAGTACTACTTTGCCGAGATCCTGTCGGTGCTCGAGATGCCCAGCCACGACGAGTGGGTGCTCGACCTGGTGCCTACCCAGTGGGCCGCCGACCCCAAGGGACTGCACGACGGCAAGCTCACCATTCCCGACAGCCTGTGGTTCATTGGCACGGCCAACAACGACGACTCCACCTTTACCATCACGGACAAGGTGTACGACCGCGCGATTCCCATCGAGCTCAACGAGCGCGCCGACGCGTTTGAGTGCGAGCCGCACGAGCGCGTGCACGTGACGGCCGAGCATCTGCAGTATCTGTTCCAGAAGGCAAAGGTCGAGTATGTGATCGACGACGAGCTGCTCGAGAAGATGCACAAGCTGGACCAGTACCTGCAGACCCGCTTTAAGCTGGCCTTTGGCAACCGTATCATCAAGCAGATGTACGACTTTATCCCCGTGTACGTGGCGTGCGGCGGCACCGAGCTGGGCGGCATGGACTACATCATCGCCCGCAAGGTGCTCAAGAAGTTTGAGTCCATGAACGTGAGCTTTGTGCGCGACGAGATGAAGGGCCTGATCGAGTACATCGAGAAGACCTTTGGCGAGGGCGGCTTGCCCGATTCCGTCATGTATCTGCAGCGGATCCAGAACTTCTACTAATGCCGTAAGCGCGGGGCGTGGGACAAGACAATCAGTAGCGTTTGCCCTGTGTGGTGTCGCCACGCCCCTTACCGATCGATCCAACCTATGGAGTAACCCATGTCCGAGACCATTCAGGACCTCTATACCAGCTTCTCCGAGCAGATGGAGCCCATCCAGGAGGACAGCCGCTACTTCCGCTATCTGTTTGAGATGGCGCAGGCCTCGGGCACCACGATCGAGCAGCAGCGCGAGGAGCTCGTCAAGGTGGTGGACGAGGAATGGATTAGCATGATCGAGGACTCGCTCGACGCCATCAACACCATTATCGAAAAGCCGCGCCGCTTCATCACCACCGAGGAAGAGGTGGTGCCGGTCTCGCTTGCCAAAAAGATCAGCGCCGACAGCGTCCGTCATCTGAGCCAGAACACGCAGTTCCTGGCGCCGAGCGACGATGGCGGCGTCCATCCCACGCGCATCCTCAACGTCAACACCGTTGAGACGTACGACCTGTACGAGAACCGCTTTATCTACCATCTGATTCAGCGTCTGCTGACGTTTGTGGATAAGCGCACCGACGTGATCTTTTGGTCTACGGGCAACGAGATCCGCAACCGCTTTAAGATGCACAGTAAGATCGACGACGCGTACGAGGAGATCGAGTACAACGTCGAGATGACGGTCAAAAACCGCCAGAGCTTTGCCGAGAACGACGCCGACAACATGGACGTCTTTATGCGCATCGACCGCGTGCGCCGTCTGGTCATGGCGCTGCGCGGCGCGTCATTCTGCCAGATCATGAACGGCTGCAGCGCGGTCCGCAGCCCCATTCAGCGCACCAACCTCATCATGAAAGACCCCAACTACCGCAAGTGCTACCAGCTGTGGCAGTTTATGGAGCGCTACGACAAGGTGGGCTACAACATCGACGTGCAGCAGCAGGCGCTGGCGTTCGATGACGAGTACATGGTGCAGATGTACACCAACCTCATCAACAACTACACCGTCTTTAAGAGCCTGACCGACGACGAGCGCAACCTGCAGGAGCTCGAGAGCGTGCAACACGCGCCGGTGGCGCCCAAGTTTATTAAAGAGATCAAGGAAGAGCAGGTCGATAGCCCCGACCTGCCCGACGTCGAGGTCCGGCGCGTGTTTGTGGAGGAGGTCACGCAGGCCCAGCTCGATGCCGAGCAGGCGCTGGCCGAGGCGCGCGAGCAGATCGAGGAGCTGCAGGGGCAGCTTACGTCCTGGAAGGTGCAGGCCCATGCGCTGACCGACGAGCGCGACGACCTGGCCGACGAGCTGGACGAGGCAAAGACGCGCGAGCTGGCGTTGACGCAGCGCGCGCAGATTGCCGAGGCTGATGTAGAGGAACTACGCGCTTCGCTGGAGGATGTCGAGGCCGGCAAGAAGGCTGCCGAGAATGCTGCCGTTGAGGCGCGCTCGACCGCGGCGGCCCAGCTTGAGCAGATGCGTGCCGAGGCCGATGCCGAGGTCTCAGTCGCCCGCGCCGACGCAGATGCTAGGGTCGCGGCTGCCGAGCAGACTGCTGCCGAGCAAGTCGCGCGGGTCAAGAGTGAGTCTGCCGCAGCCTTGGCTGCCAAGACAGCTGCCGACGCTGCCGAGCTGCAGGCCGCCAAGGACGCCGCCGCAGCCGAGCTTGCCGGCGTGCGCGAGGCGTCTGCCAAGGAGCTCGCCGAGGTGCATGCCAAGCTGGACGCCGCCAAGCTGCAGATCGAGGAAGTGCGGCTGGCGGCCGAGCGCGATGCCCGTGCCGCGCAGGAGACTGCCGACGTCGCCGCGGCCGAGGCGGAGCAGAAGCTCGCCGACACCGTTGCCGCGGCCGAGGAGAAGGTTGCCGCCGCCCAGCAGGCCGCCGATGCTGCGATCGACGCCGCCCGTGCTGCCGCCGATTCTGCCGTTGAGCAGGCTACGGTGGATGCCAGCGAGAAGGTCGCCGCTGCCGCTGCCGAGCGCGATGCCGCCGCGCGTGCCGCCGAGGAGGCTCGTGCCGACGCCGACGCGCGTATCGCTGCAGCTGAGCTCGAGGCGGGGGAGCGTATTGAGCAGGAACTCGCCGCCGCCAAGGCCGCGCACGAGCGCGAGCTCGAGGCCGCCCGCGCGGAGATGCAGCAACGCTTGGACTCGTTGGCACAGGAGCTGGAGCAGTCCGAGCGCGATCGCGCCCGCGCCGAGCGCCGTGCCGAGGGCAACAGCCTGTCGCGCTATCTGCTGGCTCGCTTGCGCGGAGAGGCCGCCGAGGGCGATGTCGCCACGACCGTTGAGGGAGATGAGACCGACGTTTCGGCATCTGACGCCACTGACGTCGAGCCTTCCGCAAAGGACGCCGACAAGTGATGAAGCACGTGCTCCGCGTGATCAACGTGTTGGCGACCGTGGTGATCCTGGTCGCCTTTGTGGTGTTGCTGCGCACGGTGTTCACGCCCGCTGGTGAGATCCCCACCATCATGGGCTATGGCTTTATGCGTACGCTGACCGGCTCGATGGAGCCGGCGATTCCCGTGCATTCGTTTATCGTCGTCGATACCGACAACAGCCAGGTCTATCAGGTGGGCGACATCATCACCTTCCATTCGTCCGATGACGCGCTGGAGGGTTCGCTCAACACGCATCGCATCGTTGCCGTGGAGGATGCGGCCGACGGCACGCCGGTTTACCGCACCAAGGGCGATGCCAATCCGGTCGAGGACGCCGCGCCCGTGCCCGCCGCCGACGTGGTGGGGCGCGTGGTCTTTGTCTCGGTGGGGCTGGGCGTGGTGGTCTCGTTGCTCACCAATCCGCTGCTGTTCTTTCCGCTTATCGTGGTGCCGCTGATCGTGCTGCTGCTGCTCGAGATTCGCCATATGGTCAAGACAACGCAAGAGGTGGCACGCGCCGAGGACGAGGCCGCCCTGCGCGCAGCCGTGGAGCAGATTCGCGAAAAGCGCCGTCGCGAGCAGGAGGAGCAGGGCGACGCCGGTGACGAGGGCGATGCCGACGGTGGCCATACCGATGAAAGTGCGGAAGCCGATCCCGGCGCCCCAGGCGATTCCAACCGCTCGGCATAGCTCATCGGTGCCTTTCGTCCCTGCAATTTGGACGCTCGCAGATGCTCCGCATCATCTGCTATTTCATACCAATATTCGTGCTACAGTTTGGACGCTTTATTGCCAATTGATTTCGGGGGAGTGGGATGGAACAGAAGCGCTCGGCGCAGTGTGCACGTGAAAGGGCTTCGGTACCGATGACGGCGGCGTCTGATTTTATCGTGCCCGAGGGGACTGACGAGCTGAGCCGCAGCACCCGCCGCGCATGGCGCGACCGCCTCAACGACGCCCAGGCGCGCAAGATGGCCCTGGGTACGCTCGCCGCGTTTGCCGGCGGTACGTTTTGGGGTTTTTCTGGCACCAGCGCCAGCTACCTCTTTGACGTGTGCCATATCGAGACGTTTTGGCTGATGAGCGTGCGCCAAGTTATCGCTGGCCTGCTCTTTATGTTCGTTGTGCTCAGAAAAGACCGCGACCGCTTGATCGAGCTGTGGACTACCCCCGCCGATCGCAAGCAGCTTATTCTGTTTACGATCTTTGGCCTGCTGTTCAACCAGCTTTGCTATCTGTCAGCCGTGCGCCTGACCAACGCGGGCACCGCGACCGTCTTCCAGTGCCTGCAGCTGGTGGTCGTCATGGGGTATGCCTGCGTCACCGCGCATCGACTGCCGCGCACGCGCGAGGCTCTTGGCATTTTGCTCGCATTGGGCGGAACGTTTTTGATCGCCACGGGCGGCGACCCCAGTACGCTCAACATCTCGCCGATGGGCCTGCTCTCGGGCCTTTTGTGCGCAGTGGGCGGTGCCTGCATAGCAATCATCCCTGCCGGAATCCTCAACAAATACGGTAGCCCGGTCGTCACGGGCTCGGCCATGCTTTCGGCGGGAATCGTGATGAGTATCTTTACCCAGCCGTGGGCGCATATGCCGGCGCTCGGCCCCTCGGGTGTCGGCGCGCTCGCGATATTTATTGTGGTGGGGTCGTTCTTCGCCTATATGTTCTACATGCAGGGCGTTAAGGAGATTGGCTCGGTGCGCGCGAGCCTCCTTGGAACCATGGAGCCGGTTTCGGCCACCATCACCAGCGCCCTTATGCTGGGAACGGTGTTTTTGCCCACCGACCTGGCGGGCTTTGCCATGATTATCGCGATGGTGTTTTTGACGGTGTAGCTGGCGCCAAGACGGAAAAGGCGTTGTGCCACATTTTCGCCAATTGATGTCCGTGTCTGGAGTTTAGCTGTCGATGCTCAAAATGCCATAAACTAGCAACGTTATGGACTTTTTCATTGCGACTCAATTGCGAGGATTTCTTTATGGCTGGTAATCACTTTAAGGGCAGCGATAGCGGCCGTCCTGCAGTTCCGCCGCGTCCGAACGGGGCTGGTAAGGCCGGCACGCCGGGCGGCGCTGGGCAGGGCGGTTCCGGTAAGCGCGTGTCCCCGGGCGAGACGGCGATGTTTACCGCTCTGTACGAGCAGTCTCAAAAGGCAAAAAAGACCGGCCGTGCAAGAGGGAATGTCTTTGCGGGCGGTGCAACCTCCACGTCGCAGCCGAGCGGGGCCCCTTCGATACCTGCGAACAACGCAGGTGCTGCCAACGCCGCGAATACCGCCGGCAACGTTAATGCCGGCAAGGCCGCCAACAATACTCCCTCTGCCGGTGGCGCGGGGCTTACGGGTAACCTTGGCACGATTTACACCGGCGCCTCCGAGACTGGCACGTTCGCCCGCCTGGATGATAGCGGTGCCGAGTTTGCGGGCTCGGGTTCCAAGGAAGATTATTACGATTTTGGCTTGAACTACGGTAGCGACGCTTCGTCGAGTTCGACCTCTGACGGTCTGGTCCGTCATCGCCATCGCAAGGGCGAGCGCAAAAAGCGTCACACTGGCGCCATTATTGCCGCTGTAGTCGCGGTGCTTCTCGTTGCGCTTGGCGCAAGCGGCTTTATGCTGCTTAACTCGGCAAAGACCGTAAAGAGCGAAGCGAAGGAGGCTGTCGAGATCGTCGGTGGCCTTAAGGACAAGGTCACGTCGGGCGATTTTTCGACGCTGCCTGACGACGCGAAGAAGATTGATGAGCTCTTCGACAGCATGAAGGCGGAGACCTCGAGCCCGCTGTGGACGGCGGCTTCGTTTATCCCGGTGTATGGCGGCGACATCAATGCTGCACGCACCATGATCGACGCCCTGTCCGATGTCTCGAGCAATGCGCTGGTTCCCATGGCCGATAACCTTTCGCAGGCCACGCCCGGCAAGTTGTTCCAGGATGGGACTATCAACGTGTCCGCGCTGCAGGCGGTCGCCGATTCGCTCTCCGATAGCTCGAAGGTGTTCAAGAGCGCCAACGAGAAGATCCAGGGCATTGGCGATACTCATATTTCCCAGGTGACCGAGCTGGTCGATAAGGCCAAGGACGGCTTTGCCACCCTCAACGGCGCGGTTGACGCGGCGGAGAAGGTCGCCCCCGTCCTTCCCCAGATGCTCGGTGCCAACGGCCAGACGCGCAACTACCTTATGTACGCCATGAACAACGTCGAGATTCGTGCCTGCGGCGGCTTTGGCGGTTCGCAGGGCCTGATTTCGGTCACCGACGGCCAGATGTCGATTGGCGAGTTTGTTCCCCGTATTGGACTCAGCGAGGATGAGGCAGTCGAGAGCGTCGACGAAGAGGATGAGGCGTTGTTCGGCAACCACGGTAACCTGTACAACTCGGGCAATACCTATTCGCCCGATTGGCCCCGCAACTCGCAGCGTGTCGCAGCCCTGTGGAAATCTCAATATGGCCAGGACGTTGACGGCGTCGTGGGCATTGACCCGGTGTTCCTGCAGTATCTGCTGGGCCTGGTCGGTAATGTGTCGCTGCCCGACGGAACGGTTGTCGACGGCACCAACGCCGCAAAGGTCCTCATGCACGATGTGTACTGGAACTATCCGGTCGAGGAGTCGGACGGCATCTTTGCATCCGTCGCCAGCGCTGCCTTCGACAAGATTCTCGGTGGCATCGGTGACGTCGACGTTACAAAGCTTGTCAGCGCCGTTGAGCGCGGTGCCGAAGAGGGTCGTCTGATTGCTTGGATGAAAAACGATGACGAGCAGAATGCCATCAAAGAGACGGGCATTGACGCTTCGCTGCCCGATCCGGATGACCCGAGTGAAGATCCCGTCGCTGGTGTCTACTTTAACAACCTGAGCTTCTCCAAGCTCGACTGGTACCTGAATGCCGATACGCAGATTGGCCAGGGCGTCAAGAACGGTGACGGCACGTGCTCGTATCGCATCACCGTTACCCTGACGAACATCATGACGCAGGAGGAGGCAGGCAAGCTGCCCGACTACGTCGCGGCGAGCGCGCCCGATGCAGCGCGCGACGACGAGCGTCTGAATGTCTCGTTGTTTGCACCGACGGGCGGCAACATTACTGATCTGACCGTCGAGGGCACCCAGTTTGGTCTTGGCGCCGCTACGTGGCATGGAATCCCCTTCTATTCGGGCACCGTTGACCTGCATGCTGGCGAGACGACGACGATCACATATACGCTGACCACGTCGGCCGAGGCGGGGGACAAGTCGCTTACGCTGCGTCAGACTCCTACATGCCAGGCGGCTCGCGACAGCGCGTCGGCGTAGGGTTTTTCTGGTAGCGCAGATAATCGAGTACCATTTTGGGGCGGACAGACAATCTGTTCGCCCCTATTTTGTAAGGAGAGCGCATGAAGTACTTTGGCACCGACGGCTTTCGCGGTGAGGCCAATGTTGGGCTGACGGTAGAGCACGCTTATAAGATTGGTCGTTTTGTGGGCTGGTATTACGGCGCCAACCGCGAGCGCAAGGCACGCGTCATCGTGGGCAAGGACACGCGTCGCTCGAGCTATATGTTCGAGGCGGCGCTAGTGAGCGGCCTGGTCGCGAGCGGTGCGGACGCCTATATGCTGCACGTGATCCCCACGCCGGGCGTAGCGCATCAGACCGTGGAAGGCCGCTTCGATTGCGGCATCATGATCAGCGCGAGCCACAACCCGTTTTGCGATAACGGCATTAAGCTCGTCAACAGCGACGGCTTTAAGATGGACGAGGACGTGCTGGAGCTCATCGAGGACTACATCGATGGCAAGAGCGAGGTGCCGCTGGCAACGGGCAACCACATCGGCGCCACGGTGGACTACATGCAGGGCCGCAACCGCTACATTGCTTCGCTCATTGCAAGTGCGAACTTTTCGCTGCAGGGCGTCAAGATCGGCATCGACTGCGCCAACGGCTCGGCTTCCTCGGTGGCCAAGCCGGTGTTTGACGCGCTCGGTGCCGACGTGCGCGTGATCAACGCCGCGCCCGATGGCTTTAACATCAACGTCGACTGCGGCTCCACGCATATGGAGCGCCTGCAGCGCCACGTGGTGGAGCAGGGCCTGGACGTGGGCTTTGCCTATGACGGCGATGCCGACCGCTGCCTGGCCGTGGACGAGCGCGGCCGCGTGGTCGATGGCGACCAGATCCTGTACGTGTGCGGCGTGTACCTGAACAAGCACGGTCGCCTTTCGGGCGGTACCGTGGTTCCGACGATTGCCAGCAACTTTGGCCTGATCAAGTCGTTGGAGCTTGCCGGACTGAGCGCCGTGACCAGCGGCGTGGGCGACCGTCACGTGTATGCCAAGATGCGCGAGGGTGGCTACAGCCTGGGCGGCGAGCAGACGGGCCATACGATCTTTGGCGATATCGAGCGCACGGGCGACGGCATTATGACCTCGCTGCGCGTGATGGAAGTGATTCGCGCCGAGCGCGAGACGCTCTCGCAGCTCACGGCACCGTGCAAGCTGCTGCCGCAGGCGCAGGTCGCCGTGCGCGTGGCGGACAAGGACGCCGCGCTGGGCAACATGGGTGTGCAGGCCGCCATCGCCGAGGCCGAGGCATCGCTGGTGGGCGAAGGACGCGTGCTCGTGCGCAAGAGCGGAACCGAGTCGGTGATTCGCGTTTTGGCTGAAGCCCCCGACCAAGCAGCTGCCGACACCGCCATGAAGCGCATCGCCAACGCACTCGAGGCCTTGTAGTTACGCGGTTTTACCAAACCGCGTAACTGCTCGACGCTGCAAACGGCCCCAAGCGGCAATCTGACGTTCAATTTCAAGGGCGCGACCAGAAGGTCGGCGCCCTTTCATTTCACGTCACCTTGCTCGCTTGGGGCCGTTTTCGCTGACGTTGCCAAGACATTGGCGTCAACATGGTTGGCGTTGGCGATGGCGTGCTGGTCAATCCTTACAGCTGGTAGAGCGTGGTGAACTTGTCCTGCAGGTAGCTGCAGTAGTAGCGGGCGTCGAACGGCATGCCGCATGCACCCTCGATAAGCTCAGGCGCGTCCTTGGCGCGGCCCCACTGCCAAATGTGCTCGCCCAGCCAGGTGCGGACGGGTGACAGGTCGCCGCTCGTGCAGGCGCCGTTGAGATCCACGCCGTCGCGGCACATGGCCGGCACAAACATGGAATCGTAGGCGCTACCCAGCGCATACGTGGGGAAGTAGCCAAACGAGCCGCCACTCCAGTGCGTATCCTGCAGGCAGCCGCGCGTGTCGTCGGGAACGGAAACGCCCAGGTACTCGTCCATAAAGCGGTTCCAAAGCGCGGGGATGTCCTTGGCCGTGGCCTCACCGGCAAACAGCATGCGCTCAATCTCGTAGCGCACCATAATATGCAGCGGATAGGTGAGCTCGTCGGCCTCGGTGCGGATTAGCGACGGCTGCGCAATGTTCACGGCGCGGTAGAGCGTGTCCTCGTCCACATCGCCGTAGACCTCGGGCGCGTGACGGCGCAGCACCTGCAGCAGCGGTCCCATAAAGGCACGGCTGCGGCCCACGGTGTTCTCGAAGAAGCGGCTTTGGCTCTCGTGGATGCCCATAGAGGTGCCGCCCTCCAGGCACGTGCGCGCATAGGCGGGGTTCACGCCCAGCTCGTACATGGCGTGTCCTGCCTCGTGGATGATGCTGTAGACGTTGGAGATGCAGTCGTCCTCATAGATGTGCGTGGCAATACGCGCGTCGCCCACCGAGAAGCCCTCGCTAAACGGATGCTCGGTAAAGGCGAGCGTGGTGTCGTCCAGGTCCAGACCGACAAGCTTCATAAGGTCGAAACTCATGGCGCGCTGGGCGGCCTCGGGCACGCGGGCGTGCAAGAAGTCGGCATCGGGCTGCTGGCCGCGCTCGCCGATGGCGTGCACGAGCGGAACGACCGTGGCCTTGACCTCGTCGCAAAATGCGTCGAAGCTCTTGGCGGAAAGCCCGCGCTCGTACTGGTCGAGCCAAACATCGTATGGGTCGCGCTTGGGGTCCATGAGCTCGGCCTGATGCTTAAGTTGGGCGACGATTCTATCCACATAGGGCTCAAAGCTCGCCCAGTCATTGGCCGTCTTGGCCTTGTGCCACACGGCGTCGGCCTCGCAGGTGAGCCTGGTCCAGGCCTCGGCTTCCTCGGTGGGGATGACGCTTGCCTCGCGCTGGTCGCGGCCGAGTACGCGAATCTCGTCGAGCAGCTGCGGGTCGTCGATCTTGCCACCGGCGACGGTCTCGCGTGCCAGCGAGCGTACGAGCTCAACGGACTTCTCACTGGTCAGCAGCTTGTGATGCTCGCCGGCAAGCGTGCCCATAGCATCGGCGCGCGCCGCAGCGCCGTTGGCGGGAGCAATGGTCGCGCCGTCAAACTCGGCAATCTTGAGCAGGTACTCGCGGGTCCACAGCTTGCCCTCGAGCTTGCGGAATTTTTTGACGGCCTTATCGACCTTCATGCCTTTGGGCGTCTTATCCGCTGCGGGCTTGGCCATCTTATCCTTGTTCTTTCCCATACCATATCCTTGATCTCGCAGGTCGCCCGTCGCACGCGGCGGCGCGGCCAGTTTGCACAGCTACCTGCCTTGTACCCAGCACGAACAAAACGGAACGCGGCGATACGCCCACACAATGTGGTATCCTGTAGCCCAATGCGTTGACGGAGAGGGTTTTGCCCGCCGCGTCGCCGGCAAGAGAGGGAAGGTCATGGGCTGCAAGCCTTCCTGCGGTGGCAAGGGCCAAGCGTTCACTCCCGAGCAGCGACCTCAACGGGCGCGCGGCTAGCGGCGGCGAAGCCCCAGTAGGGAAGCCGTGAGCCTCGCGATAAGGGGTGCAGAGTGGGCACGGCGGGCCAGACATCCGCTGGGTCAAACAAGGTGGTACCGCGGAATTCAACCGTCCTTGGGCAATGCACATGCCCGAGGACGGTTTTTTGTTACCGAACCGGGCCGCGCATCCGCAGCATCGGGCGGCGTCAGCCGTCCCGGAGCGCGGATGCGCGAGAGACGAAAGGGAAGACATGAGTCTGATTGATGATCTGGTCAAACTCGAGGAAGAGGCCAAGGAGCTCGTCGCAGGCGCCGATGACGCCGCCAAGCTCGAGGCTGCGCGTGTTGAGCTGCTCGGTCGCAAGGGTCGTATCACCGGCTTGATGCGCATGATGGGCAAGCTCGCCCCCGAGGATCGTCCCGTGATGGGCAAGCGCGCCAACGAGATGCGCCAGCTGATCGAGGGCATGCTCGACGAGCGAAACACCGAGATGAAGGCCGCCGCCCTCAAGCGCGCACTCGAGCACGACGCCGTCGACATCACGCTGCCGGGCATCCGTCCGCAGATCGGCCACCAGCACCTGATCAAGCAAATCATCGAGGAGGCCGAGGACATCTTCTGCGGCATCGGCTACACCGTCGAGTCCGGCCCCATGGTCGACACCTCTTACTACAACTTCACCGCGCTCAACGCTCCCATGGATCACCCGAGCCGCTCGGCCCGCGATACCTTCTACGTGGTCGACAACAACCCCGGCAGCGTCGCGCACCCCGAGGCTCACGCCCACGGCGAGTCCGACGTGCTGCTGCGCACCCAGACTTCGGGCGTGCAGATCCACACTATGGAGTCGCAGAAGCCGCCCATCTACATGATCTGCCCGGGCACCGTCTACCGTCCCGACACGGCCGATGCCTGCCACCTGCCGCAGTTCAACCAGATCGAGGGCCTGGTCGTCGACGAGGGCATCACCTTTGGCGACCTGAAGGGCACGCTCGACTACTTTGTTAAGTGCATGTTTGGCGAGGATCGCAAGACGCGTTACCGCCCGCACTTCTTCCCCTTCACCGAGCCCAGCTGCGAGGTGGACGTGAGCTGCCACGTGTGCGGCGGCAAGGGCTGCAACTTCTGCAAGCACAGCGGCTGGATCGAGATCTTGGGCTGCGGCATGGTCGACCCCAACGTCCTGATCAACTGCGGCATCGATCCCGAGAAGTACACCGGCTTCGCCTTTGGCATTGGCGCCGAGCGCGTCGCGGCCCTGCGCTACGACCTGCCGGACCTCAGAACGCTCATGACAGGCGATATGCGCTTCCTGAACCAATTTTAAGTCGACCTGTCCCGGCGGCTTCCCGAGCCACCGCACCTTGCCTTTCAATCGTCGGTTGCGTACCTAAGTACGCGGCCCTCCTCTTTCAAGGCAATCTGCGGCACCTCGGAAACCCGTCTCCGTAGCTGGAGTTTTCCGACTGTTTATTGCAGGCGTTACAGATGAAAGGAGACCAGTTAGATGCGCGTTTCTTACGACTGGCTCAAGACCATGATCGATATTCCGGAGGATCCCAAGACTCTTTCGGACGAATATATCCGTACCGGCACCGAGGTCGAGGCGATCGACACCGTGGGCGAGTCCTTCGACCACGTGGTGACTGCCAAGGTACTCACCAAGACCCCGCACCCCGATAGCGACCACATGTATGTGTGCTCGGTCGACGTGGGCGACAAGAACCTCGACGCTGATGGCAACCCCGCTCCGCTGCAGATCGTCTGCGGCGCGCAGAACTTCGAGGCCGGCGACCACATCGTCACGGCCATGATCGGCGCAGTTCTGCCCGGCGACGTCAAGATCAAGAAGAGCAAGCTTCGCGGCGTCGTGTCCATGGGCATGAACTGCTCCGCACGCGAGCTCGGCCTGGGCGGCGACCACTCTGGCATTATGATCCTGCCCGAGGATACGCCCTGCGGCATGCCGTTTGCCGAGTATGTGGGCTCGAGTGATACTGTGCTCGACTGCGAGATCACGCCCAACCGCCCCGACTGCCTGTCCATGATCGGCATGGCCCGCGAGACCGGCGCCATTTTCGATCGCGATTTCCACGTTGAGCTGCCCGCCATCAAGGCGGAGACTGGCCGCGCGACCGACGACGAGCTTTCCGTCGAGATTGCCGACGAGGGCCTGTGCGACCGCTATGTCGTCCGCATCGTGCGCAACGTGAAGGTCGGCCCGTCGCCCGACTGGATGGTCAAGCGCCTTAACGCCCTGGGCGTGCGTCCGCACAACAACATCGTCGACATCACCAACTACGTGATGATGCTCACCGGTCAGCCGCTGCACGCCTTTGACCTGGACACCTTTGCCGAGCGCGATGGCCACCGCCGCGTGGTGGTTCGCGCCGCCCAGCAGGATGAGAAATTCACGACGCTCGATGGCGAGGAGCGCGTGCTCGACGCCGGCATGGGCCTTATCACCGACGGCGAGCGCCCCGTGGCGTTGGCCGGCGTTATGGGCGGCATGGATTCCGAGATCGAGGACGATACCGTTGACGTGATGGTCGAGAGCGCCTGCTTCAACGCCGGCCGCACCTCGCACACCAGCCGTGACCTGTCGCTGATCTCCGACGCCTCCATCCGCTTTGAGCGCCAGGTCGACGAGACCGGCTGCGTGGACGTCGCCAATGTGACGTGCGCGCTTATCGAGGAGATTGCCGGCGGCGAGGTCGCCCCCGGCTATGTGGACGTGTTCCCCGCGCCCAAGACCATCGACAGCATTAGGCTGCGCCTGGCCCGCGTGCATGCCATCTGCGGTGCCGACATCGAGCCCGACTTTATCGAGCGTTCGCTCACCCGTCTGGGCTGCACCGTCGAGCGCGACGGCGAGGACTTTATGGTCACGCCGCCGAGCTTCCGTCCCGACCTGCCGCGTGAGATCGACCTGATCGAGGAGGTCCTGCGCCTGTGGGGCATGGGCCGCGTGACGGCGACCATCCCGGCTGCCAAGAACCACATCGGCGGCCTGACCCGCGAGCAGAAGCTCACCCGCAAGGTCGGCGAGATCCTGCGCGCCTGTGGCCTCAACGAGACCACGACCTTTGGCTTTGCCGCCCCGGGCGACCTGGAGAAGATCGGTATGTCCACCGAGGGCCGCGGCTGCCCCGTGGTTCTCATGAACCCGCTGGTGGCCGAGCAGACCGAGATGCGCCGCTCGCTGCTGCCGGGTCTGCTGCAGTCTGTGGCCTATAACGAGGCCCACGGCACGCCTAACGTGCATCTGTACGAGGTCGGCAGCCTGTTCCACGGTCGCGAGAACGCCAGCCTGCCCAAGGAGACCAAGTCCGTGGCGGGTGTGCTCTCGGGCCAGTGGAGCGAGCAGTCCTGGAACATGAAGTACCGCAAGCTGCGCTTCTTCTTTGGCAAGGGCATTGTCGAGGAGCTGCTCGCCCAGCTGCGCATCGAGAAGGTTCGCTTCCGTCCCGTCGAGGGCGAGGGCTACGCTTTCTTGCAGCCGGGTCGTGCGGCCGAGGTTCTGTCCGGCGGAACCGTGCTGGGCTGGGTCGGCGAGATTCACCCCGAGGCGCGCGAGGCGATGGGCATCGATGAGGTCGTCGTTGCCTTTGAGCTCGATTTGGACAAGCTGATCAAGGGCGCCCGCAACCAGGAGAACTATCGCGAGTTCTCGCAGTACCCGGCTGTTGAGCATGACCTTGCCATTGTGGTCGACAACACTGTGACCTGCGAGGATCTTGAGCGTCGCATTACCAGTGCCGGCGGCAAGCTGCTCGAGGGCGTGCGCCTGTTCGATGTCTACCGCGATCCGGTCCGCATCGGTGCGGGCAAGAAGTCCATGGCCTTTGCGCTTACGTATCGCTCCGACGACCACACGCTTACCAGCGAAGAGGTCGAGAAGGCGCACCAGAAGATCATCACCAAGGTGTGCAAGGGCGTAAACGGCGAGGTCCGCTCGTAATCTTTGCCGTTCGGAACCCGCCCCCTGCGGGGTTTTCACGGCAACGACCTCGCCGCTTTGCGGCTGCGGGATGTTGCCTTAGAAAACCCCTCTCGGGGGCGGGTTCCTGCGTTAACCTTGTTGCGAGCGGACTGCACCTTCTTCCGGGTGACCGGAAAGTTGGGAGTGCATGGGCCTTTATTGGGCGGTGCGTGGACCTGGGTTAATAACGTACGTATTGCAAGGGCGTGCTGCGTTGTGGGCGGTGCGCCTTTTTGTTAGTATGCAGAGTCGGTGTTACGGATTGTTGGAAACGTAACACGCAACGTTCTGATTGAGAGGGCTCATGCATATTCCCGATAATTATCTGTCCCCGCAGACCGATGCCGTTATGGCGGTGGCGATGGTGCCCGTATGGGTTCACTGCATCAAGAAAGTGCGCGTCACGCTCGATCGCGAGCATATGGCCTTTCTGGGTATTTGCGCCGCATTCTCCTTCTTGCTCATGATGTTTAACGTTCCGCTGCCCGGTGGCACCACGGGTCACGCCGTTGGTGGTGCGCTCATCGCACTGCTGTTGGGTCCCGAGGCCGCTGCCATCGCGGTTTCGGTCGCGCTGGCGCTGCAGGCGCTGCTGTTTGGCGACGGCGGCATCCTGTCCTTTGGCGCCAACTGCTTTAACATGGCTTTCGTGCTGCCGTTTGCCGCTGCTATCGTGTTCCGTGCGCTCAACAGCCGTTTGCACGACAAGAGCTGGGGCACCTCGGTTTCGGCCATCGTAAGCGGCTGGGTCGGCCTGTGCCTGGCGGCCCTGTGCGCGGCGGTCGAGTTTGGTATTCAGCCCATGCTCTTTACTAACGCTTCGGGCGCGCCGCTGTACTGCCCCTTCCCGCTGTCCATTGCCATTCCGGCCATGATGATTCCGCATATGTTGGTTGCCGGCGTGGTCGAGGGCGTGGCGACTGCCGCGATCTACGGCTTTATCAAGAAGACGGCGCCGAGCGTTATCGTCGGGCCCGAGGCCGTCGATGGCCAGCTTGCTGCCGAGGGTACAACCGCCAAGAAGACCTCGCTGGTCCCCACGCTCATCCTGGTCGCCGTGCTTGTTGTGGCCACGCCGCTGGGCCTGCTGGCCACGGGTGACGCATGGGGCGAGTGGGACGCCGAGGGCGCCGCGACTGCCGTTCAGGAGGCTGGTGACGACAGTCTGCAGGCTTCAGTCGGCCTCGACACCCCGACCTTTGCCGATGCCCTGCCCACGGGCGATTATCTGCAGGCCTATTCCGAGGAACAGGGCCTTGGCTTTGCCGGCCAGGCTGCGATGTATATTCTTTCGGGCGTGATTGGCGTGGCGGTGCTCACCATCGCATTCCGCCTGGTCTCGCTGACGGTCAAGGAAAGCGGTGCTCATGGCAATAGCCGAGCTGCCTAGCTGGCTTGCGGTCGAGCAGCGTTACGAGCCCGCGGGGGCTCGGCATCGTGTAATGCAAAAGAATGTCCTGCACCTGGCGAGCCTGCTTGAGCGGGTTCGCCTGGGTGGAGGCGCGCACGAGGGCGGGTCGATGGTCGACCGCGCCCTTTCTTGCGTTTCGGCTCCGGTGCGCCTGGTGGGGATGTTCGTCTGCGTTCTGTGCGTGTGCCTGACGCAAGGCCCGCTGTATCTGATGTTGATGGCGGCTATCGCGCTGGTGCTCGTTGCCGTGCGCCCCGTACGCGGGCTGCGGGCAACCTTTGTGCCGGCACTTGGCGCTGCGGGGCTCGCGGTGGTTTTGGCACTGCCTGCCCTGTTGCTGGGCGCTTCCGCTACGGGCGCCATGCTCAAAATTGCGCTCAAGACGTTCATTAATGTGTCGCTTGTGTTGGGCGTTTCATGGACGCTTACCTGGAGCCGCATGTCGGCGGCGCTCAAGACGCTGCATCTGCCCGACGAGGTCATCTTTACGTTTGATATGGCGCTCAAGCATATCGAGGTGCTGGGACGCACGGCGCACGATCTGACCGAATCGGTCATGCTGCGCAGTGTGGGTCGCGCGCCTGAGGGGTTTTCGCGCACCGACTCGGTTGCGGGTATCATGGGCATGACGTTTATCAAGGCGATGGAATGTAGCCACGCGATGGACGAGGCTATGCTCTGCCGCGGCTTTGCCGGTGCGTACCCGGCGCCCGGGCGGAGCGGCTTTGGCTGGCGCGATGCGGTTTATGCGGCCGTCGTGGTGCTGCTCGCCGTGTTGTGCGTGGTGCTGTAGCGCGGGCGGCCGAGCCGTCGATGTGGATAGGGAAGGGCGACGTTTTGGCAAACGATACGAATGGCGTGATGGGCGCGAGCGGTGCTACTGGCGCCAAGAGCGTGCCGCTCATCGAGTTTCGCGACGTGGTGTTCTCCTATGCGGGGCATACGGTTGTCGATGGTGTGTCGCTGCAGGTCGATCGTGGTGAACTCGTTGCCCTACTCGGTCCCAACGGCTGCGGTAAGACGACGATTATGCGCCTTATCAACGGTCTTGAACTAGCGGACGCGGGTGCGTACCTGTTTGACGGGCACGTGATCGATGCGGCATATCTCAAGGATTCCGCAGCCGCTCAGCGTTTTCATCAGCGCGTGGGCTTTGTGTTCCAGAATGCCGATGCGCAGCTCTTTTGCGCTACGGTGGGCGAGGAGGTCGCGTTTGGTCCCGCGCAGATGGGGCTGCCGGCAGACGAGCTCAAGCGCCGCGTGCGCGATGCCATGGAGCTGTTCCAGGTTGCCGATCTGGTCGATGCCTCGCCCTATCAGCTTTCGGGCGGGCAAAAGAAGCGCGTTGCGCTGGCTGCGGTGGTGTCGATGAACCCCGATATCCTAGTGCTCGATGAGCCCACCAACGGGCTCGATGAGGACTCGTGCGACATCGTAGTCAACTTTTTGCTGGCCTACGTTGCTGCCGGTAAGACGGTTTTGATGAGTACGCACCATCAAGATTTGGTGCGCCGCCTGGAGGCCCGTGCCATCTATATCGATCGATATCACCATGTGGTCGAGGCGCCCGTGCCGTCGTATGGAACCGAAAGCGGTGCTGCGGAATAGTTGCTGCGTAGGGTATGTATGGCCGCCTGTGCGACTCTGCCGTGATGGTATAGTTAACCAGGTTTTATGGGGGTGGCTATGCCAAGTTGGAACATTCATATCGCTCAAACGGAGCGCTTGCTGGCACGTGCTAGCGTGCTTGCCGATAGCGTGCGCGACCGCAATGCCTTTTTGTTTGGCTGCGTGATTCCGGATATCTTCGTGGGCTATATGGTCCCTGGCATCGCCGATCCCATTCCGTATCGCATTACGCACTTTGCAAAGCCCGAGCCTATCCCTAAGCCGCGCGAGCACGAGTTCTGGGATACCTATGTGGCGCCGCTGCTTAAAGGCGCACCCGCGGGCGAACCTGCTGAGGCTACCTCGATTGTCGAGGAGCGCGAGCGACTGAACCGCGTGCACTATCCTCAGCGCTACAGGGATGCCGAGCCGGTTGTCGGTCCCGGCGCCTGTGAGTTCTCGCTTGCGTCCGAAGATGTGGCGCAGTCGCTGCTCGATTTAACGCTGGGCGTCTGGTCGCATCTGGTGGCCGACACGGTATGGAACACGCGTGTGAACCAGTATCTGGAAGCACACGGCGGCAAGCCGTGCGAGGAATTCCGCATTAAAAAGCAGGGCGATTTTGACTGGTTTGGCAAGACGCTGGGCATCTTTTCCATTCCGCGTGCGACCGATCGCCTCTATACCGCTGCGACGCGTTTTGGGCAGTATCCCATCCATAAAGAATATGTGCTCAAGACTATCGGCGTCATGCACGAGATTGTACGCGAAAACCCCGGCGAGCCCGATCATCCGCCGTATCGCCTGCTAACCGAGGAGTTTTTCGATGCAACGTTTACCGAGGTCATCGAGCTAACCGAGGCGGGATTTGCGGCTCGCGTTGCTGCTTCTGACGTTCCCGCAGTCCCCCTGATCGCTAGCTGCTAGCTGGCCGGCTTAACGGCGAACAGCTCATCCCAATCGACCAATAGCTCCCGCCGCAGGGCATCTTCGGTGGTGCGTTTCTGATCGGTCTTTGGGATGTAGGGGAGCCCTGCCTTTTTATGGATGAGTTCGGCGATGTTGTTAAAGCTCTTCGTGTCTTTGATTTGCTCATAGGTTATCTGGATAACGTCATAGCCCATGCTTGTGAGGGCGGTGGTGCGCTCGGCATCGGAGAGACTTGCGGCTTCGCCATCGTGGGCGGAGCGGCCTTGGCATTCCAAGATGACGCCCATGCTGTCGGTGTTGCTCTCTATGAGGATATCGGCGTAGCAGCAGGTTTTGTCATACAGTGAGCGCGCGGCGTCGCTGAGTGGGATGCGCACGTTGTTTGCGATGTTGATGCCCATGCCGCCCTCGTTGCGGGGGAGCGAGACAAGCATAGAGGCCTGTACTTCGAAGGGCGAGGCGGTCTGCCCCGTCATGTGCTCGGCCGCCCAGCGCAGTTGTTTAACGCCGCGCAGGCCTGCAGCCTGCTTGGCGAACGCGGCGATATCCGCCGCGCTGAGGAGCGGCGGGCGCTTCCACAAATTGGTGTCATTGCCCTTGGTGTCGACAACACGCTCCCAGCAGCAGTTGGGTGGAATGAGCTTAAGCGAAATAGCTTCATCAAGATGTTGTTGCGTTCGCTCGCAGGGCTTAAACACTGCAAAGGAGCCGCACATCTCGTAGCAAGCCATGAGTAGCTGGTTGCGTGAGACCTGCGTAGCAAGGCTGAGCAGCGTAAACTCGGGCGACGTGACATCAAATCCATGTTCAGTTTGCCTAAACGACCCGGGAGGCGGCTCTTGGGTCAGGAGGTGCGATTTAAACAGGCTTCGCGACCCGGATTGTGCTCGAGTGAATACAAACCTGTGAAGCGGTGCGTGAAGTAGGTCTTTTACAACTGCATGACTTCCGAGGCCGCAACATCTGCGATCCATATTGCCAAGGCTAATGGCGGGGTAAAGCCCTAATACCTGCGGCGGGATACAGTGATAGTAAAAAGCGGATTGACCGCATAGCGTCAGGTCCATGATATCCTCCTGGTCGAAATGTGCTTTTGGACCGTGCGATGCCAGCGTCAATTCGGAAGTATGCGGCAAAATCTGAACCCTGTGAGCAGACCTGGCTTTTGAGGCCAGTTTATCAGGCATTTTGTTGCGAAAAAACGGGGTGTGCTCGGAGGTCTCAGAATTTGCCGCATACTTCCGAAAACGCGGTCGATCTGGCTCTTGCTAAAACGATTTAGCAGCGTCGGGTAAGGTGTGGTTTCGCCATCGGGCGAACACTTTTAGCGCTTGGGACTTTATTTTTGGGCCTCGAAAGGTGGATTTCGCGCTTTTGGTAAAGAAATGGGTGCGTGTTTTGCCGTGTGCCGGCATTGACACAGAAAAAGGGCCCGGAAGGCGAAGCCTTCCGGGCCCTTTGCAATGCAAACATGCTTGCAAGTACGACTTAACGCACCTGAGCGACGTAAGCGACGTTGGTCGAGGAGACCTTGTCCTCGAGCTGGACGCTCATGCGGGGATCGCCGGCGGTAGCGACGGTCAAATCGCCAGCCTCGACGTAGCCGAGCTCCTTAGCGGTCTCGATCGCCTTGACGATCGTGCCGTTGACGGTGCCCTGGGTAATCTCGGCCTGGTGCGGGATAACGCCCCAGTACATGATCATCTGCTGGACGGCCCACTCGTGGCGGGAGAACGCGCAGATCGGCATGTTGGGGCGGAAGTGCGAGATCAGGCGAGCGGTACGACCGGTGGTCGTCGGCACGGTGATGCACTTGGCGCCAACGGTGGTGGCCATGTTCACAGCGGACATACCCACAACGTTGTTGACGACGCGGGTGCCGTGAGCGTCGGCCGGAACCTCGAGCGGAGCGTGGGCCGGGAGGTACTTCTCGGTCTCGAGAGCAATGCTGGCCTGCATCTTAACGGCCTCGACCGGGTACTTACCGGCAGCGGACTCGCCAGAGAGCATAACGGCGTCGGTGCCGTCGTAGATGGCGTTAGCAACGTCGGCAACCTCGGCGCGCGTCGGGCGCGGGTTCTGCTGCATGGAGTCGAGCATCTGCGTAGCGGTGATAACGGGCTTGTAGGCCGCGTTGCACTTGGCGATGATCTCCTTCTGGATGTGCGGAACGAGCTCGGGCTTGATCTCGATACCCAGGTCGCCACGGGCGACCATGATGCCGTCGGAAGCCTCGAGGATCTCGTCGAAGTTCTCGACGCCCAGGGCGCACTCGATCTTCGGGAAGATCGTCACGTGCTCGCCACCGTTCTCGCGGCAAAGCTTGCGGATGCCGCGGACGGACTCGCCGTCACGGATGAAGGAAGCGGCGATGTAGTCGATGTTCTCGGTCAGGCCAAAGAGGATGTCCTGACGATCGCGCTCGGTGATGGCGGGCAGCGAGATGTTGACGTTGGGCATGTTGACGCCCTTGCGCTCGCCGATCAGGCCGTCGTTCTTAACGACGCAGGTCATGTCCTGGCCGCTGACGGACTCGACCTCGAGGGCAACCAGGCCGTCATCGATCAGGATGAGGGAGCCCTTCTCGACCTCGGAAGGCAGAGCCAGGTAGTCGAGGGAGATGTGCTCAGCGGTGCCGTGGAAATCCTCGGACGTGGGCTGAGCGGTGACGACGATCTTATCGCCGGTCTTGACGGCAACCTTCTTGCCGTCGACCAGAAGGCCGGTGCGGACCTCGGGGCCCTTGGTGTCGAGCAGGATGCCGACAGGCAGACCGAGCTCCTTGGAAATACGGCGGACGCGCTCGATGCGACCGTGGTGCTCGTCGTAGGAGCCGTGCGAGAAGTTAAAACGGGCGACGTTCATGCCCGCCTTGATCATCTCGCGGATGGTCTCGTCGCTATCGCAGGCGGGACCCATGGTGCATACAATCTTAGTGCGCTTGTACATTCAGACCTCCATCTGACATCGTCTTGCGCTGATAGATAAACCATAAGAAATAAAACCGAGATGATTATAACGAAATGCCGACCGAATACCCCAAAAAATCGACCGTATGCCGAAATGGAAGTTCATTTTTTGCGAGAAAAACGGTATATGAAAAATCTTTACCAACCGCTCTAACCGCTGCTATCTGGGCGATATTTCAGTTTGACGATGTGCCGAAGAAAAAACGTTTTATCAATGTTGAGCATCACATGGTCTGCACCGTTGCGGTGGGACCATATTTCCAGATGGATTGTTTTGGCTAGACGCGTCGCTTTGGGGTACCATAGCTCCACTATCAACTGCCGCTCAGCACGGCAGCCTTGATGAGCCCTTGCCCTTCTCCTGGGAATTATGATCGGGCATCAATCTGCTGAGTGGCCCGAATCCCAGGAGGGGACTCTATATGCAAAAGGAATACCTGTCCGCCGCGGCGGAGGTGCTCAGCGACCAAGGTGTCGATGAGAACCTCGGCCTGAGCAACGACGAGGCGTCGTCGCGCCTCGCCAAGACAGGCCCTAACAAGCTCGAGGAAGCTGAGAAGACGCCGCTGTGGAAGCGTTTCTTTGAACAGATGGCCGACCCCATGGTCATCATGCTGATCGTTGCCGCCGTCATCAGTGCGCTCACGGGCATGGTCAAGGGCGAGCCCGACTTTGCCGATGTTGCCATCATCATGTTCGTCGTTATCGTCAACTCGGTGCTGGGCGTGGTCCAGGAAGCCAAGAGCGAGGAGGCCCTCGAGGCCCTGCAGGAGATGAGTGCGGCGCAGTCCAAGGTGCTACGCGACGGCAAGCTCGTGCACCTGCCGAGCGCCGAGCTCGTGCCCGGCGACGTGATCATGCTCGAGGCGGGCGACTCCGTCCCGGCCGACTGCCGCGTGCTCGAGAGCGCCACGATGAAGATCGAAGAGGCCGCGCTCACCGGCGAGTCCGTGCCCGTCGAGAAGCATGCCAACGTGATCGAGCTCGCCGCCGGCACCGACGACGTGCCGCTCGGCGACCGTAAGAACATGTGCTATATGGGCTCCACCGTCGTGTACGGCCGTGGTCGCGCCGTCGTGGTCGGCACCGGCATGAACACCGAGATGGGCAAGATCGCCGGCGCCCTGGCCGAGGCCAAGGAAGAGCTCACGCCGCTGCAGGTGAAGCTCGCCGAGCTCAGCCGCATCCTCACCATCATGGTGATCGTCATCTGCGTCGTCATCTTTGGCGTTGACATCCTCCGCCACGGCGTGGGCAACGTCCTTACCGATCCGACTGCCCTGCTCGACACCTTTATGGTTGCCGTCTCGCTCGCCGTCGCCGCCATCCCCGAGGGCCTTGTTGCCGTCGTGACCATCGTCCTTTCGCTTGGCGTGACCAAGATGGCCAAGCGCCAGGCGATTATCCGCAAGCTCTCTGCTGTCGAGACCCTTGGCTGCACACAGACCATCTGCTCCGACAAGACCGGTACCCTTACCCAGAACAAGATGACCGTCGTCAAGCACGAGCTCGCTGCGCCCAAGGAGAAGTTCCTGGCCGGCATGGCGCTGTGCTCCGATGCTCAGTGGGACGAGGAGCTGGGCGAGGCCGTGGGCGAGCCGACCGAGTGCGCGCTCGTCAACGACGCCGGCAAGGCTGGCCTCACCGGCCTGACTGCCGAGCATCCGCGCGTGGGCGAGGCCCCGTTCGACTCGGGCCGCAAGATGATGTCCGTGATCGTCGAGACCTTGGATGGCGAGTACGAGCAGTATACCAAGGGCGCGCCCGACGTGGTGATCGGCCTGTGCACCCATATCTACGAGGGCGAAAAGGTCGTCCCGCTGACCGAGGAGCGTCGCGCCGAGCTCGTGGCCGCCAACAAGGCCATGGCCGACGAGGCTCTGCGCGTGCTGGCGCTGGCAAGCCGCACCTACACCGAGGTCCCGAGCGACTGCAGCCCCGCTGCGCTCGAGCACGACCTGGTCTTCTGCGGCCTGTCCGGCATGATCGACCCGGTCCGCCCCGAGGTCGCCGAAGCCATCCGCGAGGCCCACGACGCTGGCATTCGCACCGTCATGATCACGGGCGACCACATCGACACCGCCGTGGCCATCGCCAAGCAGCTGGGCATCGTCACCGATCGCAGCCATGCCATCACCGGTGCCGACCTCGATCGCATGAGCGACGAGGAACTCGACGCGCACATCGAGGACTACGGCGTGTACGCCCGCGTCCAGCCCGAGCACAAGACACGCATCGTCGAGGCTTGGAAGTCGCGCGACCAGATCGTGGCCATGACGGGCGACGGCGTCAACGACGCCCCGTCCATCAAGCGCGCCGACATCGGCGTTGGCATGGGCATCACCGGTACCGATGTCACCAAGAACGTCGCCGACATGGTGCTTGCCGACGACAATTTCGCCACCATCATCGGTGCCTGCGAAGAGGGCCGTCGCATCTACGACAACATCCGCAAGGTCATCCAGTTCCTGCTTTCGGCCAACCTTGCCGAGGTCTTCTCGGTGTTTATCGCCACGCTCATCGGCTTTACCATCTTCCAGCCGGTGCAGCTGCTGTGGGTGAACCTGGTTACCGACTGCTTCCCTGCGCTCGCGCTGGGCATGGAGGACGCCGAGGGCGACATCATGAAGCGCAAGCCGCGCAACGCCAAGGATGGTGTCTTTGCCGGACATATGGGTCTGGACTGCGTGGTCCAGGGCCTAATCATCACCGTGCTGGTGCTGGCGAGCTTCTTTGTGGGCGTGTACTTTGACATGGGCTACATCCACATCGCCGATATGATCGCCGGCAATGCCGACGAGGAAGGCGTGATGATGGCGTTCATCACGCTCAACATGGTCGAGATTTTCCACTGCTTCAATATGCGCAGCCGTCGTGCGTCGCTGTTCACCATGAAGAAGCAGAACAAGTGGCTGTGGGCTTCTGCCGCGCTGGCACTGGTGCTGACGGTGATCGTGACCGTGCAGCCGACGCTTGCCGAGATGTTCTTTGGCCCTGTGACGCTTGAGCTCAAGGGCGTTGTCGCTGCCCTGGGCCTTGCCTTCCTGATTATTCCGCTGATGGAGATCTACAAGGCGATCATGCGCGCGGTCGAGAAGGAGTAGGTCGAAAGGCCATCCTTCCCACCGGCCCGACTGCCTGCGGGGTTTCTTCCTCGCTGGTCCTCGCGCTTCGCGCTGCGGGATCGCTCGGAAGAAACCCCTCCCGGCGGGCGGGCCTTCGGATAACCTCGCGGGACCATTGGCTGAGGGAAAGTATGTGAGTCGGTCGAGCGTTTGCTCGACCGACTCTTTTTTGTGGGTAAAATACCTGCTCAGTTGTGTGGTTTTGTGCTGGGAGGCATCTGTGGGCAAGGCTAAGGCTAAGGCGAAGAAAAAGACGACGGGGGCGCGGGCTAAGCGTGATCGTCGTCGGAAGCTCGCGACCGAAGCCCCTGCATCTGCTGAGGAATTGCTGGCGAGTGTACCGGGGCTTGACGCGCTGCAGGATGTTCCGGCGTTTGATGACCTGCCGGTCGATGAAGCTCAGCAGACTGCCTTTGATGATTTCTGCGCACATGCCGAGGAGCCCGAGCAGATGCAGCTTGGCGCCGTGGTGCGCCTGGACCGCGGGTTTCCGCTGGTGGCGACTGCCGATGACACGTTTCGTGCCGAGCATGCCGTGGGGTTTGCCAAGTCGCGCGGCGAGGACGAGGTCCTGCTGCCTGCCGTGGGCGATCGTGTGGCGGTGCGCCGCGCTCCCGGGCACGATATGGGCGTGATTGAATGCGTACTGCCGCGCCGTACGAGCTTTGAGCGTTGGCGCGGCCGTGCCCGCGGTGAGCGCCAGGTGCTCTGCTCCAACGTTGACAGCGTGCTGATCGTGCAGGCGCTCGGCGCCGGCGAGGTGCTGCTCGATCGCGTGGCGCGCTCACTGGTGTTGGCGCTCGATTGCGATGCCGAGCCGGTGGTGGTGCTCACCAAGGCCGACCGCTGCGAGGCCGATGAGCTCGAGCGCGATCTGGACCGCGTGCGTCGTCTGGTGGGTCCGGACGTGCGCGTGATCGTGACGTCTTCTGCCGAGGGCCGCGGTCTGGACGAGGTCCGTGCCTGCGTGCCTGCCGGGAGCTGCGCCATGATTCTGGGCGAGTCGGGTGCCGGCAAGTCGACGCTGCTCAATGCACTGCTGGGCCACGATACGTTGGCGACCGGCGGTGTGCGCGAACGCGACGACCAGGGCCGTCACACTACCGTCGCGCGCGTGATGGTGGCGCTGCCGGGCGACGCCGGCGTGATCGCCGATGCCCCGGGTCTGCGCAGTTTGCCGCTCGTGGGTCACGAGCGGGGTCTGGCACGCGCCTTCCCCGAGATTGTCGAGGCATCGCGTGCGTGCCGGTTTGGCGACTGCACGCATACCCACGAACCGGGTTGCGCCGTTCGCGAGGCCGAGGACGTCGGGCAGATCGACGGCCTGCGTCTGGAAACGTTCCAAAATCTGGCGTCATCCATGCGCGTGAGCGCTCAAATGCTCGATCCCGATGTCCATCTGTAATTGAATTTATCTATGACAGCCGTCTCCCAACTGTTCGGGAGACGGCTTTTTTGCTGCGGAAAAGCCTCGAAACATGCAGTTTGCTGACGTGCTGACCAAAACCTTGTCACGAGCTTGACGGGCTGTTCAGCTTTTGGTCAGCGATTGGTTTGACATCGAAAACCAAGATTGCGATTGCGCCGCTTTGCACTCTGGCCGCCCAGACAATGGTGGTACGGGCGTTCGCCCGGCACTGCCATGAGAGGAGCGGCCGTGAACAAGAGCAAGCGCATCGCCATCAGTCTGGTCGCGGGCGTGCTCGCTGCTCTGCTCTGCATGGTTTACGGCTCGTCGATCCGCTCGCAAGCCGAACAGGTCCAGGCTGAGACCTTGGCCAAGTACGGTGGCGATCGCGTCGAGGTATGCGTCGCGGCGCGCGATATCGATGTGGGCGAGACCCTCGATGAGACCAATGTCATAACCCAGGAGTGGTTGACGAGTCTGCTGCCGCGTGACGCGGCGACCGAGCTACGCCAGGTGCGCGGCGACGTGACGACTTCGCGTATTCCCAAAAACGCCGTGATCTGCAATGTCTACACCAAGGCCGAGAGCCACATGCTCGAGGTGCCTAAGGGCAAGGTCGCCGTTTCGGTGGCGGTCGATGCCGAGCACTCGGTCGGCGGTGCTGCGGGCGTGGGCAGCTACGTGGACGTGTACGTGCAAAAAGACGGCGTAACCGATCGGCTGTGCGGTGCGTACGTGATCGATACCAGTGAGGATTCCGGTTCCACGCGCGAGGGCAAGATCGAATGGGTGACGCTGGCGGCTGACCCCGAAGACGTCAAGGAACTGCTGGGAGCCTCGGGCAAGGGAACGGTCAGCTTGACGATTCCCGCCACGGCGCGCGGCAAAAAGAGCGGAGGCGACGAGTGATGAAGGCGATCTGGCTTGCGTGCTGCGCGTGCGGCGATTACGGGCTGTTGCAGCGGGAAGTCGAGGGCCGTGATGTGGGTGCACAGGTGCTTCGCGTGGGTGACCTGGACGGGCTGGTTTCCATGGCGCGGGCGTTTCCGTCGCGCCGCGGGGCTGCCATCATCGCGGCGTCTCTGTTCGATACCGAAGATGTGCGCAAGACTGTTGCGCGCCTGACGGCCGAAGGCCGCGTGAGTCGCGTGGTCGTGTTGATAGAAGCGCTCGATCCGTCGGATATCGAGGGGCTGTTTCGCGCGGGGGCGACCGAGGTCATCGCTGCACACAGTATATGCGGCAACGGGCGTGCGGGCGAGGGAGCGGTTGATTCCGATCGGCGCATGACGATTGAGCCCGATGCTTTTGTTGATGGGGAACCCGGGGCGCCTCGCGCTACAAGAGGCCCGCGTGTTGATGATTATGGAAAAGCGGAAGCCGAGCATGGTCGGCGCCCCCGGAACCCCCTTGTATGCGATGACGCTGGAGGGCCGGCGCAGCATGCTGGCGACTCCCCGGCTGTAGATATGGGATACGTGCACGGCGTGCATCTGGTGGATGAGCTCGACGAAGTTGAGGGCTTTGCCGGGTGCGGCGAGTTGTCGCTGATGCAGCATGAGCAGATTGCGCAGAACGAGCTTGCTTCGCAGACCGAACAAGCTGCCATGCCGGCTTGGACGCAGCGTGTGGTTGCGGCGGAGGAGACGGGGACGCTGGCACCGACGCCCGCACCGCCGCCTCCGATGCCGCCGGCAGACGCTGCCGCTCCGCAGCGTCGAGCTCCGGTCATCTGCGCCATTTCGGGTTCGGGCGGTTGCGGCAAGTCGACGATCGTTGCCACCATGGCACACACATCGTCGCTGTTGGGCTTGCGTGCCGCCGTGCTCGACCTGGACCTGATGTTTGGAAACCTTTACGACTTGTTAGGTGTCGATGCTCCGCGCGATATGGCGGCGCTTATCGAGCCATCGGCGGCGGGCGCGCTCACCGAGCCGGATATCGTAGCCACATCGATGCGCGTGGCGCCGGGCGTTACGCTCTGGGGTCCCGTCGCGGCGCCCGAGCAAGCCGAGCTCATGGCACGTCCGGTGGAGCTACTGCTTGATGTCCTGCGTCGCGAATCCGACGTGGTCTTTATCGATACCTCGGTCTTTTGGGGCGACGCCGTGGCGGCTGCGGTGGCGGCGAGCGACCGTTGCCTGGTCGTTGGCGATGCTGCGGTGTCGTCCGCGACATCGGCGTCGCGCGTCATCGAACTGGCAAGTCGAGTAGGTGTGCCGCGCACGCGCATGAGCGCCGTGTTCAACCGGTTCGGTGCGCGCGGGGCAGACGAGGACGTCGCCATGCGCTTTGAGATTGCCTGTGCGTTGAGCTCCAAGATTCGTATCGCCGATGGCGGGCAGGATCTCGCCGCGCTCATGGCGTTTGGGCGCGCTGACGAGGCGGTGGGGCAGACCAGTGCTTTTGCGACTAGCATGCGCGAGGCCACGCGCGAGATGCTCGTGGAACTGGGGTGCGCCGTCGGCCCTTGGGGCGATATGGTCGCCGACCGTGCAACGCGTACCGAACGCCCGCGTATCCGCCTTCCCTGGTTGCGCGAGGGTGATCAGCGATGAGCCTGCAAACGAGGATTAAGGCTGCCGGCGCTGCAGCGGCGGCAGCGCCTGTAGATGCGGGGCGTCGCCGCGCGGTGAAACGACGCACCAAGCGCGCCGTGATGGACCGCATGGGTTACGACGAAGTGGCGCGTATCAGCGCCTATATCGACCCGGCACTTGCCCGCTCGGAATTGCGTCCTGCGGTGGAGGCGGCGCTCAATGTTGAGGAGCCGACCGATCTCGCGACGCCCGAGCGCGAAACCATCATCGACGAGATTTTGGATGACGTGGTGGGCTTGGGGCCGTTGCAGCCGCTCATCGAGGACGACACCGTTACCGAGATCATGATCAACGGCTGCCGCTCGGCTTTCTTTGAACGCGGCGGCGTCTTGTACCCCATCGAGCATGCGTTTGAGGATGATGAACAGATCCGTGTGCTTATCGACCGCATCATCTCGCCACTTGGCCGCCGTATCGACGAGCGCAGCCCCATCGTCAACGCCCGCCTCAAAACGGGCTATCGCGTCAACGCGGTGATTCCGCCTGTGGCGATTGACGGACCGATTCTCACCATCCGAAAGTTCTCGGACCGTATCTGCTCGCTGGACGAGCTTGTGGGGCTGGGGTCGCTGCCGCTTTGGTATGCGCAGCTGCTGTCGTGCGCGGTGTCGCTGCGACAGGACCTGGCGGTTGCGGGAGGCACGGGATCTGGTAAGACCACCCTGCTCAACGCGTTGTCATGTGAGATTTCCACCGGCGAGCGCATCGTGACGATCGAGGACTCTGCCGAGCTCAAGTTTGCGCATCATCCGCACGTGGTGCGCCTAGAGGCGCGCGAGGCTTCAATTGAGGGTGAAGGCGCGGTGACGATCCGCGACCTGGTAACTAATGCCCTGCGCATGCGCCCCGACCGCATCGTGGTGGGCGAGGTGCGCGGTGCCGAGTGCTGCGACATGTTGCAGGCCATGAACACGGGCCACGACGGGTCGCTCACCACACTTCATGCGGGTTCAGAACAGGAGACCGTGGTGCGTCTGACGTTGCTTGCACGTTATGGCATCGACCTGCCGAGTGAGCTCATCGAGGAGCAGATTGCCATGGCGCTCGACGGTATCGTGATGTCCGAGCGCCACGCCGATGGCAGGCGCTTCGTCTCCTCGTATTCGGGGGTGCGACGCGCCGCATCGGGCGGCGTAGAGCTCGAGCGCTATGTGACGTTCGATGCCGCCGAGCGCACCTGGACGCTTGACCGCGAGCCGCCGTTTATCGCAGAAGGCCTGCGGTCGGGGACGCTC
The DNA here is from genome assembly GCA_902466395.1 of uncultured Collinsella sp. Lineage (GTDB taxonomy): Bacteria > Actinomycetota > Coriobacteriia > Coriobacteriales > Coriobacteriaceae > Collinsella. Next base: position 87,433 of record CABQQR010000009.1, read on the forward strand.
ACACAAGAGGAGGTGGACGAATGGAGATCGCTGTGCCCCTCGTCGTAGGGGGCTTGGCAGGGCTTTCTGTCGCGACGGCGTGCGGGGCGGAACCTCGTGTGCCGCAGGTACCGCCGGCGGAGCTGGCACGTCAGGCGCTCGAGACGGTGGCAGAGAAGCTGCCGCGTGAGCTGGTGGAAAACGATCTGCTGAAAAAGATCGCCCGTTCGTGGGCATCGCTGGCTCCGGCGCATCGCCTTGGCCTCGTGATCGAGGATGCTTCGGGATGTTTGGCGTTTCTGCTGCTATCGAGCGGTGTCTGCTGCGTTTTACTAACGATGGTGTCGTTATCGCCCCTCGGATTTGCCTTGGGACTTGTTGCTCCGTTTGCCGTTGGTGCCGCTCGGGATGGCTTTGAGAGCCGGCGCGAGCAACACGATGCAGAAGAGGCAATGCCCGAGGCGTTTACCGCACTTTCCATGTCGCTTGCCTCGGGACATTCGCTGGCCCAGGGCATGCGCTTTGTGGGCGCTCATGCGCAAGAGCCAGTGCATAACGAGTTTTTGCGGGTGGCGGCGGCGATCGATTGCGGCATCTCGGCGACCGACGCGCTCGATGACTTGCTCGTGCGTATCGACGCCCCCGGTCTTTCGCTTGTGACCTTGGCGCTTAAGGTGTCTCAGCGCACCGGCGCTCCGCTTGCCGACTTACTGTCCGAGGCGTCGAGCATGGTGGGGGAGCGCATTGAGCTCAAGCGCCGCCTGGATGTTAAGACGTCGCAGGCTCGCATGTCTGCGCATATGGTCGCGGCGATGCCGGCGGGCATGTGCGCGGTGTTGGCGCTGCTTTCGGCAGATTTTCGTCGCGGTCTTGCGACGCCTGCCGGCGCGGGCGCTGTGGTGCTGGGTCTTGCCCTCAACGCCGTTGCCCTGGTGGTTATCCGGCGCATTATGCGGGTGGAGCTATGAGCGCCCCGGTTGCAGTTGCGGCTTGCCTGTGCGCCCTGAGCGTATTTGTCGCGACGGGGTTGGATCGGGCGGATGCACGCAAGGTCGCAGGGGCCTGCAAGCGCGAGGCGGTGCTGGTCGCTGCCGCGGGTCGCTCGGTGGTCGATGCTCTGACCGCGCGAGTGAAGGGCGCGGTTGGAGCGGGCGGCCCGGCGCGAGTGTCGCTCGGCGAAGTGTCCGAGATGATCGATGTTGTGCGCTTGGGTCTTTCGGCCGGTCTTTCGTTTGATGCGGCGCTTGAGATTTTCTGCGCCAACCGCCGGTCAGTGCTGGCTCTTCGCCTTGAGCGCGCCTGCATGGCGTGGCAGGTGGGCGTGGGCACGCGTGAGGACGAGTTGTTGGCCGCCGCGCGCGACCTGGACGTGCGAGCGCTCGAGACCTTTGCCATCACGGTGGGGCAGGCGCTCGCCCTGGGTGCCCCACTTGCCGAGACGCTGGCCGCTCAAAGTCGCGAGATCCGTGCGGCTCATCGCGCCGCGGTCGAGCGCGAGATCGAGCGTGCGCCCGTCAAGCTGCTGATTCCCACCGGCACGCTCATCTTGCCGGCGTTGCTTCTGTCCATATTGGGCCCGCTGCTGGGAGCAGGCGGGATGATGTAGGGAGGAATACATGAACACGATGACTGACGCTGCTGGCAAGGTCCAGGGCTGGGCGTTTTGCCGGGCGGCACATGTTCGTCAGCGCGCCAAGGAACTATTGCAGGAGGAGAGTGCACAGGGTACCACCGAGTATGCCATCTTGGTCGGCGTGCTCGTGGTGATCGCGATTATCGCCATCGTCGCATTTAAGGGCAAGGTCCAAGATCTATGGAACGCTATCAGCAAGGGCATCAACAGCCTGTAGAGGGCGAGCGTCCCATCGGGGTGCTGCTGGTGTTTGCTTGCCTGACCGTGGCGATAGCGGCGGTGCTTTGGGGGCTTAACGCCGCGCGGCAGCAGCGTCCTGGGACCGCCTCCGATTTGGGCTCAGATTCGGCGGTGGCGTCTCAAAAAGATGAGATGCGAGATGCGGACGATTCGGATGTCGCTGTCACGGCGCAAACCTTTCTGCGGACGCTCGACAAGCGGTCTGGCACTGCGACGGATTCGCCTGAGGGCAACGCGATTGCGGTCCGGCTTGCATGGTCCGAGGACCGACCGATGACCGAAGCGGCGGCGGATATGCTGCGTGCCTATCGCGAGGTACCCACGGCGCAACTTGCTCTGAGCGGCTATCTCGACATCAAGGGAAACGTGTGGGGCGCCATCGTGCGCGACGAACGCGGCTGGGTCGATATGGTGACAATTGCCGCGGATGCTGGCGATGCTTCGTGTCGTCTGCGCGCCGTGCGCCTGAGCCCGCAGGCAACGGACTCAAAGGAGGGATCGTGAAATGCATGATGTCCTGCGTGAGGAATCTGCCCAGGCGACGGTCGAATACGCCATCGTCACGGTGGCGCTGTTATCGATCGTGCTGGCGATCGCGGGACTTTGGCCTGCCGGCACCGATGGGCGCTTGGCGGCGCTGGTTGAGCGGGCGGCATCCCATGGCGTTGCCTCGACGTCGGTTATCGACGCCGCTGCGGCCGCTAAGGACATCGCGTTGTATTGATATCGCGTGCGAGGACCGGGCGCAGTCTACGGTCGAGGCCGCTTTTTTGCTGCCGACGTTTCTGACACTCATCCTTCTCGCGCTGCAACCGGTGTGCCTGCTCTATACGCGCGCGGTCATGGAGTCTGCCGCCGCCGAGACCGCGCGGCTCATGACCACGACGACGGCGGAGGACGACGATCTTAAGGAGTTCACCCGCCGCCGACTTGCCGCAGTGCCCAACGTTTCGATCTTTCATGCCGGCGGGCCGTTGTCGTGGGATATCGAGCTTGGCCGGGCCGGTGCGGGTGGCGTCTCGTCCGTGTCCGTTTCCGGCGAGGTCAAGCCGTTGCCTGTGATCGGTGCGTTTGCGCAGGCTATGGGTGGTACCGCCGAGGGCGGCTACGTTGAGCTCAAGGTCGATGTCTCGTATCAATCGCGTCCCGAATGGCTGGAGGGAGATTATGATTCGTGGATTGCTGCATGGGATTAGGCGCTGCCTGTTGCGGGTGACGCAAGGGTTTGCGGCCCGCCGTCGACCAGGCGCTCTCCGCAAACGAGGCGGCTTTATGGGTCGAGCCGGTATCGACCTGTTTATCGAAGACGGTGCCTACACCACGCTCTCCTCTGCGGTGGTTATCTTGGTGGTGCTCACGCTGCTGTTTTCGTCGACGGCGGCGATATGGAGCATGTCGCGTGCCGGGGATACCCAGGTGGCGGCCGATAGCGGCGCGCTGGCGGGTGCCAACGTAGTGTCGTCCTATCACACGGCTGCCACGGTGGTTGATGCGAGCATCTTGAGTCTGGGGCTGGCGGGGTTTGCCACGATCGGGACGGGCCTGGTCGCCATCCTCATCCCGGGTGCCGAACCAGTTGCCGGCAATATGGTCGACACCGGGATTGAGATCATTAAAACGCGCAACAAGTTTGCCAAAAGCGCATCGGAAGGCTTACAGAAAATCGAGACGGCTCTGCCGTATCTGATCGCCGCGCGTGCCACGCAGGCGGTGTCGGCGCAGGATACCGATAGTGTGACCTATACCGGTACGGCGCTTGCCGTGCCCAGGACATCCGAGTCTGATTTTGTTGCGCTCGAGGGTTCCGAGATCTCGACCGATGCCATTAAAGATGCGTCGGAAGATCTGGAGCGCGCGGCCGAGGAGCTACAAAAAGCATCGGAGGAGACGGCGAAGGCAAAGGAGCGTGCCTGGCTAGCGGATTGCGGTGGATCGGATAAAGGTTCGGTCGGCAGCTGTTCGTGTATGTGGGAGCGCGCGAAAAGCCTAACGGATCTCTTCGGTGTTCAAAATCCGCATTACGCTTCGAGCGTTACGTGGGAGCCTCAAGTTGCCCTTGATCGCGCGAAGGACTACTACCATTGGCGTCTGACAAATGAGAAGCCCCAGGGCTCGAGTGTCGAGATGAAGGCAGAGTCTGCGGCGCGTAAGGCGTTTTATACCTATGCGAACGCGGAGGTCGATCGGGCATATATAACCGAGAACGGAGACAGGGTTTCCTCCTATATTCCGCTGCTGCCGCGCAACTCTGATGAGGTTCGGGCGACGGAACTCTATACCGATGCGGTGTGGCCGACTAGCGTAAACGATGACAAGGCGTATCTGCATTACGGGACGACCTGCCCCAACTATAAGAAAGGGACGCCGAGCGGATTTGCTTCGGTTGCCGATTACGATGGACAGGATAAATGCAGCAAATGCCATTTTGGCGTTTTGTCGCTTGGTGCTGTTGCGGCGCCTTCAACCTCTATCGAAAACGGCTTCGAGTATCACTTTGACAAGTTTAAAGACGCCCTGGAGGACTACGTCGACTGTCGCAACAAGGAGCTCGAGCTCGAGCGTCAGACCGAGGACGAAGCCGACCGTGCGGGCAATGCGTTCGATACCGCCATCAAAGAACTTTCCGGTGAGCGTCCGCGTATCGCTCCGCCCGGTCGCAACGGCGTGGTTGCCTTTGCGGTTTCGGGTGCCATCTCGAGCCCCGATGAGCTCAACTCTTCGTTTAACACGGCAGTCAGGCTTGGCGATCGCGGTGCCATCTCTGCCGCGGTGCTGGCGCCCGATGGGGCGATGGCGCAAAACAACGTGCTTTCGCGATTTTTCTCGACATTGAAGGAACGCTCGGGTGGCGTTGCCGGCGTACTCGATGGCGTCATGGATGTCTGGGGACGGCTGCTTGTGGGATACGGAGACATCCAAGGTTCGGCCGACGAACTTATGGACGAGATGATTAAAGGCCTAGGAGGGGGCAGCGGCGCGTTGGGCTCCATCGCATCGTGGCTCGGCGATACCGTTTCGGCGTCCGTGGCGGCGTTGGGTCTGGAGCCGTGCGACTTGCGCCTGCGAAAGCCGGTGCTGACCGATTCCGCCAACGTCATTAAGAGTCCGGGGTCTGACATTGCTGGTTTCTCTCAAGCGCAAGACAAGCTGCGAAGTATTCCGTTGGGCGTGACCGATCCCAAGGCGCTTTGCGAGGCGTTGGAATATCAAGTCGAACGCACCATTAGCGGCACGGTGTTCACGCTTGCGGAGATTCCTCTGCCCGGCGGCGGCTCCATCCCGCTCACCGTCGATGTCGCCACGCTGGTTGGCGCTCTGGGCGGTGGGTCGTAATGAGTATCCGCATGCGTCTGCGCGAGGAGCGCGCCCAAGCGACGGTGGAGATGGCAGTGGTTACGCCCGTTTTGCTGGTGCTGGCACTCATCGTGTACAACGTCATGATCTTTGCCAGCGCTGTCGCGCGCTTCGACCGCGTGGTGCCCGACATCGTGTTGGCGCACGCCGCGGCGTCGGAGGGGGAGGGCGACGAAAGCTCTGCCGATGCCTCGGCGACGGTTCAGACTCAAATTCTGAATGCCATGGAAGGCTATGGCTTGCAGATCGAAGTGTCGAGCGAGCAAGGCGCGGAGGCATCGGATGGTGGCCTGCTCTCCCTATCCGGTACGTTTAGGACCTACACCTGCACCATGCACTATGAGCCGTGGCCGACTTCTCTCAGCATCGCTGGCGTTACGCTGGGGGCGCCGACAACGTTGTCGCACGAGCGCGCGGTGACGGTCGATCCATGGCGTCCGGGGGTGGTCATGTGACCGCGGTCTCGTCCTACATCGCGTACGCGCGGGCGCTCAACAGGCTGGGTTGGACGCCGGCCGAGTTTGTGGTGGCGGAGTCGTTTGCCGTGCGCCTGCGCGGCATGCTGGGACGGTGTCCGGTTGCCGCCAACGGTCTGCCGCTCGTCATGGCGTTTCCACGCTGCTCTTCGGTCCACACGTGTTTTATGGCCTATCCCATCGACATCGCCTTTATCGATGCACGTGGCTATGTCCTCGTATGCTACGAAAACGTACGTCCCTGGCGTATGTGCTCCTGCCCCGGCGCCTGGGCCGTACTAGAGCGTCCTTCAATCATTGTTTCGACCCCTGCTCTCCAACGCGTGCCGGCTTAAGAATTGGCGACAGCGGACTTTCGTCATACGAAATTGGGTAAGATGGAGGAGAAGATGCATGGATGTTGAGATCCATCCCAACGCCAAAAAGCACCTGACGGAAGGGGTCGATGATGGGCAAGACGTATACGGCCGCTAATGGTCAGGTTGTAACGGATGAAATGATTGACGCGTGGTGCGAGTCGTACGAGCGCGGAGAGTTTCCGGATGGCGAACACACCGTTGGTGGGATTGTGCATGGACGGCCCCCACTCTCAGGTGAGGGGACGGCAACGCTGTCGGTCAAGATTCCTCTGGGAATGAAGGAGGCCATTCGTCGACGGGCGGCTGCCGAGGGGATGACGCCAAGTGAGTTTGCCCGTGCGGCTCTGAGTGAAAAACTTCTTGCTGCCGGCTGATGCCTCTGACGTGCCGATTTATAGAACCGAGGCTGTGCTCAAAAACTTTTTTAAAATTCTCGGTTGACCGGAACGCGTCCTTGGTTATACTAATCAAGCCTTGAAACAAGGCACACCTCAAATGGCTGGGTAGCTCAGTTGGTAGAGCAGAGGACTGAAAATCCTCGTGTCAGGGGTTCGATTCCCTTCCCCGCCACCTTGAATTGACTAGGACCTCTGCAAAGGGGTCCTTTTCTTTTATATGGCTCCTGCACGGAATCGAACCCCGTGAGGGCGCGGAGCTGAGTAAACGCGTAAGCGTTTGCCAGCGCAGCTCGCAAGGCGCGCAAGCGCCGCAGCGGTCCGTCCGCGCAGCGCGCGGACGCGATTCCCTTCCCCGCCACCTTGAATTGACTAGGACCCCTGCAAAGGGGTCCTTTTCTTTTATCGAGGGCTCTGCGGAAAACGCATCCCAGACATTCCTCCCGCTTTTGCGCCACTTTTCAGACCGTTCGCTCGCCTGTCCGCACGCGCGGGTATACTCAAAACGATACTTTTCCTATGCAATACGATGCAGGCTCGACCTGCATGATTCGAAGGGGGCAGTGATGGAGAGGATACTCGGCGTTAATCTCTCTGGCTGGTTTATTCCCGAGCCTTGGGTGACCCCGTCGCTGTATGCAGCGACCGGTGCATCCAACGCGGCCGAGCTGCAGGAGGCTATGGGCACCGCCGCCTATAACGAGCGCATGCGCCGTCATTACGAAACGTTTGTGAGCGAGGACGATTTTCGCCGCATGGCGCAGATTGGCCTCAATGCCGTGCGTCTGCCGGTGCCCTGGTATGCCTTCGGCTCGCAGGAGTCCGATGCGTCCTACATCTCGGTTGTCGACTACATCGATCGCGCAATTGAGTGGGCCGCCAAGTACAACATCCGTGTTCTGCTCGACCTGGCGACAGTGCCAGGTGGTCAGGGCGATTCCAACGATTCGCCCACCACGCCGGAGGCTGTTGCCGAGTGGCATTCGTCCACCAACGGCCGTCATGTCGCGCTCGACGTGCTCGAGCGCTTGGCCGAGCGTTACGGCGAGGCCGAGAGCCTGCTGGGCATCGAGCTGCTGGACACGCCGCAGATGAGCGTCCGCAAGAGCCTCTTTACCATGACGGATGGCATTCCGGCTCACTACCTGCGCAACTTCTATCGCGATGCCTATGAGCTCGTCCGTTCGTATATGCCAGAGGACAAGATCGTCGTCTTCTCGTCTTCGGGGTATCCCAGCGAGTGGAAGCATTTTATGCGCGGCGCCAAGTACAAGAACGTCTATATGGACCTTCACCTGTACCATTACCGCGACGAGCATGCGCTCGACATCACGAGCCCCCGCGGGCTGACGACGGCGATTTCGCGTAACAAGCGCGAGCTCAAAGAGGCGATTTCGACGGGGTTCCCCGTGCTGGTGGGCGAATGGTCGGGTGCGGCAATCTTTGCCAACTCGTCGGTTACGCCCGAGGGCCGCAATGCCTACGAGCGCGTGTTTATCGCCAACCAGCTGGCTTCGTTTGCGCCGGCTGCCGGTTGGTTCTTCCAAACGTGGAAGACCGAGAAGCGCATTGCAGCATGGGACGCCCGCGCGGCGCTCGGTACGCTCGAGCGCGGCATGATTGAATAGGTTGATATGACGCAAAACAGCGCCCATACGGGCAAACTCTATGTGGTCGGCACGCCCATCGGCAACCTGGGTGACCTGTCCCCGCGCGTTGGCGAGGCCTTTGCCGCTGCCGATGTCATCTGCTGCGAAGACACGCGTGTGACGTCAAAGCTGCTGATGCACCTGGGCATTTCCAAGCCGCTTGTCCGTTGCGACGAGAATGTGATCGCTAGCCGCGCTGCCGGCCTGGTCGACCGTCTGCTGGCGGGGGAGACCCTCGCCTTTGCCTCGGACGCCGGCATGCCGAGCGTGTCCGATCCCGGCCAGGCGCTGGTCGAGGCGGCGCGTGAGGCCGATTTGCCCGTCGAAGTTATTCCCGGGCCCTCTGCTTGCGTCACGGCGCTTGTTTCGTCCGGCATTCCCTGCGAGCATTTTTTCTTCGAGGGCTTTTTGGGCCGAAAGCACGGCGACCGTGTGCGCCGTTTGCAGCGCCTTGCCGTGGTGCCCGGCGCACTCATCTTCTACGAGTCTCCACATCGCATCGTGGCGACGCTCGAGGCCGTGGCGGAGGTCTTTCCCCAGCGTGAGGTTGCCGTCTGCCGCGAACTCACCAAGCTGCACGAGGAGGTCTTGCGCGGGCCCGCTGACCAGCTTGCCGAGGAGCTGCGTGCTCGCGGCGAGGTAAAGGGCGAGATTGCGCTGGTCATCGCGCCGCCGAGCGAGGATGAGGAGGCCGGCATCGCGCCGGTTGGCGCTGCGGTAGCGGATCCCGACGAGGCCCTGCGCGAGGATATCCGCACCGCGCTCGAGGAGGGGGAGCCCGCCTCTGCGGTGGCCAAGCGCCTGTCTCAGAAGTATTCGCGCCGCAAGCGCGATGTCTATGCCATGGTGCTCGATATGCAATAGATGGAGGATATCCAGCCCTTGCGCTAGAATCATCCCCTGTATGCAACGTTTTTCTGGAGGACAAACCCCATGGATCAAAGCAAGCCTTCGTTCTTTATCACGACGCCCATCTACTACGTCAACGCCGATCCGCACCTGGGCACGGCTTATTCCACCATCATCGCCGACGTTCAGGCTCGCTATCGCCGCTCCGCCGGCTATAACGTCAAGTTCCTGACCGGCATGGACGAGCACGGCGAGAAGGTCGCCGAGGCCGCAGCCAAGCATGGCATGACGCCGCAGGAGTGGACCGATAGCCAGGCCCCGCACTTCAAGGAGCTTTGGAGCAAGCTCGAGATTTCCAACGACGACTTCATCCGCACCACCGAGCCGCGCCAGCATCATGCCGTGCAGTATCTGTGGGAGCGCATGAAGGAGTCCGGTTACCTGTATAAGGGCAGCTACGACGGTTGGTATTGCGTGCCTGACGAGACCTACTTCACCGATACGCAGGTCCAGAAGGGCGACGAGGAGTACGGCAGCGTCGGCCAGCATCTATGCCCCGACTGCCACCGTCCGCTTGAGCGCGTGCAGGAGGAGTCCTACTTCTTTAAGCTTTCCGCCTTCCAGGACAAGCTTCTCAAGCTCTATGACGAGCACCCCGACTTTGTCGAGCCTGCGTTCCGCATGAACGAGGTACGTAGCTTTGTCGAGGGCGGCCTTAACGACCTTTCCGTGAGCCGTACGAGCTTTGACTGGGGCATTCAGGTCCCGTTTGACGAGGGTCACGTGACCTACGTGTGGTTCGATGCGCTGCTCAACTATATGACTGCCGTCGGCTACGGTGTCGACACCGACGAGGCCCGTGCCGAGCTGGCCTATCGCTGGCCCGCGCAGTTCCATATTGTGGGTAAGGACATCATTCGCTTCCACTGCGTCATTTGGCCCGCCATGCTCATGGCCATCGGCGAGGCCCTGCCCGAGCACGTCTTTGCCCACGGCTTCCTGACCGTGCGCAATGCCGAGACCGGTAAGGCCGAGAAGATGTCCAAGAGCCGCGGCAACGCCATCGCTCCGCAGGATGTTATCGACATGCTGGGCGTCGAGGGCTACCGCTATTACTTTATGACCGACGTAGTCCCCGGCACCGACGGCGCCATCAGCTTCGATCGCATGGAGCAGGTCTACAACGCCGATCTGGCCAACAGCTGGGGCAATCTTATCTCGCGCTCGCTCAACATGAGCGCAAAGTACTTTGACGGCTGCGCCCCGGCTAAACCGGCGTCTGCCGACGCGTTCGATAACCCGCTGGCAAAGATTGCCGACGGCCTGGTCGAGCGCTACATGGCCAATATGGACGTGCTCGATTACGGCGGAGCCAAGGATGAGGTCATGGAGCTCATCCATGCCGCCAACCACTACATCGAGGACTCCGAGCCCTGGGCGCTTGCCAAGGACGAGGCCAAGGCTGACGAGCTGGCATTTGTGATCTACAACCTGCTCGAGGCCATCCGCATCGCCGCCCACCTGCTGATGCCGCTCATGCCCCAGACTTCTGCCGAGGCTCTGCGTCGCCTGTCTTGCGAGGACGAGGCCTCGAGCGACGACCTCAAGGGCATTTGCACTTGGGGCCTGCTTGCTGGCGGTCAGCCCGTCGAGAAGGGCGATCCGCTGTTCCCGCGTCTGGCGTAGAGACCGCGCGAGCGCCATATCGGCAATTTGCTGTTTAGCTGTAAGGGCATGGCCGCCACGGTCCATGCCCTTTTGTTTCAAGACGCCGCCATCATGCTAAGGAGGCAACCATGACAACTTCGCCTTTGGCAAACCCCACGGCCACCAGGGAGCTGCTGGAGGAGTTTGGCCTTGCGACCAAGCATCGCCTGGGCCAGAACTTTCTAATCGACAATCATGTGATCGAGCGTATCTGCGAGCTTGCCGAGCTTGCAGGTGACGAGCGCGTACTCGAGGTGGGTCCGGGTTGTGGAACGTTGACACTTGCGTTGCTGCAGGAAGCGACGTGCGTTACGTCCATTGAGGCCGATCCCGAGCTTGAGCCGGTGCTCGATGCCCACGCCGCCGACTATGCCAACTTCCGCTTTATCATGGGCGACGCGCTCAAGGTGGGCCCGGAGCAGATTGAGCAGGCTGCGGGCGGTGAGCCGACGGTGTTTGTCGCGAACCTGCCCTATAACGTGGCGGCGACGATCATCCTGCAGTTCTTCCAGACGATGCCGGCGCTCAAGCGCGCCGTCGTCATGGTGCAAAAGGAGGTTGCCGATCGCATTGCCGCAGTGCCGGGCAACAAGACCTATGGCGGCTATACGGCAAAGCTTGGCCTGTATGCGCAGGTAACGGGTCGCTTTGAGGTGCCGCCGCGTTGCTTTATGCCGGCGCCACACGTGGACTCGGCCGTCGTGCGTATCGACCGTGTTGACGGTGTGGTGCCCGAAGGACTCGATCGCGAATTTGTGGCCCGCGTGATTGACGCTGCATTTGCTCAGCGTCGCAAGACCATCCGCAATTCCATGAGCGCCAACGGTTTTGCCAAGGACGTGCTCGATGCCGCCTTTGAGGCTTGCGGTATCGCACCCACCACGCGCGCCGAGACGCTCGGCGTCGCCGACTTTGTGTGCCTGGCTCGGGAGCTTTCCCATGACGCTTAATGCCGAACGCGTGACGTTTACCAAGAAAAAGAAGACGGTTGCTTGTCCCGTGCCCTTGGCACCGCTTGCCGACACACATGCGCATCTGCTTTCGTTCTGGGGCAAGGATGTGCCCGAGACACTCGTGCGTGCCAAGGCGGCAGGCATCGACCTGTTGGTGACGGTCTTCGACCCCATCGCCGACAAGCGCAGCGTGACGGACTATAGCGACTGGCTCGTGCGCGAAATTCTGCCGATGCAGGATATCCCGCAGATCAAGTATCTTGCCGGCGTGCATCCGTATGGCGCGCCGGACTATACCGACGACATTCACGCGCAGGTTGTTGCTGCGCTTGATGACCCTTTGTGTGCCGGTATTGGCGAAATCGGTCTGGACTACCACATGGATTACGACGACGACATCACGCCGGCGCCCCACAGCGTGCAGATTGATTGCATGGCGCGCCAGCTCGAGCTTGCCGTGTGTCGTAACGTGCCGGTGGAGCTGCATCTGCGTCACGAGGACATGGACCAGGAGCGTACCTCGCACGTGGACGCCTACAACGTGCTGCGCGAGGTGGGTGTGCCTCAGGCCGGTTGCGTGCTGCACTGCTTTGGCGAGGACCGCGCCACGATGGAGCGCTTTGTGGAGCTGGGCTGCTATATCGCCTATGGTGGTGCGGCCACCTTTAAGCGCAACGACGACGTGCGCGAGGCATTTGCGGCAACCCCACTCGATCGAATTTTGTTCGAGACGGATTGCCCGTATATGGCTCCGGAGCCCATCCGCGGTCTTGAATGCGAGCCCGCAATGATCTCCATTACGGCAAACGCGCTGGTTAACGACCGTGTCGATCGCACTGGTGAGGACGCCGAAACAATCGCGCATGCCGCTTGGGAAAATGCCTGCAAACTTTTTCAAAAATAGTTCTTGCGTTCGCGGTGGCGCTCCGTTATTCTAATTCCTGCACGCGGGCGTGGCGGAATTGGCAGACGCGTACGGTTCAGGTCCGTATGGGGGCAACCCCATGAAGGTTCAAGTCCTTTCGCCCGCACCATTGATTGAAAGAGCTCCCAGCAATGGGGGCTTTTTTGTTATGTGCCCATCGCAGGGACTTGAACCTGTGAAGGAGCGAGCGTCAAGAAAACGCGGAGCGTTTTTAGCGAGCTGGCGAGTCCGCCGGCAGGCGGGCGAAGCCGGTGCGGATCCGCGAAGCGGATACGCGGACGTCCTTTCGCCCGCACCATTGATTGAAAGAGCTCCCAGCAATGGGAGCTTTTTTGTTATGCACGATCTCCTTGGACGGGTATCCTAATGCCAACGTGTGCCTATCAGAGGAGAGACCATGCTATTTTCCGGTATCATCGCCGCCCTTACCAGCCTTTTGATTCCCATCATCATCCTGTTGTTGCTGCTCCCCAACGCCTGCTACGTCGTTGAGCAGCAGCACGCTGTGATCATCGAGCGCTTGGGTAAGTTCAATCGTATCGTCAACGCGGGCTTCCACGTGAAGGTGCCCGTGATTGACCGCAAGGCCGCCACGGTGAGTCTGCGCACCATGAAAAATGGTTTTGGCATCGACGTTAAGACCCAGGACAACGTGACCATTGGCCTTGAGGTCTCCGCTCAGTACCACGTGAGCTATGACATGGGCGCCGGCCCGGCAGATTCGGGCATCTACAAGAGCTACTATATGCTGCAGGAGCCCGTCGACCAGATGCGCGACTTCATCACCGACGCCCTGCGCTCCTCCATCCCCGTCTACACACTCGATGAGGTCTTTGCCAAGAAGGATGACATCGCCAAGGATGTCAACGCTACCGTTTCCGAGCAGATGGCCGCCTACGGCTTCACCCTCGTGTCGACGCTCATCACCAAAATCGCACTGCCGACCGAGGTTGAGAACTCCATGAACGACATCAACGCTGCCCAGCGCAAGCGCGCTGCCGCGCAGGAGCTCGCCGAGGCCGACCGCATCAAGCGCGTCACCGAGGCGACCGCCGAGGCCGAGGCTATGGAAAAGGCGGGCGAGGGCATCGCCAACCAGCGCAAGGCCATCGCGCTGGGTATCAAAGATTCGCTCGAGATCATCCAGGAGACGGGTGTCGGCAATGACGAGGCCAACCAACTGTTCATGTTTACGCAGTGGTCCGAGATGATGACGGAGTTCGCTCGCACGGGTAAAACCTCGACGGTCGTGCTGCCGAGCGACTTTTCGCAGTCGGCCTCGATGTTCGAGCAGATGCTGGCCGCCGGCAAAGTTCAAAACGATTCGAAGGAGTAGACGCGCGTGAAATACACCGTCGTTTGCGTCGGTAAGCTCAAGGAGCGCTTTTGGAAGGACGCGTGCGCTGAGTACACCAAGCGCCTAGGTGCCTATGCCAAGGTGGATATCCGCGAGGTGGCCGATATCGACCCGGCTAAGGCGGGCGGCGTGGATGCCGCGCGCGACAAGGAGGGGGCGGCGATTCTTGCCGCCTTGCCATCTCGAGCGCATGTGATCCTGCTGGCTATCGAGGGCAAGGAGCGCTCGAGCGAGGAGTTTTCGGCGAGGCTCGACGATCTTATGCTGCGAGGCGGCAGCGACATTGCCTTTGTAATCGGCGGTTCGGACGGCGTGAGCGATGACGTGCGCGCACGAGCCGACGAGATGCTCAGCTTTGGACGCATTACCTTGCCGCATAACCTGGCGCGTGTGGTGCTGCTAGAGCAGATTTACCGTGCCTGTAAGATCAGTCGTGGCGAGCCGTATCACAAATAGGTCGGCAATACGAAACAATGGCGTGGGACAATACCTTTCGTTTTGAGGAATGTGTCTGAAAGGACTATGCGATATGAAGATTGGATTTGTCGGTTTTGGCAATATGGCGAGCGCTATGGCCGATGGCTGGATCGCTGCCGGTGTAGCTGCGAGCGACATGTGCGCCTGCGCGGGTCGCTACGACGCACTGGTTGAGCGCTGCGAGGCGCGCGGCATGGTCGCCTGCCACGATGCCGCCGAGGTTGTCGCCGCATCCGATATCGTGGTCGCTGCGGTCAAACCGTACATGATCGAGAAGGTATTCGCCCCGCTCAAGGATGCTTTTGCCAAAAAGGTCGTTCTGTCGGTTGCCTGGACCTGGGACAGTGCCAAGTGGGAGCAGGTCCTGCCGGGCGTCGCGCATATCTCGACGGTGCCCAACACGCCGGTTTCGGTGGGCGAGGGCGTCATCGCCTGCGAGAAGGCTTCGACGCTTAACGACGAGCAGCGTGCTGTGGTGCTCGACCTGCTCGGTAAGCTTGGCGCTGTCGTCGAGCTCGACACAAGCCTGCTGTTTGTGGGCGGCACGGTGGGTGGTTGCGCTCCGGCGTTTGTCGCCATGGCAATCGAGGCCCTGGGCGATGCGGCGGTCAAGCACGGTATCCCGCGTGCGGATGCTTATCGCATTGTGAGCCAGATGGTGCTGGGTACGGCAAAGCTGCAGCTTGCAACTGGCCAGCATCCTGCGGCGATGAAGGATGCCGTATGCTCGCCCGGTGGTGCCACCATCAAGGGCGTCGTTGCGCTCGAGGACGCCGGCATGCGCAGCGCCCTGGTCAAGGCAATCGACGCAACCCTCCAGTAAAACCGACCAAAAAAGGGACAGGTTTATGTTGGCAGGTTTTTCCTGCGGTTTTGTCCTTTTAGCGAAAAGTGCCCCGCAACTGGCTCAATTCCAGTTGCGGGGCACTTGCGTTTGCCCAGATAAAACCGACCAAAATAAACCTGTCCCTTTTTGGCAGGTTAGTCCCAGAAGCTGTCTTCTTCGTCCTCGGACTTGGGGCCGCGGTCGACATACATCTTATGGGTGCGCTTCTCCATTACAAAGGCAATAATCGCAAACAGCAGGATGCCGCCGGCGAAAAGGATGGCAAAACCGGTGCGGGTGCCAAACAAAAAGGAAAAAACTGCGTCCATTGGGTGCCTTCTTGCGTAGTTGAGTTGGGTCGTAAACGCTCATAAGTATATACTTGCCCATACATGTACAAGGTTGCAACCTAAATGGAATGTATATCGCCGGAGGATCTAATGCTTGATATCAAGTTTGTTCGCGAGAACCCCGATGCCATCGATGTCGCCATGGCTAACCGCCAGACGTCTTGGGATCGCGAGAAGTTCTTTGAGCTCGACGACGAGCGTCGTGCCGTCATCACCGAGGTCGAGGAACTTCAAGCCACGCGCAATGCCGAGTCCAAGAAGATCGGCGCCCTGATGAAGGAGGGCAAGAAGGACGAGGCTGAGGCCGCCAAAGAGGCCGTGCGCGCCGTCAACGAGAAAATTGACGGTCTGGCCGAGCGCCGCACCGCCCTCGAGCAGGAGCAGTACGACTTCATGGCTCACCTGCCCAACATTCCTTGCGAGGCCACGCCGTACGGCAAGGACGAGGACGAGAACATCGAACGCCGTCGTTGGGGCACCCCGCGCGAGTTCGACTTCGACTTTAAGCCGCACTGGGATCTGGGCACCGACCTCGATATCCTTGACTTCGAGCGCGGCAACAAGCTCTCCGGCAGCCGCTTCACCGTTCTCGGTGGCGCCGGCGCCCGTCTTGAGCGCGCCCTCATCAACTTCTTCCTCGATACGCACACCAGCCGTGGCTTCAAGGAGTGGTGGCCGCCCATCGTCGTCAAGCGTCAGACCATGTTCGGCACGGGCCAGCTGCCCAAGTTCGAGGACGACGCCTATCACGTCTCGGGCGACAACTTCCTGATCCCCACCGCCGAGGTCGTGCTCACCAACCTGCACGCCGGTGAGGTCCTCGACGCCGATACCCTGCCGCGCCGCTACACCGCCTTCACCCCCTGCTTCCGCGAGGAGGCCGGCTCCGCTGGTCGCGATACCCGCGGCATCATTCGCCAGCACGAGTTCGACAAGGTCGAGATGGTCAAGTTTGCCAAGCCGGAGGAGTCCGACAAGGAGCTCGAGAGCATGACCGCCGAGGCCGAGTTCCTGCTGCAGCAGCTGGGTCTTCCGTATCGCGTGATTAGCCTGTGCACCGGCGACCTGGGCTTCTCTGCCCGTCAGACCTACGACGTCGAGGTCTGGCTGCCGAGCTACAACGCCTACAAGGAGATCAGCTCCTGCTCCAACTGCGGTGACTTCCAGGCCCGTCGCGCCAACATCAAGTATCGCGACCCCGAGAACTTCAAGGGTTCGCGCTATCTGCACACCCTCAACGGTTCCGGTCTGCCGGCTGGCCGTACCATGGCAGCCATTCTGGAGAACTACCAGAACGCTGACGGCACCATCACGATCCCCGAGGTTCTGCGTCCCTACATGGGCGGCCTCGAGAAGATCGAGCCGGTCGCGTAGATTGGCTGCATAAGCGATTTGCTAGGGCACTCCTTTTTGGGGTGCCCTTTTTGTGTGCGGCCATACCATGCTGTGCGGACAGCTCAATAGAAAACACACGAACAACTGTTCTGTATACAGCCATCTACCTGCTATGCTTTTGCTAAATAAGAGCGAGAGAAAGGGGACGCGATGGAGCTGTTTGATGAGCGGGTGGTTTTGTTTGAGAGCGACGAGGGCGGGGAGTACCTGCTTGTGACGTGTGAGCCGTCTGGCATGGGTGGCCTGGTGGTTCGACAGACGAGCGAGGGTCCGTTGACCCAATGGTGCTACGAGGAGTCGCCGCATGTGGTTGAGACGTTTGTGGCGCACGAGGGGCTTGTGGCCCTGGAGCATTTCTATGGGGTCCGGACATCTAACCAGGTTGCTCGCATGTTGAGTATCTCGTTTGCCGATTATGATTGTGCCCAGCGGGTGAGATCGCTCCTGAGGGAACTTGATGCTAAGTTTGACGTGATCGAAAAGCCAATCGATCGTACGGGGAACGACGGTATATGCGGAGCAGCATGACAAAACTGCGTTCCAAAAAAAAGTTTGAGATTGTGCTTGACTCCAATAAGCTAAAGTGGTTTTATATGTTTTGCGCTGCGGCGTTACCTCAGCTGGATAGAGGGTCTGACTACGAATCAGAACGTCATAGGTTCGAATCCTATACGCCGCACCAATTGAAATTGAAAGCCTCCGGCAACGGGGGCTTTTCTTTTATGCCGCCACCGCATGGATTCGAACCTCGGTCGAGGCGCGAGCGTGAAGCGGACGCGGAGCGTCCGTAGCGAGCGGGCGAGCACGCCGGCAGGCGGGCGAAGCCGGCGCGGATCCGCGGAGCGGATGCGCGGAATCCTATACGCCGCACCAATTGAAATTGAAAGCCTCCGGCAACGGGGGCTTTTCTTTTATG
>CABQQR010000010.1:0-102596 GCA_902466395.1 uncultured Collinsella sp.
TCCAGAACAACATCTCCTACAACGACAGCCGCGGCGTCACCCGCGGCATCCACGCGGAGCCCTGGGACAAGTTCATCTCCGTGGCCCGCGGCTCGGTCTTCGGCGCATGGGTCGACCTGCGCGAGGGCAGCGCCACCTACGGGAAGGTGTTCACCTGCACGCTCGACCCGTCCAAGGCCATCTACGTCCCGCGCGGCGTGGGCAACAGCTTCCAGGCGCTCGAGGACGGCACCGCCTACACCTACCTGGTGGACGCCCACTGGTCGCTGGAGCTCAAGAAGACCTACACCTTCGTGAACCTCGCCGACCCCGAGCTCGCCATCGAGTGGCCGATCCCGCTCGATGAGGCCACCGTCTCCGAGGCCGACCTCAACCACCCGATGCTCAAGGACGTCGTCCCGATGGCGCCGAAGCGCACCCTCGTCACCGGCTGCAACGGCCAGCTGGGCCATGCGGTGCGCGCGCTCGCCGAGGAGCGCGGCGTGGCGAAGGACTTCGACTTCTGCGACATCGACACCTTCGACATGTCCGACCCGGACGCCTATTCGCAGTACGACTGGTCGCTCTACGGCACGGTCATCAACTGCGGCGCCTACACGGCAGTCGACAGGGCCGAGACCCCCGAGGGCCGCGTGACCGCCTGGAAGGCCAACGCGACGGGGCCCGCCCTTCTCGCACGCACCTGCGCCGGGTACGGCATCACCCTGGTCCACGTATCCTCCGACTACGTCTTCGACGGCACCGCCGAGGTCCACACGGAGGACGAGCCGTTCTCCCCGCTGTCCGTCTACGGCCAGACCAAGGCCGCCGGCGACATCGCCGTGGCCGGGTGCCCGCACCACTACATCATGCGCTCCAGCTGGGTCATCGGCGAGGGGCACAACTTCGTGAAGACCATGAAGGCACTCTCAGACCGCGTCGCCGACCCGGACGACAAGCTCGAGCAGGTCACCGTGGTCGACGACCAGCTGGGCCGCCTGACCTTCACGCGCGACATGGCCGAGGCCATCTTCCACGTGCTGGGGACGCACGCCCCCTACGGCACCTACGACTGCACCGGATCCGGCGCGGTGAAGTCCTGGGCGGACATCGCACGCGCCGTCTTCGAGGCCGCCAACGGCAACGGCGAGAAGGTCGTGCCGGTATCGACCGCCGACTACTACGCGAGCGCCGAGGGCCCCGTCGCACCGCGCCCGGTCCACTCCGCACTCGACCTGTCCGGGCTCGAGTCGGTCGGGTTCCACATGCCCGACTGGGAGGAAGAGCTGGGGGAGTACCTCAAGATGCTCTAGCCGCTATTAACTTTTCGAGAGTAAAAGCCGCCGCTTGTTAACGGCGGCTTTTCTTATGCCTGGCGTATAGCCCCGCTGCAACAAGGGCGACGGTGGTCGCCAGACTCACTGCAAGCCCCGCAAGGGCACCCGGAGTCTTGTAGGTCATCACGATCCTATTCGCGCCTTTCTGCACGTTCAGGGACGACAGGCCCTTATCGGCGGCGGGCGTTAGTTCTGCGGCGGTTCCGTTTACCGTTACGTTCCAGCCCTCATCGTACGGAACGCTCAGCAGCAGGTTGCCGTCTTCCTTGGCGGTATACTCGCCTTCGATTCTTCCGTCCTCAAAAACTGTCGGAACAAATTCGCTCGTCTTAAGCTCGTTAATAATCTGCTCGAAAACGTCCAGATCGAGGGCGTAAAAGACCGGCTCATTGTCTTGGGGCATGTCTGTATAGCCCTCCGCGACTCCGATTGACACCGTATGCTGGCTCGGGGCGTCCGATGCATCCGCAATCTGGCGGATATTATTGTCGAATCTCCAGGCCTCGTTTTCGATCGTTCGCTGGTCGATGGTAAGGGTGACGGGCCAATAACTGCCGGCAGTCGTATCTTTGTTGATGTAGAGATACCCGATGGAGCTTGCCGGTACAGTAACGCTCCATTGCTTTAAGCTATCGCTATTCTCCGTGCTCGTGGCCTCGATCTTGGTATAGAGCTTGACCTCGCGGCCTAGGATTTTGCTGTAGAGGTCGTTCTGCTTTTCGAAGGGGTTCTCGTTTTTCAGCGTGCTGTTTTGGATATCGCTTGAGGCTGCAACGCCAATGCTGAGCGCATAGGGGTTCTCGTACACCGCGCTTGTGGAGTCGACCTGATTCGTCTTGGTCGAAACGTATCCCGCAGGCGCGTTCTCGGGAATGGCATACTTGACTCCCAGTAGGGCATCGACGGCAAGAATGGGCTCGGCATAACGGGTCGAGAATTCGCCGACGCTGCTGTAACCAAGGGAGTTGAGCAATGCAATTGCCTGCGGGTTATTGGCGGACGAATAAGAAGATAGCTGGTTATACCCTAGTGCCAGGCCTTCGTTTAGAGCGGCACTATCGGCTCGTGTGGTTGTACGATCGATGCGGTAGAACGGAGCTGAATCCCGTTCTGTAGTGGTAGCGATCGTGTTGGTTGCGGTGGCTACATAGGCCCTGTTGGTATTTTCGGAATAGCCCGCGTAGAGCTGGTTCCATACTACATGAGCGTTGGCAAACAGTTCAATAGCGGTGAGCGCCAGGAGTGGCAAGATGACGGCGGGGCGATAGGCTTGGCGCAATTTAGGTTGATCCTTGAGGATCTGCAGGGTATAGCCCGCAGCCCACAGCGCAAAGAAGCTCAGCAAAAAAGCCGTGCGCGAGTAGAAGCCGTTGGGAACGCGCATGCCGCACCAGATGTACTCGAGCGGGCTCAAAACGGAGCTTGCAACCAGGATTATCGTGACGACGAGTGTTGCGATGCGCGTCTTGATTGAAACCGTGCGGTTAACCAGCAGGCTCACCGCAAGCAGCATCATGATGATGCCGCAATAGAACTGAGGTGTGCTTTCGTTGCTTACCCACATGCAGGGAAGAAAGCCCCTGATGAGCGACTTGAGGTTGGTTTTAAGTAGGGGGCCGAGTGCTAGAACGGGACCGCCCTTGGACATGGCAATGATGGTCGGCAAAAAGGTCCAAGCGGACAGAAGCAGTCCGAGCGCGATAGCCCCGGCGAATCGCAGGGCCCGATCGAGCATGAGCTTCCAGCTAAATCCTTCTTCTGCAACATAATCGACAAATTCAACCAGTACGAAGATGCAGAGGAACAGGATGCTAATGTAGGCCGTATACCAGCAGAACATGACATTGAGCGCCGTTGCGATGACGAGGCGGATCATGCGCTGCTTGCGGATGAGCTCGTGGCATCCGTAGGCGCAGATGGGCAGCATGATGAGGCAATCGATCCAGAGCGGGTTGCGCAGGTTGCTGATGGTCCAGCTACAAAACGTGAACGAGAGGGAAAGCAGGAATGCTGCGGGCTTGGGTAGGTCAAAGCGCTTTTGCACATACCAAGCGCCGCTGATGTGGATGCAGCCCAGTTTGAGCGCGGAGATAACAAGCACGAAGAGCGTCAGCTTGTCTGCGGGAAACAGCACGCAGAGCAGGTTGAAGGGGCTGCCGAGGTAGTAGCTATAGAGCCCCCATGTGTTCATGCCGAGTCCCTGTGAGAAGGAATAGCGAAGGTTTGCCTCGCCTAAAAGGACGCGGCGAAACCACGCGAAGAAGTCGATGTATTGGTATTTGAGATCGTTGGTGAGAAACGAGTTGTCGCCAAAGGGATAGACATGTCCCGCCGCTGCAAGTGCGACAAAGAGTGCGACGGAAAATGCGAAGCAGGCGGCGTAGAACGCCACATTCTTGAGCGTGCTGTTATTGGGCCGTGTCATCAGATTCCTCGTTGGATTCTCGAATGATATAGATGGGACGTCGCTTGGTTTCCAAGTAGGCTTTTGCCAAGTATTCACCTATGATTCCCAGGCACAGAAGCTGCATGCCGCCAAACAGCGTTATGAGGCAGGCGAGCGACGGCCATCCGCCGACGGGGTCGCCCCAGACAAGCGTCTTTACTAGGATGACGACGAATCCCAGAATAGCGATGAGGCAGAAGACGATACCTGTGAGGGCGGCGAGGGAGAGCGGCGCCGTGGAAAACGCGACGATGCCGTCGATGGAATAGAGGAGCAGCGACCAAAAGCTCCATTTGGTCTCGCCGGCCACGCGGTTGACGTTTACGTAGGGGAGCCATTTGGTTTTGAAGCCCACCCAGCCGTAAATGCCTTTGGAGAATCGGTTGTATTCGCCCATGGAGATGATGGCGTTGACCATAGGCCGCTTCATGAGCCTAAAATCGCGTGCTCCGTCGACGATGTCGGCCTTGGAAATGCGGTTGATGATCTTGTAGAACATACGGGCACAGAACGACCTGATGGGAGGCTCGCCTTCGCGGGTGGTCCTGCGCGTTGCGACGTTGTCGTAGTCTTCGGTCTGCAAGATCTCGTACATCTGCGGCAGGAGCGAGGGCGGGTCCTGCATGTCGGCATCCATGGTGGCGACATAGCCGCCCTTTGCGTGCTGGAGTCCGGCGAGTAGTGCCGCCTCCTTGCCAAAGTTGCGCGAGAAAGAGTGCCAACGGATGGCGTATGGATGCGCCGCCGCGGCTTCTGCCTTCATGACGGCGAGCGTTTTGTCTGCCGAACCATCGTCGATGAGGACGGCTTCAAAGGAAATGCCGGGATCTTGCTGGGTCATGATGCGAACGACGCCATCGAGCTCTTTGAGAAAGATCGGAAGTGATTCCTGCTCGTTGTAGCACGGCACGACGATGGAGATGAGCGGCATGGTGGTTTACCTCTTGCTTGGCTTGGAAGTAGGGTGGTCGGGCTGGTCGTCGTAGGTGTATTTGCTGTATACGTTGACCTCCCACTGCTTTTTTTCGACCTTTGCCACGGAATCCAGGATGAATCCGGTTGCAAGGCTCAGACCGCACAGGAACATAAACGACGCGGCGAGCATGGCGGTGGGGAAGCGCGGAACGAGGCCGGTCTGGAAATACTCGACAACGATGGGCATGCCCAGGGCGAGGCCGATCACCGCAAACAGAAGCGCAACCAGGCTGAAGAACTTCAGAGGGCGGTAGTCCTTGAACAGCGTGCCGATCATCGCAACGACCTTAATGCCGTCGCTGACGGTATTAAGCTTGGACTCGGAGCCTTCCGGACGGTCGCGGTATTCGATGGGTACATCTTTGATGCGCCAGCGGTGGTCGACGGCGTGGATCGAGAGCTCGGTTTCGATCTGGAAGCCCTCGGAAAGCACGGGGAAGGTTTTGACGAACGGGCGGCTCATGGCGCGGTAGCCGGTCATGACATCATCGAAGCTGTAGCCATAGATCCACTTGATCATGGCGCGGACCAGATTGTTGCCAAAGCCGTGGAAAGCACGCTTGTTTTCCTCGGCGTAGGTGCCGTTGGAAAGGCGGTCGCCTACGGTCATGTCGGCTGTGCCGTTAAGGATGGGCTCGCAGAGGGCTTTGGCCGCCTCGGCGGGGTAGGTGTCGTCTCCGTCGACCATCAGGTAGCAATCGGCGTCGATGTCGCGAAACATCTGACGGCACACGTTGCCCTTTCCCTGACGGGGTTCAAAGCGGACCGTGGCGCCGTGCTCGGTGGCGATGCGTGAGGTGTCGTCCGACGAGTTGTTGTCATAGACATAGACCGTCGCTTGCGGAAGCTCGCGGTGAAAGTCGTCGATGACTTTGCCGATCGTGAGGGCTTCGTTGTAGCAGGGGATGATGACGGCGATGGATTCAGAATTCACTCAATGCTCCTTATACATTCAATCCTTGAAAGTATAGCCGTTTGGGCTTGGCATCCTAAGATGTGGGTTAGTTCTCCAGTTTTGTTGCGCGAATCGTTTGCATGGCCGTCGGGTCTATACTGTTCGTTTGTCAACGATTACGAGTAAAGGAGTTGCATCCGTGTCGGATCAGACAAAGCAACAAGAAGCTCGCAGTCTGCCTGCGACGTTTGCTAAGAACGAATTTGAGAAGGACGCGTTTATCCTTCGTCAGCTGGTTACCAAGGATTTTAAGATCAAGTATCGCCGTAGCGTTCTGGGCGTCGCATGGTCGGTGCTCAACCCGCTGCTGATGATGATCGTCATGGCCATCGTGTTCTCGACGATTTTTGGCCAGGGCCGCAATGGCTCAATGACGCCCGAGATGTACCCGCTGTACTTGATCGTGGGTAACGTTACCTTTGCCGTCATGTCCGAGTCTACGAACCAGGCCCTGACGTCGATCGTGGGTGCTGCCCCTCTGCTCAAGAAGGTTAAGGTGCACCGCTGGGTCTTCCCGGTGCAGAAGGTGCTCTTCTCGCTGGTCAACTTTACCTTCTCGCTGGTCGCCGTCGCCATCGTTATGCTGTGGTTCCGCGTTATGCCTTCTTGGCATTTGATTCTGCTGCCGGTTTGCCTGCTGCTGCTTATGTGCTTCTGCATGGGCCTGGGCATGATGCTCTCTGCCCTTACGGTCTTTTTCCGCGACGTTATGCATCTGTGGAGCGTCGTCATTACGGCGTGGACTTATATTACGCCCATCTTCTGGACGACTGACTATATTGCGCAAATGCCGCATCTCGTGCGTATCTTGATGTATGCGAACCCCATGTATAACTACCTGCAGTTTATGCGCGATATCTTCTTGTTCCAGACCACGCCCTCGCTTTTGACGTTTGGTATGTGCGTCGCTTGGGCGGTCCTTGCGCTTGTCATTGGCTACACCGTGTTCCATAAGTCCGAGCGCAAGTTTATCCTCTACATCTAAGGAGTGCTGTGATGACTGAATCTGTTGTTGATTACAGCGAGCAGCCTCTGGCTGTCGAGGTCGACGACGTCACCATGATCTTTAACATGGCGTCCGAGTCGCTGACCAACCTCAAGGAGTACTTCATCAAGCTTGCCAAGCACGAGCTGTTCTTTGAGGAGTTTAGGGCGCTCAAGCATATCTCGTTCGATATTCATCGTGGCGAGGTCGTGGGCCTGGTCGGCACCAATGGCTCCGGCAAGTCCACGATGCTCAAGATTATCGCTGGCGTGCTTGAGCCTAGCGAAGGCAGCGTTAAGGTGCACGGTAACATCGCGCCGCTGATTGAGCTTGGTGCCGGCTTTGACCCCGAGTTGACCGCCCGCGAGAACATCTATCTGAACGGTGCCCTGCTCGGCTATACCAAGGAGTTCATCGATGCCAACTTTGACGGCATTATTGAGTTCGCTGAGCTTCAGAACTTTGTCGACATGCCGCTTAAGAATTTCTCCTCGGGCATGGTTGCGCGCATTGCCTTTGCAATCGCAACGATCACTGAGCCTGACATCCTGATCGTTGACGAGACACTTTCCGTCGGTGATGTGTTCTTCCAGCAGAAGTGCGAGGCCCGTATCCAGCACTTTATCCAGAGCGGCGACGTGACGGTTCTGTTTGTTTCGCACTCCATGGAGCAGGTTGAGCGCATCTGCCAGCGTGCCGTTTGGATTGAGAAGGGTGACCTTCGCATGGACGGCCCGGTCGATAAGGTCTGCAAGGCGTACCGTGAGCAGTTCAACTAGGTTATAATTACTTGCGCCTGACAGGCTTGCGCTTGCTTGGGCGTGCTGTTATTTGCTCCATTAGCTCAGTTGGATAGAGCAGGGGACTTCTAATCCCAAGGTCGACGGTTCGAATCCGCCATGGAGCACCATCGTTTATTAAGCCCGGGCCGCTTGGTGGTCTGGGCTTTTTTCACATGCAGGTGTTCTTTATTCTTGCCGGGTATACGTTTAGGCCGAAGCCGTGGCGCGAGCTGCTGTTGTGCTGCTGATGTGGATTGGCTATACGGCGCGCCAAGGGGGGGGGCTCGAGCCGAGCGTGAGCAAGCCCCTGCTGTTTATTGGAGCCGGTGTCACTTGGCTTGTCCTTGCCGCGCTGAGTGGGCTTGAGCTTTCGAGCCGCCGCGTGGATGGGTTTGTGGTTGCGACAGTTGCCGCTCTTGCCGGCAGCTATTGCGTGTGCTGGGTTTCCATGGCAGTGGGGAGGACCAAGTTGGTCCTCCCCACTGCCATTATGCCTTCAGACACTCGGGCAAGACGCTCGCAACTGCATCCATCGCCTGCGGCTTTAGGTACTGCTCGTTGAGCCGTGCCTTTCTGTAGACGTAGCGAGTGTCTGCAGAGTACTTGATCAATACGTCGGTGAAGAACCGCTCCCAGCTCAGGTAGTCGCGGCTTTCGATATAGCTCGAAGGGTCCTTGAGGATTTTTGGAATGTCGTTGTTGGGGATGAGGCCAGATCGCAAAAGCGTCCACTCAAATGATTCAGGGAGGAACAAGCGAACGTTCTTGTAAACGCGCTGTCCGAGCACCTTTTCGATGTAGGGACCAAACGCTGCGCCGTCTCCTATGGCAAGGATGTTTTGCTCGGGACATTCGTGAATCGTTCGTTTTAGGTTCGCTACGCCGGTGGCGGTATAGCAGGGGATTCCCAGTCGGTTGCAAAGGGTGCTATAGAATTGATAGCCAGACTTGCTATCCTCGACAATTACGGCGTCAGGATTGTCGAACCCTACGTTAAGGTCCTGATACAGCATGCTTGCCGTGTGGTCATATAGCGGTTTAGTCACCGAGTAGAAGCGTCTGTCGCTCTTGCGGCCATTAATTGTCTTGCTTGTGGTGTTGACTAGCTTTAGGATCTCGTCGACGCTGTAGGGGAGTTCGTTGGCGTCGCGACGAGATATCAGAACAAAATAGTTGGACGATCCGTTGATGGCTTTGGCGAAGTCCTTTGAGTAGATAAACTCGTTGCCCTCATCTAGAAAGACGATCGAATCTTCGATGATCGACAGCTCGCGCTCCCAGCGTCTGCCGGAAAGCGTTTCGCATGGCGCGTCGCAGCTGAGTGTAACGCCGCTTTCCGGTCCTCGGTCGTTGTAGTCGCGAATCATCGAGATGAGCGTCGTTTTGCCCGTGCCGCTGTTACCGCGAATGAAGGAAATGTTGCGTTTAAAGGTGAGTGTGTATTTGACCTTTGCACGCTCTACGACAACGGTATGCGTTCCCTTCATTACTCATCAACATCCAAAAAGTCATTCGTGGCGCCGACAAACTCCTGCATGTTTCTGACGATGCGGTCATCGTTTTCAATGCGGATTTCAAAGTTCTTCCAGGGGAACTTCATGATGTGGTAAAGGGTCACCAGCACATCCTGCTCTTTGCCGATTTTGAGTAGCCAGCGGGCACAGTTGTCTCCGCAGGTAGATGCGTTGAACACCATATTTGGGAGATTGCGTACTAACAGCAGCGTCTTGACGCCGCCGGACAGTTCGAGTGGAGTGATTGAGCCTAGTTGTTTGCTTACGATGTTGTGGGGACCGATGAGCTCTGATCCGTCCACGCTTTTAATGATTTGTGCGGCCATAGGGTCTTCGAACCATGAGTCCAAGTATGAGTTCCTAAAATAGGTTTCGGTATCGTAGATGGAACCGGGATAATCTCCCAGATGGATGCTTAACATGCGCGTCTCCAGACGTTGTGTGACTGCAACGATTATATGCCAGTAATAAAATGCCGGCAGCAGCGAGGTCGCTGCTGCCGGCGCCGGAGTTTTGTTCGTGTGAATCGGTGTTAATGAATTGATCCGCGAGGCTACTTTTCGAGATACTCCCTCAGCAGCTCCAGAGCGTGCGCATACCCCTGGAGGCCCTCACCGGTGATGGTGGCGAAGCAGGCCAGGCGTGCATAGCTCACCTGGCGGAAGTCCTCGCGGGTCTCGACGGCACTGATGTGGACCTCGACGGCAGGGATGGCGACGGCCTTGAGGGCGTCGAGGATTGCCACGCTCGTATGCGTGTATGCCGCCGGGTTGATGACGATGCCGTCGACCTTGCCGTAGGCCTCCTGGATCTTGTCGACGATGCTGCCCTCGTGGTTGGACTGGAAGACCTCGACGTCGTCGAAGCCCTGTGCAGCGCCCGCTTCCTGGCAAATCTGCACTAAGCGGTCGTAGTTGTCGCTGCCATAGATGCCCGGCTCGCGAATGCCGAGCATGTTGAGATTGGGGCCGTTGATGACGAGTGCTTTCATGGTTGCTTCCTTTGCGGTTGGGCGGGCGGTGCGGCGGAATGAAAAACCACCACATAGGTTCCTGTCCCCTTTGTGGTGGTTTTGGTTAGAGAGCGGGTGGGAGGGCGTCGAGGAGGGCTTGGGCGGTGTTGGCGGCGCAATCGCGCGAGTCGATGATGTAGTCGGCCCAGGCGCGGTAGCGCGGCATGCGCTGCTCGGCCAGCTTGTCGATGCCATCGCGGGCGGTGATGGGGCGACCCTTGTGGGCGAGTTCGTCGAGCTTACGGTTGAGCATCACGATCTGGCTGTTCTGGTGCAGTAGCGGGTAGTTCTCGTCGCGCGTGACCACGCCGCCGCCGGTGGAAAGCACCAGGCCGCTGCGCTTGGAGATGTCGGCCAGCGCCGCCGTCTCCTGTTCGCGGAACGCCGCCTCGCCGCGCTCGACGATAAAGTCGGCGCAGGGCATGCCCAGGCGCTCCTCGAGGGCGCGGTCCAGGTCGATGTGCTCGCGGCCGGTGAGCAGGGCGATCTGCTCACCCACGCGGGTTTTGCCCGAGCCCGGCATGCCGATCAGGGCGATGTTCTGCTCGCGGTGAGACAGGCGCTCCGTCACGTCCAGGATGCGCCCGCGCGGGGTGACCTGGCCGGTATAGCGCTCGACGGCTTGCGCCGCCTGGGCTACAAGCATGAGCAGACCGCCGATGCAGGGGATGCCGCGACGCTCGGCCTCGAGCATGAGTCCCGTGCGAGCGGGGTTGTAAACGATATCGATGACGCCCTCGAGCGCGTCGAGGCCCTCGAGCGTGCAAGGCGCGTCGGGGCAGTGGGGGAACATACCGGCAGGCGTGCAGTTGACGAGCAACGCGGCGTCGGACTGCTGTGCGATGTTGCCGTAGTTGACCTCGCTCGCGCGTCCCACGGGCACCACGAGCGCGCCCAGGTCGCCCAGCACCATGCTGGCCGTGGTGCCGGCGCCTCCGGTGGCTCCGAGCACGAGGACCTTCTTGCCGGCAATCTCCACACCCAGCTCCTCGACCAGGCACTGGAAACCGAAGTAGTCGGTGTTGTCGCCGCGCAGACGGCCATCGGGCAGACGCGTGATCGTGTTGACGTTGCCCATGCGTTCGGCGAGCGGGCTCAGCTCGTCCAGGTAGTCCATGACGGCGCGCTTGTAGGGAATGGTCACGTTGGTGCCTTCCCACTCGTCGCCCGTCATAAAGGCCGCGAGGTCCTCGGGCTCGCGCTCAAAACGCACGTACTCAAGCCCCGCGAGCTCCTTGTAGATGGTCGGGGTGTAGCTGTGGCCCAGCACGCGGCCCAGCACGCCGTAGGGGCGGGTTGTGGCGACGTCAGTCATCTAGAGCACCTCCGTGTAGCTGCCAAAGTAGGTGAAGCTCTCGCACACCTCGTCAATCGAGTCGAGCAGGTCGTCGAGGGCTTTGCTGCCAAAGGGACAGTCCAGATCGAAGTAGAACATAAACTCAAAGTCGCGCCCGGGGATGGGGCGGCTCTCGAGCTTGATAAGGTTGATGTTGAGTGCGTAGAAGCGCTCGAGTACGCGATAGAGGGCGCCCGGTTCGTTGGCCGTGGTGATCATGAGCGAGGTACGGTTGGCGCCGGGGTAGACGCGCGGCTCGCGACTGATGACGACGAAGCGCGTGTAGTTGTTGTCCGAGTCCTGGATATTGGGCTCCAGCACCTCCAGACCATAGAGCGCCGCGCAGCTGCGCGAGGCGATGGCGGCAACGTCGGTGCGTTCGGAGCTGGCGACCATCTCGGCCGACATGGCCGTGTTGGGGTACTTGGTGGCGTGCAGGTCGTGTGCCTCGATAAAGCCGGCGCATTGGGCAATGGCCTGGCCGTGGCTGTAGACCTCGTGCACGTCCGCAAGCTTGGTGCCGGGCTTGACGAGCAAGTTGTGGTCGATTTTGAGGCGAAGCGAGCGCACGATGTGGAAGTCGAACTGGGCGAGCAGGTCGTAGACGGCGTTGACCGAGCCGGCGGTGGAGTTCTCGATGGGCAGCACGCCAAACTCGCAGAAGCCGTCGCGCACGGCGCACATGACGCCCTCGAAGGTCTCGAAAAACGCGATGTCGGGCACGTCGAAGAGCTTGCACGCGGCGATTTGGCTGTAAGCGCCCTCGACGCCCTGGCAGGCGACGGTGGCCGTTTGAGGGAAGGGCGTGTCGGAGGCTGCAGCCGTGGCGTGGGCCTTTTGCGAGACGGTGATGCCCTTGAGCTCGTTGATGTAGCGCTGCTGCTCGGCCTTGCTCATGCTCATGAGGAGACGGAACAGGGTGATGGTCTGCGCCTCGTAGCGCTCGGGCGCGCGGCTGGCGAGGTTGTTGAGCTTGGAGCGCTCACGGGCGGGGTCGAAGACGGCCTTGCCCATCTCGATTTTTGACTTGGCGACCTCGGTGGCAATGTCCATACGCTCGACAAAGCTGTTGAGGAGCGTGGTGTCGATGCCATCGATGGCCTGGCGGATGTCAGCAAGGTCCATGGAGACCCCTTTCACGTGTCGGGGGATGTTGAGGGGTGGGTAGTTAGCGCTGGGCGGCGTCTTCGAGGAGGGCGTCCCAGATGGCAAGGGCGGCGGCTGCCTCGGCTACGGGGACAGCTCTGGGGACGATGCAGGGATCGTGGCGGCCGTGGACCGAGAGCTCGGCATTTTCCATAGCGTCCATGTCCACCGTCTGCTGCTCGCGGCCAATGGAGGGCGTCGGCTTTACGGCCATGCGCCACATGACGGGCGCGCCGGTCGAAATACCGCCCAGGATGCCGCCGGCGTTGTTGGACTCGACCTCGATCTCGCCGGTCTCGGCATCGATGCGATACGGATCATTGTTCTCGCTGCCGCGCATGGCGGCCACGGCAAAGCCCATGCCAAACTCCACGCCCTTTACGGCTGGAATGCCAAACGCGATTTGCGCGATGCGGTTCTCGATGCCGTCGAACATGGGGTCGCCGATGCCCGCGGGAAGTCCGTAGATGCCGCACTCCACGATGCCGCCGATGCTGTCAAGCTCGTCGCGCGCGGCTAGGATCTCCTCGCGCATGCGGCCGGCTGCGGCGGCGTCAATGCACGGCAGATCGTTCGTAAGGATCGCCTTGCGGTCGGCCTCGCGATAGACTATGTCGTCCATCGGCAGGTCGGAGATGCCGCCGATCTGCGCCACATGCGCCATCACTTTAATGCCGCGGGCCTCGAGTGCCTGCAGCGCAATGCCGCCGGCGATGCACAGGGGTGTCGTTAGGCGGCCGGAGAAGTGTCCGCCGCCGGCGACATCGTGCATGTTGTGATACTTCACGCGCGCAGGGAAGTCCGCATGTCCGGGACGGGGCTTGCGGCGCAGCTCGGAGTAATCCTTGGAGCGCGTGTTGGTGTTCTCGATAATCGCGGCGATGGGCGCGCCGGTGGTATGTCCATCGACAACACCGGCGATGATGTGCGCGGCGTCGGCCTCGCGGCGTTTGGTTGCGGTCTCGTCGCGACCGGGGGCGCGACGGTCGAGGAAGGCCTGCAGCTGCTCCTGGTCCACGGCGATGCCCGCCGGAATGCCATCGAGTGAGCAGCCGATGGCGGGGGAGTGCGACTGGCCGAAGATGCTTAAGTGCAAGACGTTGCCAAAGGTCGAGGACATGCTATTCCTCCTCGAGTGTGACCTTGCCGCCCAGCAGGCGGTAGTGGTCGAAGAAATCGGGATAGGACTTGTTGACGGCCTCGGCGCCGTGGATCACGACCTCGCCGGTGGCGCGGCTCGCGGCGATAGCGGCCATCATGGCGATGCGATGGTCGTTGTGCGAATCGACCTCGCCGCCGGTGAAGGCATCGACACCCTTGATGATGAGGTCATCGCCGGCAATGCGCACCTGCGCGCCCAGCGCGGTGAGCTCGCGGGTGGTGGTGACCAGACGGTCGGATTCCTTGATGCGCAGACGGGCGCAATCGCGAATAAAGGTGCGGCCCTGTGCCAGCGAGGCCACGGCCGAGATGACGGGCACCAGGTCCGGAATGTCGTGGGCACTCATCTCAAAGCCGGCGAGCTTGTCGGACTGCACGGTGGCGGCGTTGGTGGAGCGCACGATGCGGGCGCCAAAGCGCGAAAGCGCGGCAAGCACGTTACGGTCGCCCTGTGCGGAGCTCAGTGACACGCCCTCGACGGTGATTGGGTCGGTGCCGATGGCACCGGCGCACAGCCAAAAGGCGGCGTTGGACCAGTCGCCCTCGACGGCTACGCTGCCGGGCGTGCGGTACGAGCCGCTGCTCACGCGGAAGTTCGTGACCTCGGGCTGGTCGTCCTTGGCCGGAATGCGCTCGACGTTGACCTCGACGCCAAAGGCCTTCATGGCCTGTATCGTCAGGTTGATGTAGGGGCGGCTCTCGATGAGGCCGGTTACCTGCACGCAGGAGGGCTGGGCCAGCAGCGGGGCTGCCAGCAGCAGGCCCGAGATGTACTGCGAGCTCACGTTGCCCGGAAGCACAAAGGTGCCCGGGCGCATGCGGCCGCTCGTCTTGAGCGGAAAACCGCCCAGACCCTGTAGGTCGCAGCCGGCGGCGATGATCTCGTCCGAGAGCGGGGAGAGCGGGCGGGCGCCCAGGCGGCCCTGGCCTACGAAGGTGGCATCCGCACCCAGCGCGCAGGCGACAGGCAGCATAAAGCGCAGCGTGGAGCCACTTTCACCGCAGTCAAGCGTGCCGCCGGCAAGGGCCTTGAGCAGGCCAAACTCAACACTCTTCATGGTGGGGTGGACCTGGAAGCCGTCCTCGACGGTCTCGATGCGAGCACCCAGTGCCGTAAGGCAGCGCACCGTGGCCTCGATGTCGGCGCAGGTGGTGTTGCAGGTGACGTGCGTCTCGCCGTTGGCAAGCGCGGCGCAGATGATGAGGCGATGCGCCATCGACTTGGACGCGATGGCGGGAACGGTGCCCTTAAGCGGGGACGGGGTGATGCGGGCTAGCATGCGGATGCGTCTCCCTTCTGGCCGAGGCCCTCGGCAATGAGTTCGTGGAAAGTGGAAAGTGGCGTGCGGTCGATGCTGCAGCGGCCAATGCCGTGCGGAATCACCAGGTCGATGGTGTCGCCCGCGCGCTTCTTGTCGTGGAGCGCCTCGGCAAAGACGGCATCGGCATCTAGGTCGCAGCGGGTCTTGAGGCCATGGCGGGCGCAGAGTTCCTCAATACGACCGGGCAGTGCGGCATCGCAAACGCCGTGCAGGGCCGCGGCGCGCGTGATGATGCCCATGCCGATCGACACACAGTTGCCGTGTCCGAGCTCAAAGTGCTCGCAGGCCTCGACGGCGTGTCCGGCGCTGTGTCCAAAGTTGAGGAGCTTGCGCTGGTTGGTTTCGCGCTCGTCGGCGACGACCACGGCGCGCTTGATGTCGATATTGCGGGCGATGATGAGCGCTACGCGGGCCACGTCGCGGTTGAGCAGCTCCAGCGTGAGCGGGGTCTTCTCCAGCTCGGCGAAGAGCTCCGGGTCGGCGATCACGGCGTGCTTGACGACCTCGCCGCAGCCGTCAGCGAACTGCTCGGGCGTGAGGGTCGCCAGGCATCCCACGTCGGCGATAACCACGCTTGGCTGCCAAAAGGCGCCGGCCAAGTTCTTGCCGGCAGCCAGGTCGATGGCGGTCTTGCCGCCC
This sequence comes from uncultured Collinsella sp., assembly GCA_902466395.1. Taxonomy (GTDB): domain Bacteria; phylum Actinomycetota; class Coriobacteriia; order Coriobacteriales; family Coriobacteriaceae; genus Collinsella. The sequence continues at coordinate 15,590 of CABQQR010000010.1, forward strand.
ACCGACGAATCCACCATGGCGAGCAGGCTCGTCGGGATCTGCACAAACTTGCAGCCGCGCATGTAGGTGGCGGCCACAAAGCCCGCCACGTCGCCCACGACACCGCCGCCGAGTGCCACGATCACGTCGGAGCGCGAAAGCTCGTGCTCGGCCACAAACTCCAAAATGGCAACATAGGTTTCGGCGCGCTTATGGGCCTCGCCGGCTTCGAAGGTGCAGATGCTCACCTCGTAGCCTGACGCCTCCAGGCTCTGCTTAACGGGCATCTGATAGAGCGGGCCCACGTTGGTGTCCGTCACGATGACGGCGCGGGTGCCGCCGGCGGTGGTGCGGACGAGCGGACCTGCCTGCTCCAGCAAAAACGTGCCCACATGCACCTGGTAGGGGCGTGCGGTGTCGATATCGATAGTAATCGCCATAAGCTTCGGTCCTTTCGACCTGGCGTGATGGGTGGTCTAGTGGGAGGCCTCGTCGTCGAGCGCGCGCTTAATGCGGTCGCCCTCGGCAAGGAGATTCTCCAGATAGCGCTGGTCGCGGTCCTTAAGGGCGCGGCTGTAGGCGCCAAGCGATTCGATCAGATGGTCGATCTCGAAGGCGAGCGCATCGGCGTCGTCGATCATGAGCTCGGACCACATCTGAGGATTGAGGTGTGCCACGCGGGTGAGGTCGCGGTAGCTGCCGGCCGAAAAGCCGTGGTGGACCTGAGCGGTCGGGCTCTTAACATAGGCGTTGGAGACGACGTGCGCGAGCTGGCTCGTAAAGGCGATGACGCGGTCGTGCTCGGCGGCGCTCGTTACGCTGAACTTGCCAAAGCCCAGGGGACGTACCATCTCGCGCACCTGGCCCAAAAGCTCCAGCTTGAGTGCGTCGTCCACTGCGGGCGGTACAAGCACGAGCGGTGCGTCCTGGAACAGGTCGGCGCGGGAATGCGCGTAGCCCGAGAACTGCGTGCCCGCCATGGGGTGCGCGCCCACAAAGTAAAAACCGTGCTCGCGGGCAAGCTCAAAGGCGCGCTCGCACACGATGCCCTTGACGCCTACGGTGTCGATCACCACGGGGCCCATGATGGCCTCGGTGTCGGTGGCGTCGGCGAGTGCCTGGGCGTGCGCCTCGAGCCACTCGATGCAGGCCTCGGGGTAGCATGCCAGGACGATGATGTCGCATTCGCCGAGCGTCTCGTCGTTGAGCTCGCCGGCAACGGTGCCCATGCTGGCGGCCGTCATGACGTCGTCATCGGGGTCCCAGGCCAGCACACGGACGCCCGCCTGCGCATAGCCGCGGGCAAAACTGCCGCCGATGAGGCCCAGGCCCACGATGCCGGCGCACTTGGGGCCACCCTGGTTAACGCGTGCGTTTCTCACCGTGCCCATGGGCTACTCCTGAACGGTCTCTTGGCAGACGACCTCGCGGATGGCGCGGATGCGGCGCATGGTGTCGTCGAACTGGTCGGGGGTGAGGGCCTGAGCGCCGTCGGACCAAGCATGGCTCGGGTCGTCGTGGACCTCGATCTCCAGACCGTTGGCGCCGCAGGCGGTCGCCGCGAGCGCCATAGGCTCAACGTAGCGGGTGTAGCCGGTGGCGTGGCTGGGGTCGGCAACGACGGGCAGGTGCGACAGGTGGTGGAGCACCGGCACGGCGTTGAGGTCGAAGGTGTTGCGGGTGCGGGTCTCGAAGGTGCGGATACCGCGCTCACACAGGATGACGTTGTCGTTGCCCTCGCTCATGATGTACTCGGCAGCCATGAGCAGCTCGTCGACGGTGCCGGACATGCCGCGCTTGAGCAGAACCGGGGTCTGCGTCTTGCCGACCTCCTTGAGCAGGGGGAAATTCTGGGCGTTGCGGGCGCCGATCTGCATGACGTCAATCTTCTTGTCGAGGAAGACCTGCACGTCGCGCGGGTCCATGATCTCGGTGACGATCGGCATGTCGAGCTCGGCGGATGCCTCGCACAGCAGGTCCAGACCGGCGGGGCCCATGCCCTGGTAGGCGTACGGGGAAGTGCGGGGCTTGTAGGCGCCGCCGCGCAGCATCGTGGCGCCGGCTGCCTTCACGCGGCGGGCGATGCGGATGAGGTTCTCGCCCTCGACGGAGCACGGGCCGGCGATGACCTGGAACTGGTCGCCGCCGATCTTGACGCCGTGGCCGCAGTCGATGACGGAGTCCTCGGGGTGGAACTTGCGGTTGGCGCGCTTGAACGGCTCGGAGACGCGCTGCACGCGCTCGACGACGTCCATGGACTCGAGCAGGAATGGGTCGATCTTGGTCGTATCGCCCACCAGGCCGATGATCGTCTCGTTCTCGCCGCGCGAGACGTCGGTCTTCAGGCCCTTTTTCTCAATCCAGCTGACGATATGGCTGACGGCCTCGTCGCTGGCGCTCTGCTTTAAAATTGCAATCATGGTGTGCCTCTCACCTCGATGGATAACCCTTGCAAAAACGGCCCGCATCGCGAGCCGTGTATATATGGTGCATGAGAGTTTATACTATCTGATTCGCTTTTGCCTTCTAAAGTGAGCCGTTGCGCCGCGTCTTCCCCGGAATTGCAAAGCTTTTTCTTTTATTTTGATAGCCCGTGGTGCACTTGGGTATAATGCCAAACGTTGGCCCTATTAGCTCAGGGGATTAGAGCGTCTGCCTCCGGAGCAGAAGGCCGTTGGTTCGAATCCAACATGGGGCACCATCGAACGTGAGACCGTCCGAACCTCGCATGGTCCGGGCGGTTTTTCTTATACCGACGCGACGTGATGGGACGTGGTATGGCAGCAACGGATATCGAGCGCGGACTCTCGACCGCCGAGGTCGAGGAGCGCATCGCCGCCGGTAAGATCAACCGCAACATGGAGCTCAAGACCAAGTCGGTCAAAGAGCTCATCATCGAGAACCTCTGCACGCTGTTCAATTTGATCAACGTGATTTTGGCGTTCCTAGTCATTTTGACCGGTTCGTTTAAGAATCTGACGTTCCTGTTCGTAGTGTTCCTCAATACTGCTATTGGCGTCATCCAGTCCATGCGTTCCAAGAAGATGGTCGATAAGCTCACGCTGCTGACCTCCAAGAAGGCCATTGCGGTGCGCGACGGCGCCGAGGTGGAGCTCGACCTGGACCAGATCGTGCTCGACGATATCATCCGCCTGGGGCGCGGCGACCAGATTCCCGCTGACGCCGTGGTGGTTTCGGGCGAGGCGCTCGTGAACGAGAGCCTGCTGACGGGTGAGAGCGACCTCATTAAGAAACAGCCCGGTTCCGAGCTCATGAGCGGCAGCTTTATCGACTCGGGCTTGCTGCGCGCCCGCGTGATCCATGTCGGCGCCGACAACTACGTGGCCAAAATTAATAACGAGGCGAAGTACGTCAAAAAGGTCAATTCCGAGATCATGAACGCGCTTAACGCCATCGTGCGCTTTGCGAGCATCATCATGATCCCGCTCGGTTTGGCGTTGTTTGCCTCGAGTGTGAGCGAGCTGTGGGATGCCGCGGGAACCCCGGGCGATAGCGCGCTTTCGTGGTGCTTCTCCGAGCTGTTGGCTGGTCATGTGCCTTCGTCGGCGCTGCTGTCCACGGTGGGCGCCCTGCTGGGCATGATCCCGCAAGGCCTGGTGCTGCTGACCTCGTCGGTGCTCGCCATCGCCACGGTGCGCCTGGCCCGCCGCAAGGTGCTGGCGCAGCAGCTTTACTGCATCGAGACGCTCGCTCGCGTCGACGTGCTGTGCCTGGACAAGACGGGCACCATCACGTCGGGTCGCATGGAGGTCGAGGGTACCTATCCGCTACCGGTCGAGGGTATGGGTGTGGGGGAGAGCGACGCCGCCGTTCCCGTCGATACCACGGTGCTCGATTTTGCGCTGGCTAACGTGGCGCGTGCGACCTCGGCCGATGCCAACGAGACCTGCCAGGCGCTGCTCAACTATTACGCCGATCGCCCGGTCGAGGTGTCTGAGCCGCTGTCGGTCATTCCGTTCTCGTCCTCCAAAAAGTGGAGTGGTGCCTCGTTTGCGCAGGGCTCCTATGTGATGGGCGCTGCGCAGTTTGTGCTTTCGGAGCGTGCGTTTTCGCAGGTCGAGAACCGTGTCGCCGAGCTTGCCGATACCTGCCGCGTGCTCGTGGTGGCGCGCGTGGACGGCTTTACGCCCGATGGCGATATGGTGGGCGAGGCCGAGCCCGTGGGCTTTGTGACCATCCGCGACGAGATCCGTACCTCGGCGGCCGAGACCATCGGCTACTTTAACGAGCAGGGCGTGACCCTCAACGTGATCAGTGGCGACGACCCGCGTACGGTGTCGTCGATCGCGCGCGTGGTGGGCGTGCCGGGGGCGGACGCTTATGTGGACGCCACGACGCTCGATACGCCGGCCAAGCTCGATGCCGCAGTGGACCGCTACCATGTCTTTGGTCGTGTGACCCCGCAGCAGAAGCGCGAGCTCGTGCAGGCGCTCAAGCGCCGCGAGCACACCGTGGCCATGACGGGCGACGGCGTCAACGACGTGCTGGCGCTCAAGGAGGCCGACTGCTCCGTGGCCATGGCGGCCGGCTCCGATGCCGCGCGTAACGTGGCCGAGATCGTGCTCGTCGACAACGACTTTGCCTCGATGCCCGCCGTGGTGGCCGAGGGCCGTCGCTCCATCAACAACCTGCAGCGTTCGGCTTCGCTGTTCCTGACTAAGACGCTGTTCTCGATGGGCCTGGCGGCGCTGTGCATCGCGCTGCCGCCGTACCCTTTCGAGCCGATTCAGATGACGCTCATCAACTTCTTCTGCATCGGCGCGCCGGGCTTTGTGTTGGGCCTGGAGCCCAACAATGCTCGCGTGAAGGGTGCGTTTTTGACCAACGTGCTCAAGCGTGCGCTGCCGGCGTCGATTGCGGTCATTTTGGCTGCGGCGCTCGATATCTTTGTGGCGCGTGTGTTTGGCTTTAGCCAGCTCACGCTGTCTACGATGTGCCTGCTTACGTCGTGTGCGGCGAGCGTCAGCCTGATCTGGCGTATCTCGCAGCCCCTCACGCCCTTACGTGTGGCGCTCTTTGTGTTTGTAGTTGCCGGCATCCTGACGGGCGTTATCGGATTCCCGAAGCTGCTGTCTATTGCCAACCTGTCGATGGGCCAGATGGTTATCTTGGCTGTCATCGTGGTCTTTACCTGCTCGGTGTTCTTTAAGCTCGCCACGATGATGGATTCGCTCAAGCCGCGTCGTCGTCATGCCGCAACTGGTTTTGGCCGCGGTGTGCGCGTCCGCCTGGGTCGCGGTGGCGGTAAGGTGAGCTCGACGGGTTCGACGGCGGAGCGTTTTGCCAAGCGCGTCGCCGCCGACATGGCACAGCGCCGCGAAGCTCGCACCGTTCGCGAGGCCGAGGTCCGCGCACTCGAGGGCGTGGCCCAGGCCCAGCCCAAGAAAAAGAAGGGTAGCGGAGCCAAGCGCTCTCGCGTAACCAAGTCCGCCCAAGGCATCAAAGTCTCGATGCCGAGCAAAAAGAAGAAGTAACTACGCGCCCTGGCGATGTTGAATTGGTGCCTTGCTCCTGTGGGGCCGTGGCGATGTTATGCTCTAACCTCGATTGTTTGAATTGCTTCGAAAAGAGGATGCCGTGATCTGCCCGCATTGCCTTAAGACTATCGAGGACGGCGCCTCGTTCTGCCCCTACTGCAACGCCTATGTGGGTCCGGGCGATGGTCCGGAGCACACCGAGTTCGTGTTCTGTGAGGGCTGCGGTGCCCGTCTTTCTCCGCATGATCGCACGTGCCCCAAATGCGGACGCCCCGCTCCGGGTATCCTCTCCGAGGACGCGGCCGCATCCGACCTGGCAGCGGGCCGCACGGCGGGCTTTCCGCGCCTAACGCAAGAGCAGATCGATACCGAGGTGCCGCATGCGCCGGCCTCTGCCGCTGCGGTGCTTTCGGACGCCGCCGACCCCAATGAGACCTGCGTGCTGCCAGCTTTCGATAAGGATTTCGGTATCCCCAAGGTCGATATTCCCACGCCCGTTTCCCTGCATGACGATGCTCAAAAACCCAAGCGCAAGGTGCATCCCGACGAGGACGCCTATCACAAGCACAAGCGTCATATCCCCAAGCCGCTCATTATCATCGCGGTCCTTGCCGTCGTTTGCGGCGGTGCCTATTGGTTCGTGACGGCCGATCCTATGGGTGTCATGCCTGGCTTCTACGACCAGTTTGGCCAGGCCGCGCAGACGACCTTCCCCACGCGTCAAAAGGGCGAGGCCACTGAGGACGATACCAAGCAGGACGATTCTGCCGAGGTGGTCCAGGAAGAAACCGTGCTCACCGATGATCAGCTCTATACCAGGCTCGACGGTCTGTATCAGACCATCGTGTCCTATGCTGACGAGGATCAGATCGGCGAGGTCATCGATTCCTTTAACAACGGCTATCTCCGAACGCCGCTGTCCACCCGTCAGGAGCTGTCGCAGAGTGCCTACGCCCTGCGTGATCAGATCAAAAAGACGCAAGATGAGCTTAACAACCTGAAAGTACAGGACGATACGGTCTATGCGGATGACATCGCCCACTTAAAGCAGCTTGCCGAGTGGATGTATGAGCGCGTCGACGTGATCTGCCAGAGCTGGGATATCTCGCTGGCCATTCCCGATGGCGAGTCGATGAGTTCCCACCAAAGCGAGATCCTGGCGCCCATCGCGCAGGGCGGCAACAGCGCGCTGAACCAGTACGACGCCAATGTGGGTTCCTGGAAGCCGCAGCAGCGTTCCTAAAATTAGTTCGCCATAGTCGGCATAACCTACGTGCGCAATTGATGTAAGCCCGTGCTTATTGCTACAATTCGTACAAATATGCTTTAAACGCACGAGGAAGGAACCACATGTTTGGTTTTAAGAAAGAGCTCTACACGCCCGAGTATCAGCTTGTCGGCGACGAGTGCGCCGTAATCGAGACGTCGAAGGGTACCATCAAGGTCAAGTTTGACGGCGAGGGCGCTCCCATTCATGTCGCGAACTTCTGCGAGCTTTCCACGATGGGTTTCTATGATGGCCTTAAGTTCCATCGCTATGTGCCCGGTTTTGTTATCCAAGGTGGCGACCCCAATACCCGCGACATGTCCGGCGCCGACGTCGCCGCCGGTCTTGAGGGCCCCGACGGCATGCCCGGTACCGGTGGCCCCGGCTACTGCATCAAGGGCGAGTTTGCCACCAATCCGCGCAACAGCCATGTCGATGGCGCCCTTGCCATGGCACGCTCCATGGACCCCGATTCCGCGGGTTCGCAGTTCTACTTCTGCCTGGGTGCCCAGCATAACCTCGATTCCGGTTACACCGTCTTTGGTACCACGGTCGAGGGTCTCGATGTGATTTCGCAGCTGCGTGCCGGCGACGAGATCGTCCATGTCGAGATCGTTCACGAGTAAAGGGGACTTCCTTGAATAGCCAGCTGATCCAACAGGGCCGCGCCGCTTACCGCGCGGGTGATTTTTCCGCTGCAGCCCAGATGCTTGGGGCGGCAAAGACTCCCGATGAGATTATGGGCGAGGCCGATCACCTTCGTGGCAACGCCTTGATGCACCTGGGCATGTATGCCGAGGCCGCCGAGGCCTATGCCGCCGCCCTCAACGACGGCACCTACGGCAAGCGCGGCGCGCTGCTCACCAACCGCGGCAAGGCGCTTGCCGCCGTGGGCGACTACACGACGGCCGCTCAGGCGTTCTCTGCTGCTACGCAGGATGCTTCCTATGCCACGCCGTTCAAGGCCTATCTGGGCCTGGGCAATGCGCTGTTCCAGTCGGGCGACTATGCCAACGCGGGAACCGCCTTCCGTCAGGCTGCCATCGACGGCGCCAATCCGGCTCCTGCCGCCGCGCTCGGCGAGCTCGGTCGTTGCTTCATTAAGCTCGGCCGTCCGGCGGATGCCGTGGAGACTTACCGCACGGCTATCGACTTTGCCGGCCCCCGCGACGACACGCGTGCGCTCAACGCCGGCATGGGTCAGGCGCTTTCTGCCGCCGGCCGCCCCTCCGACGCACTCGATGCCTTTAACGCCGCTACTGCCGATGGCATCTACCAGCTCACCTCCGAGCAGGCCGATGAGCTTGCCCGCGTGCACGATTCGCTTGCCGCGCTGTCTGCCCAGACGGCTATGGCCACGGCTCCGGCGCCCGCGATGGACGCTCCTGCCGTCGATCCTCTCGATCCTACGGGCGCGACCGGTCAGTTTATGCCCGATCCCTCGGACACCGGCTTCTTTACGCTGTCCGAGTCCGAGATGGTCCAGCAGGACCGTCAGGATCGTAAGCAGGCCAAGGTCCGTCGTCGCCATCGCCATACGGGTCTTAAAGTCTTCATCGTTCTGCTTCTGCTTATTTTGATCGCCGCGGGCGGTCTGGGCTTTGCCTACACGCGCGGCTTTGGCTTCCCGTCTCAGGAGTCTGTCGTTACCGATCTGTTCCAGGCTGCCGGCGACGGTGACGCCGCAAAGGCCGAGTCTTGCCTGGCCTCGAGCCTGTCCGAGGACGCTAAGTCGATGATCATCTCCTCGATTCCGCAGGGTGCCACCGTGTCCGTCGAGGGCATGGATCAGTCCATGACCGAGACGACCGCCAAGGTGAAGGCATCGCTGTCCAAGGGCGGCGAGCAGGAGTACACCGTCAAATTCGTGCGCTCCGACAACCATATCGGCTGGGCCGTTTCTTCGCTTGATATGGATTTCTCGGCTGCTGACAACCAGTAGTGACCTTATGGGATTTAGCTTTGCCCGGCGCTTCACCGCAAGTGAGGCGCCGGGCTTGCGCTAGTATGATGAGCTAGTAGTTTTCCAGCAATCATCCAACACATCAGGAGTTGCGTTGTTTTCTTTGATGGATATGTTCTTCGGTAGCTATGCGGGCGATCTTGCCATCGACCTCGGCACCGCCAATACGCTTGTCTCCGTGCGCGGCAAGGGCATCGTCATTCGCGAGCCCTCTGTTGTCGCCATCGACAAGAACGACGAGCGCATCTTGGCGGTCGGTATCGAGGCAAAGCGCATGCTCGGCCGTACGCCCGGCAACATCGTGGCCGTTCGTCCCCTGAAGGACGGCGTCATCGCCGACTTCGATGTTACCGAGGCCATGCTTCGCTACTTTATCGACAAGGCGTCCGAGAAGCGCTATCCGTGGACTCCGCGTCCGCGTGTTGTCGTCTGCGTTCCCTCCGGTGTCACGTCGGTCGAGAAGCGCGCTGTCTTTGAGGCCACGATCCAGGCCGGTGCCCGCCAGGCCTATCTGATCGAAGAGCCCATGGCGGCTGCCATCGGCGCCGACCTGCCCGTCGAGGAACCCACCGGCTCCATGGTCATCGACATCGGTGGCGGTACCACCGAGGTTGCCGTTATCGCTATGGGCGGCATCGTCGTCTCGCAGTCCATCCGTATTGCCGGCGACGAGTTCGATCAGGCCATCCTCACGCACGTTCGTGATGCCTACAACCTGGCCATCGGCGAGCGTACGGCAGAGGACATCAAGATCAAGGTCGGCTCCGCCGTGCCGCTCAAGGATGAGCTCGACGTCGAGGTCAACGGCCGCGACGTGATCACCGGTCTGCCCAAGACCGTGCGCATCGAGAGCGAGGAGATTCGTCGCGCACTCAACAAGCCGCTCGACGAGATGGCCAAGGCCGTCAAGGACGCACTCGACGCTACGCCTCCCGATCTTGCCTCGGACCTTATGTACTATGGCATTTTGCTGACCGGTGGCGGCGCGCTGCTGCGCGGTCTCGATGTGCGCCTGCGCGATGAGACCGGCGTTTCGGTCAACGTCAGCCCCACGGCGCTCGATAACGTTGTTAACGGCTGTGCCCGCGTGCTCGAGGCCAATGCGTTTGATGGCGGCTTCGTCCAGACCAATGCTTAATTTCCAAAAGGTGGATTCCATTTGGCACGATCTTCGGGTTTCTCCACAAATCTGAATACCAAGCGACAATCAACGGGTATGCGCCCGTTGATTGTTTTCAGCCTGATTTCGGTGTTGCTGCTCACGTTTTACATCCGCGAGGGCGAGGCAGGACCGATTCATGCCGTGCGCTCGGGCGTGACGACGATTACCTCGCCGGTGCGCTTTGTGGGCTCGGCTGTGGCGGCTCCCTTCAATGCGATCGGTAACGTGTTCTCTAACCTTACGGCGTCGCAGGACACGCTTGACGAGCTTAAGAAGCAAAACGAGGAACTGACCTCTAAGGTTGCCGAGCTCTCCGAGGCTCAAAAGACCGCCGAGCGACTGGAGGGGCTGGTCGGCCTGCAGTCGACCTACAACCTCAAATCAACCGCAGCTCGTATCGTCGGCGCTTCGGGCGATGCCTGGACCTCGACCGTCACCATCGATAAGGGTTCTGCCGACGGTCTTACCATCAACATGCCTGTGACGAGTTCTGCCGGTGTCATAGGCCAGATTATCGAGGTCTCGGCCAAGACGTCCACCGTGCGCCTGATTGGCGATGAGAACTCGGGCGTGTCCGCTATGGTGCAGGACACGCGCGCCCAGGGCATGCTGCAGGGTCAGGCTGACGGCACGCTGCGTCTTGAGTACGTGAGCGTCGATTCCGACGTTAAGGTTGGCGACATCATCGTGACCTCGGGCATTGGCGGTGTGTTCCCCAAGGGTCTACCGCTCGGCACCGTCTCGTCTGTTGAGAAATCGGCTAACGACGTGTACTACACCATTGTGGTGCGCGCCCAGACGACGGCCGAGAACAACGAGGAAGTGCTGGTCATTACCTCGCTGACCGACGAACAGTCGGCCTCGGATGAGGACGTGAACACGGCCAACAGCACGCCGCAGGGAACGTCGCGCGATGCTGCGACCAAGACGAAGGACGAGAGCCCGGATGACAGTTCCGACACGTCCGAGACGACCGATTCCGGCTCGAGCGAATAGGGGGCATGTCCATGGATCTACACGAGCAGGGGATGAGCTCCCGCACGTTTGTAATCGCCGCCATTGTGTGCGTGCTGCTGCAGGCAGGCCTGGCACCGCAGATCTCCATTGCGGGCGGTCGCGTCAACTTTATGATTATCCTGGTGTGCCTAAGCGTGTTCTCGGGCGACCCGACCCGTGCCGTCGTGTGCGGTTTTTGCAGCGGCTTGTTCTATGACCTTTCCGCTGCCGTGCCGGTGGGCGTTATGTCGCTCCTGCTGACCGTGGGTTCTTTTGCCCTGGTGCATAGCGCTGCCGGTCAGACGGGCGGTGCCCCGAGTGCGCGCGGCATCACGGTGGGCGCCTTCGCGTTCGTCATTAATGTGATCTACAGCATCATCTTGCTGTTTATGGGTTTGGAGACGAGCTTTGTCGTGGCGATCTTCGGCCATGCGCTGCCGTCTTCGATCCTGACGGGTCTGGTTGCCATTCCGTTTTTGATGTCCGGCGTCGTGCCGCAGTCCGGTTATGGATTCTCCGCACGTGGCGGACGCCAGACGGGCATGCGCTTTAAGCCCAAGACCCGTAAGCTCAAATAGGGGAGGCTCGTAGATGTCTTCCCAGATGACGGTTATTATCGCCGGTATCGTGCTGGTTGTGGCCATCGTGGTCGCACTGGTCATTATGCGTCGCGGCGATTCTCGTTTTACCTACGATACGCAGCATGGGACGGCCCCGCGCGCCACCGAGGGCGAGGGCAATACCGCGGCGACCGCCTTTAAGGGCCGCTTCTCCATCCTCACCACGGGTGTGGGCGCGATGTTCGCGGCGCTTGCCGTCAAGCTGTGGGGCATGCAGATGGTCTCGTCGGACTATTACGAAAAGCAGGCTAATAGCAATCAGACGCGCACCGTTACCACACCCGCTGTGCGCGGCCGCATCCTCGACCGCAATGGCGTGGCGCTTGTCCAGAACCGTTCCTCACTTGCTGTCGTGGCCTACCGCGACCTTGCCGAGGATGAGGTTCTGGTTCGCCATCTTGCCAACGTGCTCGGTATGCCCTACGTGGCGGTGCTGCGCAATATTCAGGACAATTCCGAGGGCGCTCAGAGCCTGCATACCATCGCGACGGACGTCCGTCGCTCCACGGTTGCCTATATTCAGGAGCACGCCGGCGAGTTCCCGGGCGTCAAGATTGCCGAGCGTACCGAGCGCCAGTATCCATATGGCGAGACGGCATGCCATATCTTGGGCTATACCGGCACCATTACCTCCGAGCAGCTCGAGGCCCATAATAAGAAAACCTCTGGTGATGATGATGCTTCTGCTGGCCGGATTACGTACCAGTCGGGCGATATCGTGGGCCAGGCGGGTGTTGAGAGCTACTACGAAAACCTGCTGCAGGGTATTCGTGGCGAGCAGACCGTCAAGGTCGATGCCTCGGGCAATGTGACCGGTCAGGCCGGCGCCGTGCCCGCCAAGGCCGGCTCCGACATTAAGCTCACGCTCGATCTTAAGATCCAACAGGCCTGTGAGACGGCGCTGGCGAGCGCCATCGAGCTTGCCAAGACCACTGGCTACAGCAATGCCGGCAACGGCGCTGTGGTGTGTCTCGATCCCAACAATGGCGAGATCCTGGGCATGGCGAGCGAGCCCAAGTTCGATCCGTCCGTCTTTATCGGCGGCGTCTCAAATGACGTGTGGATCGAGCTCAACGATGACAAGGGTTCGCACCCGCTGCTCAACCGCGCCATTAGCGGACAGTACATGTCGGCCTCGACCATCAAGCCGCTCTCGGCACTGGCCGGTCTTGAGTTTGGAACCTACACTTCAACGCAGACAACCAACTGCACGGGCTATTGGACGGGCCTGGGCAAGGCTTGGGGCAAGCGCTGCTGGCTGACGTCTGGCCACGGCACCATGACGCTGCAGTCGGGTATCGCCAACTCGTGCGACCCCGTCTTCTACGACATGGGCAAGGCCTTCTTTTATGACGAGCAACATTCCGAGGGCCTGCAGGAGGTCTTTCGTCGCTGGGGCCTAGGCAAGACCTGCGGTATCGATCTGCCGAGTGAGGGCGCGGGCCGTATTCCCGATGCCGAGTGGAAAGAGTCGTACTTTACCGACGCCTCTGCCGAGGACCGCAAGTGGAATGCCGGCGATATGACCAACATTGCCATCGGCCAAGGCGACATCCTGGTGACGCCCCTGCAGATGGCGTGCGCCTATATGGGTCTTGCCAACGGCGGCAAACAGTACGTGCCTCACGTGTTTTTGTCTGCCGTGTCGCGCGATGGCGACGGCGATGCCTATAAGTACAACGGCAAGGGCAAGAAGAAGCGCCTGGAGGCCAAGATCAACAGCGATTCGGATTTGACTCTTGTTCGCAACGGCATGCACGACGTGATTTACACGGCATCGACGTCCCTGGCGGCTCACTTTGGCACCCTGACGCCGCAGGTGTACGGCAAGTCGGGCACGGGCGAGAAAAGCGGCGAGGACGAATACGCGTGGTTCTGCGCCTATGCACCGGCCGATGACCCCAAGTATGTCATCGCTACTGTCCTGGAGCAGGGCGGCGGTGGTTCGGATACCGCGATGCATGTCGTGCGCGACGTGCTCGGCGTGATTTATGACGAGCCCGATACCTCTTCGGCCTCGGGCGATTCTTCGGTTCGATAGGAGGTTGCGATGGATTTTTCTCCGGCGGATCTGTTCCGTTCAACCAAGACCGGCTCTCGCAGCAGCCTGGACCGCGTCAACAAGCAACTTTCGGCCTCGCGCGGTACGTTTCGCCAAAAGGTGCATATCGGTGTGCTGCTGGCTACCGTCGCGCTCGTTGCCTATGGCGCCATCATTATTTGGTCGGCGTCACAGTTTAAGGCCGACGCCTCATTCTCGCGCCACCTGCTGGGCATTGGCATTGGCGCGGTGCTTGCGGTGCTCGTCTGGCGTACCGATCTGCGCGGTATTTCCAATTTTTCGACGGCGTTGCTCGTCATCGACCTGATCGTGATCTTCTCGCCCAAGATTCCGGGTCTGTCCTATACGGGCGGTCTGGGCATGACAGGCTGGATCAAGATTCCCGGTATCGGCTTGACATTCCAGCCGGTCGAGCTTGCCAAGCTCATCACCATCTTCTTTATCGCCACGCTTGGCTCGCAGTATAACGGCCGCATCGATACCGTTCGCGACTACGTCAAGCTCTGCGGCATGCTGTCCATTCCGTTTTTGGCCGTCGTCGCCATGGGCGACCTGGGCTCGGGCCTGGTCGTGCTGGTCTCGGGCGCCATCGTCATCTGCATGAGCGGTGCACGCCGCGAATGGGTGCTGTCGACCCTGGCCCTGCTCGTGGGCCTGGTGGCCCTCGTCCTGGCGCTCGATTCGGTCTTTGATTCGTTGCTCGGCCACGATGTGCTCATCAAGCAGTATCAGATGAACCGTCTGACGGTCTTTATCGACCCCGATAATGCCGATTCGGACGATGCCTACAACCTGCAGCAGTCGCTTATCGCCGTTGGCTCGGGCGGCTTCTTTGGTAAGGGTTTGGGCCATGCGACGCAGTCGGCCGGCGGCTTTCTGCCCGAGTTCCACACCGACTTCGTCTTCGCCTTCCTGTCCGAGACCTTTGGCTTTTGCGGTTCCTTTTTGCTCCTGTGCCTCTACGTGCTGCTGATCTTTTCGACGATTCGCGTCGCCTTTAAGTGTGAGTCGCTGTTCTTGCGCCTATCGTGTGTGGGCATCGTTGGCATGTGGGCGTTCCAGACCTTCGAAAACATCGGCATGTGCATCGGCATGATGCCGATTACCGGTATTCCGCTACCGTTTATTAGCTTCGGTTCGTCTTCGATGATGATTCAGCTGCTGACGGTGGGTATCGTACAATCCATATGGCGGCATCGTTCGGGCGCCGCGTAACCGCTGGAGGGGTTTGCTATGAAAATTCCCGTAGATAAGCTGACCCGCGCTTTTAAGATGGGCGCGTCCGTTAAGAAGGATTCCGATACGCCGGTGCGCGTCTCGGTCTATTTGGATTCGTCCGCCTCGCGCTTTCTGGCCGAGACGGTGCGTGACGCCTTTGTACCGCAGACGACCTCGGGCATTGTGCGCGTCGAGCGTCTGGGGGAGGAGCGAATTGCTCCAAAGACCGATACCGATGTGGTACTGGTGCTCTCGTGCGGCTCCGACCGCTTGGAGAGTGCCGTGCAGGAGCTCGTGATCGCCGGCGCGCCCGTGTGCGTGCTTGCCGAGTCTGCTGTGGAGGTGCCGTTTATCGAGGAGTCCACGCCTATGCTCGGCGTGGTAGCGGCAACCGATAAGACGTATCTGCTCGAGACGCTTGCCCGCTGGATTCTCGATCGCACCGACAAGGAAACGGCTTTTGCGGCGAACTTTGCCTTCATGCGCATCGCGGCGGCCAATCGTATCATCACCTCGTGCGCGCTCACCAATATGGCGACCGGTGCGCTGGTGTTTTTGCCGGGCGCCGATTATCCTGTGATGGCGCTGGCGCAGGTGGGCATGCTCTTTGAGCTCGCTGCCGTCTTTGGACGCGGCATTAAGCCTGAGCGCGGCTACGAGGTCGCGGGCGTGCTTGCCGGCGGTCTTGTGATCCGCGCGTTCACCCGCGCGCTCGTCAAGCAGACGCCGCATATTGGGTTTGCCGTCAAGGCGCTTACTGCCGCCGCGGGCACCTATGGCATGGGCCGTGCGCTCGTTTCGCTCTACGAGCGCGATGTCGACTACAGCCGTGCCAACGAGGTGGTCACTGCCACGTTCTCCCGCGTTCGCGATCTGGTGACCACGGTCGCGGGCGCTACCCGTCCTATGGCGTCCTACGAGGACGCATCCGATCTCGCTGCTTAGGGGTTTTCCGTTGCGCGTTCCGTATCAAGACTGTTTTCATTTAATTGAGCCGCTGCTCGCCAAGGTCGAAAGGCCGAGTCGCTATATCGATCACGAGTGGGGCACGCTTTCAAAGGCCGATGCCGACTACCGTTGCTGCCTGATCTACCCGGATGTGTACGAGGTCGGTCTGCCCAACCAGGGTATCGCCATCCTCTACAACATCCTTAACCAGGCCGAGGGCATCTCCTGCGAGCGTGGCTATGTGCCGTGGCCCGATATGGGTGACGCCATGCGCGAGGCGGGTATTCCGCTGCTGTCGCTCGAGGGTGCCGCCCCCGTCGCTTCGTTTGATATCGTCGGTCTGCATGTGCCGCACGAGATGGCGGTGACGAACTTCCTTGAGGCACTCGACCTCGCTGGCATTCCGCTGTTAGCGGCCGACCGAGGTGAAGACGACCCCATCATCATCGCCGGCGGCCCCTCGGTGTACAACCCCGAGCCGTACGCGGCCTTCTTCGATGCCATCCTCATCGGCGAGGGCGAGGAATCGCTGCTCGAGACCTGCCAGCTGCATCGCCGCCTGCGCGACGAAGGAGTCCCGCGCGCGCAGATTGTTGAGCAGCTTGCATCCATTGCCGGCAACTACGTACCGTCGCTCTATGAGGTTCGTCACGACGAGCCCTGCTCGCCGCATGGCTACACCGTGCCGCGCGAGGGCAAGGATGCGCCGACCGTGGTCTACAAACGCGTCGTCGAGGATTTCGGCGCCACGAATCCGCTGTCGCAGTCGTGCGTGCCCTATGCGCAGCTGGTTCACGACCGCCTGTCTATCGAGATTCTGCGCGGCTGCGCTCGCGGCTGTCGTTTTTGCCAGGCCGGCATGACGTATCGCCCGGTGCGTGAGCGTTCGGCCGACCAGATCGTCTCGTCGGTGATCCAGGGCCTGGAAAAGACCGGCTATGACGAGGTGTCGCTTACCTCGCTTTCGACGACCGACCACTCCTGCATCCGCGATGTGCTCGGTCGCCTTAACCGCCGTCTGGAAGACACGGGCATTCGCGTGTCCATTCCCTCGCAGCGCCTGGATTCGTTTGGCGTGGATATGGCCGAGTCGGTCGCCGGCGAAAAGAAGGGCGGCCTGACGTTCGCGCCCGAGGCGGGCAGCCAGCGTATGCGCGACATCATCAACAAGAACGTGACCGAGGAGGACTTGGATCGCGCGGCCAAGGCAGCCTTCGAGGCCGGCTGGAACCGCATGAAGCTCTACTTCATGATGGGCCTTCCCGGCGAGCGCGATGAGGACATCGTGGCTATCGCCAACCTGGCCGATCACGTGCTGGAGCTTGGCCGTTCCGTGGTGCCCAAGGCGCGCCGCGGGTCTATCTCGGTGTCTATCTCGGTTTCGGTGTTCATCCCCAAGGCGGCAACGCCCTTCCAGTGGTGCCCGCAGCTCGATTACGACGACGTCAAGCGCCGCCAGAAGCTGCTCATCACGAGCGTTCGTAACCGTGCCGTCCGCGTGCATTACCACGATGCCGAGACCTCGCTCATCGAGGCTGCGCTCTCCCGTGCCGGTCGCGATATGACGCCGGTCATCATCGATGCCTGGCGTGCGGGCTCGCGCTTCGACGCCTGGGTGGAGCACTTTTCGCTCGACAACTGGAAGGAGGCCGCTGCCAAAAACGGCATCGACCTCAACGAGCTCGTGCACCTGCCCTATGAGCTGGACTGGCGTCTGCCCTGGGAGCACGTGAGCCCCGGCTGCTCGCGCGGCTTCCTCGAGCGCGAATACCGCCGTTCGCTCGAGGGCGTCACGACGCCCGACTGCACCCGCACGTCGTGCACCGGTTGCGGAATCTGCCCCACGCTCCACGCCAAGAATGTATTGATGGGTGATCGCGCATGAGTGAGCGTTTGACCGACAATCCCACGCTCTTTAGGCTGCGCGTTCGCTACGGCAAGCGTGATCGCCTCAAGTACCTGGGCCATTTGGAACTAATCCATACCATTGAGCGTATCGTGCGCCGTGCGGGCCTGCCCTATGCCGTGACGCAGGGTTTCTCACCGCATATGCGCGTGGGCTTTTCGTCGGCGCTGCCCGTGGGCACGTCGTCGACCTGCGAGTGGTATGACCTGTTTATGACCGAGTTCGTCGCGCTTGACGAGGCCTTTGAGCGTCTGGCCGCTGCATCGCCTGCCGATCTGGCGCCTATCGAGGCTGCCTACATCGACGTGCGCACGCCGGCGCTCACGGCTCAGCTCACGCGCCTGTCGTATCGCATCGACCTGCACCTGGATCCCGAGGCGCCCGTGAGCGCCGATGAGGTACGCGCCGCGATCGACACGTTGCGTGCAGGCCATGGCATCGACTACGCACGCGGCAAAAAGAGCAAGCGACTTGATCTGGACCATACGCTCGTTGGCTATGAGCTCACGGCGGGGGAGTGTGAGGACCATCTGGTGCTCATGCTCGACACCCATGCCGACAACGAGGGCTCCATGCGTCCGGAGATTTTGCTTTCTGCTGCTGATGTTTTGTTGCAGGGCTTGACCCCGGGCGTCGATGCACCTATTGTTTCCACCGGTATGCAAGACCTCGTGACCATCTGCTCCTACGATGTCGAGCGTCAGAATCAAGCATGCGAGGACGACGAGGGCCGACTCGTCAGCCCCATACCTGTGCGAACTTGTGGATTTGCTCCACATACTCGTTGACGGGGGTATTATCGCCTGCTACTATATTCGGCTGTTGCACTAACTGATGCATGAAGGGCAAGTAAACATGTACGCAATCGTTAACACGGGCGGCAAGCAGTACAAGGTCGCCACCGACGATGTCATCACCGTCGAGAAGATCGAGGGCAATGAGGGCGACAAGGTCACCCTGCCGGTCATCTTCCTCAACGATGGTAAAAAGATCGTCACCGATCCCGACAAGCTGGCCAAGGCCAAGGTTACCGCTCAGATCGTTGAGCAGTTCAAGGGCGAGAAGCAGCTGGTCTTCAAGTTCCACAAGCGTAAGCGCTATCGTCGTCTGAAGGGTCACCGTCAGCAGCTCACCAAGCTGAAGATCGTGAAGGTCCAGGCTACGTCCCGCGCCAAGAAGGCTGTCAAGGCAGAGGCCGAGGCTGTTGCCGAGGCTCCCGTCGCCGAGTAGATTACACTCGTAACGAAAGAGTAGGTATACACAATGGCACACAAAAAAGGACTCGGTTCCTCCCGTAATGGCCGTGACTCCCGCGGTCAGCGCCTTGGCACGAAGCGCTATGCCGGCCAGACGGTAACCACGGGCACGATTCTCGTCCGTCAGCACGGCACGCACATCCACCCGGGTGAGAACGTTGGCCGTGGCAAGGACGACACGCTGTTCGCGCTGGTCGACGGTACCGTTGAGTTCCACAAGGGTATCAAGCACAGGGTCAGCGTACGCCCGCTCGCGAACGCGTAATTCACCCTTCATAGAGCACATATGTGGGAGGCACTTGAGTTTTAGGATTCAAGGGTCTCCCTCTTTTTGTAGGAGGCGATTCTGTTGTCACAGTTCACCGATATCAGCCGCATTAACGTGTGCGGCGGCGACGGCGGAGCCGGATGCATGTCGTTTAGGCGCGAGGCATTTGTCCCCAAGGGCGGCCCCGATGGCGGCGACGGCGGTCGTGGCGGCAATGTCGTCATCCAGGCCGATGCTCAGCTGTCTTCGCTGATCGATTACCGCTTTAAGCATCACTTCCGCGCCGAGCGCGGCACGCACGGGCAGGGTGCCCGTCGTAACGGTAAGAGCGGCGAGGACCTTATTCTCAAGGTTCCCATGGGTACCGTGGTGCGCGAGCTCGACCCCGAGACGCAGACCCCGATGTTCGAGATTGCCGACTTGGTGCATGATGGCGAGCGCGTCGTTGTGGCGCCCGGCGGTGCCGGCGGTCTGGGCAATACGCACTTTGTGACGTCGGTGCGCCGCGCGCCCGCATTCGCCCAGCTGGGCGAGCCGGCCGAGGAGCACTGGATTGAGCTCGAGATGAAGCTCATGGCTGATGCCGCGCTCGTGGGCTTCCCCTCGGTGGGCAAGTCCTCGCTTATCGCGCGCATGAGTGCCGCCCGACCCAAGATCGCCGACTATCCGTTTACCACGCTCGTGCCCAACCTGGGTATGGTGCGTGCCGGCGAGTACTCCTATGTCGTTGCCGACGTCCCCGGCCTCATCGAGGGCGCGAGCGAGGGCAAGGGCTTGGGCCACCAGTTCCTGCGCCACATCGAGCGTACGGCGCTCATCATGCATGTCGTCGACATGACGGGCGGTTTTGAGGATCGCGACCCGGTTGAGGATTACCGCATCATCAACCGTGAGCTCGAGCAGTATGGCGCCGAGCTTTCGGAGCGTCCGCAGATCGTCGTCGCCAACAAGTGCGATGCGCCGGGCACGGCCGACAAGATTGCCGACCTTAAGCGCGCCGCGCTCGACGATGGACATATGTTCTTTGCCGTGTCCGCCGTGACGGGCGCCGGCCTCAACACGCTGATGCTTGCCGTGGGCGAGCAGGTGGCTAAGCTGCGCGCCGAGCTGGCGGTCTCCGATGAGCCGGTCGATCTTCGCGACGAGGAGTGGGAGCGCCGTCGCCTGCAGCGCGAGAAGCGTTTCCGCATTGTTCAGGAAGAGCCCGGTGCCTTCCGCGTGGTCGGTCGCGCCATCGAGCGCATGGTTATCCAGACCGACTGGGAAAACGAGGAAGCCGTCATCTACCTGCAGCATAAGTTTGCGCGCATGGGTGTTGACGACGCGCTCGAGAAGGCCGGCTGCCGTGCGGGCGACGAGGTCCGCATTTGCCAGCGCGCCTTTGACTTTGAGGGCGCCGAGGACTTCTCGGAGTACGAGGAGCTCGAGGACGCTGGCGAGGACGTTGCCGTTGAGGCCCTTGACGTGACCGATGCTCCGGATGAGGGCGTCGAGGTTGTCGATGCGGCGGATGCCGCGGACGATGCCGAGACCTCGGAGGGCGAGTAAGCCATGTCGCTGCGCGGTGGAATCGGTTTGCCCGAGCTGCCCATAAAAGAGGGCAAAGAGTTTCGGCTTGGCATTATGGGCGGCACCTTCGACCCGATTCATTACGGGCACTTGGTGACTGCCGAGCAGGCGCGCGAGTCGCTCGACTTGGACACTGTGCTCTTTATGCCGGCCGGCTCTCCTGCCTTTAAACTCGACAAACCGGTGACGCCTGCTGAGGACCGTTATGCCATGACGGTTCTCGCCACCGCCGCGAATCCGGCTTTTTTGGCGAGCCGTTTCGAGATCGACCGTCCGGGCGTGACCTATACGGCCGATACGCTTCATGCCCTTCGCGACTTTTACCCGCCGCAGGTAAAGCTCTACTTTATTACGGGCGCCGATGCGATTATCGATATTGTGACCTGGCATGATGCCGAACGAATCGCTGAGCTTGCTACCTTTATTGCGGCGACGCGACCGGGCTTTGATATCGATACGGCGCGTGCCCGAATCAAAGAGTCGGGGCTGCCGTTCGACGTGCGCTATATTCAGATTCCGGCGCTGGCGATCAGCTCGACGAACATTCGTAAGCGAGTTGCCCGCGGCATGAGCGTGCGCTATCTTACGAGCGAGTCCGTGCTCGGCTACATTCGCAAGCGCAGGCTATATGCCGATTTGGGCCAAGAAGATTTTGAGTGATGGGGGCTACGTTGTCGGTAGAGGATCAGTTTGAGGGCGATGAGCGCGCGCTGCTCAAGCGCATTCAAGAGCTGCTCGATGTTCGCATGAAAGATAAGCGCAAGCGCTATGTGCATTCGCTGGGTGTTGCCGAGACCGCACTTCATCTGGCCGAGGTCTACGGCGTTGACCGCTTTGATGCGGCTGCCGCCGGCTTAGTTCACGACTGGGACAAGGTTCTTTCCGATGACGAGCTCGTGGCCCGCGCGCTTCACTATGGCATCAAGGTTGCCGGCTCTCCTTCCGCCGCGACGCCGCTTTTGCATGGCCCTGTTGCCGCCTATGAGCTTCCGCAGCTTTTTCCCGAGCTGTCACCGGCCGTTTTCCAGGCTGTCGACCGTCACACCGTGGGTGCCTGCGACATGACGCCGCTCGATATGGTGGTCTTTGTGGCAGATGCCATCGAGCCCAACCGTCACGGCGACTATGCCCATGCGCTGCGCAAGATGGTGGGGAAGTCCTCGCTCGACGAGTTGTTCTTCTCCTGTTTTGCGCAGGGTCTGGTCTATGTGATCCAGTCCGGGCGCTATCTTTATCCCACGGCTATTACGATTTACAACCATTACGCCCAGCTGCGCTAGCTCGGGTGTGTCTAGAAAGAGGTATTCCATGGCCGACGAGACCATGACTGACGAGCAGATTCTTGAAGGTGTGGAGCATAAGAGTTTCGTTGCCACGTCCGACCGCACCGCCGCCTCGCTGTCCGCGAGCGGTGTCGCCGCCGAGGATGTCGCCCGCGCCGCCGCGCAGGCCGCCTACGACAAGAAGGGCGAGGACGTGCAGGTGCTCAACCTGACCGAGCTTTCCGACGTGTGCGACTACTTTGTGCTTGCCACCGGTACCAACAACCGCCAGGTCGATTCTATCGTCGACGAGATCGAGGAGAAGGTCGCCGCGGCTTGCGGCGAGCATCCGTTCTCCATCGAGGGCCGCGAGCAGAAGACCTGGATGCTCATGGACTACGGCTCGGTCGTCGTTCACGTCTTCACTCCCGAAGCCCGCGACTTCTACCGTCTAGAAAAGCTCTGGGGTGACGCCCCCCAGCTCCCCCTCGACCTCCTCTAGTGGCTCATTTGATACGGGGCTTTTAGTTAGCCTCGCGCATTTTGCCGGGCAGTTGCGGTTTTCCGTACCTGCCCGGCTTTCTTTTTGCCCAAAGGCGGTTAATCGTTGAAGCGGGATTGGCGGCCGAAGGATAGGGCGGTGTCGCCGAACTTGTCTCGGACGGCGTCGATAGCAACCGAGAGGTCGCGTCGGTCGCTGGATTGGGCTCCGCGGTCGTCGACTTCGCAGAACAGGTCGGTCTGGATGCCGCCCTGATGGTCAAAGTCGCTCATCCCGATACCCGCCAGACGCACATGCATGCCTTCCTGCCAGATGTTGTCGAGCAGTTCGAGCGCAACCGCCACAAAGATGTTCTCATCGTCGGTCGGATGAGGCAGCCGGCGCTGTGCCGTACGCCCGCTGCCATACGAATACTTGAGCTTGAGCGTTACCGTGCCGCCCGTCAGTCCCTGACGGCGCAGGCGGCGTCCAACTGACTCGCCCAACAGTGCAATCGCCGCTTCGATGTCTCCGCGCTCAGTTAAATCTTTCGCAAAGGTGCGTTCATTGCTGACCGACTTGATCTTGCGCTCTTCATCGAGACTCGTGACTTCGGAGATTTCAAGTCCCAGCGCACGCTGACGCATACGTTCGCCGTTGACGCCAAAAATAGAGGCCAAGGTGGATTCCGGCGCGCGTGACAGCTCGCCGAGCGTGTAGATGCGCATACGGCGCAGTCGCTCCTCGGCCGAGCGCCCGATGCCGCTCATGGCAGATACCGGCAGCGCGGCCAAAAAGCGCTGCTCGGTTCCGGGGCGCACGATGGTCAGCCCAAACGGCTTATCCCGCTCGCTTGCGATCTTTGCGACCGTCTTGTTGCAGCCCACGCCAATGGAGCACGTCACTCCCAGCGCTGCCACGCGGTCGCTTATACGCCGTGCAACCAGCAGTGGGTCCTCGGGCGCAAAGCGACCCGGTGTGATATCGATAAAGGCTTCGTCGATGGATACGCGCTCAACGCGCGGCGTCTCCTCGGCAAGAATAGCCATGACCTGCGCGCTCACCTCGCGGTAGCGATCAAAGTGCCCGTGCGTCCAAATGGCTTGCGGGCACAAGCGCCGCGCCTCGGCCGAGGCCATGGCAGAGCGCACGCCAAAGCGACGTGCCTCATACGAACACGTGGACACGACGCCACGCGAATCGGCGTCTCCGCCCACGATGAGCGGCTTTCCGCGCCATTCGGGATGATCGAGCATCTCCACGCTCGCAAAAAACGCATCGAGGTCCATGAGGCCCACCGCCGGACCCGTCCAGGGAGGTGGCGTGACGCCCATGGCATCCTCATAACCGTATGTATGTTCGCGTCTTTCCATGTCATGAGTATACCGCGCAGCTCATGTGGGGTGCGTGTATGTGCTTGCAAATCCCGAATTCTTGTCTAAGATATGGATTTGCCCTCGACTACACCGAAGAAGTTGGTCTCACGGACTTCACCTGCCCGCGTCGATGGCGTATTATATTCAACTGTTTGTTTGTAGTTGCAGCCTAAAGCTGCTTGGTTGGAGGAGTTTCCTTTGGCAGTCAAGATTCGCCTTGCTCGTCACGGCGCTAAGAAGCGTCCGTACTACCGTGTCGTCGTCGCCGATTCCCGCGCCCCGCGTGACGGTCGTATCATCGAGGAGGTTGGCCGCTACAACCCGATGACCGCCCCCAAGACCATCAACCTCGACCTCGAGAAGATTGCCGACTGGCAGTCCAAGGGCGCTCAGCTCACCGACGCCGTCGCCGCTCTGGTCAAGGCCGCCAACGAGGGCGAGAAGACCGAGACCGTCGTCAAGAAGTCCAAGAAGCAGCTCGCCAAAGAGGCCGAGGCAGCTAAGGCTGCCGCTGAGGCCGCTGAGGGCGCCGAGGAGTAAATCGTGCCTGAGGTTGACGCTGCACAGCTCGAGGGTGAGGCAATGCTCTCAGATCGCATCGCCGATCTCGTCGAATATCTCGTTGTTCAGATCGTCGACGACCCGGATTCCGTGAGCCTTGAGGTCATTGATGGTGATGACGCCTCTACGATTGAGGTTTCTGTCGCCGAGGATGACGTCGCTAAGGTCATCGGCCGTCGTGGCCGTACCATCAAGGCCATTCGCACGCTCGCCCGTGCACTGGCCGCTCGCCTCGACACTGCTGTCGAGGTAGAGGTTCTGGGCTAGGACCTTGAGGTCCCAGTACAAAAACATCGCCCGTGTGGTCAAGCCGCACGGAAGGAAGGGGGAGGTCCTCGCGCAGCCGCTGCGGGGGCTTCCTTCTGTATTAGAGCCGGGTATGCGCGTCGCCCTGACGCCTCCGGCGCTCAAGCGCGACCGCTTTTGCACGGTCGTGTCCGTCACCGATACGGGCGATGGCGATCTGGTCTCGTTTGAGGGCATTGACGACTTGACGGCCGCCGAGGGCATCACGGGATGCTATGTGTTGGCAAATCGTGACGATTTTGAGCTCGATTCACTCGACGCCGCCTATACCGACCTGATGGGTCGCGAGGTGGTCGACGAGCGCTTTGGTTCACTCGGCACGATCGTCGAGATCATGTCGACGCCCGCTAACGATGTTTGGGTTGTCGAGGGTGATCGGTACGGCGAGGTACTGATTCCCGTGATCGAGCAGGTTGTGCTCGATCTTCCCGACACAGGAACAATTTCCGTCCACGTTATGGACGGCCTGATCGATATGGACAAGTAGGGAGGACAACATGCTGATTGAGACCCTTTCGGTCTTTCCCGAGATGTTTGAGCCCGTCATGTCCACATCGATTTTGGGCCGCGCCCGCAAGGCCGGCCTTTTTGATTTTAAGGCGTATAACCTGCGCGACTGGACGCACGACCGCCATCGTACCGTCGATGACGAGCCGTACGGCGGCGGGCAGGGCATGCTCATGAAGGTCGAGCCTATTGCCGAGGCCATCGAGGCTATTAGCTCCGAGGGTCCTAAGCCCACCGTGGTGTTTTTTACCCCCTGTGGCGAGCCCTTTACACAGCATGTGGCCGAGCGCCTGCTCAAAAGCGAGCGCTTGCTGTTTGTGTGCAGCCGTTACGAGGGTGTCGACGAGCGTGCCTATGCGTATGCCGACGAGCGCCTGTCGATCGGCGATTACGTGCTCACGGGCGGCGAGCTTCCCGCTATGGTCGTTGCCGATGCCGTCGTACGCCTGATTCCCGGCGCCCTTGGTGACGAGATGAGCAACGTCGACGAGTCGTTCTCGACCGCCGAGGACGGAGGCCTGCTCGAGTATGCGCAGTACACTCGCCCTGCTGAATTCAACGGCGAGGGCGTGCCGCCGGTGCTCGTGAGCGGTGACCATGCCAAGGTTGACGCCTGGCGCCGTAAGAATGCCATCGAGCGCACCTGCCGCTGGCGTCCCGACCTGATCGAGACGGCACGGCTTTCGCCCCAGGAGCGCGCATACGCGCAGGAGATTCTGGACGCTTCGTATTCGCAGAGCGAGGAGTGAGAATGGTTCCATTGCAGCATTCCGCGTTGAGGGGCGCTTTTGAGTGGGTCGCGGTCATCGCGATCGCGCTCGTGGCCACCTTCCTGATCCGCACCTTTGTGGTCGAGCCCTTTGTGGTACCCACCGGCTCCATGGAGGACACGATCGAGATTGGCGACCAGATCCTGGCACAAAAGGTGAGCCTCGAGCTCGGTCAGCCCGTCAAACAGGGTGATATCGTGGTGTTCCACAACCCCGATGCCACTTCCGAGCATGATGTTCTTGTCAAGCGTGTTATTGCCACGGCCGGCCAGACGGTCGACCTGCAGGACGGCAAGGTGGTCGTTGACGGCCAAGCGCTCGACGAGGACTATACGACGGGCATGAGCTGGCCGCTTTCGGTCCAAGCGCCTGGCGCCCAGGTGAGTTATCCCTACACCGTTCCCGACGGGTGCGTGTGGGTGATGGGCGACAACCGCGAAAACTCTGCCGACTCGCGCTACTTTGGTCCCGTCGATCGCTCTGATTTGATCGCTGTGGCGCTTGTGCGCTACTGGCCGCTCAACCGCATCGGCGCTATCGACTAAAAAACCGCTATAGTACAGTACCTAACCGTGTAATCGTTTCGACGAGGGGATATTAGAGGCATGAACGCTTCATCGCTTTCCTTCCAAGACATCATCCTGCGCCTCCAGCAGTACTGGGGCGAGCAGGGCTGCGTCATTATGCAGCCCTATGACTCCGAGGTCGGTGCCGGTACCTTCCATACCGCGACCACGCTGCGCTCGCTCGGTCCCGCCGAATGGCGCACCTGCTATGCGCAGCCCTGCCGCCGTCCCGCCGACGGCCGCTACGGCGAGAACCCTAACCGCATGCAGCACTACTATCAGTTCCAGGTGCTCATTAAGCCCTCTCCGGTTAATGCTCAGGAGCTTTACCTGGGGTCTCTTGCTGCCATTGGCCTGGACCCCAACGACCATGACGTCCGTTTTGTCGAGGACGACTGGGAG
Organism: uncultured Collinsella sp.; assembly: GCA_902466395.1. Lineage (GTDB taxonomy): Bacteria > Actinomycetota > Coriobacteriia > Coriobacteriales > Coriobacteriaceae > Collinsella. The sequence goes on from CABQQR010000010.1 coordinate 42,533, forward strand.
AGCCCGACGCTGGGCGCCTGGGGCCTTGGCTGGGAGGTCTGGCTCAACGGCATGGAGGTCACGCAGTTTACGTACTTCCAGCAGGTGGGCGGTATCGAGGTCGACCCCGTGCCCGTCGAGATCACCTATGGCCTGGAGCGTATCGCCATGTATGCTCAGGGCGTCAACTCGGTCTACGATCTGGTGTGGAGCTATCTGCCCGACGGCACGCCCATGACCTACGGCGACGTGTTCCTCGAGAACGAGCGCGAGTTCAGTGCCTATAACTTTGAGGTCGCCAACGTCGAGATGATGCGTCAGAAGTTTGACGACTACGAGGCCGAGTGCCATTCCTGCCTGGAGCGCAAGCTGCCGTTGCCGGCGTACGACTGTGTCATGAAGTGCAGCCACGCCTTCAACCTGCTCGATGCCCGCGGCGCCCTGTCCGCGGTCGAGCGTGCCAACTACATCCTGCGCGTCCGCGCCGTCGCCAAGGCGTGCTGCGAGGCCTACATGGCCGAGGTCGCCGGAGTCAACGAGAATGCCGACCAGGAAGGCGAGGTGGCGTAAGCCATGGCAGACGCTAAGGATTTCCTGTTTGAGATCGGTACGGAGGAAATGCCCTCTGCACCGCTGAACAATGCCGTCAAGCAGCTTGGTACCATGATCGCCAAGGGTCTCGACGAGGCCGGTCTGGCCCACGGCGAGGTCCGCGTGATCTCGAGCCCGCGTCGCCTGGCTGCGCTCGTTGCCGACGTTGCCACCGCGACCGATGAGGTTCACGAGGTCAAGCGTGGCCCCGCGGCAAACATCGCCTTCGACGCTGACGGTAACGCCACCAAGGCCGCCCAGGGCTTCGCCCGCAAGTGCGGTGTGGCTGCCGAGGACCTGGTCCGTCGTGAGGATACCGACGGTCGCGAGTATGTCTTTGCCGAGAAGAACATTCCCTCCGCACCGGCAACCCCGATCCTGACGGCCCTGTGCGAGAAGACCATTGCCGGCCTGCAGTGGCCCAACTACCGCTCCCAGCGCTGGGGCCACGAGCACGCGACGTTCGTGCGTCCGGTCCGCTGGATTTGCTGCCTTCTGGGCGAGGATGTTGTGCCTGTGTCATTTGCCGACGTGACGAGCGGCAACACCACGCGCGGCCATCGCGTGCTCGGCCCCGGTGACCACGTTGTCGCCAGCCCCGCCGCCTACGAGCAGGTACTCGAGGACGCCGGCGTGCTTTCTGCCGAGCGCCGTCGCGAGGCCATCCTTGCCGGTATCTCCGAGGTCGAGGCCGCTCGCCCCGGCTGCCATGTCGATACGCCCAAGAAGGTCTTTGAGGAGGTCATTAACCTCTGCGAGTGGCCGACGGTGCTCGTCGGTACTTTCGACGAGGAGTTCCTCAAGGTCCCGCACGAGATTATCTGCGAGTCCATGCTCACCAACCAGCGCTACTTCCCGATCTATGACGGCGAGGGCAAGCTGACGCGTGAGTTCGTGGTCGTCTCCAACAGCAAGCCCGAGAACGCCGAGCGAGTGATCGACGGTAACGAGCGCGTCGTGCGCGCCCGTCTGGACGACGCTAAGTTCTTCTACGAGGAGGACCTGAAGATCTCCCTCGACGAGTTCCGTGAGCGTCTGTCCAAGGTTGCCTTCCAGGAGAAGCTCGGTAGCGTGCTCGCCAAGTCCGAGCGCATCGAGCAGCTCGCGCTCGCTATCGCCCGCGAGGCTCACCTGGGCGCCCATCTTGCCGCCGACGCCGCTCGCGCCGCACACCTGTGCAAGGCAGACCTGGTGTCCAACGCCGTCGTCGAGTTCACGAGCCAGCAGGGCGTGATGGGCGGTTATTACGCGACCGCGATGGGGGAGAACGACGAGGTCGCCCATGCTATTCGCGATCACTATCGTCCCCGTTTTGCCGGTGACGAGCTGCCCGAGGGCACCGCTGGCTGCATCGTGGCCTGCGCCGACAAGCTCGATACCATCGCCGGTATCTTTGCCATCGGCGAGCCCCCGACCGGCTCCTCCGACCCCTACGCGCTGCGTCGTGCCGCTATCGGCATTATCAACATCCTGCGCGACCGTCTGCCGATCGACCCCACGTCGCTCATCGACTTTGCCCTCGAACTCTACAGTGAGCAGGGCATTGAGTTCGACGCCGCCGAGGTCGCCCAGCAGGTTCGTGACTTCTTCCATGGCCGCCTGGTGAGCATGGCCCGCGATGAAAAGATTCCGGCCGATACCGTCGCCGCCGTCTCCGCGGTGCACATCATCGCCCCGTCCGTCTTCTTCGCCCGCTGCGCCGCCCTCGACGAGGCCCGCAAGAACGACGCTGAGACGTTCGACAACCTGGCGACCGCCTATGCCCGCGCCGCGCATATCTCCAAGCCCGAGCTGGGTGCGGAGTATGACCGCAGCCTGATGGGCGAGGTCGAGCTTGCGCTCGCCGACGCCTCCGAGGCTGCTCAGACCGCCGTCGATGCCGCCCTTGCTGCCGAGGACTACCCGACCGCATTTGCCGCCCTCGCCGCCCTGCGCGCGCCCATCGACCGTTTCTTCGATGAGGTCATGGTCATGGACAAGGAGGAGCTGCTTCGCGATAATCGCCTTAAGCTGCTCAACCGCTTCGAGGCCGTTTTCTCCGGCATTGCCAACATCGGTGAGCTTGCCCGCAAAAAGTAAGCCAGCCTGCGCATAAGCGCAAAAGGAGCCCCGCATGGATTGCCCGGTCACCGCTCGTCCCACCGTTATCGTTATCTCCGACTCGCTCGGCGATACCGCTTGTGAGGTGGTGCTTGCGGCGTCCGGGCAATTTGATGAAGGGGCTTTTCGCGTTTTGCGCCTGCCCAAGGTGACCTCCGTGGAGCAGGTCAAGTCATTTGTGGGGCCGCGCGTCGATGCCGACCATCGCGATGTCGCCGTGTTCCATACCATTGTCGATCCGGCGCTTCGCGCCCGCGTGCTCGATTACCTGGGTATGCTGCATATCCGTTCGGTCGACCTGATCGGCCCGACGCTTGCCGTGCTGTCGTCGCTCATCGGTGTGCCGCCCAAGTGCGTTGCGGGCGTGATTCACAAGACCGATGACCGCTATTTCCATCGTATCGAGGCCATGGAGTATTTCGTTGAGCACGATGACGGGCGCGGTTGCGACGATCTGTCGGGTGCCGATATCGTGCTGCTGGGTGTGTCGCGTACATCCAAGACGCCGCTGTCGATGTATTTAGCCTATCAGGGCTACAAGGTCGCCAATGTCCCACTGGCGCATGGCATGGAGCCGCCGAAGTCGATTTACGAGGTTGACCCGATGCGGTTGTTTGGTCTGATCTCGACCGTCGATGTGATTTCCGAAATTCGCGATAGTCGCTTGGGCGATGACTACGCCCGTGCCGTTGCCGGCTCCTATGCCGAGCCCGAGAGTGTGCGCAGCGAGCTTGAGGAAGCCCGTGCCCTCATGAAGCGCCTAGGCTGCTTTGTGGTGCGTACCGATGGCAAGGCCATCGAGGAAAGCGCTGCCGAGATCATTAGCCACTTGGAGGAAATCCAAGATGCCCGTGCCCGCCGCGCCGCCCGCCGAGCCCAGCAAAGCTAGCTTATTGGGGTAGCTAAAAATGCCCGTCTCTAAAAGACTACCTAAAAATAATGCACGATATTGGTAAAGCGATTTAGCAATAAACTAGCATTTGACCTGCAAGCATCTTGCATTGGTATCTTCATAAGGTAACCAACTTTACCTACCGTTTACCGCCATATTTATCACGTTTACCAACCCCCGCGCCCTCTGCGCAAGCCCGCCCAAAACCCGCCGTATAGTACCCTCACGGCTCGCATTCGGCGGGTCGATTCGTTACCACGGTCGTGCGCGTAAGTGCATGGAAGGGGAAGTATCGTGAGCGATTGCAAGAGGGTTTACCGTTTTGGAACCGACGCCCAGGGCACCTGTGTCACTGAGGGCGACAAATCCATGAACTTCGTGCTTGGTGGCAAGGGCGCTAACCTTGCCGAGATGAGCCGTATCGGCCTGCCGGTTCCCGGTGGCTTTACCATTACCTGCCAGACCTGTGTCGAGTACTCCGGTGCCGGCAACGTCTGGCCCGAAGGCGCACTCGATGAGATCGTTGCCGCCGAGGCGGACCTCGAGGCCCGTTGCGGCAAGAAACTCGGCGATGCCTCCGATCCGCTGCTCGTGTCGGTTCGCTCGGGCGCTCCGTTCTCTATGCCCGGCATGATGGACACGGTCCTCAACCTGGGCCTCAACGACGATTCCGTCCAGGGCCTTATCGCGCAGACGCAGAACCCGCGCTTTGCCTGGGACAGCTACCGTCGCTTTATCCAGATGTTCTCCAACGTCGTCATGGGCGTCGATGCCGATCAATTCGAGAACGCCCTGACCCAGGCCCGCCTGGTCGCTGGCGTTCGTGTCGATTCCGAGCTTTCGGCCGAGGATCTGCAGGAGCTCGTCGAGACCTTTAAGGGCATCTTCTCCGAGAACGTCGAGGCCGTCCTGTATCCCGAGCTCGAGGTCGCCGACGGCAAGCCCGTCTTCCCGTACGATCCTGAGCTTCAGCTGCGCCTTGCCATCCAGGCCGTCTTTGGCAGTTGGATGAACGAGCGCGCCTGCATCTACCGCATGCAGCACGGCATTTCCGACGAGCTCGGTACTGCCGTCAACGTCCAGGCCATGGCCTTTGGCAACAAGGGGGAGACCTCTGCGACCGGCGTCGCCTTTACGCGCAACCCGGCCGACGGCACCAAGGAGTTCTACGGCGACTTTCTGGTCAACGCCCAGGGCGAGGACGTCGTCGCCGGCATCCGTAACACCGAGCCCATCGCCGACCTCAAGACTACCCCGGGCCTCGAGTCTGCAGGTGAGGAGCTCGAGCGCGTGTTCCTGACGCTCGAGGATCACTATCGCGACATGTGCGATATCGAATTCACCATCGAGCAGGGTAAACTTTGGATGCTTCAGACTCGCGTGGGCAAGCGCACCGCTACCGCCGCGCTGCGCATCGCTATCGAGATGGTCGAGGAGGGCCTCATCACCCGCGAGGAGGCCGTGAGCCGCATCGATCCCGCGCAGCTCGATCAGCTCCTGCACCCGCAGTTCGACGCCTCCAAGAAGTACGAGGCCCTGGCCAGCGGCCTTAACGCCAGCCCCGGTGCCGCCGTGGGCGAGGTCGTGTTCTCGAGTGACGACGCCGTCGCGCGCGCCAACGAGGGTCACAAGGTCATTCTGGTTCGTTGGGAGACCAACCCCGATGACCTGAAGGGTATGGTCGCCGCCGAGGGCATCCTGACCAGCCATGGCGGCAAGACGAGCCATGCCGCCGTTATCGCCCGCGGCATGGGTACGCCCTGCGTCTGCGGTGTCGAGCGCTTCCATATCGACGCTGCCGAGAAGGTCGTGCACATCGAGGGCAGCGACCGCGTGCTGCGCGAGGGTGATGTCATCTCCATCGACGGTACCCAGGGCATCGTCGTCGACGGCGCCGTCGACCTGGTTTCGGCCGAGCTCACCGGCGACCTGGACACCATCCTGTCCTGGGCCGACGAGATTCGCTTGGACGAGACCTGCGGCCACGCCAACCACGTGCGCGTCAACGCCGACAACCCCGAGGATGCCGCGCTCGCGCTCGAGTTTGGCGCCGAGGCCATCGGCCTGTGCCGCACCGAGCATATGTTCCTGGGCGATCGCAAGAACATCATCCAGAGCTTTATCCTGTCTGACGATGAGGCCGTGAAGCAGCAGGCCCTGGCCGACTTGCTCAAGGTTCAGACCGAGGACTTCCTGGCGATGTTCAAGACCATGTCCGGTCGCGATGTGGTCGTCCGCCTGCTCGATCCGCCGCTTCATGAGTTCCTGGATAATCCTCGCGAGCTCGAGGTCGCCATCACCAAGAAGGAGGCCGCCGGCGCTCCCGAGGAGGAGCTCACTGCCCTGCGCGCCCGCCTGCGTCGCATTGACGGCATGGTCGAGTCCAACCCCATGCTGGGCTTGCGCGGCGTGCGCCTGTCCGTCGTCTTTGGCGATCTGCCGCTCATGCAGGTTCGCGCCGTCGCCACGGCCGCTGCCCGCCTTATCAAGGAGGGTGTCGACCCGCGCCCCGAGATCATGGTTCCGCTCGTTTCCATCACGGCCGAGCATGTCCAGACCCGCGAGGTTATCGAGCGCGTGATCGCCGAGGTTTCCGCCGAGGAAGGCGTCGAGCTCAATATTCCCGTGGGCACGATGCTCGAGCTGCCGCGTGCCTGCATGGTCGCTGACGAGATCGCCCATCATGCCGACTTCTTCTGCTTTGGCACCAACGACCTCACCCAGACGACCTTTGGCTTCTCGCGCGATGACGCCGAGGCCAAGTTCATCCCGCTGTACATGCATAAAAAGATCCTGAAAGACAACCCCTTCGAGACCATCGATGCGGCGGTGCTGGAGCTCGTGCGCTTGGCCGTCGAGAAGGGCCGCGCCACCAATCCCGACATGCACTTTGGCGTGTGCGGCGAACACGGCGGCGACCCCAAGTCCATCAAGGGCCTGTTTAACGTGGCCGACGTGGACTACGTGTCCTGCTCGCCCTATCGCGTGCCCCTCGCGCGCCTGGCTGCCGCTCAGGCCAAGCTCGAGGCCAAGCGTTCCGCCTAACGTTTTGGGTTTAGACGCCTAGCGTAGCCCCCTTCATGCCGCCCGTCTCATTTGTGAGACGGGCGGTTATCATGTGCGGGTTTTGTCTTTTTGTCTGCATGAAAAAATGTTCTTGCAGCAGAAACCCGCGCGTGTATACTCGAATACGTTTGTTCAACTACGTGCCGGCCAAGGTGGTACGGCACCTCTAGAAGAGTAAGGAATTGCACATGGATTACATCCGCGCAATCGAGCGTCAGCAGATCCGCGAGGACATTCCTCAGGTTCGCGTCGCCGACAACGTCAAGGTTCACTACCGCATTAAGGAAGGCGACCGCGAGCGCATTCAGGTCTTCCAGGGCGACGTCATCCGCATGGCCGGCGCCGGTGCCCGCGAGACCTTCACCGTCCGCAAGATGTCCTTCGGTGTCGGTGTTGAGCGTACCTTCCCGCTTCACAGCCCCAAGATCGCCAAGCTCGAGGTCGTTCGTCATGGTCGCGTCCGTCGCGCCAAGCTGTACTACCTCCGCGACAAGGTGGGCAAGGCTGCTCGCATCCCCGAGAAGCGCTAAGAAGATCGCAGCGTCTGTCCACTCGTTTGGACACAAGGGTCACCTTCGGGTGGCCCTTCTTTTTATCTGATTTGCATGCAAGGAGGGCCTGGTATGGCCAATATGACGAGCTCGGTTTCGGCATCGCAGGTTGCCGGTGAGTTGGCGAGCGCTACGTTTGAGGAGATCCCCGCCCTCGTGGAGCATTATCGCGAGGACCCGCGCCAGCAGGTGATCAAGGCTTGCGAGCGTGCTCTTAAGCGCCATGCCAAGGAACTTGCCGAGCGCGAGCGCGTCAATGACATGTACGAGCTTATGCATGAGCTTGGCGGCGATGGGGTAGTCGTTGGTGTCGACGAGGTGGGTCGCGGATCGGTGGCCGGTCCTTTGACGGTATGCGCCGTCTGCCTTCCTATGGAGCCGCGCGTCTGGGGCATCAACGATTCCAAAAAGCTCACGCCGGCGCGCCGCGAGTTGCTCTCAGTGAAGATTGCCGAGGTGGCGACGGCAATTGGTTTTTGCCATATCGCGCCTAAGGATATCGATGAGATGGGCATGGCCCGCGCCATTCGAGCCGCTGTCGCGGGCGCCGTGGCCGATACGGGGCTCGAGCCCGATTGCGTGCTTATGGACGGTAACCCCTTGGGCGCCGTTCCCAACGAGCGCGACGTGGTGAAGGGCGATGCCAAGATCGCCTGTATCGCCGCGGCGTCCATCATGGCCAAGGTCACGCGTGATGAGATGATGGTCGAGTACGATGCCGAGTATCCCGAGTACCATTTGGCCGAATCGAAAGGCTACGCAAGCCCCGAGCACATCGAGGCCATTCGCAAACATGGACTTTGTCCACTGCACCGCGTGAGCTTTTGCGGAAACTTTCTGCAGACTGAGCGCCTTTTCTAGGTCAATTGTGGAGACAGGGACCTCAGGGGTTTTATAAACCTGCTGGTAGCGGGCCGTATGCAACACCATTGCTGCGTACGGCCCGTTTTTTGACGGCATTTGGTCAGCTTTTGGTTTGCTTCCGGTACTTACCCGCATGAAAGGTGCCCTCATCATCGGGGCAATGCAGCGTGCGGGAAAGGAGACCCCATGAGTGCCGCAAGCAAAAAGAGTAAGACGAAGCAGCTCAAGGAGCGTTGGGAAAACGGCGAGCTCGACTGCGGGGCGATGATGCCCGAGTTTATCAAGGGACTCAGTCCCCGCGAGCTGGGCATGCTGGGCGAGCTGATCACCATCGACTACTTTAACGAGCGCGGCTACACCTTGCTGGAGCAGGGTTATCGTTGCACCGAGGGCGAGGCCGATCTGGTGCTGCTCGATGAGCTCGACGATGTCGTGGTGATGGCCGAGGTCAAGACCAGACGCGTTGCACTGGATTGCAGCACGCGGGTCTTTTCCGAGGAGGCCGTGGACGCTCAAAAGCAACGCCGCTACCGCCGCATCGCAAGTTGCTATCTCATGGAGCATTATCCGCTCAAGGCGATTCGCTTCGATGCCGTGGGTGTCACCATTCGTGGCGGGCATATCGCTGAGATCGAGCATCAGTACAACGCGTTCGATTGGCAGGTGTCGTGATGGCGTTCGAGACGTTTGCCGTTCACGCGGCCTGCATCCGTGGCGTCGAGGCGATTCACGTCACGGTCGAGGTCTCGCTTGCCGGTGGTGTTCCGGGCATCCAAATGCTTGGCATTCCGAGTATGGAGGTGATGGAGTCACGCGGTCGTATTCGCTGCGCGATGCGCTCCGCCGGGTTCGAGATCCCACGCTCGGGCATTACGGTCAACCTAGCGCCCGGCGATATTCGCAAGACCGGTAGCGGCTTTGATCTGCCCATCGCCATCGCGGTTCTGGCGGCCGATGGGCAGATTCCCCGTGACAACCTCGATCGCTGCCTTATCGCCGGCGAGCTCGGCTTGGACGGTACGGTGCTTCCCGTCAAGGGCGAGGTGGCGTTTCAGCTATTGGCGCGTGATATGGGGCTGTCCTTTATCGCCGGCAGGTCCGATCAGCATGTGCCGCTTGCGGGCGTGGATTGCGGATTTATCGATCATTTGTCTCAGCTTGCCCATGGCATGGGCGATGCCGCGCGGCACTACTTGGATTCTGAAGTGCTCGAGGCGACCTTTGAGCCCGAACTCGACTATGCTGACGTACTGGGGCAGGAGGTCGCCAAGCGCGGCATGGCACTGGCGGCAGCGGGTGAGCTCGGTTTGCTTATGATCGGGTCCCCGGGATCGGGCAAGACGATGCTCGCGCGTCGTATGACCGGCATCCTGCCCGAGCTTTCCGTTGAGGATCAACAGGAGGCGCTGTGCATCCATTCGGTCTTGGGTGAGAACATCGATGGCTTGTTGGCAGGTCATCGGCCGTTTCGAAGCCCCCATCACAGTATTTCAACGGCGGGTCTCATTGGCGGAGGACGCCCGGTGCATCCGGGTGAGATCAGCCTGGCTCATGGCGGCGTGCTCTTTTTGGACGAGCTTGCCGAGTTTCCCACGGGTGTGCTGCAGACGCTGCGTCAGCCCATCGAACGCGGCTATGTGAGGATCGTACGCGTCGACGGGGCCTTTACCTTCCCGTCGCGCTTTCAGCTGCTGGCCGCGAGCAATCCCTGCCCCTGCGGCTTTTTGGGCGATCGCGAGGTGCCATGCCGCTGCTCGGCATCGATGGTGGAGCGCTATCGGGCAAAGCTGCGCGGTCCTTTAGCCGACCGTATCGACATGATGATCGATGTGACCCGTCCCGACCCCCAAGTGATTATCGAGGGTGCGGAGGGTATGTCGTCGGCCGAGTTGCGTGACTACGTTGTGCGCGGTCGCGCCTTTCGCGCCTGGCGCGAGTCCCGTATGGACGATGCGGATGCCGAGGTCGAGGATGACGAGACGCGGTCCATTGACGGCGTCGTTTCGACCTTTGAGCTCGATGATGCGGCGGAGAAGTGTGTGCTCGGCCTGTCGAAGCGCACGCATCTCACGGGCCGCGGCATCGTGCGCCTGGTGCGTATCGCACGTACCATCGCCGATGTCGCCGAGAGCGAGCAGGTGACGCAGGATCACGTGCTCGAGGCGGCGATGTACCAGGGAAGGAGGGACCAATGATGGCCGAGGGGACCTTCGAACTGCATCCAGGTGACGCGTTGTATCCAGAGTCCGTTTTGGAGCTATCTGATGTACCCCAGACGCTCTTTGTGCGCGGCAACCCCGAGGTGCTTTCGACGCCTGCGCTCTCCATCATCGGCGCGCGCAAGGCCTCTCCGTATGGTCTTGCCGTGGCAGAGCTTGCGGCAAAGGTGGCGGTCGAGGCGGGAGTGACGGTAGTTTCGGGCGGCGCGGTCGGTTGTGACCAGGCCTCGGGTTGGGCTGCGGTCAACGCTGGCGGCAAACACGTCGTGGTGCTGGGGACGGGCGCCGACGTGGTCTATCCGCGCTCGAGCGCGGGGCTTATTACGCGCACGCTCGATACGGGTGGCGCGGTCGTGTCGATCTCCCCGTGGGGCATGGGTCCGCGCAAGTTTGCCTTTCCGCGCCGCAATCGCGTGATCGCGGCCCTGTCGCAAGCCCTCTTTGTATCCGAGGCGGGTATGCCTTCCGGGACGTTTTCTACAGCCGAGGCTGCTATGGATTTGGGGCGAGAACTTCTCGCTGTGCCGGGGTCGATCCTATCGCCCGAGTCGCGTGGCACGAATTACCTCATTGCGAACGGTGCCTGCTGCATCATCGACGAGGAATCTATCGAGATGGCTATCTCACGCATGTACGGCACCCTGCGCTACTCGCGCCCCGATGCTCCCGGCATTGCCGACCTGGATCAAACACAGCAGACCGTGATGCATGCGCTCATCGCCTCTCCGCTCAAAGTCGACGACATCGCGGCGCTCGTCTCGCTCGATGCTGTCGGCGTACTCAAACTCTTGGGTTCGCTTGAACTCGAGGGCCTTATCGAGCGCATGATGGATGGAAGGTATGCGCCCTCCAAGTTTGCCCTTCACGCCCAGACGCCCTTCGGTCACAATGGAAAACGTGTCAATTAGAAAGGTGTTTGCAGATGCAGTTCGATCAGGTGACGGTTATCGGTGGCGGTCTGGCGGGTTCGGAATGCGCGATCCAGCTGGCAGACCGCGGTTTTGCCGTAAAGCTGTGCGAGATGCGCCCCCAGGTTAGCTCCCCGGCTCACCATACCGATCACTTGGCAGAGCTCGTCTGCTCCAATTCGTTTAAGTCGACCCGTCCGGATTCCGCGGCTGGTTTGCTGAAGGCCGAGCTTGAGCGCATGGGTTCAGTCCTGCTCGATTGCGCCCATCGCGCGGCTGTTCCCGCCGGCGGTGCCCTGGCGGTCGACCGCGTCAAGTTTTCCGAGCTTGTCGAGGCCGAGGTTGCCGCCCGTCCCAATATCGAGGTCGTGCACGGCGAGGTCACACAGATTCCCGAGGGCCACGTGGTCATTGCCGCGGGCCCGCTGTGTTCACCGGCGCTGAGCGAAGAGGTCATGAAGCTCGTCGGTGGCGACGCCCTTGCGTTCTTCGATGCCGCGGCGCCGATCGTCGATGCCTCCACGCTCGATATGGACGTGCTGTTTTCGCAGTCGCGCTACGAGGAGCAGGGGAGCGGCGACTATCTCAACGCTCCGCTCAACAAGGAGGAGTACGAGGCCTTTATCGAGGCACTTACCACGGCCGACCGCGTGGTGCTCAAAGACTTTGAGGGCGGCGATCTGTTTCAGGCCTGCCAACCTGCCGAGGAAGTTGCGCGCACCGGCAAGGACGCCATTCGCTTTGGCGCCATGAAGCCCGTCGGCCTCACCGACCCGCGTACCGGACGTCGCCCTTGGGCGGCGATTCAGCTGCGTGCCGAGAACAAGGAGAAGACCGCCTATAACCTGGTGGGCTTCCAGACCAACCTGACCTTTGGCGAGCAGAAGCGCGTCTTCCATATGGTGCCGGGCCTGGAGAACGCTGAGTTCTTCCGCTACGGTGTCATGCACCGCAATACCTTTGTCGACGCCCCGCACGTGCTCGATGGCACCTTTGCCGTGCCTGGTACCGGCGTGCGCCTGGCCGGTCAGATCACCGGCACCGAGGGGTACATGGAAGCCGTGGCGACCGGTCTGCTCGCGGCGCTCAACACCTATGCCGAGGCTATCGGCGCCGCGGGCGTCGAGTTGCCCCGCGTGGGCGCCCTGGGCGCGCTCGTGGGCTATGCGACCGATCCTGCCACCGTGGGCTACCAGCCCATGCATGTCAACTTTGGCCTGGTGCCGCCACTCGAGGATGGTAAGCGCCGCAGCAAGCGCGACCGCTACCAGGCCTATGCGGACCGTGCGCTCGAGGCCCTTGATGCCTATCTGGCCACTCGCCCCGATCTGTTTGGAGGCGACCGGTCATAGCCTTTGACCTGTACGACACCGTCGACTCGTTTATCGCCTATATCGCACGTGTCGAGGGGCTTTCTCCCAATACGGTGACGGCCTATGGCTCGAGGCTGGAGCGCTTTGCTGCCTGGTGCGAGCGCGAGGATATCGATGCTTTCGCTGCCGACGTGCGCACCATTCGTCGCTATCTTGCCGAGCTTTCGCGTGAGCAGGTGGCTCCCCGAACGCTTGCGGCGCATCTGTCGGCTATCCGATCGCTCTATCGATGGATGGCTGCCGAGGGGGTCGTGGAGGGCGATGCAGTCTCGGCGATCGCATCGCCCAAGCTGCCGCGTGACCTGCCGGGCGTCCTTACGACCAAGCAGGTCGAGGCGCTGCTCAAGACGCCTGATACCTCAACACCCGCGGGACTGCGCGATGCGGCGATGCTCGAGCTGCTCTATGCCTCGGGCGCCCGTATCTCTGAGCTCGCAGCACTCAATGTGGAGTCCATTGCGTGGTCCGAACGCACGCTGCGCCTGTGGGGCAAGGGGAGCAAAGAACGTATCGTCCCTCTGTATCGTCGTGCGCTCGAGGCGACGCGTCTCTATATTGAGGAGGGGAGGCCGGAGTTGCTCGCTCAGGCAAAGCGTCGTGACCCCGCTACCGGGCCGCATCCGCTGCTTATATCGGCGCGCGGTAATCGCATGAGTGCCGCCATGCTCAGGCGGCGGTTTCATATGCTGGCGACGCTCGCCGGCATTCCGGCCGACATCGCCCCGCATGCGATGCGCCATACCTTTGCGACCGACTTGCTCGAGGGCGGCGCGGACCTGCGCTCGGTTCAAGAGCTGCTAGGTCATGCGAGCCTGTCCACGACGCAGATCTACACGCATCTCACACCCGATCGGCTTAAGCGGGCTGTGGCTCAAGCCCATCCCCGCGGCGAATAGTGGCTGGGACGTCCCGCGCCGCGCTCAGGTGTGTGGTTTTGATTGCGGGTTGGCAGGAAGATGCATTCCTGCTATCATTCATCGGGTTGCTTCACGGCAACAGGTTTTTATCACGCACGCGCGGCTACTTCATACCGTGGTGCCCGGGCTTTGGTAGCACATGTCCGGGTTGGTTTTGGAGGATGACCCCGCGCGGAGGCAAACCACAGGAGGTTTAACATGGCTACCAAGATTAATATCCGCACCCTGCTCGAGGCCGGCTGCCACTTCGGTCACCAGACCCGTCGCTGGAACCCCAAGATGAAGCCGTTCATCTTCGGTGAGCGCAACGGCATCTACATCCTCGACCTCAAGCAGACTATCCTCGACGCCGACCAGGCCTACACCTTCGTCAAGAACGTCGCCAAGGGCGGCAACGTGCTGTTCGTCGGCACCAAGAAGCAGGCTCAGGAGGCCGTCAAGAACGCTGCTGAGCGCGCCAACATGCCTTACATCAACCAGCGTTGGCTCGGCGGCATGCTGACCAACTTCGTCACCATCCGCTCCCGCATCAACCGCATGGAGGAGCTCGAGGCCATGGTCGAGGACGGCCGCATGGCAGTGCTCCCCAAGAAGGAGCAGGCTGTTCTCGGCAAGGAGCTCACCAAGCTCCAGACCAACCTCGGTGGCGCCCGCGACATGAAGGGTCTGCCCCAGGCTCTCTTTGTCATCGACACCAAGCGCGAGGAGAACGCCATCAAGGAGGCTCAGCGCCTGAACATCCCCGTCGTCGCTCTGATCGACACCAACTCCGATCCCGACGAGGTCGAGTACGGCATCCCCTGCAACGATGACGCTATCTCTGCTGTCACCCTTATGTGCGAGCTCATGGCTGACGCCTGCCTCGCTGGCTCCGGCAAGGAGCAGGTCTCCGAGGCCGAGATGGCCGCTGAGCCCAAGGCCGAGTAAATCAGTCTTAGTTAATTCTTTTTCATCTCTTTGAAAGGAACCACAATGGCCCAGATTACCGCCGCTATGGTCAAGCAGCTCCGCGAGATGACCGACTCCCCGATGATGGAGTGCAAGAAGGCTCTCGTCGAGGCTGACGGCGACATGGACGCCGCTGTCGACGTTCTTCGTAAGAACGGCCTCGCCAAGGCTGCCAAGAAGGCTGGCCGCGAGACCAACGAGGGCGCTGTAGCCGCGTTCGTCTCCGAGGATGGCAAGACCGGCGCTCTGCTCGAGCTCTCCTGCGAGACCGACTTCGTTGGCTCCAACGCCAAGTTCACCGGCTTTGCTTCCAAGGTCGCTGAGGTTGTCGCTACCACCGAGCCTGCCGATGTCGACGCTCTGCTCGAGAAGCCGATGGGCGAGGAGACCGTTTCCTCCGAGCTCACCGAGATGATTCACATCATGGGCGAGAACATGAAGATCTCTCGCTTCGCTGCCCGCAAGGCCGAGAACGGCGCGCTCGCTTCTTACATCCACATGGGTGGTAAGATCGGCGTCCTCGTCGAGTTCGCCTTCGAGAAGGCCGAGACCGCTCAGGCTGAGTCCTTCAAGACCTTCGCTCACGACGTTGCCCTTCAGGTTGCCGCCGTCGCCCCGATCTGCGCTACCCGCGATCAGGTTCCGGCCGAGACCGTCGAGCACGAGAAGCAGATCTACATGGCTCAGGCTGCCGAGTCCGGCAAGCCCGAGGCTATCCAGGAGAAGATGGCTGTCGGCCGTCTGGAGAAGTTCTATAAGCAGTCCGTGCTCACCGAGCAGGAGTTCATCAAGGACAGCTCCCTCACCATCAAGAAGTACGCTGAGCAGGTCTCCAAGGAGCTCGGCGACACCATTACCGTCGTTGCCTTTGACCGTCTGGTCCGTGGCGAGTAAATAAGCTCTTGTAGCTGGTAATGAGCAGGCTGTGGGTTTTACTCACAGCCTGCTTTTTCATGGCTCTTATCAGAGCCTTTGATATCATATTGAGAGTCTAATTAAAGGAGGATCGCTTTGTCCGACATCCGATATAAACGCGTGCTTCTTAAGCTTTCCGGCGAAGCACTGATGGGCGACGGCCAATATGGCATTGACCCCAAGGTTACCGACCATCTTGCCAAGCAGGTCAAGGAGCTGCTCGCCGTTGGCCATGAGGTCGGCGTCGTTGTCGGCGGCGGCAATATTTTCCGCGGCATGGCAGGCGCTGCCGGTGGCATGGAGCGTGCTCAGGCCGACTACATGGGCATGCTGGCAACCGTTATGAACGCGCTTGCCCTGCAGGATGCCTTCGAGCATAACGATGTTCCCTGCCGCGTGATGAGCGCTATCCAGATGAACGAGATCTGCGAGCCCTATATTCGCCGTCGCGCTATCAACCACCTTTCCAAGGGCAACGTTGTTATTTTTGCCGCCGGTTCGGGTAATCCGTACTTTACGACCGACACCGCCGCGGCTCTTCGTGCGTGCGAGATCGGCGCCGAGATTCTGATTAAAGCCACCAAGGTTGACGGCATCTACGACAAGGATCCCGTCAAGTGCGCCGATGCCGTCCGTTTTGACAAGATTACTTATCACGAGGTTCTCGTTCGCGGCCTGCAGGTTATGGATTCCACAGCTACGGCCCTGTGCCAGGATAACCGTATGCCTATTTTGGTCCTCAACATCGATGGCGAGGACACCGTCAAACGCGCGCTCGCGGGTGAGCCCGTCGGCACGCTCGTCTATCAGGAGGATTAAGCATGGCAGAGAACATCACCGCCCATATGGACAAGTCGCTCGAGTCCCTCAAGCATAACTTCTCCAAGGTCCGTACCGGTCGCGCCAACGCCAACATTTTGTCCGACATCACCGTCGATTATTACGGTGTCCCCACGCCGGTCACGCAGGTTGCCGCCGTCAAGACCCCCGAGGCTCACATGCTGCTCATCGAGCCGTGGGACAAGGCCCTCATCAACGCTATCGTCAAGGCCATCGGCGCTTCCGATCTGGGTATTACCCCCAACTCCGATGGCACCGTCGTTCGTCTTCCGTTCCCGGCTCCTACTGAGGAGCGCCGTCGCGAGCTCGTCAAGGAGTGCCGCGAGTACGCCGAGCAGGCCAAGGTGTCTATCCGTAACATCCGTCGCGACTTCAACAACAAGCTCGAGCGCGATGAGGAGCTCACCGAGGACGATGTCCGTCGCGAGCAGGCCAAGGTCCAGAAGCACACCGATGAGTATGTCGCCAAGGTCGAGGAGCTTCTGAAGGAAAAAGAAGCCGAGGTCATGGAGATCTAAGGTGCAATACGACGAGCATAAACTGGTCGAGTACTTTGCCGACGCCCCTGTGGGCGTCGGTTTTTCCGACCTTGACCTCAATAACATTCCGCACCATATCTCGTGCATCATGGACGGCAACGGTCGTTGGGCCACATCGCGCGGTCTTGCACGCACCGAGGGCCACAAGGCAGGTATCGTCTCCCTTCGCGAGATTATTACCGCCTGCGTGCGTCTGGGCGTCGACGTGCTTTCGGCCTATGCGTTTTCTACCGAAAACTGGAACCGCCCGCAGCATGAGGTCAACGTCTTGATGCACCTGTTTGCCAAGACGTTTATCGACGAGCTGCCGCTTCTGAAGCGCGAAAATGTGCGCGTAGTCTTTTTGGGTGACATTTCCGCGCTGCCCAAGAAGACTCGCGATGTCTTTGAGCGCGGTCTTGCCGAGTGCGCCGATCACACCGGTATGACGCTGGCGCTTGCCGTCAACTACGGCGCGCGTGCCGAGATTACCCGCGCTGTCCGTCAGATCGCATCCGACGCTGCCGCCGGTAAGATCGATCCTGCCGCAATTGATGACGACATGGTGGCTTCCCACCTCTATACCGCCGGTCTTCCCGATCCCGAACTTGTGATTCGCACCTCTGGTGAGCTGCGCCTTTCGAACTATCTGCTGTGGCAGGTGGCTTATTCCGAATTCTACGTCACCGATACCTATTGGCCCGACTTTGATCGTTGGGGCCTTGTCGACGCCATTTTGGCCTATCAGGGCCGTGACCGTAGGTTTGGTGGACTGAGCAAGACCGAGGAGGCTTAATCGTGTCCGATCGTCCCAAGGCATCTGCTCCCAAGACGCCAGTTTCCGCGGCGCCTGCGCGCAAGGCTGCCACTGCGGGAGCGCCTGCAGCGAAGAGCGGCACCGGTTCGTGGCTGGCGGGCTTTATTACCCGTGCCGCCGCCGGTATCGTCTACGCCGTTGTCTTTATCCTGTGCCTGGTTTTGGGTATCGTGCCCACGGCCATCTTTGTTTCTGTCATGAGCGGTCTGTGCTGCTATGAGTTTTTCCGTATGACAAGGCTCGATGGCAAGATGGCTAACGAGAGCATGGGTATCGCTGCCGCCGTACTCTTTCCGCTGTCGGCGTTGGGCGATTCGATGTTGCTGAATGCCCTGCTTTTTGCCTTGATGCTCGCTGTGGGCATTTGGTATGTCTGGTCGCCGCGTACCCGCATCTCTGATGTGGCCGTGACGCTCATGGGTCCCATCTACACTGGCTTTATGCTGTCGGCTATCGTGCTGCTGCGCGATGCCGTGCCCGGTTTTGCCGGCGCCCTGCTTTCAGTGGGCGTTTGCGCGTCCCTTTGGGTCTCCGATTCGTTTGCCTACATCGTGGGCAGCCGTACCGGCAAGCACAAGATGGTTCCCAAGATCTCCCCCAAAAAGAGCTGGGAGGGGTTTGCCGGCGGCATCTTGGGCTCGGTTTTGATTTGGCTCATCCTGTGGGCGACGCACTTCTACAAGCTCAGCCTGCCCTATGCGCTGCTGTGCGGCGTGGTCGTGTCCATTCTGGGCGTTATCGGCGACCTTATCGAGTCGCGCATCAAGCGCGGTGTGGGCGTCAAGGATTCCGGCAACCTTATCCCGGGCCACGGCGGAATGCTCGATCGTAGCGATTCGCTTATCTTCGGTTGCATCACCGCACAGCTGTTGCTGATGATCGGAGGCGTGCTGTAATGTCCTTCCAGACGACGTATGGCCCCGATGGACGCCTTCGCGTTGCCATCCTGGGTTGTACGGGCTCTATCGGCACCCAGGCGCTCGATGTGTGCCGCCAGCATGCCGATCGCCTGCAGGTGACGGCGCTGTCCGTTAATTCCAGCACCTCGGAGCTCGTTGCCGCTGCCCGCGAGTTCTCGGTTCCGGCGGTTGCCGTTGCCGATGTCGCTCATGGCGATGACGCCGTGCTGCAGGAGTTGCCCGAGGGCACACAGCTCGGCGTTGGCGCGCAGGCGGTTTGCGAGCTCGCGCGTCGCGACGATGTCGACTGCGTGCTCGTCGCTATTGTGGGCGCCGCCGGTCTCGAGGCGAGCCATGCGGCCTTGACCTCGAATAAGCGCCTTGCCCTTGCCAACAAGGAGTCCCTCGTCGTCGGTGGCGACTTGCTTATGCCGTTGGCGCAACCGGGCCAGCTTATTCCGGTCGACTCTGAGCATTCCGCCATCTACCAGTGCTATCTGGGGGAGAACCCGCGCGAGGCCCACTGCATTTGGCTCACCTGCTCGGGCGGTCCGTTCTTTGGCCGCACGCGCGACGAGCTCGATCGCGTGACGCGTGCCGATGCCCTCGCGCATCCCACGTGGGCCATGGGTGCCAAGATCACCATTGACTCCGCCACCCTCATGAACAAGGGCCTGGAGCGCATTGAGGCCATGCATCTGTTTAACTGCGACCTCGATTTCATTAACGTGGTCGTGCAGCGTCAGTCCAAGATTCACTCTATGGTCGAGTTCGCCGACGGCTCCGTGATGGCGCATCTCGG
Source organism: uncultured Collinsella sp. (assembly GCA_902466395.1). Taxonomy (GTDB): domain Bacteria; phylum Actinomycetota; class Coriobacteriia; order Coriobacteriales; family Coriobacteriaceae; genus Collinsella. The sequence goes on from CABQQR010000010.1 coordinate 61,732, forward strand.
TGCATCCGACATGCGTATTCCCATCCAGTTCGCGTTCTCGTATCCCGAGCGTTGGGATACTCCGGCGCCTCGTATCGATTTCCGCGAGCTGGGGCAGCTCACGTTTGATGCTGCCGACATGGATACCTTCCGCTGTCTGGCACTGGCCGAGCGTGCCGGCAAGACGGGTGGCACCATGCCGTGCGTGCTCAATGCCGCCAACGAGGTCGCCGTCGATGCCTTCCTGCACGATGGCTGCAGCTTTACCGATATCGATCGCATTGTGGAATCCTGCATGGACGCCCGCGATATGCAGGTGGTCGATTCGTTTGAGCAGCTTCGCGACATCGATGCGTGGGCGCGTGAAAAGGCTGCGCAGGTGCTCGCCGCAACCCGTTCCTAACCCATAAGGATTGCTTTTTCGTTTTATGGATACTGTTCTGAGCGTTCTCTCATCGGTCTTTTGGGGCCTGCTGATGCTTTCCGTCCTCGTGTTTTTGCACGAGGGCGGCCACTTTTTGGCGGCGCGCGCCTGCGGCGTCCGTGTGACCGAGTTCTTTTTGGGTCTGCCGTGCCGCTTTGACATCCATTACACGTCGCGTCGCATTGGAACCAAGTTTGGCGTGACCCCGCTGCTGCTGGGTGGCTACGCTGCCATCTGCGGTATGGATCCGACCGATGTTTCGTGCGCCGACCGCGTGCTCGCGGCTATCTATCGTCATGGTCGCGTGACCGTGGCCGACCTTGCTGTCGAGCTCGAGCTTTCCGAGGAGGATGTGCTCGAGGCATGCGCCCTGTTGCTTGGCTGGGGCTCCATCGCGCCCTGGTATGAGGAAGGGGAGAAGCCCTCGCCGAGCTACTATCCCACCAAATATCAGACGTTGCCGCGAGACAAGGCAGGCTATACCACCTTTGATGGTCGCCGTTTCGATCGCGAACATGCGACTGCCGAGGGCGATGTGTGGGAGCTGCCGTGCGGCGAGGCCGAGTTCCTTGCGCAAGAGCGCTCGCACACCTATCTTGGCCAAGGCTTTCTCAAGCGCGCCTTTATGCTGCTCGCGGGCATTATCGTCAATATCTTGACGGGTTTTTTGCTCCTTATGAGCATCTATTCCATTGCGGGTGTCACCGTGCCGATGGATACCAACGTGATCGGTCAGGTTGACGAGGGGTCTATTGCCGCCAAGGTGGGTATCGAGGGCGGTGACGCGATCCTTTCGGTTGACGGTGTCTCATGTTCCACTTGGATGGATGTCTACGATGCCATCGGCAAGGCTGCCGGTAAGGACGATATCGCCATCGAGTACGAGCGTGACGGCAAGCAGCATTCGACCACGGTTGCGCTCAAAGAGGACGAGCGCCTAGGTGTGTATGCCTCTACGCAGGTGGTCCGTTTAGACCCCATCACGTCGGCTCGCCTGTCGTTCTCCTATGTCGTGCAGACAGCGGATGGCGTGATGCGCCTGCTCCAGCCGCAGCATACGATGGAGATTCTCGATCAGTCTTCTTCGATCGTGGGTATTAGCGTTATGTCCTCACAGGCCGCTGCTGCCGGCCCTGCCACGTTCCTTTCCTTTGCCGCCCTCATTTCGTTCTCGCTTGGCTTTATGAACCTGCTGCCCATCCCACCACTCGATGGCGGCAAGCTGGTCATCGAGATCATTCAAAAGATTGTGGGCCGCGAGCTGCCGCTCAAAGTGCAGACAATCGTCAGCTATGTCGGCATCGCGCTCTTTGCACTGCTGTTTGTCTATATGCTTCGTTCCGACATCCTTCGATTTATTCTGTAGGGGAGTGTTTGGATTGTCTTTATCCCATCCTTTGCCTCGCGAGTTGACGCGCCCCGTGCATGTGGGCGGCGTGCAGATCGGTGGTGGCGCTCCGGTCGTGGTTCAGTCTATGACCTGCACCGATACTGCTGATGCCCAGGCAACGCTTGCGCAAGTGTGCGCGTTGGCGCAGGCTGGCTGCGATATCGTGCGCGTGAGCGTGCCTACCGAGGCTGCGCTCGAGGGCTTTCGCACGATTTGTGCCGAGTCTCCGGTGCCAATCGTCGCCGATATCCATTTTAACCATAAGCTTGCCATTGGCGCTGTCGAGGCTGGTGCCTCTAAGCTGCGCATCAACCCCGGCAATATCGGCGATTGGGCTAAGGTCGATGCCGTCATCGATGCCGCGGGTGCCGCGGGCTGCGCGATTCGCATTGGCGTGAACGCGGGCTCGCTTGAGCAAGATATTGCCGAGCGCGACGACCTCACGCAGCCCGAAAAGCTCGTGATGTCGAGCGAACGCTTTGTGCGGCACTTTGAGGACCGTGGGTTTACCAACATCGTGCTATCCGCCAAGGCCCATAGCGTACAGACGACACTTGATACCTATCGCGCCCTGTCGCGCGAGATACCGCATGTTCCGCTCCACCTGGGCGTGACGGAGGCGGGGACCAAGCTTCAGGGCACCATCAAGAGCTCTGTAGGCTTGGGTATCTTGCTTTCCGAAGGCATCGGTGACACGATGCGTGTGTCGCTCACGGCCGATCCGGTTGAGGAGCCGCCGGTCGCCTGGGGAATTCTACAGTCGCTGGGCCTGCGTCGCCGTGGTCCCGAGATTGTCTCGTGCCCCACGTGCGCCCGCTGCCAGGTTAACCTGATTCCCATCGCCGAGGAGGTCACCGAGCGGCTTAAGAACTATTCCGCGCCGCTTTCGATCGCCGTGATGGGATGTGCGGTCAACGGCCCCGGAGAGGCATCTGACGCCGACCTGGGTGTTGCCTGCGGACGTGGTCAGGGCCTGCTCTTTTCGCATGGCCAGATCATTGGTAAAGTAGCTGAGGATCAAATTGTCGACGCGCTTATGGCCGAGGTCGACAAACTTATTGAGGAGAAATAAATGACCCGAGCAATGTATATGTCTAAGCTCTATGCGCCGACGCTCAAAGAGGATCCGGCGGATGCCGAGCTAGCGAGCCACCGTCTGCTGCTTCGCGCTGGCATGATCCGCAAGGAGGCCGCCGGCCTGTATTCCTATCTGCCGCTCGCTTGGCGCTCGATCCGCAAGATCGAGAACATCGTGCGCGACGAGATGGATGCCGCCGGTGCTCAGGAGCTCATGATGCCCATCATGGTCGATGCCGAGCTGTGGCGTGAGTCCGGCCGTATCGATGCCTATGGCAAGGAGCTTGTGCGCTTTGATGACCGCCACGGCCGCGAGTTTGTGCTCGGACCCACGCACGAGGAGACCGTGACTGCCCTGGTGCGCAATGAGTTGCGTTCCTACAAGCAGCTGCCAGTGAACCTCTATCACATCCAGGATAAGTTCCGCGACGAGTTCCGTCCCCGTTTTGGCCTGATGCGCGGTCGCGAGTTCATCATGAAGGACGCCTACAGCTTCTCTGCTACGCAGGAGAGCCTGCAGGAGGAGTACGACAAGATGAAGCAGGCCTATGCCAACATTTGCGAGCGCTGCTACATCAAGGCTCTGCCCGTTGTCGCCGACTCCGGCGAGATCGGTGGCGATACCTCCGTCGAGTACATGGCTTTGGCCGACGCTGGCGAGGCTTCGCTCGTCTACTGCGACGATTGCGGCTTCGCTGCCGACGATGAGGCCGCAAGCACCAAGGTCGTTGTGACCGAGGGTCCTGGCGACGGTACGCTTACCAAGGTCGAGACTCCGGGCTTGGGCACCATCGAGGCCGTTGCAAAGTTCTTCGGCTTCCCCGAGAACGGCACGCGCAAGTCTCTGGCACTCCTCGACGCCGAGGGCAAGCCCGTCGTGGCCATTGTTCCGGGCGACCACGAGCTCAACGATTGCAAGGCCGAGCATGTCTTTGGCAAGGCCTATCGCATGATGACTGATGAGGAGCTCCAGACCTACGGTCTGCATAAGGGCTTTATCGGACCGGTTAACCTGCCCGAGGGCATTCGCCTGGTGTGCGACGAGAGCCTGCGCGAGTCCAAGCAGTGGGCCTGCGGTGCCAACGAGGTCGATTATCACTTTACCGGTGCCTGCCCCGAGCGCGACTTTACCGTCGACGAGTGGGCCGACCTGGTAACCGTCGTTGCCGGCGATCCCTGCCCGCACTGCGGCAAGCCGCTCTCTGCTGCTCGCGGCATCGAGGTCTCGCAGGTCTTCCAGCTGGGTACCAAGTATTCCGAGGCCATGGGCGCCACCTTTATGGACGAGGACGGCAAGGAGAAGCCGCTTATCATGGGTTGCTACGGCGTTGGTGTGTCCCGCTCGCTTGCTGCCGTCGTGGAGCAGCACAACGACGAACACGGCATCGTCTGGCCGGTCTCCGTTGCCCCGTACGAGGTCACGGTGATTCCGCTCGATCCCAAGAAGGAGGAGTGCGCTACCGTCTGTGAACAGATCGTCGACGGTCTGTGCGCCGAGGGTATCGAGGTCGTCGTCGACGACCGCGATGAGCGTCCCGGCTTTAAGTTTGCCGATAACGACCTCATGGGCTTCCCGTATCAGGTGGTGCTTGGCAAGCGTGGCCTCAAGAATGGTACTGTGGAGCTCAAGGACCGTGCCACGGGCGAGCGTGAGGACGTGGCGATCGACGAGGTCGTCGCCAAGATTGCCGAGCTTGTTAAGGCGGCCCGCCGTTAATCGACGTTTCTGCTATTAGATGTAATTGCGGGGCTGCTCCGTATCTCTCTTAGGAAGAGATGCGGAGTAGTCTATTTTGTTGCGTGAATAAACTCGATGGGTAAAGGAAAACCCCACAGCCCATATGAGCTGCGGGGTTTTCTTGTGCCTCCGATGCGAAATAAATCGCTCAGATATTACTGATAATCGACGACGTCGATCCAGTTCTTCAGGAACTCATCGTTCACGTTGCGCTTACGAGCGAGCTCGGAAGCGGCGACGATGCTCGTCCACTGACGCACGACCTGCATGGGCATGTCGGCGCGGTCGCAGTAGAGCTCCAGGTAGGCCTCAGCCTGATCCTTGCTGTTGAGGGCGAAGAGCAGGTAGGTGGTGGCAACGTCGGCAGCAGGGGAGCCCTGGGTGGCGTGTGCCCAGTCGCACACATAGAGCTGGCCGTCGTCGCCGACGATGACGTTGGAGGGGTTGAAGTCGCCGTGGCAGACCTTGAACTCCTTGGTCATTCCGTCCAGACGCTCCTGAAGGTTGTAGCGCGTGGTGGCATTGAGCTGATCAAGGCTGTCGATCATGCGGGCGAACTTGTCGCGCTGACGGTTGAGCAGCGGGGAGGTGTAGCCGTGGATCTCGATCTGGAGGTCGACGAACATCTCGAGATACTCACCAAAGCGCTGGGGCTCGGCAGTCATCTTCTCGGCAAGGGTGGTGCCCGGAACCTTCTCGGTCACGAGCGCCCAGCCGTTGGCGTTCTCGAGCTGGGAAACCTCGAGAGCCTTGGGGCTGCGGATGCCGCACTCATTGATGCGGGCAAGATTCAAAGCCTCGTTGAACACGTCGGAGACAGGCTTGGTCTCGTTAAAGACCTTGACGATCTTGTCGCCCAGGTCGTAAACGACCTTGTTGCCACGGCGGACGAGCTCGGTCTTGGAATCGGGTAGCAGCATGGTTGCATCCTTTCAACGATGCGATAGAAGCGACGGCGGGGGTGTGTGAAACACCCGTGCACCCCCGCCGTTAAAAACCGTGCTAAAACTAGCAGACGGCGTAGTCCTGAGGCTCGCGGCCGTAGTAGGCGTCCAGGTAGAGCTCCTTGATCTCGCTCATGAGCGGGTAGCGCGGGTTTGCGCCGGTGCACTGGTCGTTGAATGCCTGCTCGGTCATCTCGTCGAGGGTGTCGAGGAAGTACTGCTCGTCAACACCGTAGTCGGCGATGGTCTTCTTGACGCCGATGAAGTCCTTGAGCTCCTCGAGCTTCGTGATGAAGTTCTCGAAGACCTCCTTGTCGTCCTTGCCCTCGATGCCGCAGTACTTGGCCATCTCGGCGTAGTTGTGCAGCGCGTTGGGGTAAGGATACTGGGAGAAGGTACCCATCTTGACGGGAGCCTCGGCGGCGTTGTAGCGCATAACGCGGGTCAGGATGACGGCGTTGGCGAGGCCGTGGGGCAGGTGATGGAAGGCGCCGAGCTTGTGAGCCATGGAGTGGTTGAGGCCCAGGAAGGCGTTGGCGAAGGCCATACCGGCCATGCAAGAGGCGTTGTGCATCTCCTCGCGGGCATGCGGGTCCTTGGCGCCGTTCGTGAAGCTGGAGGGCAGGTTCTCGAAGACGAGCTTAGCAGCGCGCTCGGAGAGGCCCTTGGTGTAGTCGGAAGCCATGATGGAGACGTAGGACTCGATGGCGTGGGTCATGACGTCGATGCCGGAGGCAGCGGTCAGGCCGCGCGGGGCGGTCATGCAGTTGTCGGCGTCGACGATAGCCATGTTGGGGAGCAGCGCGTAGTCGGCGAGCGGCCACTTGATGCCGGTCTCCTTGTCGGTGATGATGGCGAACGGCGTGCACTCGGAGCCGGTACCCGAAGAGGTCGGGACGGCGACGAAGTAGGCCTTCTTGCCCATCTCGGGGAAAGTGAAGATACGCTTGCGGATGTCCATGAAGTCCATGGCCATGTCCTCAAACTTGCACTCGGGGTGCTCGTACATCATCCACATGATCTTGCCGGCGTCCATAGCGGAGCCACCGCCGACGGCGATGATGACGTCCGGCTCAAAGAGAGCCATCTGCTTGGCGCCGCGACGTGCGCACTGCAGCGACGGATCGGGCTCGACGTCGTAGAAGCAGTCGTGGGCGATGCCCATCTCGTCGAGCTTGGCCTCGATGGCGCGGGTGTTGCCATTCTTGAAGAGGAACTGGTCGGTGACGATGAAGGCGCGCTTCTTGCCCATGACGGTACCGAGCTCGTCGAGAGCGACGGGCGTGGAACCCTTCTTGAAGTAGACCTTCTCGGGAGCGCGGAACCACAGCATGTTCTCACGGCGCTCGGCCACAGTCTTAACGTTGATCAAGTGCTTCACCCCAACGTTCTCGGAGACGGAGTTGCCGCCCCAGGAGCCGCAGCCCAGGGTCAGAGACGGCTTCATGCCAAAGTTGTACAGGTCACCGATGCCGCCGTGCGAGGACGGGGTGTTGATGACGATACGGCAGGCCTTCATGACGTGCTCGAACAGGCTGATCTTCTCGGCCTGGGCGGGGTGCACGTACAGAGAGGCGGTGTGGCCCGGGCCACCGGCGAGCACCAGGTGCTCGGCCTTGTCGACGGCCTCCTGGAAGTCCTTGGCGTGATACATGGCCAGGACCGGGGAGAGCTTCTCGTGGGAGAACTCCTCCTTGGCGGGGTCGGTGGAGGTGACCTCGGCGATCAGGATCTTGGTCTTGGCGGGAACCTCGATGCCGGCGAGCTCAGCGATCTTGGCAGCAGCCATGCCGGGGATGCGGTGATCGAGGGCGCCATTCTTGAACATGGCGGCACGCAGTGCCTCCATCTCGGCACCCTGCTTGACGAAGTAGCAGCCGCGCTTCTGGAACTCGGCCTTAACCTGGTCGTAGATGGTGTCGATGACGGTCACGGACTGCTCGGAAGCGCAGATCATGCCGTTGTCGAAGGTCTTGGAGTGGATGATGGAGTTGACGGCGAGCAGCACGTCGGCGGTGTCGTCGATGACGACCGGGGTGTTACCGGCGCCAACGCCCAGGGCGGGCTTGCCCGAGGAGTAGGCGGCCTTGACCATGCCCGGGCCACCGGTGGCGAGGATGATGTCGACGTCGCGCATGACCATGTTGGTCAGCTCGATGGAGGGGACATCGACCCAGCCGATGATGCCCTCGGGGGCGCCGGCCTTGACGGCGGCGTCAAGCACGAGCTTAGCGGCGGCGATGGTGCACTTGGCGGCAGCCGGGTGCGGGGAGATGATGATGGCGTTGCGGGTCTTCAGGCTGATCAGCGTCTTGAAGATCGCAGTGGAGGTGGGGTTGGTCGTCGGGATGACGGCGCCCACGATACCGATGGGCTCGGCGATCTTGGTGATGCCGTAGGCCTCGTCGCGCTCCAGGACACCACAGGTCTTGGTGTTCTTGTAAGCGTTGTAGATGTACTCTGCGGCGTAGTGGTTCTTGATGACCTTGTCCTCAAGAACGCCGCGGCCGGTCTCCTCGATGGCCATCTTCGCCAACGGGATACGAGCCTTGTTGGCGGCCATGGCGGCCTCATAGAAGATCTTGTCGACCTGCTCCTGCGTGTACGTAGCAAAAAGCGCCTGGGCCTCTCGCATCTGAGCGAGCTTAGCCTCAAGCGCCTCTACGTTGTCCACGATTGCGGGAGTAGTGTTTTCCGGTGACTTTTTCACCATTTGTGTCTCCTTGCGATCGGAGATTTACCCTACGCCTTGCATGATAGCAAGAAATTATTCGGCGAACGGTCAGATTCCTCTAAAAGGCACACTAAAACGCTTCAATAAACTGAAGCGTTTTAACTATTTAACTAAAAGCTCAACGTCTTCTCCGGGCGAATTCCTAGTTTCCCCATGGCTATGGTGTGGAGTTTGTTCATTGTTTGTTCATTAGGTCTTAGGAAATTAATGCACATCGATCAATTCTGGCTGGTCGTGACACTAATTTTTGGTCGTTTCTATTTCATGGCAATAAACGCGTTCTCTTGTCAGACAAAACACTGGTATTAAACTAAAACCAATGTGCCAGACAGTACATTCAGTAAGAGTGAAATATATGCCTTTGCCTCTGGGTATTTTGTCGCCCTTTACCGGTTCATGTCAGTTGAGTAGAAAGGGCGGTTTGTGAGATTGCCACGTTGCAGGCGAGCTCTCGTTTGGCTCGTCTCTTTTTTGTTCGTGTTTAACACGATTCCTACGAGCGTATTTGCTGACGTAATAGTGAATAATGACCCTCAGCAAAACACGACTTCGGAGAATCTGTCTAATGAATCTGCTGATAGTGATTCTGGGTCAAGGGGGGGCGGTCGAGGCTTCGTCTAACGACAATACGGTTTCAAGTGATGATCAAAAACCTGAATCTGATGTCTCGGATAAGCAGTCAAACGATGTGAATGTGAATGAAACATCTGATGAATCGAATTCTGATGCAGCAGAATCTGGTGTTTATCAAGTTAATGATCAATTAACATTTGAGGATGCGCTGAATAAAATCGCCTCCGATAATTTATCGGAGATCAGACTTGTCCTAAAAGGCGGCTCGTCTTTTGTGGTACCGACCCAAGATTACGTTTCGACTTTCGGCGTTGCTAACAAGAAGATTACCGTGACGAGTGACGGTGATAATCGCGCAACCTTGCACTTCTCCAACCGTGCCATGCTTTCCGGATCTTGTACTTTTGACAACGTCGAAGTGGTTGGTTCAGGAAAATTCTATTGCAATGGTTTCGATACCGTTTTCACTCGTAACTGCGAGCTCAACCTCTCTGAAACACTTTATGGCGGTGGCTATAGGTCGACTGTCGATCACACACATGTGGTGATAGCCGCGTCTGGATATATCAATCCTGGTAGTGGCGCTGGCCTTCATGACGTCATCGGTGGTTCATATCAAGGATCCGTCGAGCATGACACCTATCTTGAGATCAGCGGTAACCTTCGCATGGCTAGCGGTAATCACGTTAATCCCGGTTGCATGCGCGGCGATGGGTCGAGCGGCGATGGAAACGGCTTTCCTGCTGTTTATGTAGGTGGTAACGCCACGCTTGTTTACGACAATGCCAACTCCGAAGTTTCTCCTGCTATCGAAGGCACTTACGGTTGCGAGATGCGCGGCAACGTGACGCTTGATGTTCGCTCGGGTCGGGTAAATGAAATTTGCGGTCATTTTGGTGACCCTGCGCCTATTAAAGGCAACATTCATATTATTGCGGGCAGCAGTACTTATGAAAACACCGACAAAACGCTTCGTCTTAATAGCAATTGGCCAATAATTGGCGCAGGACAAATGATCCCAGATGGAGTTTATGAGGTCGATGGCGATGTCGTTATCGATGCTTACGAGAATGTTTGGGGCTGGGATAAAGGTGGATCGATACCCAATGATGTCCCTTTTATTGAAGGTTCGAAGAAAGCGAACGTTGGCGGATCTATTACCGTTAATGTCCACGGCTCCCATGTTGGCTCTATTTATGGAGCAGAGTGGAGTGCTGTAAACGGTGATATCGCCGTGAACGCTTCTGGTGTTGAGCTGAGGGATGAAGTGGGCGATTCTCATGGGTATGTTTTCTGCGAGAATGACCTGACCAATTCGTCGGATGAGGGATCGAGCGTAAAGGCTAGAGGAAAGCTATCTATCAGTCTGAATAGCGGCAGTGTTGGCTACGTTTCGTTGACTTCGAACAAGAATGTATCGATTTCTGACGGTTCCTTCATTAATATTGCTGGACGACCGGAAATAGCTACGGGCGTTACGGGTGTGTACTATGGGCTTCCCAAGGGGTCTTCTTCTCCCACAATCAATATTGCAGGGACTGTGGCTGAGATTCCTTATATTAAGTACGCATCTGCATTGAATGTTACTGATAACTCCGAAATTACGGCCGGTACGATTTCTTCTGTAAATAAGATCGCTATTACTGGTCAATCGAATACAAATGTAACGACCAAATTTGGTTGCAACAATGCTTCTAGCTATGAATTAATTGAAGACAATGGCCTTCGGGTAGATGAGGGCAGCGTTTTGACGACAGCTGGCTCTCAAGCCTACGTATATGGTTATGTCGATATCAATGGTACTTGGGAGCAACAATACAATACTGCGAAAAACTATAACGATATTTTCGTTAAGGGAACCACCTCTATTGGCAGTAAGGGCATTCTCATCGATCACGGTTCAAGTAATTTGAAAGGTGCCGTTATTAATAAGGGCACACTTGCCTTAATGGCACCCGCATTATTCCAAGGAAATTACCGTGGCGATGACGCTGAAATTAGACTGCCAGCTGTCACTAATAACTATGATGGCACGGATGATGGCGGCGACATTCCCCTTATTGTAAAAGGGGAATCGTCAGGGAAGACTACTGTTAATACGGTGGATCCGAACAATTGGCAGAATTTGAAACTGCCGTCACTCGGAGATAACTACGTACTCTCCAAAGCTAGTGATGATGCACCTAAGCAAAGCACTTTTATTCTTGGCAACGAGGATGCGGTTGGTGAGGGCTATTACCTTAAGCGCGTCAGGGATGCCGACGGTACTGATGATTTTCACATGTGGCAGGTCGCAGCAAAGTTATCGCTGACTTTTGATGATAATGGCGCATACGATCCTGCTTATCCTCAAAAGTTTTTGCAAGATAAGACTGCAGATAAGGACAGTTACACCTTCGCGCTGCCCAAGACCGCCCCGACCCGCAAGGGCTGGGCGTTCGACGGCTGGAACACCGAGAGGGACGGGTCGGGCGATCAGTTCACCGACAAGACCGAGGTCTCCAAGTCCACGACCGTCTACGCCCAGTGGAAGTGGGTGCCCCGCGACGTCACCGTGACCTTCGACGAGAACGGCGGCGAGACCAAGGCCGACCCCGCCTCCCAGACCAAGACCACCGAGCCGGGCAAGACCTCGTTCACCTTCGCGCTGCCCAAGACCGCCCCGACCCGCAAGGGCTGGGCGTTCGACGGCTGGAACACCGAGAGGGACGGGTCGGGCGATCAGTTCACCGACAAGACCGAGGTCTCCAAGTCCACGACCGTCTACGCCCAGTGGAAGTGGGTGCCCCGCGACGTCACCGTGACCTTCGACGAGAACGGCGGCGAGACCAAGGCCGACCCCGCCTCCCAGACCAAGACCACCGAGCCGGGTGCTCTGGCTTCGACAGGGGAGAGACTGCTGCCGGTTCTTCCGCTGGCAGTTGTCGGATCTGCTTTGACTTCTTTGGGCTTGCTGCTCGAATACAACCGCAAGAAGAGGCGGAACGATAAATAAATAATGGCCAGCCATGGCTTTAAATGAACTGCCTCCCATTTCTTGGACATGAGAAATGGGAGGCTTTCTTTATGCGCGTTGACTTGAGAGTGAAGCATGATGTCGAGGCCAGGAAGGCGGCCATAGGGCTCTTCGAGCTCGGGCACGGGTATAAATCCGCCGCGATTGCCCTTTCGCTTCCCGCGGAAGCCTTGAGAAGTTGGCAGGAGATATACCGCGCGTTCGGGAGCGAGGTGCTGCTGCGCATGGACGGAAAGCGGGGCAGGTGCACATACGAGCAGAAGGCCGCCGGTGGCCGCCGAGATCTTCTCGCGCACCGCCAACGGCTGCGGGCACCGGCAGATAGCGATGTGCCTCAGGGCGGAAGAGGGGGCCGTGATAGCCGACAAGACCGTGCTCAAGATGATGCGCGAGATGGGGATCCGCTGCGGCATCAGACGCGAGACGGCCTACCACAGGTACAACTCGTACAGGGGCGTCGTCGGCAGGACGTTCGAGAACGTGATCGCGAGGGATTTCGACGCGGGGCCCCGTGGCGGAAGCTGGGAACGGACGTCACCGAGTTCAAGGTGGCGGGCGGCAAGGCCTACTGGGCCCCGACGCTGGACTTCTGCACCAAGGAGATCGTGGTGAGCGACATATCGACCACGCCCGACATGGCCCAGCAGGTGAGGATGCTCGACGAGCTGCTGCCCAAGATCCCCGAGGGCACCGCCCCGACCATGCACTCGGACCGGGGCTGGCAGTACCAGCACGCCTCGTACACATCCAGGCTCGAGGCCGCTGGCATCGTCCAGAGCATGTCCAGGAAGGCGAACTGCATCGACAACGCCGCCACCGAGCAGCTCTTCGGCCACGTCAAGGACGAGTTCTACCGGGGCCGCGAGTGGAAGACGTTCGAGGATTTCAAACGCGACCCGGAGGAATACATAGTCCACTGGAACACGAGCCGGAGGCAGGTAAGATTGAAGGGCCTGACCCCGGAGGAGTTCCGGAATCAGGCCCTCGCGGCCTAGTCGCTATTTAGGGCGTCCAAGATTTGGGACGCAGTTCATTTTCACTCTGGTTTTGCATTCCTGGATAGATAGAAAAGAAACCGCCTTCTCAAAAGAAAGCGGTTTCTTATAGTTCTATATGAACGCGAGGTCTTTGACCCGGAGAGTCCGAGGTACTTGTTGGTAAGACCTTATTTAGGAGCGCGCAACCTTGCCGGACTTGAGGCAGGTGGAGCAAACGTTCATCTTGCGACGGTGACCATCGACGACGACGTAAACGCGCTGGATGTTGGGGCGGAACTTACGGTTGGTGACGCGGTGAGAGTGGCTGATGGAGCGACCGGCAACGGGGTGCTTACCGCAAACTTCGCAAACTTTGGACATAACTGACCCTCCTTGGGCGACAAACGAACATGTCGCGTTAACAAACAAGCCTGAACTATAGCACAGAAGCAGCTCCCTGTGCGTAATCTACACAGAGATATTCCTCTTTTGGCGATAGTGCTCACGCCACGGCCCTGGACGTAGATCCGATTTGCGTGCAGCAGAGGGGATTATGCCAGCTCGTGCGTGCGTTTTCAAGCTCGTCCCACAAATATATATAGGTTTATGGAGCATTGGGCTCCGTTTACGGATTGTTCTGTATTTATGCTCGCAATTAAGCTCGAGGTTGGCTACACTATCCCTTGACCATTAAAGGGGTACGAGATACCCACATGGAATTACATAGCTGCCAAAGAGCAGCCCTTCCTGTGGGTGTCTGGTCCGCTTTAAGCGGTCGGGCATCTATTTTTTTGACTGTGTAAGCAGTCAAGACATGTGAGGAAGGAGATCGATGGGCACGACTTCCCCCAAGGCGGTCATCATGGACGAGACCGCCGTCAATCGAGCGATGACCCGCATCGCGCACGAGATTCTCGAGCGCAACGAGGGCTGTGAAGACCTCGCTCTGGTCGGCATCGTCACGCGCGGCGACCTTCTGGCAAAGAAGCTCGCCGAGGAGATCAAGGAGATCGAGGGCGTCGACGTTCCGCTCGGCAGCCTGGACATCAGCTTCTACCGCGATGACTATGCGACCAATTTCGCTCCCGCGATCCACGCTACCAACATTCCCTTCAGCGTCGACGGCAAGCGCGTCGTGCTGGTGGACGACATCCTGTATACGGGCCGTACTATCCGCGCCGCTCTGGATGCCGTCATGGACCTGGGCCGTCCGAGCCGCATCGAGCTGGCAGTTCTCGTTGACCGCGGTCACCGTGAGCTCCCCATCTCGCCGGACTTTGTCGGCAAGAACGTTCCCTCGTCGCATGAGGAGAACGTGCACCTATATATGAAGGAAGTCGACGGCCACACCGCCGTCGAGATTAACGACGTCGCGCCGGGTTCCCACGTGGGCTCCGCGCCGCTGGGAGGTGAGTAGTACCGTGGCGTTCAACCATAAGCACCTGATCGACATTACCGAGTACTCCGAAGAGGACATCAAGCTCATCCTCGAGACCGCCAAGGCGTTCTCCGAGGTCAATGAGCGTGCGATCAAGAAGGTCCCCACGCTCAAGGGCAAGACCATCGTCAACATGTTCAACGAGCCTTCGACGCGCACCCGCAGCTCCTTCGAGCTCGCCGAGAAGCGTCTTTCGGCCGACAGCCTCAACTTTGGCGGCTCCTCGACCTCCACGGTCAAGGGCGAGAGTCTCGTCGACACCGTCGAGACCCTCAATGCCTACAAGATTGATTGCATCGTCGTTCGCGATAAGCACGCCGGTGCTCCCTACATCGTCACGCAGAACTCGCCCGCGAGCGTCATCTGCGCCGGCGACGGCAAGCACAACCATCCCACGCAGGCCCTGCTCGACCTGTACACCATCTGGGAGCACAAGGGCGACTTCCACGGTCTTAAGGTCGCCGTCGTCGGCGATATCGCGCACTCCCGCGTCTGCGGCTCGCTGATCCCCGCCCTTAAGATCATGGGCTGCGAGACCTACGCCGTCGCCCCCGGCACGCTGCTGCCGCCGGCGCCCGAGGTCCTGGGCTGCGACCACGTGACGAGCGACCTCGATTCGGTACTCCCCGAGCTGGACGTCGTCTACATGCTGCGCGTGCAGCAGGAGCGCCTCGAGGGCGCTCCGTTCCCGACCATTCGTGAGTACCACAAGCTCTTCGGCCTGACCAAGGACCGCGAGAAGCTCATGAAGCCCGACGCGATCATCTGTCACCCGGGCCCCATCAACCGCGGCGTCGAGTTCGACTCCTATATGGCCGACCACCCGCAACGCTCCGTCATCCTGGAGCAGGTCTACGCCGGTATCTGCGTGCGTATGGCTATCCTGTATCTGCTGCTTGGAGGTGCCGATAATGGCCTTGCTTCTTAAGAATGCCCACGTCGTCGACCCGTCCGTCGAGCTTGACGGTGTCGTTGACGTCCTGATTGACGGCGATAAGATCGCCGAGGTCGGCGAGAATCTCGCCGTCGAGGGAGCCGAGGTCCGCGACCTTTCCGGCAAATATCTCGTCCCCGGCCTGGTGGATATGCACGTTCACCTTCGCGAGCCCGGCTACGAGGTCAAAGAGGACATCGAGAGCGGCACCCGTGCAGCTGCCAAGGGCGGCTTTACCGGCGTGTGCGCCATGCCCAACACCGATCCCGTCACCGATAACGGCACCGTCGTGGAGTTCGTCAAGTCCCGCGCTGCCGAGGTCGGCCACTGCCGCGTCTATCCGTCGGGAGCCATGACCCGCGGTCTTAAGGGCGAGGCCATGTCCGAGATGGGCGATATGGTCGCCCACGGCGCCGTCGCCTTCACTGACGACGGTCGTGGCGTGCAGGGCGCGGGCATGCTCCGTCGCTGCATGGACTACGGCAAGATGTTCGGCAAGGTCTTTATGAGCCACTGCCAGGACGAGGACCTGGTCGGCCACGGCCAGATCAACGAGGGCAAGGTCTCGACCCGTCTGGCTCTCGAGGGCTGGCCGGCTGCCGGCGAGGAGCTCCAGATCGCCCGCGACATTGAGATCGCCAAGCTGACCGGTGCCAAGCTGCACATCCAGCACATCTCCACCGCCCATGGCCTGGAGCTCGTGCGTGCCGGTAAGGCAGCTGGCGTGCAGGTCACCTGCGAGGCCACGCCGCACCACATGTTCCTGACCGAGAACGACCTGGACGAGACCTACAACACCTCGCTCAAGGTCAACCCGCCGCTGCGTACCGACGAGGACGCCGAGGCTATCCGTCAGGGCGTCATCGACGGTACCGTCGACGCTATCGTCACCGATCACGCTCCCCATACTCCGTGGGAGAAGGCCCGCGAGTTCGAGCTGGCGCCCTTCGGCATGATCGGCCTCGAGACCTCGCTGTCGCTTGTGCTCACCGAGCTGGTCAACACGGGCAAGATGAGCATGGGTCGTATGGTCGAGCTCATGGCCATCAAGCCGCGTGAGATTCTGGGCCTCGACCAGGTTCAGGTCAAGGCGGGCTCCGTTGCCGACCTGACCGTGTTCGATCCCGCTGCTACCTGGACGGTCGGCGAGGACGGTTACGAGTCGCGTGCCGAGAACTCCGGTTTTGCCGGCCGCACGCTCACCGGTCGTGCCACCGATGTGTTTGTCGGCGGCAAGCAGACGCTCGCCGACGGCTGCATCTGCTAGCATAGCCTTATCGCTTTTGTGCGCGGTGCCCTTGCGGTGCCGCGCTTTCTGTTCGCCTGAACCATGCAACCGCATGGGGGATTGGAGCGTCTATGCCCACACCTTCCACTGCACGCATGCACGACTTCGAGGTCGTCTCGAACCAGGAGATCGCCGACGGCATCTTCTCGCTCGTTATCTCGGCCCCCAAGCTTGCAAGTGCGCTCAAGCCCGGCCAGTTTGTGAACATTGCCGTGCCCGGCGATGCGTCCTCGCTGCTTCGCGTGCCCCTGAGCTTCTATCGCGCCGACGCCCAGACCGGCACCGTCGAGCTGTGGTACGCCGTCGTGGGCGACGACACCCGTCGTCTGTCGCAGATGGCCCCCGGTTCCACCTCTAATCTGCTGGGCCCTGGCGGCCGCGGCTGGCTTGTGCCCGAGGGCACCAGGAAGGCGCTGCTCGTTGCGGGCGGCATCGGCGTTCCGCCTGTGCTGTGTCTTGCCGGCGTGCTTGCCGAGCAGGGTGTTGATGTGGACGTGTGCCTGGGCTTTGGCACCGCTTCCAAAGTCGTGGGTGTCGATGAGTTCCGTGCGCTGGGCGCCACAGTTAACGTGTGCACCGACGACGGTTCGCTCGGCACGCACGGTTTTTGCACCGATCCGGCAGCCGAGCTGCTTGGCGAGGGCGGCTACGACTACGTCGCCAGCTGCGGCCCCGCTGTCATGATGAAGAAAGTCGCCGCCGCTGCCGCCGAGGCCGGTGCGTACTGCGAGGTGTCGCTTGAGCGCATGATGAGCTGTGGCTTTGGCGCCTGCAACACCTGCAATGTCGAGACGGTCGACGGTATGAAGGGTGCTTGCATGTGCGGCCCCGTGTTCGATGCTTCCAAGGTGGTGGTCTTCTAGTGGGTACCGTTAACATGGCCGTCGATTTCGGCGGCGTCAAGATGCAGAACCCCATTAACACCGCAGCCGGTACCTTTGGCTACGGTTGGCAGTTCCAGAACTTCTTTGATGTTTCCCAGCTGGGCGCCATCACCACCAAGGGTTGCGCTGCCGAGCCCTGGCCCGGCAATCCCGCGCCCCGCATGGCCGAAATTCCCGGCGGTATGATCAACTCCGTGGGTCTTCAGAACCCCGGCGTGGCCGCCTTTGCCCGTGAGTCCGGCCCGTGGCTCGAGCAGCTGTCCAAGGACGGTTGCCAGGTCATTTGCCAGGTTGCCGGGCACTCCGTTGATGAGTTTGTGCGCGCGCTCGAGATGTATGTCGAGCTATGCCCCTGGGCTGCCGGCTACGAGATCAACGTGAGCTGCCCCAACATCGCCGCCGGCGGTGCCGCCATGGGCTCTACGCCCGAGGGCGCCTCTTCCGTCATGGCCGCCTGCCGTAAGGTGACCGATAAGCCGCTGTTCGTCAAGATGGCTCCGGTTA
Source organism: uncultured Collinsella sp. (assembly GCA_902466395.1). Taxonomy (GTDB): domain Bacteria; phylum Actinomycetota; class Coriobacteriia; order Coriobacteriales; family Coriobacteriaceae; genus Collinsella. The sequence goes on from CABQQR010000010.1 coordinate 79,632, forward strand.
ACGTCGCCGAGATTGCCAAGGCTCTCGAGGCTGCCGGCGCCGACGGCCTTTCGGTCATCAACTCCATCCAGGGCATGGCCATCGACGTCCATACCCGCAAGTCCCGCGTGGCCAAGCCCAAGGGCGGCCTTTCGGGCCCGCTGTGCCACCACATCGCCGTGCGCATGGTCTGGGAGGTTGCCCAGGCCGTCGATATCCCCATCAACGGTGTCGGCGGTGTCATGACTGGCGAGGATGCGGCTGAGTTTATCCTGGCCGGCGCCACCTGCGTGTCGGTCGGCATGGCCAACTTCGTCGATCCGTGCGCTTCGCTTAAGATCGCGCATGAGCTCGAGGCCTGGGCCGAGTCCCAGGGCGTAAAGGACATCAACGAGCTGGTGGGTGCTTTTGAATGCTAGAGAATGATGCCCGCGACCGTGTTATCGTCGCCCTCGACTGCGACCGTGAGCGCGCGCTCGAGCTCGCCCACGAGCTTTCGGGCCATGCCGCCTGGCTCAAGGTCGGCATGACGCTCTATTACGCTGAGGGCCCCCAGATCGTCAAGACCTTTAAGGACCTTGGCTTTAAGGTCTTCCTCGACCTTAAGTTCCATGACATTCCGCATCAGGTGCGCGGCGCTGCCCGCTCGGCCTCGCTTGCCGGTGCCGACCTGCTTTCGGTCCACGGCCTGGGCTCGGGCGCTATGCTCGCTTCCTGCCGCGAGGGTGCCGAGGAGGCGCGCGAGGACCGCGCCAAGCTCGTTGCCATCACCGTGCTCACGAGCATGAATCAGGATGCCTTGAGCGAGATTGGCGTCGAGTCCCCCGTGGCCGAGGAGGCCGCCCGCTTGGCAAAGCTCGCTCAGGCCAACGGCATCGATGGCATCGTGTGCTCGCCGATGGAGGCTCACGACATGCGTGAGCTGCTCGGCCCCGACGCGCTGATCGTGACTCCGGGTGTGCGTCCGGTGGGTACCGCCCTTGGTGACCAGTCCCGCGTGGCGACGCCTTCCCAGGCTATCGAGCGTGGCGCAAGCCACATTGTGGTGGGCCGTCCCATCACCGGTGCCGACGATCCGGTTGCCGCCTTTGACGCCATCGTCGCCGAGCTGGTCGAAAACGTCGCGTAAAAGATTCCCCTAAGTCACCACTTTTGGGTCTCATTAGCACAAAATAGCCCCTGTGCCTGCGTAAACTTTCCCATCCTTTGTGTGGAATCGCAGGTCAGGGGCTTAACTTTGGGCGCAGTATATTGCACTTTTTGCGGGTATCGTCTAACCTATGGAGCCGCGATTGGGCATTTTGTACGTTCTACGTGCTAAAATGCTAATTATTGAATCAGATATAACCCAACTATTTGGAGGTACGAATGGCACTCCCTCAGCTTACCGACGAGCAGCGCAAGCAGGCTCTTGAGAAGGCTGCTGCCGCACGTCACGCCCGCGCTGAGCTTCGCGAGCAGATCAAGAAGGGCGAGAAGTCCCTCGAGTCCGTGCTCAACTCCGATGACCCCATCGCTTCCCGCATGAAGGTTTCCACTCTCATCGAGTCTCTCCCTGGTTATGGCAAGGCCAAGGCCGCCAAGATCATGGAGGAGCTCGGTATCTCCGCTACCCGTCGCGTCCAGGGCCTCGGCGTCCGTCAGCGCGAGCAGCTCCTCGAGCAGCTGACCAAATAAGTGAGCGCTCAGGATTCCAAGCTCTTTGTGATTTCTGGACCGTCAGGCGCAGGCAAGGGTACGCTCGTCACTCGTGTGCGCGAGCGCCGCTCGAACCTGGGCCTGACGGTTTCGGCTACCACGCGAGCACCACGCAAAGGTGAGGTCGACGGCGTCAACTACTTTTTTCTGACGCGCGAGGAGTTCGACCGCCGCGTGGCAAACGGTGAGTTTGTTGAGTGGGCCGAGGTCCACGGTAACTGCTACGGCACGTTGGTGAGCGAGGTCACATCCAAGCTCGCCTCGGGCTCGTCTCTGATTTTGGAGATCGATGTCCAGGGCGCCCTGCAGGTGAAGGAGCGTTTCCCCGAGGCCGTGCTGATCTTTATCAAGCCGCCTTCGCTTGAGGTGCTCCGCGAGCGTCTAGTCGGTCGCGGTACCGAGACGCCCGAGACGATTGAGCTGCGTATGGCAAACGCCGCCGATGAGCTTGCCCTTGCCGACCGCTACGACGACGTCGTGGTGAATGACGATCTCGACCGCGCGACCGATGAGCTCGTTCGCGTTCTCGATATGCATGAAAGGATCTGAGGTCCGTGTCCGTTGTAAAGCCTTGCATTGACGATCTTCTGGAGAAGACCGATCACAACCGCTTCCTGCTCGCTTCGCTTGCCTCCAAGCGCGCCTGCGACATCAATAGCATGCTGCGTGGCCAGCACAACCGCGTGCTTGCCGTCCAGGATGTCGATGACATCACCATCGGGCTTTCCGGTGCCGATACCATCTCGATGGCTATGGACGAGATTGTCGACGGCGACATCTCTTACGACGAGGCCCGTTACGAGAAGGCGCTCGGCCACAAGGTTGCTGAAGCCTAAATGGCAGCTCGCGTCTGCCTGGTCCACTATCACGAGGTTGGACTGAAGGGCAAGAACCGCGCACATTTTGAGCATATCCTCATGGATAACATCAAGGCGGCCTTGGCCGCCTTTTCCGTGAACGCCGTGTCTCGAATTTCCGGTTATATCCTCGTGACCTTTAACGAGCATCAGGCCGACGAGGCGGCGCGTGTCATTCGCACCGTCCCCGGCGTTGCCCGTGTGTCCCTGGCGTATCACACCAACCGCGACCCGCAGGAGTACTGCGCCGCCGCTGTGAAGGCGCTGCGCGAGTTTGGTTCCTTCGATTCGTTTAAGGTGCACGCCAAGCGCTCCAATACTGACTATGAGCTCACCTCGATCGATATCAATCGACAGGTTGGCGAGGTGCTGTGTGAGGCCTTCCCCGATAAAAAGGTTCAAATGCACGACCCCGATGTGATGGTGCACGTACTGGTGGTCCAGGGTAGCGTTTATGTGTACGCGCGCTCCGAGCGCGGCGTGGGCGGTCTGCCGGTGGGTTCTGCCGGCAAGGTCGTGACGCTGCTGTCGTCGGGTATCGATTCTCCGGTGGCGACCTGGATGCTCGCGCGTCGCGGCGCGGTGTGCGTGCCGGTGCATTTCTCCGGTCGTCCGCAGACGCCTGATACGAGCGAGTATTTGGTGCAGGACATCATCCGTGCGCTTGAGCCGGGTGTCCAGATCGGCCGCCTGTACGTGGTGCCGTTTGGCGACTGCCAGCGTGAGATTTCGGTCACCTGCCCCAGCAACCTGCGTGTGATCATGTATCGTCGCATTATGTATTCGGTTGCCGAGCGCATTGCGCGCATCGAGGGCGCCAAGGCCATCGTTACGGGCGAATCGCTTGGGCAGGTTGCCTCCCAAACGCTTGAGAACATCATGGCCGTCAACGAGGCCGTGAAGATCCCCGTGTTCCGTCCTCTCATCGGTTCGGACAAGCAGGAGATCATCGCGCGTGCTGAGGAGATCGGTACGTTCGATATCTCGACTGAGGCCGCTCCCGACTGCTGCACGCTGTTTATGCCGCGCCGACCCGAGACGCACGCTAAACTCGATGCCGTGCATGAGGCCTGGGAGTTGTTCGATCATGAGGAGATGATCGAGCGCCTGCTCAAGCAGACCGAGTACATCGACTTCGAGAGCAACACGTATAAGGCCCCTAAGACCTTAAAACGCAAACATTCGGAGCTTGCTCCGCGTGAGATTTACCAAGATTACGAGTAAATTTGTGCATAGACCGACGATGCGCCTGCATCGTCGGTCTTTTGCTATCTGGGCATTTTGCGGCTAAGCGTTCATTTGCTGACGTGTGCCTGAATAAATGGACAGATTTGTGCAAGGTTTTGGTCGGTTTTTGGTTTGACCGCAAAAACCGGTTTTGGGGCGTGGCTGTTGTGGAGCTCCTTTCCTGACACGATGGTGTTGGGAGGTTTTGCTATGGCGCAGCGCGAACAACACGAACGAGTCAAAAAGATGGACCGCTGGGCGGGCAAACTGCTCGGTCATAAGGCAGTGGTGATGGCGATACTGGTCGTCATTGCGATGGCGAGTGGGCTGGCGATGGCGAACCTTGGCGGCGGTGCCGGCGGTGTGTCGTTTGAGCGCACTGATGGTTCGGGCACGTTAGTGGAGCCGGGATCCGGCGATGCTTCGAGCGGAAAGACATCCGAAGGCTCTTCGCCTAAGGCGTCTGCCGCGGCAGAGGTCTATGTCGATGTTGATGGCGCCGTGGTGTCACCCGGTGTATATCGCCTCAAAGACGGGGCGCGGGTGGCTCAGGCGATTGATGCCGCCGGCGGGCTGGCGCCCGAAGCAGACGTTACGGGGCTTAATCGTGCATCCAAGGTCACTGATGGACAAAAAATTCACGTTCCAACGATAGGGGAGCAGCAGGCGTCCATTGCGGAAGCCGGTGTTGATGGTGGGGCTTCCGCGTCATCGGGCGTGAGTGGCGCCACAGGCCTAGTAAACATTAATACGGCAAGCGCGGCAGAGCTGCAGACGCTCTCGGGCATCGGTCCCTCAATGGCACAGTCGATTATCGATGAGCGGACAAAGAACGGTGCTTTTGCCTCGGTTGACGACCTGATGCGTGTTTCGGGAATCGGCGAGAAGAAGCTTGCCAAAATCAAAGATTGCATCTGCGTATGAGTGCGACCGAGCGCGAGCATGTGATGCCTCCGCGGCCCCTGATGCCGTGGACGATAGCTCTGTGTGTCGGCATGTGCGTGGGCTGCGCCCTGGTGCTTAACGTGGCCGCTGATGCGCTACTGGGGGAGCAGGCGCCAGCGTTCGGGCCGCTATGGGCTATTCCCGTTGCGGCGGCGATATTCGTTGTGCTGGCTCAATCTTGTGCGCGGCTTGCCCCTTTGAAGCGGTGGCTGTATGCCGCGTCCGTCGGTCTCGTGGCGGGAGCGGTCGTCTCGGCGTGGTGGGCTGTGGGTGCGCTCAGCGCTTCGAAGGCGCTCGACGGTCGAGCGGCAAGCGGTCTCGAGTTTGTCGTGCAGGGTGATCCATCCATAAACGACGACGTGTATTCCTATACCTGCGATGCACGCGCGGACGGTAAGAACTTGGCAACGGTTCGCCTATCGTGTGATCGTGAGCTCAAGGTCGGGGCGCACGTGCGTGTTATCGGTCGCGTTTCACGTTTTGAGAACGATGCGTATGGACGATCGCGCGTGCTCCGAGGCGAGGTGCGCAAGGTTAAAGCCGTTCGGATTGTGTCGGTCGATGAGGGCTCTTCGGGGCCGCTGCTTCGGCTGCGAAATGGGCTGCTTGCTTCCATCGCGCCTGCGACCGACCCGGCGCGTGCGCTCATAGCCGGTGTCGTCTGCGGTCGTTCGGCCGAGCTGCGCGCCCAGCCGGCGGGCGACTGGTTTTCGGTGACGGGAACGGCGCATCTTATCGCCGTCTCGGGCAGCCATTTGGCTATCGTGGGGTTTGTAATCGAGGGTTTATTGCAAAAGACTCGGTGCTCACGTGGTCTTCAGCGGGCGATACTGGCGATAACGCTTGTGGGCTACGCTGCCTTTACGGGCGCGTCCCCCTCGGCCGTTCGTGCGTGCTGCATGGTGTTCGTGACGCTTGTCGTAAACGGCGCGGGGCGTCGCCGGCACGGACTTTCGGCACTCTTCGTAACCATATCCATCTTTGTGCTACTGCGGCCGACGGTGCTGTTCGAGATGGGCTTTCAGCTTTCATGTGCCAGCGTCTTTGCCATCCTGTGCTTTTGCCCGTACGCCACCTACGCTTTGGGTGAGCTGGGTGTGCCATCGGGCATTGCCGGCATGCTCTCCGTCACGCTGTGCTCGCAGTTGGCGACGCTCCCCATTACCATTCCTGCCTTCGGTACGTTCTCGCTCATTGCTCCGTTGGCAAATGCGGTCATCGGTCCGGTGGTGAGCGTACTGCTTGCTGTGTCCATCGTGCTGGTTCCCTTTTCGCTCGTGGGACCGTTGCGGACTTGGGCGCTCGTTGTGCCCGTGATTGCCGCCCGTTGCGCGCTGTTTTTCGAGCAGCTGTTTGCCGCCGTGCCGGGTGCATCCGTGAGCGTGCCGCCCGATAGCATGTGGATTTACCTAGTGCCGTGTTTGCTGGCGGTTCTGCTTGTCCGGTGGCCGCGTCCCCGTGCACGTCCTATGGCGGTGGGGCTTGCATGCCTGGTGCTCTTGGCTGCGATTCCGTACGTCTACTGGGATCGATTCGCTCCGCCTTCGGTGACGGTGCTCGATGTGGGCCAGGCCGATGCGATTCTTATCCGCCAGGGCGGCGCAGTAGCACTCGTCGACTGCGGACTCGACGAGCGCGTGGTGGCGGCGTTGGTCCGCAATAACGTGCACCATATCGATGCCGTCTTTGTGACGCATTGGGATGAGGACCACTGGGGTGGTCTGCCTGCCGTGCTCGAACAGTTTTCGGTCGGAACGATTGCCGTGGCGGCGGATGCGCTGGAGGATGCTCCTGCCGAGGTATTGAACCGACCTGGCGTGGAGTATCGGCAGGTGCGCCGTGGGGATACGGTCGATATCGGCTCATTTTGCGCCCGCGTGATGTGGCCGTTCGAGTCCGTGGATGGCGAGGGAAATGAGGACTCGCTTGTCCTGCTGCTCTCTTATGTTCAGGAAGGCAAGGGCCTGCGCATACTTCTCACCGGTGATGCCGAGCTCGACCAAGAACGGGAATTCGTGCAGGAGGTGGGGGATATCGATGTACTTAAACTTGGGCATCACGGCTCCAAGGTTTCAGTCGATGGTGAGTTGCTGGACGTCCTGAAGCCCGAGCTTTCCCTCGCAAGCGCCGGTGAGGGGAATCGATACGGCCATCCGTCCGATGCCTGCATCGATGCCGTTAAGGAAGCGGGTGGTGTGTTCGCGTGTACCATCGAACACGGCGACATTACCGTCGCACCGACTGCGAATGGCTTTGTGATGCGATGCCAGCGACCGTGACGACGTCGTTGGCGTGTGGTGGGCCCCTGGGCTAGAATGGCACGGAACGAATGCGAAGGCCTGCGGGAGGGGAGCGCAATGTCCGAAACCGGTTTGCTGCCGGCATATCTGATCGTCGGTACCGACGGAGTTAAGCGCGATCACGCCGTCTCGCGTATGAAAGCGCGTCTGGAAAAGTCGGGTATGGTCGAGTTCAACCTCGACGAGCGAGACATGACCAAGGACCCCGATATCGAGTCCATTATCGGATCGCTTAACACCTTTCCGATGGGCAGTGAGTTTCGTCTGGTAATCCTCGATGGCTGCTCAAAGCTCGCCAAGGCGGTCTCGGAGCCGCTCGTTGGGTATCTGGCGAGTCCCAGCCCCACTACGGTCTGCCTCATCATCGCCGACTCACTTGCCAAGAATACGCGCCTGTATAAGGCAATCGCCAAGATCGACAAGAAGGCTATCGTCGATTGCTCGGGCACCAAGCGCTGGGAGCTCCCACGCCGCGTGCAGCAGATGGCGACGCAACACGGCAAGTACATCTCGACGGCGGCCGCCGAGGAGCTCGTCTCGCGCTCGGGCGAGAACACCCGCATGCTCGATAACGACTTGGCCAAGCTTGCCCAGATGGTCGAGGCCCCCCAGATTGAGCTTGCCGATGTGGAACGCTGGATCGTCCGCACGGCCGAGGTTCAGCCCTGGGACTTTCTCAACGCCGTCTCGGCTCGCGATATGCGACGTTCGCTCGAGCTCTTTAAGCTTCTGCCCTCCAAGAGCTACGTGTGGACCTACACGCTGCTGTGCGGCCGCATCCGTGAGTTGATCGTCGCCAAGGCGCTTGACTCTCGTGGGCAGGGGCGTGAGCTCGCCGCGACGCTCAAGCTTCAGGCCTGGCAGGTCAAAAATCACCTGACCTGGGCACGCCGCTATTCGATGGCAGAGCTGGTCGCGGCGCTCGAGGGCGCGGTCGATGTGGAGCTCGCGCTTAAGGGTTCGGCCGATTCTGAGACTGCGCTTTTGCTATGGATTACGAACATCTTGAGAAAATCGTGATGATACCTGCCTATTTGACAAATTCGTTCTATCCCTTTGAGGGGGAGCGTGCTATAGTAGGCGCTTGCATGACCTCACCGTGTCTCAGAGGTGTCATACATTTTTTGCAAGGAACTCGAAAGGAACTCCAGAAGTGGCAAACATCAAGTCTCAGAAGAAGCGTATCCGCACCAATGAGGCAGCTCGCATGCGTAACAAGGCTGTCAAGTCCGAGCTCAAGACGCTGACCAAGCACGTCCAGTCCGCCGTCGCCGAGGGCGACGCCGAGAAGGCCCAGGCTGCCCTCAAGACCGTCACCAAGCGTCTCGACATGGCTGCCGCCAAGCATGTTATCCACAAGAACCAGGCTTCCAACCGCAAGTCCGGTCTTGCCAAGCTCGTGAACAGCATCAACGCCTAAGTTGTAAATTTCACACCACACAGATTACGCGCATAAATGGAGCCTGTTTTATGGAACAGGCTCCATTTTTTGTACCGCTCGGGTAAGATAGTCCGCATGAATACTTCAATTGACATTTCCCACATCCGCAACTTCTCGATCGTTGCGCACATTGACCATGGCAAGTCCACGATCAGCGACCGCATCCTCGAGCTCACCCATACCGTCGACGAGCGCGACATGGAGTCGCAGCTGCTCGACACCATGGATATCGAGCGCGAGCGCGGCATTACGATTAAGTCCAATGCCGTCCGCGTGTCCTATGACGCCGACGACGGCGAGACGTATCAGTTCAACCTGATCGATACGCCGGGCCACGTGGACTTCACCTACGAGGTCTCGCGTTCGCTGGCTGCTTGCGAGGGTGCGGTACTCGTCGTCGACGCTACGCAGGGCGTCGAAGCGCAGACCGTCTCCAACGCGACGCTCGCCATGAACGCCAACCTGGATATCGTGCCCGCGATCAACAAGATCGACCTGCCGTCGGCACACCCCGACGAGGTCAAGACCGAGATCGAGGATGACCTGGCGATTCCTGCCGACGATGCCGTATGTGTGTCGGGCAAGACCGGCGAGGGCATCCACGACCTACTGGAGTCCATTGTCTTTTTGATCTCTCCGCCCAAGGGCGATCCGAACGCACCGCTCAAGGCCCTTATCCTGGATTCGTATTTCGACGAATACCGCGGTGTCGTCGCCACGGTGCGCGTCTTTGACGGCTCCATCAAAAAGAGCGATACCCTGCGCATGATGCAGGCCAAGGGCGACTTTTTGGTCGATGGCGTGGGCGTCAAGCGTCCCGCCGAGACACCGGTCGACGCGCTGACAGTCGGCGAGGTGGGCTATGTGGTCACGGGTCTGAAGGACCCTGAGGCCGTACGTGTGGGCGACACCCTCACGTGGGCGTCCAGCCCCTGCCCCGAGCCGCTTCCGGGCTACCGCGAGGCCAAGCCCATGGTCTACACGGGCCTGTTCCCGATCGACAACAAGGACTACGAGAACCTGCGCGACGCGCTCGATAAGCTGCACGTCAACGATCCGTCGTTGGTGTGGGAGCCCGAGACGTCGGTGGCGCTCGGTTTCGGCTTCCGCGTGGGCTTCCTGGGCCTGCTGCACATGGAAGTCGTCAAGGAACGCCTGGAGCGCGAGTTCAATCTGGACCTCATTGCCACGAGCCCCTCGGTTGACTATCACGTCTACAAGACTGACGGAGAGATGATTGATGTCCGTAGCCCGCAGGATCTTCCCGAGGCCACGCGCATCGAGCGTATCGAGGAACCCTACCTCAAGGCTAAGATCATCTGCCCGCCCGAGTATACGGGTGCCGTCATGCAGCTCGCTATCGAGCACCGTGGCATTACAACCGACATGATCCATCTCACGAGCAAATCGGTCGAGATGCGCTTTGACATGCCGCTCGCCGAGCTCATCCTGGACTTCTTTGACCAGCTCAAGAGTCGTACCAAGGGCTATGCCTCGCTCGACTACGAGTTCAACGAGTACCGTCCCTCCGAGCTCGTTAAGCTCGATATCTTGCTTTCGGGCGATGAGGTGGACGCGCTGTCGTTTATCGTCCACAAGGACAAGGCCTATGGCCTGGCCCGTGGCCTGTGCGACAAGCTTAAGGAGATCATCCCGCGTCAGCTGTTCGAGGTGCCCATCCAGGGTGCTATCGGCAATAAGATCATTGCCCGCTCCACCGTCAAGGCGCGTCGCAAGGACGTGCTTGCTAAGTGCTACGGCGGCGATATCTCGCGTAAGCGCAAGCTGCTCGAGAAGCAGAAAGAGGGCAAGAAGCGCATGAAGGCCATCGGATCGGTCGAGGTCCCGCAGGAGGCCTTTATGGCGATCCTCAAGGTGGACGAGTAGGTCTATGGCGCTTTCTGAATACAGCAAGCGGCTGCTGGGCGCCTATGCCGAGCAGCCGTTCCTTATGGCTCCCATGGCGGGCGTGACTGACCCTGCCTACCGCATCATGTGCCGCCGTCGCGGTGCCAACCTTGCCTACAGCGAGATGGTGAGCGTGGCGGGCCTTGCCTATGCCAGCAACAAGACCTGGCGCCTGGTGCTACCGGCCGACGAGGAGCAGCAGATTTGCGTGCAACTCTTCGGCTCCAAGCCCGATCAGTTTGCGAGCGCCGTCGCTGCCGTCGAGGAGCGCGTTGGCGATCGCCTGTCGCTCATCGATATCAATATGGCATGCCCCGCCCGCAAGGTTGTTACCAAGGGCGAGGGCTCGGCGCTCATGCGCACGCCCGACCTGGCGGAGAAGATCGTCGAGGCCACGGTGGGCGCGGCGCACGTGCCCGTGACCGTCAAGATTCGCAAAGGCTTTTATGCCGAGGACCGCAATGCCGCGACATTTGCCCAGATGCTTGAGGGCGCAGGGGCTGCCGCAGTCGCCGTGCATGGTCGTTGCGCCACGCAGCTCTACACCGGCCAGGCCGATTGGTCGGTCGTCGATGAGGTCGCAGATGCCGTTGAGATTCCCGTGATCGGTTCGGGTGATGTGTTCACCGCCGAGGATGCCGCGGTGCATCTGCGAAACTCGGGTGCCAGCGCGGTGTTTATCGCGCGCGGCATCTACGGGAACCCGTGGGTGTTTGGCGATGCTCGCGCTCTTGCGCTCGATGGCACACCGGTGCCGGCGCGCAGCTCTGTCGAGCGCCTGGACGCCCTGCGTGAGCACCTAACGCTGACGCATGAGCTCCTGCCGCTCATGTCGCGTGCCCGTACGTACGCAAGCTGGTACTTAAAAGGCATGCCCCATGCCGCCGCTTGGCGTGCCCATGTGGTGCGCTGCTCCACGTATGAGGAGTTTATGGCGCTGGTCGATGAGATCGAGCATGATGTGGTGGCCTGCGAGGCTGCCCTTGCCGCTGGCGAATCGGTGCCCCCTCATCCGCTGGAGGCTTAAGGGTGGCCGTTACCGCGCTGTACGTGCACGTGCCGTTCTGTGCCCAAAAGTGCCGCTACTGCGACTTCGACTCGCGCAGCTTTGCTTCGTGTGATTTGGATGCCGCGCTCGATTCCTATTTTGAGCAGTTGTTCGCGCGTCTCGATGCTTTTGGCAAGGCTGGGGCCCTCGACCAGATCCGCACCGTCTATGTTGGCGGCGGCACGCCGTCGCTGGCGGGGGAGCGCCTGGTGGAGCTGGCGCGGCGTATTCGTGCGTGGTGCGCCCCCGTTGAGTTTACCTGCGAGGCCAATCCCGAGTCGCTGACCGCCGAGCTTGCTACTGCGCTTGCCAAGGTTGGTGTCACACGCGTTTCTCTGGGCGTGCAAACGCTCGATAACACCGAACTTACCGCCATCGGCCGCATTCACGATGCCGATCGGGCGCTCGCCGCCATCGCGACGGTCAAGGACGCTGGGCTTGACGTGTCGTGCGACCTTATGTGCGGACTTCCCGGGCAGACCGCAGCGAGTTGGAAGCGTACGCTCGAGGGCGTGCTGGCGGCGGTTCCGCATCATGTGTCGGTTTACCCGCTCACGCTCGAGGTGGGGACGCCCCTCTATCGCATGGCGTGCCGTGACGAGTCGCTCGAGCCCGACGAGGATTTTCAGGCCGCCTGCATGGACGTGGCGCGCGAGCTCCTGGGTGCCGCCGGCTATCACCCGTATGAGGTGGCGAGCTACGCGCTCGACGGCCATGAATGCGCCCATAACATTGCCTACTGGACCGGACGGGGCTACCTGGGCCTGGGCCGTTCTGCCGCCGGTATGCTTGATACTGGGGATTTCGACCGTCTTGCAGGTTTGTTCCCCGGCGTGTCTGCTCGAGGCGACGCGTACCGTGTGCGTTTGGTTCAGCGCGACGATGACGCGACGTCGTTTGAGGCCGAATACCTGTCGCAGCGAGAGGCTGCGGCCGAAGACCTGATGCTCGCTTGTCGCATGACGCGCGGTATTGCGTCCGACCTGTTGGTTCGCGCGGCTCGTGTCATCCCGGCCGATGAGCTGACAGCCGCTTGTGATCGCGCGCTCGAATTGGGTCTTGCCACTTGGGTGCCCGAGACGCTCGGGGTCCATGAGGGACCCTTTACTTCGGCAGATGTCGTCGCGGGCCATGTTCGAGCTCGTTTAGCACCGACACACCTGGGCTGGCTCGATGGAAATGTTCTGTTCGAGCTGTTTTGGGATCTAGCTTAGGCCGCTCGGGTAGAATTACCGGAATATATACGCTGCTGTGAGCAGGAGGTTGCCGCGCATGGCGACGATGAACGAAAAAGATTACTACGAGATTCTAGGTGTCTCCAAGGACGCCACCTCGCGTGATATTCAAAAGGCCTTCCAGCAAAAGGCCCGTAAGCTCCATCCGGACGTCAACAAAGAGCCGGATGCCGAGGAAAAGTTTAAAGAGGTTTCCGAGGCCTACGCCGTGCTTTCGGATGAGCAAAAACGTGCGCGCTACGATGCCATGCGTTCTGGCAATCCCTTTGCCGGTGCCCCTACGGCTTCGCCCTATGGTGGCGGCTATGCCGGCAACACGGGCTATGGCAATCCCTTTGAGGGCGGCTTTCCTTTTGGCGGTGCCTGGGGCCAGCAGCGTCGCGGCCAGGCTGCCTACAATCCCGAGAACGGCGCCAACGTGGTCGTCGATATCAAACTGGACGCCAAGGAGGCCAAGGACGGTGCCCGCAAGACCGTCCGCTATACGCGCTTCGATACCTGTGGTCACTGCGGCGGCTCGGGTTCTGTCTCCTCCGAGCATGCCCATACCTGCCCGAGCTGCGGTGGCCGCGGGCACATCGACGTCGACTTGTCCTTCCTGTTTGGTGCGGGCACGTTCCAGTCGGTCTGCCCCGAGTGCGGCGGTTCCGGTAAGGTCGTGGCCGACCCCTGCCCCGATTGCGGTGGCAGCGGTCGTACTCGCGTAGCCTCCGAGCAGACGATTGAGTTTCCTGCCGGCACGCACGATGGCGACGAGGTCCGCATTAGCGGCATGGGTCACGCCGGCACTAACGGTGCCGCTGGCGGTGATCTAGTCGGCCGTGCCCATGTCGAGTCCGAGCGCTTGGAAGGCAAAGCTCGTACCGGTTTTTACCTGATGGGCATCGTGGCGCCGTTTTTGGTACTCTCGGCCATCTCGGGCGTGTTCTCGGCCTTTGCCATGATGTGCTTTATTCCGTTTACCATGGGCCTGTTCATGGTGCTTTCGGACGGCGTGCTTCATCGCAGCCTGCTGTGGTGGAAGCGCGGTGCGATGCAGTTTGCCAACGGTTTTGCCAATGGCTTCATGTTCGCGCTCGTGTCGGTTTGGTTCGCGAGCTGCTCGCAACGGGCCATGCTTTCGCCTTACGGAATGCAATAACATCAAACCCTCTGTTTGCGGTTGGCCCAGCTTGGGTATAGGACGCACTGTGACAATAATGAAAGTCGGAAGGATTCGGTCGTGTCGGAAAATAGGGATTACTACGAGGTACTTGGCGTCGACAAGGATGCCGACGCGCGGACGATTAAGCGCGCGTTTCTAAAGAAGGCCCGTACCGTACACCCGGACGTTTCGGACGACCCCGAGGCCGAGGCCAAGTTCAAGGAGCTCAACGAGGCCTATTCCGTTCTTTCCGATGAGCAGAAGCGTGCTAACTACGACCGTTACGGCACTGCCGACGGCCCTGGTGGCTCGGGCTACGTCGATATCAACGATATCTTTGGTGGTATGGGCATGGACGACTTGTTCTCGTCGTTTTTTGGCGGCGGTGCCGGCGGTGGCGCCCGCAGCCGTCGCGAGCGTCGTCGCGGTCGTGACATGGCCATCTCGCTTTCGGTGACGCTCGAGGAGGCGGCGCTCGGCTGCAAAAAGACAATCAGCTATGACCGCTTTGCTCCTTGCGAGGACTGCAATGGCACCGGTAGGGCAGAGGGCGCACAGGAAAAGCAGTGCGGCCGCTGCCACGGCACGGGCTATGTCACGACGGTTCAGCGATCGTTTTTGGGCCAGGTTCAGTCTTCCTCGCCTTGCCCCGACTGCCATGGCGAGGGCACGGTTATCGACCATCCCTGCGAGACCTGCGATGGTCAGGGCCGCACGCCTTCGCATGAAAAGATTGACATCGATATTCCCGCCGGCGTTTCGACCGGTCGACAGCTGCGTGTGAGCGGCTTTGGCGAGGCCGGTCTTCGCGGCGAGCCTTCGGGCGACTTGATTGTCAACGTGCGCGTTGCCGACCATGAGCGCTTTAAGCGCAACGGTGACGACCTGTACCTGGTGAGCGATATCTCGATTGCGCAGGCTGCGCTCGGCTGCGAGATCGAGGTCGAGGGCATTATGCCCGACGAGGTCGTTAAGGTGTGCGTCCCCGCCGGCGCCCAGTACGGCGACACCGTGAGCGTCAATAATTACGGCATGCCGCGCATTGGCGGTGGCGGTTCGCGTGGCCGCTTGATCGTGCAACTGCGCGTGGTCGTTCCCACCAATCTTTCCAATAAGCAGCGCGAGCTGCTCCGTGCTTTTGCCGATGAGATGGGCGATGACGTCGCTTCCGGTAAGAAGTCGGTGACCGACCGTATCAAGAGTGCCCTCGACGATATCCTCGATTAAGGAGCCCGCGTGCTCGCACCCCATATTTCCGTCGTCAACCTCGGCTGCCGTGTCAACCGGGTTGAGTCTGACCGTATCACTGCCGATCTTATGCGCCTGGGTTTTGCTATGGTGGAGCCCCAGGATGCCGACCTGATCGTCATTAACACCTGTGCCGTTACGGGCGAGGCCGAGGCCAAGACCCGTAAGGCCGTTCGTCATGCGCTGGCCTATCCGGGCGAGCCTTACGTGGTCGTAACCGGCTGCGTCGTCAACCTGCATCCCGAGGAGCTGCTGGAGCTCTCCGATCGCGTGATCGCCGAGCCGTCCAAGATTGACGTCGCCGATCGCGTCTGCGAGGTGCTGGGTGTTGAATCCGATAGCGTGCCCGCCTGTAGCGATGGCGACGTGGTCGATGCGCTCGGTCGCTCTCGCCTGGGCGTGAAGATTCAGGACGGCTGCAACCATCGCTGCACCTATTGCATTGTGTGGAAGGCACGCGGCCCCGAGCGCTCCGTGCCCGTCGAGTCCGTGCTCGAGCAAGTTCGCGAGGCCCAGGAGGCCGGCGTGCCCGAGGTGGTGCTGACCGGTGTGAACCTGGGTGCCTACGATGGCAAGAGCGCGACCGACGAGCATGTCGAAATCGATGAGCTGCTCGAGGCCATCATGGAGCGCACGTCTATTCCGCATGTGCGCATTTCCTCGGTCGAGCCCATGGATATCTCTGAGCGCCTGCTTAAGGTTATGGCGCGCTATCCGCAGCGTATCGCCCCGTTTTTGCACCTGCCCGTGCAGTCCGGCTGCACGGCGACCTTGCATCGCATGGGCCGTCCCTATAGCGCCGAGGCGTTTGAGGACACGGTGCGCATGATTCGCGCCAACTTGCCTCAGGCGTCCCTTTCGTGCGACGTCATCGTCGGTTTTCCCGGTGAGACGGATGAGGAGTTCGAGGAGTCGCTGGCGCTATGCCGTCGCGTGGGCTTTTCGCGCATGCATGTGTTCCGCTACAGTAAGCGTCCCGGCACACTTGCCGCCGATATGCCCGACCAGGTACCGCCAGAGGTTATGGCTGAGCGCAGCCGCCGTATGCGGGCCGCGGCGCAGGAACTCGCCATCGCCGATGCTCGTCGTCGCGTGGGAACCGTTGAGCGCGCCGTGCTCGAGTATGGTGACAACCTGACGCTCGGCTCGTTCCATCATGCCCGTCTTGACGATACCTGTGGACTTACAGCCCCGTGCCTGCTCGATGTTGCTATCATCGAAGTCGATGATTCCGGCTTGGTCCATGCGCGCAGGGAGGTTCATGGAAGCCTCGAAGATTAGACTTACCGTTCCCGAGGGGATTGATCCCTCGCGCGTTTTGGGCGCCGGCGACGGCGTCCTTCGTGCGCTCGAGAGCTTGGTTCGCGCCCACGTGGTCGCCCGTGGCGACAGTATCGCCGTGAGCGGTGACTTGGATGAGGTCGAGCTCGTGGTGCGCTTTTTTGAGCATGCTTTTCGCGAGGCGGCTGCCGGACGCACGCTGTCTGCCGACGATGTCTCGCGTTGCTTGGCTGTCCTGCGCGATGGAGAGCATGATGCCTCGTCGCTGCGCGATGACGTGCTGCTGTCGTATCGCGGCCGCGTTATTCGTCCCAAGACGCTCGGCCAAAAACGCTATGTTGACGCCATCCGCTCGCATACCATCACGTTTGGCCTGGGTCCCGCCGGTACCGGTAAGACCTATCTGGCCATGGCGCTCGCCGTTGCCGCGCTCAAGCGTCACGAGGTGGGTCGCCTAATCTTGACGCGCCCGGTTGTCGAGGCGGGGGAGAACCTGGGCTTTTTGCCCGGTACCCTCGAGGAAAAGATCGATCCGTACATGCGCCCGCTCTACGACGCCCTTTTTGACATGATGGATCGCGAGCGCACCGATGAGCTTATGGAACGTGGCGTGATCGAGATCGCCCCGCTCGCCTACATGCGCGGCCGTACGCTGAGCGATGCGTTCGTGGTGCTCGATGAGGCACAAAACACGACGCCCGAGCAGATGAAGATGTTCCTGACGCGCCTGGGCTTCAACTCCAAGTTCGTGATTACCGGCGACTTGAGTCAGCGCGACCTGGTGGGTCGTCGTGGCGGCTTGGCGGATGTCGAGAAGATTTTGGGCCGTGTCGACGATGTGGCATTTTCTCACCTCGAGCGTGCCGACGTGGTGCGTCATGCCCTGGTGGGTCGTATCGTCGAGGCATATGATGCTTATGATGACGTGCGTGAGCAGCGTTCGCGCGACCGAAAGGAGTCCCGTTGAGTGTATTGATCAGCAACGATGCCGAGCTCGATACGCTGCTCGACGCGCAAGAGGTGGAGCACATCTGCGAGGTCGTGCTTGCCGCCGAGGGCGTTGAGCGTGAAGTTGAGATTTCCCTTTCGTATGTCGACGAGGACGAGATGCACGAGCTCAACCACGAGTGGCGCGGTATCGACCGCACCACCGATGTGCTCTCGTTTGAGTGCGATTCGGCCTTTGACGATGACATTCCCGCCGATGAGACGCTCGAGCTCGGCGATATTATCTTGGCCCCGCAGGTTATTGCCCGTCAGGCCCCCGGTTTTGGCAATAGTCCCGCTGATGAGTGCCGTCTGATGCTCGTACACGGAATGCTGCACCTGCTGGGCTATGACCACATCGAGGACGACGAGGCCGAGGTCATGGAGGCCCGCGAGGACGCCATCCTGCGCGATCTGGCGCTCGAGCGCGGCGAGGACCCCAAGCTAGTCCACGTCGGCCCCATCACCAACCATGCCCACGACTAGGAGCCGTCTATGATTCCCGGATCGAACAAGGACCATCCGTCCTTTTTAAAGTCGTTTTCTTACGCCATGGAGGGCTTCGTCACCGCCGTCAAGACCGAGCGCAACATTAAGGTCATGCTCGTGGCGGGCGTGTGCACCGTCATTGCCGGCTGCATCGTGGGGCTCGACATTGCCGAGTGGGCCACGATTATCATCTGTTGTGGCCTGGTGATTCACGGCGAGCTGTGCAACACCGCTATGGAGGCTATCGTCGACCTAGCGACCCAGGAGCTCCATCCGCTGGCCAAGCGTGCGAAGGACATCGCCGCCGCCTCTGTATACGTTCTTTCCATCACCGCCGCGATTGTGGGCGTGCTGGTATTTGCCCACGCGCTCGGCTTTATTTAGAAAGGGATTCCCATGTCCGACAATATGCAGTCTACCGATGAGATTTTGGACGACGAGTCCCCGGATGCTAAGGCGACCGAGGCCTATGAGGAAGTCGAGGAGTTCGACCCGTTTGAGGGCATGAGCGACGAGGAGCTCGACGCCCTGTGCGATGAGGACGACAGCCTCGCGGGCTTTGGCGACGTTGAGCCCGGTTTCCGCAGTGGCTTCGTGGCCTTGGTCGGCCGCCCCAACGCCGGTAAGTCAACGCTGCTCAACGCCTGCTATGGCAAAAAGGTCGCCATCACCTCGCCGGTGGCCCAGACGACCCGCCGCCGCATGCGCGCCGTCGTCAACCGCCCCGGCTACCAGCTGGTCTTTGTCGATACCCCGGGTATCCACAAGCCCAAGGACGGTCTAGGGTCCGAGTTGAACAAGAGCGCGCTGTTCGAGCTGAACGATGTCGATGTTGTCGCGTTTTTGATTGATGCCACCAAACCGATCGGCAGGGGAGACGCCTGGGTTGCCGAGCGTGTCAAGAATGCCCGTTCCAAGAAGGTCCTGGTGCTCACCAAGGCCGATGAAGCCGACCCCGCACAGGTCATGGAGCAGCTTAAGGCCGCCCACGAGCTTATGGAATATGACGACGAGATCGTGACGTCGTCGGTCAAGAACTTTAACGTCGATGCCTTCATCGAGACCGTTGCGCACTTTTTGCCCGAGGGTCCGCGTTGGTTCCCCGAGGACATGGGTACCGACGCTTCCGACGAGACGCTCGTTGCCGAGTTTGTGCGCGAAAAGGTCTTGCGCCGCACCCGTGATGAGATTCCGCACTCCGTTGGCGTTATTTGCGATGCGCTCGAGCAGACCAAGAAGGTGCTGCGTGTGCACGCCACCATTTATGTCGAGCGTGAGGGCCAAAAGGGCATCATCATCGGCAAGGGCGGCGAGATGATCAAGCATATCGGTATCGACGCCCGTCGCGATCTTGAGCGCATCTTTGGCACGCAGGTCTTTTTGGAGTTGGACGTGAAGGTCAAGGCCGATTGGCGCGACGACGAGGCTCAGATTCGCCGTTTTGGCTACAACGCCGAGGACTAAGGACGCGCAGCGCGCATGGCAGGCTCCCGGACATATCGCACGAAGGTGCTCGTGCTCGACAAGACCAAGCTCAAAGAGACCGATCTGATTCTGACGATGCTTGACGAGCGGGGTCGTCAGGTTCGTGCCGTGGCAAAGGGGGCCCGCAAACCCGGTGGGCGCTTGGCGGCGCGCTGCGAATTATTCTGTACCGTCGATATGCTGCTCGCACATGGACGCTCGCTCGACGTTGTTTCTCAGGCCGAGCTTTTGGAAGCGCCGGTTGGCGCCGCGCCCGATTACGAGACGACCTGCGCCGCAAGCGCGATTGCCGAGGTCGCGCGCGTGTGCTCATTCGAGGACGCCGAGGACCCGTTTACCTTTGCCATCACGCAGCGGGCGCTCACGCTTGTCGGCTGTGGGCTCGACTCGGCACATATGGACCTGCTCGTGGCGGCCTTTGTCTTTAAACTTCTGTCGCACGTGGGCTATCGACCCGATTTTTCGGCCTGCGTGCTGTGCGGAGACCCCATGCTGTCGTACTTTTCGCCCCAGGCGGGCGGGCTCATGTGCGGTTCGTGCGCGTCGAGCGTTCCCGGTGCCGAGCTGGTTTCGACCGGTGAGGTCGAGTGGCTGCGCGCCCTCATGTCCATGACCTTCGATGCACTCATGGTCGAGCGAATCGACCCGCATACGGCGGCGTTCTTGCTCGGGCTTTCGCATGTGTGGGCTGCGACGCACACCGACCAGCGCCTCCGTGCGATGGAATTCATGTTGGGTCGGTGATGATGCGCATGGGCGGTCTGCTTGTGGTAACATACCGACCTGTTGGTACCTCGACCTTGGATGCTCGCTCCACCGACGGCTTCCCAGTCCGAGGCGAATAGTGTCGCCCGCGGGCGACAAGAAACGAAAGGTGAAACAATGACTGTTTCCAAAGAGCGCAAGGCTGAGCTGACTGCCCAGTTCGGTAACACCCCGGTCGACACCGGCAACCCCAAGGTTCAGGTCGCCATCCTGTCCGAGCGCATCAAGGAGCTGACCGAGCACATGAAGTCCCACCAGAAGGACTTCCACACCCGTCGTGGCCTGCTCATGCTCGTCGGCCGTCGTCGTCGTCTTCTCTCCTACATCAAGAAGAACGACATCGTCGAGTACCGTGAGCTCATCAAGGCTCTGGGCATCCGCGACAATATCCAGTAAGGATTTGTACATGCTAAGAGCGTCCTGCGCAGCGGGGCGCTCTTTTTGTGTAAGGGCGCGAACAATCACGCTCTGAAGCGTGGCGGGGGCAGGGGGCCCGCGTCACATGAGAAGCCCACAGGCAAGGGGCCTGTGGGGTAAAGGAGAACAATGACACTCGTATCCAAGACCTTTGAGCTGTACGGCAAGACCTACACCTTTGAGTCCGGCGAGCTTGCCAAGCAGGCCACCGGCGCCTGCCTGGTCAAGCAGGGCGACACCACGATGCTCGACACCGTGGTTGTCTCCAAGGAGCGCAAGAACTACGACTTCTTCCCGCTGACCGTCGACTTCAACGAGAAGATGTACGCAGCCGGCCGCATCCCGGGTGGTTACCTCAAGCGTGAGGGCCGTCCCAGCGAGAAGGCCACGCTCACCGCGCGCATGATTGACCGTCCGATTCGCCCGAGCTTCCCGGACGGCTTCCGCAACGAGGTGCACATTGTCGCCACCTCGCTCGTCGCCGACCAGGTCAACCCCTTCGACGTCATCAACGTCATGGGTGCCTCCCTGGCCATGACGCTCGGCGGCGTGCCCTTTGAGGGCCCGCTTGCCTGCGTGCGCATCGGCCGTAACGTGGAGACCGGCGAGTTTATCGTCAACCCCACCTATGAGGAGCGCGAGAACTCCGATCTGGACCTGGAGCTGGGCGGCTCTGCCGACTTCATCTCGATGGTCGAGGCCGGCGCCGAGGAGATCTCCGAGGACGACATGCTCGCCGCTATGAAGTTTGGCCAGGAGGCCCTCGCTGCCTTCTGCCAGGCCCAGGACGAGTTTGTCGCCGAGTGGGAGCAGGTCAACGGCGCCATCGTCAAGAAGGAGTACCCGCTCGACCAGCCCGTCGAGGAGGTCCAGGAGCGCATCTTCGCCCACTACGACGAGATGGCAGCCGCCCTTCGCGACGCCGACAAGCTCTCCCGTATCGGTAAGGTCGAGGCTCTGAAGGAGTCCATCCGTGCCGAGTTCACCGAGGAGGAGCAGGCCGCTTGGGAGCGCGAGATTCCCGTGGCGCTCAAGAAGCTCGAGAAGAAGGCTATGCGCACCATGGTCGTCGAGACCGGTGAGCGCGTCGACGGCCGTGCCGCCGATGAGATTCGCCCCATCATGGTGAAGGATAACTACCTGCCGCTCGTTCACGGCTCCGGTCTGTTCCAGCGTGGCCAGACCCAGGTGCTTTCCGTCCTGTCGCTCGGTATGCTCAACGAGGGCCAGCGTCTGGATACCATCGAGCCCACCGAGGGCAAGCGCTACATGCACCACTACAACTTCCCGCCGTTCTGCACCGGCGAGACCGGCCGCATGGGCAGCCCCAAGCGCCGCGAGATCGGCCACGGCAACCTGGCCGAGCGCGCTCTGCTTCCGGTGCTCCCCGACGAGAACGAGTTCCCCTACGCCATCCGCGTCGTCTCCGAGGTCATGGAGTCCAACGGCTCCTCTTCGATGGCTTCGACCTGCGGCTCCACGCTCGCCCTTATGGACGGCGGCGTGCCCATTAAGCGCCCGGTCTCCGGTATCGCCATGGGCCTGATCCAGGAGGAGGGCAAGACCGTGGTCCTGTCCGACATCCAGGGTCTCGAGGACTTCCTGGGCGACATGGACTTTAAGGTCACCGGCACCACCGAGGGCATTACCGCCCTGCAGATGGACAACAAGGCCACCGGCCTCACCTTTGACATTCTGGCCCGCGCCCTGCAGCAGGCCAAGGAGGGTCGTGCGTACATCCTGCAGAAGATGCTCGATGTGATCCCTGAGCCGCGCCACACCACGCGCAGCACCGCTCCGCGCATCGTCTCCATCCAGGTTCCGACCGATAAGATCCGCGACGTCATCGGTTCCGGCGGCAAGGTCATCCGCGGCATCCAGGACGAGACCGGTGCTTCGGTCGACATCCAGGAGGACGGCACCGTCTTTGTCGGCGGCACCGGCGAGTCCGTCGATCAGGCCGTCGAGCGCATCAAGCTCATCATCAAGGTTCCCGAGCCGGGCGAGGAGTACACCGGTCGCGTGGTCTCCATTCAGCCCTTCGGTGCCTTCGTGAATCTG
Source organism: uncultured Collinsella sp. (assembly GCA_902466395.1). Classification (GTDB taxonomy): domain Bacteria; phylum Actinomycetota; class Coriobacteriia; order Coriobacteriales; family Coriobacteriaceae; genus Collinsella. Next base: position 102,147 of record CABQQR010000010.1, read on the forward strand.
CTGCCCGGTAAGGACGGCCTGCTGCACATCTCCCGCGTCGCCAAGGGTCGTGTGGAGAAGGTCGAGGACGTCCTCAACGTGGGCGACGAGGTCAAGGTCGTCGTCATCGAGGTCGACGATCGTGGCAAGATCTCGCTCGATCGTCTTGACAAGCCCGAGGCCCCGGCTCGCGCCGAGGGTTCCTCCGAGGGCGACGGCGAGCACTTCCAGCGCCGTGAGCGTCCGCGTCGTGAGCGCTCCGAGCGCAGCGACCGCCCGCGCCGTCCCGGCGACAACGGAGGCCGCAAGCCCCGCCGCCACCACGACGCCGAGTAACAGCCGTACATAACCAGCACCGCAAGGGCGACTCCGGACAGGGGTCGCCCTTTTGCTGTTCCCGGCGGGGGCCGCGGGTAAAGTTTCCTGCTCTACAGTCCTGCTCACGACGGAGGCCACATTAAGTGGCCTCCT
>CABQQR010000011.1:0-98070 GCA_902466395.1 uncultured Collinsella sp.
TACGCCGCACCAATTGAAATTGAAAGCCTCCGGCAACGGGGGCTTTTCTTTTATGGCAACACCGCATGGATTCGAACCTCGGTCGAGGCACGAACAACTTAATTATCACTCCGTAAAATTTTTTCTAATTGTCGCTTGACCCATCGGGGGCTCGCGTGCATAATAATCCGTGCGTTGCGGCGTTACCTCAGCTGGATAGAGGGTCTGACTACGAATCAGAACGTCATAGGTTCGAATCCTATACGCCGCACCAACTGAACTTTAAAGCCTCCGGTAACGGAGGCTTTTCTTATATCGCGATGCGTCGAAGATCGCGCCAAGCCCTCCAAATGATTAAAAATCAAATTCGATAACTTTTTTTGAAAAAATGCTTGACCATTATTCAGTCCCTGTGCATAATAATCAACAAGTTGCGGCGTTACCTCAGCTGGATAGAGGGTCTGACTACGAATCAGAACGTCATAGGTTCGAATCCTATACGCCGCACCATTTGAGATTAAAGCTCCCGGCAACGGGGGCTTTTCTTTTACGTAAACACCGCATTGATTCGAACCTCGGTCGAGGCGCGGGCGTAAAGAAAACGCGGAGCGTTTTTAGCCCGCGGGCGAGCACGCCGGCAGGCGGGCGAAGCCGGTGCGGATCCGCGCAGCGGATGCGCGGAATCCTATACGCCGCACCATTTGAGATTAAAGCTCCCGGCAACGGGGGCTTTTCTTTTACGCCAGCTTGAGTGCTTTCGTCCAAAGGGACGATTTCCTGTCGACTCGTGTAAGATTCCGAGTAGATGTCGCGACTTATTCGCGACCGCTCCTTCTCAAGCGACCGATCAGGGTGATATTTCGTGGCAGAGCGTCCGACATACAAGCTCAGGTTTCTCGATCCCAAGAAGCGCTTTCCGGCGATGTCCGAGCAGCCTGCGGGACGCTCATATGGCGTGGTCTGGAAACTCTTTGGCGAGGATCAGCATGAATCTTGTTATGTCGTCGAATTCGTTGGCAAAAGCCATGTGTCGCTTTTGGGCTACGTAAGCGTTTCGGGTGAGGTGTACAAGGTGGACCGCCCCGTTAGCGAGGCTCCGCTGCCCAACGATCCCGACATGGAACTGGTCCTTGACGAGTCGGACTCCGGTATTGGTGAGATTATGGTGAGGGGAGCAAACGGCACGATGCGCGCGTGCGCGCGAACCGTCGGCTCTCCCGAAGGCCCCATGCGCGAACAGTCCGATCACGAGACATGGAATTCGACCCGCTCCCTTCCTTACGGTGAGTTCATGGCATCGATGTTCCTGCGCTACGTGATATTCGCTGACTCCGAAAATACCATTGCGAGCACGGCGGACGCCGACGGACTCGACGAGGGTATGCAAAACGTTGTCGACAAGATCAAGCTCGTAAAGTTGCCCGAGCCGGTCGAGGTGTTTTTGGGCTTTAACACGGCACCGCTCCCTGACGCTATCGAGACGCTGCTCTACCGCGTTGACCATGCCGAGAATCCGAGCGGTATCGAGCGCTATGCCGCCGCCCTTATGAGTGAAATTGACTTGCCCCGCTTGCGCACCATCGCCGCTAAGTCCGAGATGAGCCTGGCTCGCATCGATCGCTCAAAGCTTTTCTATCTCAATTTTGATCGCAGCCTGCTGGACCAGGACGAGATTGACATGCTGCTTGCCATCGAGTGCCGTCTTAACCGTCTCTCCGGCATCCTTGAGCACATCGGGGCCGGATTGGTCCCTGCGGCATCCTCGCCGAGCCTTGAGGGCTGCGCGCTCTTTGATGCGTGGCATATCGCCAAGACGACCAACGATGTTCCCCGACTGCTCGATACAACCTCGAGCGACAACCCGTGGTCCAAACCGGGAACGGTGGCTTGCCAGCCGGGCGGTGAGTGGGATGTGCGTACCCGCTTCGCGCGTATTGTCGAGGCGCTTAACGTGGTCACGCGGCTCGACTATACCTATCGGGCAAACGTTGCCGAGGGGATTATGCTCGTTCGGTTTGGGCAGTCTGTCGTTGATGCCATGCCGCAACGTGAATACGACGCTCAAGATGACGCCTGGCACGAGCTGGACGAGGACACGCGCACGATCTGGGCCGCGGAGCACGATGCGCGCGTGGCGCTCACGCTTGCGGCAGCGTGTTTTGCCGCGGGCACCTGCATCACGCGCTGCTATGTGCAGATTGCTGCTCCCGACAGTGAGCAGGGCGAGTGCGTTGTCGCAACGTATTTCTTTGGGCGCGCGGCCTATCTGGCCGATTGCGTGCCTGTCGCCAAGGATCTTGAGAGCATGGACATGGACGATATGCCGTGCAAGCGTGTGCTTGAGGCATATGAGTCAACCGCTCCGGAGACGATTGAACCTGCGGAGGTTCATGCTCGTCCGCGTGATGACCATCGCATGCTGCCGCCGGCGCTGCGCGATCTGCTGCTTGCCGATGCGGCTGACGAGCTGGAGGTCATGGAAGAGGACGACGACCCATACGTTGCCCGTGTTGTTGAATTGCGCGAGCAGGCAAAAGTCGACCGTACAGGTGCTTTTGAAGGCTTTTCCCGTCTTGTTGAGGAGTTGGAGGCTAAGTGCGCCGTCGCCGAGCTTTTGGCGACAGGTCCGGTTCAAACGCAGTTTTGCGATAACCAGCTGGTGCGCATGGTGCTACCGGTGTTGGAAGAAGACCGCTCTGTGCGAATCCTTCGTGCGCCCGATGCGCTGTACTTTGCCCAGCACGAGATCTGCAGCTTTTACGCCGAGCAAGAGGACTTTGAACGAGCACTGCCCGAGGTGCGCCATCTTTACGATCTGGCGCGCTCGTCCATGCAGTCGCACTTTGCGCTCATCAACGTGCTTGCGCGTCTGGAGCGCTTTGACGAGATTATCGAGGTGGCGCGCCACGGCCTACGTATTGCCAGCGATCGTTCTGCAATCGGCTACCTGTTCTATCGCTTGGCGTTTGCCTATTGGAATTGCGATCAGCTCGACCTGGCGCTGGTTTGTTACCGTCTGGTGCCGCGCGGCGAGGAGTCGGGCAGCAGCGCGCTGGAAGAAATGCAGGGCCTTATGAACGAGATGGGCGTCAGCGAGCCTCCGACGTTCGAGGAAGCGGTCGAGACCATCCACAAGGCTGGACTAGAGCTGCCGCCAGTGTCCGCCGTGACGAATCAGCTGGCAGATGCCGCTGTGCAACTGGTCGACAACGGTTTCTTTTTCCTGGCGCGCGGTTGTATCTTCCAAATGTGGCGCACCATGGGCAACGACGAGCTCGGCTCCCTCAACCGCTCGCTGGGGTAGGCGAAGCTTTCAAGAAGGAAAGGCTGCTAGGCAATTAGAAAATTTCCTCTTGCTCATCCTTGGCTGTTTGGTTACTATAGAACGGCTGTTACGGAGAGCTGACCGAGAGGCCGAAGGTGCTCGCCTGCTAAGCGAGTATGCCCCAAAAGGGCATCTGGGGTTCGAATCCCCAGCTCTCCGCCAGTACGAATTTGAAGAAGGGTCCCATTTGGGGCCCTTTTTATTATCAAGAATGGCGGCTGGGGATTCGAACCCGAGAGGGCACGGGCGTTAAGCAAACGCGAAAGCGTTTGTAGTCCGTGGGCGAAAAGCCGCCAGGTTTTGAAGCCGGAGGGCATGCGCAGCATGCCCGGACATCCCCAGCTCTCCGCCAGTACGAATTTGAAGAAGGGTCCCATTTGGGGCCCTTTTTATTATCAAGAATGGCATCTGGGGATTCGAACCTCAAAAAAAGAGGCATCCTTTCGGACGCCTCCCTTCAGTGGGCTTATTATTCTTGCGCCCTACACCTCGGGCGCCTTGGCGACGGTCTCGCTTTCTGCTGTGAGCGGTCGGTTGTCGATGCGGCGGCCCAGGCGGTCGAGCTTCACGAGCAGCCACTCGATGGGATTGGGCCCCGTTCCTTCCTCGTCGGCAACCAGGTCCATAACGGCGATCTTGGTGCCGTCCTGCTTAAGCGTAACGCTGCCCACCTTGTCGCCAACATGCACCGTGCCCGAAAGGTCATCGTAGCTAACCTTTTCGGTCACTTCGCCGGCGAGTGAGAACACCGTTGCCTGTGCGGCGGGGTCGGCGAGCGTGGCGTCGATCGTCTTGTCCGTCCAATCTGTCTGGCTAATGCGCGCCATGAGCGGGTTGCCGTTGGCGGTCTTCTCCTGCGTGTTGGCGATCGCGACCGTGACCTTGTGGCCGTAGTACCAGTTGGCAAGGGCGGCGGTATCGGTAAAGCGCTGGTCGGTGGTGGTGGAGTTCAAAATAACAGTGTAGATCTCGTCGCCGTCGCGGTTGTAGGCGCTCGTAAAGCAATAGCCCGCGTCGTCGGTGGTGCCGGTCTTGCCACCAATGTTTCCGTCCTGACCGAGCAAAACGTTGTGCGTGTCCATGGAATGCGAATGGTCTGAGCCATCGGCGCCCGTGACCTCAATCCAAGAATCCTCGCTCGCGACGACTTCACGAATCGTATCGTCTTTCATGGCTTCCTGCATCATCAGTGCCACGTCATGTGCGGTTGAGTGCATGTCGCCGGCCCACTCATCAAAGTCCAGACCGTGTGGGTTCTCAAAGACCGTGCCGGTGCAGCCGAGCTTTTTGGCGCGCTCGTTCATGGCCTTCACAAAGGTTGCCTCGGCGTCTTTGGTCTTGGGGTCGATCTTTTTGCCCACGTACTCGGCAAGCACGATGGCGGCGTCGTTGCCCGAGGGGATCATTAGGCCGCGTAGTGCCTGCTCCACGGTGAGCTCGTCGCCTTCGAGTAGGCCGGCAGTCGAGTTGCCTACGGTGGCGGCAGCGTTGCTCACCGTGACCTTCTCGTCCATCTTGCAGTTTTCGACGGTCAGGATTGCGGTCATGACCTTGGTGATCGAGGCAATCTTGACCTGCTCATCGGCGCCGCGTCCATAGTAGACGGTGCCGTCCTTGCCCATGACGAGGGCATTGGTTGCCTCGATATCGGGCAGGTTTTCTGTCGTGATGCCGCGGACGTCGGCGGTCTTGCCGCAGACGTCGTCGGTCGTGAGCACTTGGGCACCGGCAACAGCAGGTACGCCGGCAACAAGGGCGATGGCGCAGGCAAAGCCGGCGGCAAGCTGGGCGGGGCGTTTTGCAAAAGAGGTGAGGGACTTCACAGATTTCGCTTTCGACGGGATGGTCTCTTCTGGCACTAGAGTATATCGTTTGCCGGCGTCGGCGATCATCGCGTGCGCGCATGGCCCGCATTCGTGCTCGAATGGGTGCAAGGGTGCTTAAGGTCGACTTAATCGCCCACGCTTGTTGTGTGTGGCGGGCGCCGCCTCGGGCATAATGGAGCGCGAGAGGAGCACGCATGAACGAGCGCATACTGGTAGTTGATGACGAGAAGGCCATCGCCGACCTGGTTGGTATCTACCTTACAAAAGAGGGCTTTGACGTCCAGATCGCCTACAGCGGGGCCGATGCGGCCAAGGCGATTCTGGAGCAGGAGTTTGATCTGGCGCTGCTGGATGTCATGCTGCCTGATATCGACGGCTTTGAGCTGTTGCGTACGATCCGTTCCAGCCATACCTATCCCGTAATTATGTTGACGGCACGCGATGCCCAGCAGGATAAGATCGAAGGCCTTTCGCTTGGCGCGGACGATTACGTGGTCAAGCCGTTCCGCCCGCTGGAGCTCATCGCGCGCGTTCATGCTCAGTTGCGTCGCTACACCAGCTACGGTAGCCGCGCGCAGGCGACCGAGTTGCCGACCCTCCAGCTCGACGGCCTCGAGATCAACCGTGACGCTCGCTCCGTGACGGTGGACGGTGCGCCGGTGCGCCTTACGCCCATCGAGTATTCCATCTTGCTGTATCTGGTCGAGCATCGTGGTAGCGTGGTGCCCGTGGAGGACCTGTTCCGCGCGGTGTGGAACGAGGACTTTATGCCCGGCTCCAACAATACGGTTATGGTGCACATTCGCCATCTGCGCGAAAAGATCGGCGACGATGCCCAGAAGCCGCGCTTTATCAAAAACGTCTGGGGCGTCGGCTACATAATCGAATAACGCCTTTGATGGTGGGGGAGTAGATATGACAAAAGACGATAGGCGGGCATTCGAGGTACCCGATCGACTCTTTGAATACGTAAGGGCGGTCGTTGACAACCGTGCGTTAGCGACGGTGCTGCTCTTTTTGCTGAGTCTGCTGCTCATCGGCATTGACAATATCGTTGGCATCCTGGCAGTTCTACTCATTGGCTTTTTGCTGATTGATCGATTCGAAATCGTTCGCCGCTGTGTGGTGATCGGCGGCGCCGCGTGGACAATTACGTTGGCGATCGGGTCCATGGCGCTTGGCGGTATTGGCGAGCCCGTATTCTTTGACGCCGGCTTTGTGTTCAACATGCTTGGATTTGTGCTGGCGCTTGCCGTGTGCGTCCTGTTCTTCTGCGGACGCGCCCTGTACTACCAGGGTTACGAGCAGGGCGAGCTGCACGCCGACCGCGTGATTGCCGCCCGCATTCAGGACCGTCTGATCGATAACCCCGACACATGGGACAACATTGACGGCGACTTCCTCGAGGTCGAGGGCGCGCTCAACCGGGCGCGCGATTGCGAGCGTAGGGTTCAACAAGCCCTGCGTGACGAATCCCACCGCAAAGATGACCTGGTGACGTACCTGGCGCACGACCTGCGCACGCCGCTCGCCAGCGTGGTGGGCTACCTTTCGCTCTTGCAGGAGGCCCCCGATTTGCCGCTTGAGCAGCGCACACGTTTTACGGGCGTGGCACTCGACAAGGCCCACCGGCTCGATGCGCTCATCGAGGAGTTCTTCGACATCACGCGCTTTGATTTCCACGATATCGTGCTCACCCGCAGCTACGTCGATTTGGGGCTCTTACTGGCACAGGTGGCCGACGAGTTCTATCCCATTCTCAACGAACAGCATAAAGAAGCCCAGGTTGATATCTGCGAGGATCTGACGGTGCTCGTGGACGGCGACAAGATGGCTCGCGTATTCAACAACATCATGAAAAACGCCGTTGCCTATAGCTATGAAGGCTCGATGATCACGATTGAGGCCAGACGTTTGGGTAACGGCGGCGTGCGCGTACGATTTATAAACCAGGGCGATCCGATCCCTGAGCCAAAGCTCAAGGTGATCTTTGAGAAGTTCTATCGCCTGGATGCGGCGCGTGCGACCAATCGCGGCGGCGCTGGGCTGGGTCTCGCCATCGCCAAGGAGATTGTATGCGCGCATGGCGGCACCATCGCGTGCGAATCGACGCCCGAGCATACCGTTTTTACCATCGAGCTGCCCGCCGCGTAGCGTAGGCGCCCTTACAAACACCTGACAATGCGCTCACGTGCGTATGAGCCGCGGTTTCTACTATCGATACTGCTGAATTGATATCGACGTGGAGGTATGCGGTATGACGGCTGGTGTGGCTATGGAGCCCACGGAGCTCGAGGAGCTAATGGAGGCGCGAGCCGAGGCCGCGCGCGAGCGCGAGGTTGGGGATGCGACTCGCCCCACGGCAGAGGATCTTGCCGCCTCGCCGACGCGCATCGACGTCGAGGGCCTCGACCTGTTCTATGGCGACCATCATGCGCTCAAGGACGTGAATATCAAGATCCGCGACAAGCAGATCACCTCGTTTATCGGGCCTTCGGGCTGCGGAAAGTCCACGTTGCTGCGCTGCTTTAACCGCATGAACGACGGCATCAAGGATTGCCGCATCGAGGGCAAGATTGCGCTCGATGGTCAAGATATCCTGGGCGATTGCGACATCTGCCGTTTGCGCCAGCGCGTGGGCATGGTGTTCCAACGCCCCAACCCATTTCCCATGAGCATCTACGACAACGTCGCCTACGGTCCTCGCGGTATGGGTGTGCGCGACCGCGCCGTGCTCGATGAGCTGGTCGAGGACTCCCTGCGTCGCGCTGCCCTGTGGGACGAGGTCAAGGACAAGCTCAAGGAGTCGGGCCTGGGTCTTTCGGGTGGACAGCAGCAGCGCCTGTGCATCGCCCGCGCACTTGCCGTGCAGCCCGACATTCTGCTGATGGACGAGCCGACCTCGGCGCTCGACCCCGTGTCGACGCTGGTGGTGGAGCAGCTTGCCTGCGAGCTCAAGGAGATCTGCACGTTGGTGGTCGTTACGCACAATATGCAGCAGGCGGCGCGCATCTCCGACTCGGTCGCGTTTTTCTTGCTGGGCGAGCTGGTGGAGCACGCGCCCACCGCTCAGCTCTTCAAAAAACCGACCGATTCGCGCACAGCGGATTATTTGACGGGACGTTTTGGCTGATACCATCTCGTAAAGGTACCTTTAGGGTTAAGATGCGGTCATGCCGGCCGCAAAGGGGTTCAACATGATCTACTACGTCGAGGACGATGACAACATCAGGGATTTGACGGTCTATGCGCTGCGCAAGCAGGGAATCGAGGCCGAGGGCTTTTCGTGCGATGGCGAGTTTAAGGCTGCCGTGGCGCGACGGGTGCCCGATGCTGTGCTGCTCGATATCATGCTGCCCGACACCGATGGCCTGGCGATTATGCGTCGCCTGCGTGCCGATCGCCTGACGGCGACGGTGCCCATCATGATGCTTACCGCCAAGGACACTGAGCTCGACAAGGTGATGGCGCTCGATGGCGGTGCCGACGATTACCTGACTAAGCCGTTTTCGCTCATGGAGCTTGCGAGCCGCTGCCGCGCACTGCTGCGTCGCGGCGGCATGGTCAAGCAGGCGAGCGATGTGCTCAGCGTAGGCGACATCGTGCTTTCGCCCAGCCATCGCGAGGTGACCGTTGCCGGCGAGCCGCTTAAGCTCACCCTGCGCGAGTTCGACCTGCTCGAGTACCTCATGCGCAAGCCCGGCGTGGTCTTTACCCGCGAGTCGTTGCTGCAGAGCGTGTGGGGCTGGGACTTCGACGGCGGTTCGCGCACCGTTGACGTGCACGTGCAGACGCTTCGCCAAAAACTGGGCGAGCATGCCAGCGCCATCGAGACCGTGCGCGGCGTGGGTTATCGCCTGGCCGAGCCTTCTGCCGGTGATGGTGCCGAAGGCGACGACACCGCGGCCACCGCATCGGAGGAGTAACCCGTGGTCTTTGCCCCCCAGGGAAAACATACGCTGTCGCACCGCGTTTTTGTGACGATCTTTGTTTGCGCCATGGCGGTTATCGTGGCGTTTACGGTGCTGGGTGCGTTCTTTGTGCAAAACACCTTGGCGGATGCCACGAGTGCCAATCTGGCGCAGGAAACCGAGCTCATTGCTGCCGCCCTCGACGAGCAGCAGGAGCCCATCCCGTTCTTGCGTAGCCTCGATCGCGAGGACTTACGCATCACGCTGATTAACAAGGATGGATCGGTTGCCTACGACAACGAGGCGTCGCCTTCCACACTGCCCAACCATGGCGATCGCCCCGAGGTCATCGAGGCCTTTGAGAGTGGTTCGGGTTCCGCGGAGCGCGCAAGCTCTACGCTCGACGAGATTATGCTGTATCGCGCCGTCGCCCTTGATAACGGCCAGGTTGTCCGCTTGGCGCAGGCCCAGCCTGGCGTTGCGGCGATTTTGCTGTCGATGGTGGCGCCGATGCTGCTTATCGCAGCAGCGGGTGCGGTACTCTCGTTTTTCATGGCGCGCCGCGAGTCCCGTGCCATCATCGCGCCGTTGCAAGAGGTGGATTTGGACCACCCGCGCCGTAGCTATGAGCACGCCTATGCCGAGATGGTCCCCATGCTTGAGCGTATCGAGTCGCAGCGCCAGGAACTCAAGCGCCAAATGGCGGTGCTAGCGGACAACGACCGTATGCGCCGCGAGTTCACGGCGAATATCACTCATGAGCTCAAGACGCCGCTTACGGCGATTTCGGGCTATGCCGAGCTCATCGCAAACGGCATGGTTGAGGGCGAGGATGACCTGCGCAACTTTGGCGGTCGTATCTATCGTGAGGCGGGCCGCTTGGCAGCGCTTGTCAACGATATCCTTACGCTGTCTAACTTGGACGAGGCCGAGCGTGCGACTGAGGGCGAGGCGGTGCCCATTGGGTCCACGGAGCCTATTGAGCTCTCGCGTGCCATCTACACGGTTGAGCAGCGTCTTGAACAGGTCGCCCGTCAAGCGAATGTGACGATAAGTCATGAGACCAAGCCTGTGGTCATCGAAGGCGTGTCGCGCTTGATTGACGAGCTCATCTACAATCTGGCAAGCAACGCCATCCGCTACAATCGGCCCGGCGGTACGGTTACGCTGCAGTGCGGCACCAACGACGAAGGCCATCCGTTCCTCGCGGTCGCCGACACGGGAATCGGTATCGCGCCTGAAGAACAGGGCAAGGTATTTGAGCGGTTCTATCGCGTGGACAAGAGTAGATCCAAGGCACGCGGCGGAACCGGCCTGGGGCTTGCCATTGTCAAGCATGCGGCCCTGTATCATCACGCCACGCTCGATCTATCGAGCGAGTTGGGCGTGGGAACCACCATTACGGTGGCGTTTCCCATACAGCAGGACGAGCCATTCGCATAGCGATACAACATAGATATTGATGTAGACGCCGCATTTGACTTTCGGGTGCGGCGTTGTTGCGCAATTTTACGATTGCTTCCGACATTTTTACAGGAGAGCCTGTTTCTTATGTATAGAGTTTGGTCTCGGTAAAAAGATGCGATAACATACGGACAGTTTTGTCAATCCGAACTGGGGAAATGAAAGGCAAGCTGCATGACCCTTCTCGAACTGTTCCAGCTGCTGAAGAAGCACCTCAAGCTGGTCATCACCCTTCCGGTGGTCTGCGCGATCGCCATGGGCATCGTGTCCTTCGTTGCGATGGACAACACCTATACCGCGACGACGAGCATGTACATTCTCGCCAAGACCGACGATAGCGGTCAGATGAGCTACAACGATCTCTCGGCGAGCCAGATGCTTTCCAACGATATCGCCACGCTGCTGGATAGCGATAGCGTTAAGAGCGGCGCCGCCAAAGAACTGGGCCTTACCGATCTGGATGACTACAAGGTGTCTGTTTCCTCCGAGACCACCACGCGTGTCATTACGCTTTCGGTTACCGGCACCGATGCCAAGGAGACGGCTGAGGTCGCAAAGGCCATTGCCAGCTCGGTGAGTACGGTCGCTCAGAACGTCGGCGCTGCCCAGAGCATCAACGTTATCGACGAGGCTAAGACCCCCGAAGCCCCCAGCGGCCCCAAGCGCACGCTGTATATTGCCGTCGCGTTCCTCGCCGGTATCTTTATCGCAGTTGCCTATGTCGTTTTGGCAGACATGCTCAATACCCGCATCCGCGGTGCCGAAGAGGCAGAAGAGCTCCTGGGTATTCCCGTTGTTGGCCGAATTCCGGCCATGAAAGGTGGTAAATAGGCATGGCTAAGGCAAAGAACACCGATAAGCTCGTTGTGCAGAATGCCGCCAAGACCCTTCTGGCCAACATCCGCTTTGCGAGCGTGGACGACCCCATTCGCACCATCACCGTTACCTCCTCGATTCCCAACGAGGGCAAGTCTACGGTTTCCATTAATCTTGCTCAGGCAATCGCCACGAGCGGCAAGTCCGTGCTCCTGGTCGAGGCCGATATGCGCCGCAGGTCCCTTTCCGATATGCTCGGCGTTCGTTCGCGCGGCGGACTCTATGCGGTCCTTTCCGAGCAGATCTCCATTGACCAGGCAATTGTCGAGACGGGTCAGAAGAACTTCTACTTCCTCGATGCCGAGCCGCACATTCCCAATCCTGCCGACATCATCGTCTCCCATCGCTTTGCCAAGCTGGTAAAGGCACTGTCCGCCAAGTTCCAGTACGTCATCTTCGATGCTCCTCCGGTCGGCACCTTCATCGATGCTGCCGAGATTGCCAGCTTGACCGACGGCGCGCTGTTCGTGGTGCGCGAGGACTTTACCAAGCGCGAAGAGGCGCTCAACGCTATCGCCCAGCTTAAGAAGTCCGAGAAGGTCAAGCTCATCGGTACCGTCATGAATTACTGTGAGACCGAGACCAGCGAGTACTACTATTCTTACTACACCAAGGACGGTAAGAAGGTTAAGAAGGGCTCCGACGATCAGGGCACTTCCAAAAAGGGCATCTTCACCAACCGAGCAAACGTTTAGTTGATTAAGGCTGACCTATGCGTGACATTCATTGCCATATCTTGCCGGGTGTAGACGACGGCGCCGCCGATCTCGAAGAGAGCTTGGCGATGCTCGAGGCTGCCAAGCGGGCCGGTGTAACCAGAATCGTTTGCACTCCTCACTGCCGTGATCCCTATTTTGATTACGACAAGATGTGGGATGCCTTTGAGCTGCTGCGCGATAACGCTGACGGTTTTCCGCTCCAGATGGGCTTCGAGGTCAACCATCGAAAGCTCGTTGAACTTGGTATCGATGCCGCGGAGCACTTGCATTTCGATGGGACCAACGAGTTCCTGCTCGAGCTTTCGACGCATGCCGATGCGTATGCGTTTAGAGAATACGAGAACACGATTTACGATTTGCAGTGCCGTGGCTACCAGGTGATCATCGCTCATCCTGAGCGCTATCGTGCGGTTCAAAAGGATGTAAGCGTGGCGGAGCGCCTGGTCGATATGGGCTGCAAGCTGCAGGCTTCGGCGGACTTTATTGCCGGCGGTCGCTTTGGTCGCGAGAAAAAGCCGGCACAGCGCCTGTTCGATCAGAACCTGTACAGCTTCATCGCGAGCGATGCCCATAATGTGGGTCATTACGACTGCCTGGCGAAGGCTCGCGCGAAGTTTAGCGTGCGCGGAGCTCATTTTCGCTAAAATCTGTCCCTAACGTTCGCGTTGAATGAAAGGGCAGCCATGGATATCCAACTTAAGACGGGATGCTTTGATGACGCGGCGTTGGTGCGCCGCGTCGTTTTTATGGACGAGCAGGGCTACGAGAATGAGTTCGACGCTATCGACGAGGATCCGAACTGCATCCATGTGACGCTCTATGTAGACGGTGAGCTTGCCGGTTGCTCGCGCGTGTTTCCCGAAGAGCTTGAGCGCGCGGCTGACGCAGAGGCTCCGGTGTCGCCGGCGTGCGATTTGGACGAAGACGTCGCGGCGGGGGAGACCTATATTATGGGGCGCGTGGCTGTACTGCCGAGCATGCGCCGTCGCGGTCTGGCGAGCAAGATTGTCGAGGCCAGCGATACGTGTGCGCGTGATGCCGGCGCCAAGCTCATTAAGCTGCACGCGCAGGAATACGTGCTGCCACTCTATGCCAAGGCAGGTTACACGCAGATTGCCCCGGTGGACTATGAGGATGAAGGCCAGCCCCATGCCTGGATGGCTAAGCGCGTAGATGGCAGATAGGGACGTTCCTTTTCTGCCGGCAGCTGGGGACACTCCTTGGCAATTGGCGCATCGGAGCGTTTGGACATGCAGTTTTTCGATTCCGTATGTATATATGCGCGCTAATGGGTTATAAAATCTAAGTCTGAACATAGCAGGTCTGCGATGCGGCTCGGGCAACCGGGCCGTTTTTGCGGACGGGGGTAGCGCGAAAGGACTGCACATGCGTCAATTTAAGACCGAGAGCAAAAAACTGCTCGACCTCATGATCAACTCCATCTACACCAATAAGGAAATCTTCCTGCGCGAGCTTATCTCCAACGCGAGCGATGCCGTCGACAAGCTCAACTTTAAGAGCCTGCAGGATCCGAGCGTCAAGCTCGACCAGGGCGACCTGGCTATTCGCGTCTCCTTTGATAAAGATGCCCGTACCATCACCATTTCGGATAACGGTATCGGCATGACCGCCGAGGAGCTCGAGCGCAATCTGGGCACCATCGCCCATTCCGGCTCCGAGGAGTTTAAGACTGAGAACGCCGAGCAGCAGGGTTCCGATGTCGACATCATCGGTCAGTTTGGCGTGGGTTTCTACTCCGCCTTTATGGTCGCCAGCCACGTGAAGGTCGTCAGCCGCGCTTATGGCGAGGATACCGCCCACGTTTGGGAGTCCGACGGTCTTGAGGGCTACACCATCGAGGATGGCGAGCGTGCTGAGCACGGTACCGATGTCATCCTGACGCTGCGCGAGAACGAGAAGCTCGACGCCGACGGCGAGGCCGAGACCTACGATCGCTTCCTGACCGAGTGGGGCCTCAAGAGCCTGATTCAGCAGTACAGCAACTATGTGCGCTACCCGATTCAGATGATGGTGAGCAAGAGCCGCCAGAAACCCAAGCCCGAGGACGCCGGCGACGACTACAAGCCCGAGTACGAGGACTACCAGGAGCTCGAGACCATCAACTCCATGACGCCGATTTGGAAAAAGCGCAGCTCCGATGTCGAGCAGAAGGATTACAACGAGTTCTACAAGTCCACGTTCCACGACTTTGACGATCCCGCGCGCACTATCAGCTTCCATGCCGAGGGTACGCTTGAGTACGATGCGCTGCTGTTTGTGCCGGGTCGCGCCCCGTTCGATCTGTACAGCAAGGACTACGAGAAGGGCCTGGCGCTCTACAGTTCCAACGTGCTGATTATGGAGAAGTGCGACGACCTGCTGCCCGACTACTACAACTTTGTGCGCGGTGTCGTGGACTCTGCCGACGTGACGCTCAATATTTCGCGTGAGACGCTGCAACAGAACCGTCAGCTCAAGGCCATTGCCAAGCGTGTCGAGAAGAAGATCACTGCCGATCTTGAGGACATGCGCGATAACGACCGCGAGGCATACGAGAAGTTCTTTGAGAACTTTGGTCGCGGTCTGAAGTACGGCATCTACTCGAGCTACGGCATGAAGGCCGACGAGCTCGCCGACCTGTTGCTGTTCTGGTCAGCCAAGGAGCAGAAGATGATCACCCTTGCCGAGTATGCCAAGGGCATGCCCGAGGGCCAGAAGGCAATCTACTATGCCGCCGGCGATTCGCGCGAGCGTCTGGCCAAGATGCCCGTCGTGAAGGGCGTGCTCGACCGCGGCTACGATGTATTGCTGCTGACGCAGGACGTGGATGAGTTCACCTTCCAGGCCATGCGTGAGTACGTGGCTGCCGATATGCCCAAGGTCTACGAGGATGACGCTGCTCGCGAGGCTGCCGAGAAGGCAGTTGCCGATGGTGCCGAGCCCGAGGTCGAGGATCGTCACCTGGAGCTTAAGAACGTCGCGACCGGCGATCTTGACATGGCGACCGATGACGAGAAGAAGGAGGCCGAGGACGCCACCAAGGAGAACGAGGATCTCTTTAACGCCATGAAGGAGGCGCTCGGTGACAAGGTCGAGAAAGTTGCCGTCTCCGCGCGCCTGACCGATGCCCCCGCTTGCATCACCACCGAGGGCCCGCTTTCGCTTGAGATGGAGAAGGTGCTCCAGAAGGGACCCGAGGGTGCGCCCGACGGCATGCCCAAGAGCCAGCGCGTGCTCGAGCTCAACGCCAAGCACCCGGTCTTTGACAAGCTTGTCGCTGCCCAGAAGGCAGGTGACGCCGACAAGATCAAGCAGTACTCCGGCCTGCTCTACGATCAGGCCCTGCTGGTCGAGGGTATCCTCCCCGAGGACCCCGTTACCTTCGCAGCAGCTGTCTGCGAGCTTATGTAATTGGGTAGTTACGCGGTTCTACGAACCGCGTAACTACTCGACGCTGCCCTTCGTTCCGCCGTTCTAACGAACGGCGGACCAGCCGACGCTGCGCGGGCACCAGAGCGACAACTTGTCATTCAAAGAGGACGGCATGACCAGAAGGTCTATGCCGTCCTCTTTTCATGCCAATTTGTTCGCTCTGGTGACCGCTCGCTGGCATTACCAAAACATCGACGGTCCAATAATGATCCCTTGGGGACGGAGAAAAAGTGGTCGTTGGGGGACGTTCTTGTTTGACTGGTAGTTTAAGAACGCCCCCGATGACTATTCGGATTGCTAATTTGTGCGGGTTGTGGTTTTGTGACCTGCTGAAATTTGAGATACTGTACAACTGTACGTTAACTAATCTTCGTAGTATATTGCTACCCGCAAAACTCAATACCATTGTGCTTCGAGACGCTAAAGCGCCTACGTACAATGGTTTTTGATAGTACGATTTGATTCAACGACAGGATGGATGGTCTAAGCGTGAGTCTCGGCAGCAAACTATCCAACGCAAAGGTATCCTTTGCGATCTTTAAGCGTGACATCAAGCGATTGCTCGTGAACCCCGTCGCCTTGGTGGTTACCCTCGGCGTGTGTGTTATTCCCTCGCTGTATGCCTGGTACAACATCGTGGCAAACTGGGATCCGTACGGAAACACCCAGGGCATCAAGATTGCTATCGCCAACAACGACCAGGGAACCCAAAACGACCTGGTGGGCGAGCTCAATGCGGGCGACAAGGTCGTCGATCAGCTCAAGGAAAACGATCAGCTGGGCTGGACCTTCGTCGATTCGGCCGCCGATGCCAAAGAGGGCGTCGAGAGTGGTGAGTACTATGCGGCCATCGTAATCCCCAAGAACTTCTCAGATAACCTGGTCTCGATGCTCGACGGCAATTACCATCAGCCCAAGCTCACGTACTACGTCAACGAGAAAAAGAGCGCCATTGCGCCCAAGGTCACCGATACCGGTGCCAACACCATCGAGGAGCAGATCAACTCGGAGTTTGTCTCCACGGTGGGTGAGACCGTAGCGGGCATCGCCAAGGATGCCGGCATCGACCTTAAAGACAAGGCAACCCAGACCCAGGATTCGCTGGCGGACTCGGTGTCCGAGGCGTCTGATACCCTGGGCGAAGTACGTGATTCCATCGGCGACATGAACACCGCCATCGACAAGACAAGCAGCTCGATTGCTTCGGCCGATGCTGCGCTGGCGGGCCTGCAGGGGCAGGCGCCTTCGCTAACGCAGGCAATCGCTCAGGGTAATAATCTGCTGGGCGAGGCTCGCACCACGGCTGGCAAGTCCATCACCTCGCTCTCCAAGGCACTTTCGGAGGGCAGCCTTGCGCTCACCAAGACGTCAGCCTCCGCGAACGCTGCGATTGGCAAGCTGACGGGTACGGTCACATCTACGACCACCCGCATCGACAACTCGCTCGAGTCTCTCCAGGCGACGATCGATCACAATAAGGCCGTTATCGGGCACTTGGAGATTCTCGTTAATGACACGTCGACAGGTTCCGAGGAAATTGACGCGCGCATTGTATCGACCATCGATTCGCTTCGCGAGCAAAACCAGAAGCTGCAGAGCATCAAGGATGGCCTTTCTGCACAGTCGAGCGCCATGGCAAACGACGCTACGGCAATCTCGAACGCGAGCAACGCACTCAACGCGGCAATTCAGACCGGTACGGCTAACCTCGGTCAGGCTCAGACCGATCTGGGTCAGAACGCACTTCCGAAGGCTTCGAGCGCGCTTGACTCCTTTGCCGCCGTTTCGGGCGATTTGACCGGCATTGTGTCGGGTATGACCCCCACGATAGCGAGCGCGCGCGGCACGCTGGCGCAGCTCGACGCCACGCTCAAGCAGGCAAAGACCACGCTGTCCCAAACCGACGCCTCCCTTGCCAAGGTTCAGGACAAGCTCGCGACCGCCGCCAATGACATTGCGGCGCTGCAGACCTCTGAGTCTATGGGCGAGTTAGCCGACCTCATGGACGTCGACGTCAATGACGTGGCAGATTTCATGGCATCTCCGGTTGAGCTGACGTCCAAGTCAATCTATCCGGTCAAGAGCTTTGGCTCGGGCATCGCGCCCTTCTACACCAATCTGGCGCTGTGGGTAGGCGGCTATGTGCTCATCGCTATCTATAAACTCGAGGTCGACCGCGAGGGCATCGGTAGCTTTACGGCGCGTCAGGGCTACTTTGGCCGCTGGCTGCTGCTGGTGATCCTGGGTGCGTTGCAGGCCATCATCGTTACGGTGGGAGATCTGGTCATTGGCGTTCAGTGCGTCAATCCGCTGCTCTTTGTACTGGGCGGCATCGCTATTTCGTTCACCTACGTCAACATCATCTATGCGCTGTCCACCACGTTTAAGCATATCGGTAAAGCCATTGGCGTCATCCTCGTCATTGTGCAGATCCCCGGCTCGTCGGGCATGTATCCCATCGAGATGATGCCCGGCTTCTTCCAATGGCTGCATCCGCTGCTGCCCTTCACCTATGGCATCAACCTGCTGCGCGAGACCGTCGGTGGCATGTATTCGTTCAACTACCTGTTCAACCTGTGCATCCTGGGCGTGTTCCTTGCCATCGCACTCTTTATTGGCTTGCAGCTGCGTCCGCTGCTGCTCAACCTCAACCTGCTCTTTGACAAGCAGCTTTCCACGACGGGCCTCATGATCTGCGAGTCCAACGACCTGCCGCGCCAGCGCTATTCGCTGCGCACGGCCATGCGCGTCATGCTCGATTCGGATTCGTACCGTCGCGAGCTGCTCGATCATGCCGTGGCGTTTGAGCATCGCTACCCGTACTACATCAAGGGCGGTTTTGCCGCCGTGGTAGGCGTGCAGGTTCTGCTCTTTGTGCTTTCGACGGTGCTCGATATCGACAATAACGGCAAGATCATCCTGCTCGTTATCTGGATCATTTCGGTTATCGCCATCTGCGGCTGGCTCATCAACATCGAATACATCCGTGCGAGCCTCAATACCCAGATGCGTATCTCGGCGCTTTCGGACGAGGACCTTCGCCGCGAGATGCGCGAGCACACGGCGGCGATCCCTGCCGCCCGTCGCATGTTTGGTCTCAACGCCAGCGAGCGTGGCGCCAAGGGAGGCGAACAGCCTACGAGCCGTCTGCCGCATATCGGTGCGCATCGTAAGGCTCAAGATGCCGACGGCGCTGACAACGTAAACGGAAACGACGGGGACACCACCCCGCTTGGCAAGCACTCTAAAGGAGGTGAGGCATAAATGAAAAACATCCTGCACCTGTTTAAGCGCGATGTCCAAAACGTGTCTCGCTCCGTGATCGGCATGGTCGTCGTGATGGGCCTGATCATCGTGCCATGTCTCTATGCATGGTTTAACATCGCCGGAAGCTGGGATCCCTACGGCAATACCGGCAACCTTAAGATTGCAGTGGTCAACACCGATGAGGGTTACGAGAGCGATCTGATTCCCGTCGAGGTCAACGTGGGCGAAAACGTAACCGCCACCCTGCGCGGCAACGAGAACTTCGACTGGGTCGTCCTCAACGATCGCGATAAGGCTATCGACGGTGTTAAGTCGGGCGCTTACTATGCGGCCGTCGTAATCCCTAAGAGCTTTAGCTCCGACATGATGACGCTCTTCTCGACCGACGTGAAACACGCCGATATCGAGTTCTATGAGAACCAGAAGGCCAACGCCATCGCCCAGATCGTGACCGAAAAAGGCTCGAGTGCCGTTCAGAACCAGGTCAACGAGACCTTTACCAAGACCATCACGACCATCGGCCTTAAGACAGTGTCCAGCCTGCTCGATTACATGAGCACCGACCAAGTGAGCAACTTTATCGCCAACCTGTCCTCGACGCTGGGCGATTCGGTCGAGGACCTGCAGGACATCAAGGCCAGTGCGACTTCGCTTGCGGGCATCTTGAGCTCCACGTCCGATTCACTGACATCGGCGGGCGGCATGCTCAAGCAGACGGGCACCGTTGATGAGTCGACGAAGCAGCTGATGGAGCACGCCAAGAGCGGCATCAATGATTCCAGGGAAGCGCTCAAGGCCGCCAACGATGCCGTTGACGCGGCGATTGACGGAAGCGCGGGCTCGTTCGACAACGTGTCCGCCGAGCTTGCGAAGGCATTCGATGCCGCGAATCAGCATGTTTACCTTACGGTGTCTCAGCTCAACGAAGCCGCAGCGGCGCTCAATACGCGTGCTGACGATATCGATGCGATGGCCGATCAGCTCCGCAACCTTGCCGACCAGGTGAGTGACGACAAGTTCAAAGACGGTCTCAAGTCCGTTGCTACGTCGCTGGGCAGAATTGCCGTGGAGTACCGCAACAATGCGAAGGACCTGACGGCGACCGCAAAGTCCCTTTCGGACGGCATGGCGGAGGTCAACAACTCGCGTGCCGAGGTCGACCAGGCCATCGCCGATGCCAAGGCGGGTATCTCGGGAGCCAAGTCCGACTACGATTCCACGTTCTCGGTTAAGGCCAAGGAGCTTAAGAAGACCATCTCGGGCGTTCTGGATTCCCTGAACGGTATCTCGGGTGACTTGGATAGCGCCGTGAGCGGTCTGACCGACGCCTCTGGCTCGCTCGCAAAGGGTCTGTCCAAAGCCGCAAAGCTCGTCAACAAGGCTTCTGACCAACTGGGTGAGGCGTCGGACAAGATTAGCGCTTTCAAGGACGAGCTCGACGGTGCTCTTATGTCGGACGATCTGGCCACGATCAAGACGATGATCGGCAACGATCCCGAGGGTCTGGCCGTGTCGCTTTCTGGCCCCGTTGCGCTCGATCGCAAGCCGGTCTATCCGATCCGCAACTACGGTTCGGCCATGGCGCCGTTCTACACGATTTTGTCGCTGTGGGTGGGCTCGATTGTTCTGGCGGCCATGATGAAGGTCTCGGTTGACGATGAGCTCATCAACGAGCTCATCCCCGTGCGCCTGCACGAAATCTACCTGGGCCGTTACCTGTTCTTTGGCGGTCTGGCTCTGCTGCAGGCAACGCTCGTGTGCGCGGGCGACATCCTGTTCTTTGGCATCCAGTGCGACAACCCGCTGCAGTTTGTGCTGGCGGGCTGGGTTGCGAGTCTCGTGTTCTCCAATATCGTCTACACGCTTACGGTGTCGTTTGGCGATATCGGCAAGGCCCTGGCCGTTGTGCTGCTGGTCATGCAGGTCGGCGGTTCGGGCGGCACGTTCCCCATCGAGATGACCGGCCCCGTGTTCCAGGCGATCTACCCGTTCCTGCCGTTTACCCACGGCATCAACGCCATGCATGCCGCCATGGCCGGCGCCTACCATATGGAGTACTGGATTGAGTTGGGCATTCTGGCGAGCTATCTGATTCCGTCGCTGGCCCTGGGTGTGGTCTTCCGCCGCCCGGTCATCAAAGCCAACGACTGGATTATCGAAAAGCTGGAGTCAACCAAATTGATTTAGCGCGACAATGTGGCGTTGACGGAACATCGAGGCCTTCCGGCTCGACGCTTTAGTTGAGTGAATTGCATGAGCTGCTTGGTTGTTGCTACAGTAGCGGGGCGTGCCGGGGGTCCGGCGCGTCCCGTTTTTATTTGACCATGAGGCGGCACGCAGCCATACGCGTGCGGACACCACGCCCAGATTGAGTGCGAGGATGTTCCATGGCCCAATACGCTGCCAACGAAATCGAAAACATGCCCGATAGCCCTGTAGCCCGTGAGGATTTGGGCGCGGGTGGTATTCCCCGGGGTGCCGGCGCACGCTCGCCGTTGTTCTGGAAAGTTCTACTGCTTTCGGTGGCGATTATCTGGGGCTACTCCTTTACCACTATGAAGGACGCACTCGACACCATTCCGGTGTTCGAGCTGGTCTATGTTCGCTTTCTCCCGGCATCACTGGTTATGTTTGCAATTTTCCATAAGCGCATCATCGCTCATTTCAATGCCCGCAACCTGATCGTCGGGCTTGGCATGGGCGCGCTCATGTGGGGTGCCTACGGTTTGCAGACGATCGGCCTGGCACAGACCACGGCGGGCAAGAGCGCTTTTTTGACCGGCACGTATTGCATCCTTGTGCCGTTTGCAAGCTATGTCCTGAGCGGTGAAAAGCTTACCCGGTATAACCTGGGTGCAGCGTTGTTGTGCCTGGCGGGTATTGGCCTGGTAGCGCTCGATAGCGTCGAGTTCAATGCCGGCGATGTTATTACCTTGGGCGGCGCGATCTTCTTCGCCATCCAGATGGCGGTGACTGCCAAGTACGGTCGCAAGATGGATATCAACGTCATCACGTTTTGGATGTTTGTGGGCAATGGCGTTTTGAGCTTAATCACGTCGCTACTATTCGAGACTCAGGCGCCTCTGTCCGTGTGGACGCCGAGTTTTATCGGCGTGATGGTCTTCCTCTCGGTGGGCTGCACGTGCGTGGCACTGCTCGTCCAAAACGTCGGTCTGGCGCACGTCCCGGCCTCGACGGGCTCGTTGCTTCTTTCGATGGAGTCGCCCTCGGGTGTGCTGTTCTCGGTGTTGTTGATGGGGGAGGCGCTCACCTCGCGCCTGCTTGCCGGCTTTGCGCTCATCTTTTTGTCGATTATCTTGAGCGAGACGCATTTCGATTTCTTGCGCCGAAAATCTCGCCCGCAATTGTAAACAACTTGTTGCGCCGCCCTCCCAGGGCGGCGTTTTTTATGTCATGCCCTTACAGTTGTGCCTTGCACTTTACGCTGTCAAAGTGCGTGCTGCAAAAACGTTACTGGAGGGCATCTATGGCACCAGCTCTGTCCGATCTTCAACCGCAACCAGCGCCGCAGGCTACCACAGCGGCGCAGACCGCTATCGGCGATGGCCTAGTCAAAGAAGCCCAGGCATTTGCCGGTGAGCTTGCCGCATGGCGACACGATCTACACCAGATGCCCGAGCTGGGTAATAGCCTCCCACAGACCTCTGCGTATATCCAAGCGCGCTTGACCGAGATGGACATCCCGTTTGCCACGCTCGTCGATGGTTCCTGCGTTGTGGGCCTTGTCGGCGCCGGTGCCGCCGCGGCCCAGGGCAATGGCGTCTGCACGGACGAACAAGCCGGTACGGTTATCATGCTTCGCGGCGACATGGATGCCCTGCCCGTTGCCGAGGAATCGGGCGAGCCCTTTGCATCCACCAACGGCTGCATGCACGCTTGTGGCCACGATATGCATGCGACGGCGCTGCTCGGCGCGGCCCGTTTGCTCAAGGCCCGCGAGGCCGAGCTTGTCGACGCCAATGCCACCGTCAAACTGCTGTTCCAGCCGGGTGAGGAGACCTTTGAGGGGGCACGCGCTGCCATCGCCGACGGCTTGCTCGAGAACCCGCGTCCTCAGGCAACTTTTGCCATGCACGTCAACAGCCAGTCGCCGCTCGGCCTAGTGCTCTATGGGAGTCCGGCGCTCTCGGGCGTGTACGGTTTCCGCATCACGCTGCAGGGCAAGGGTGGCCATGGCTCGAGCCCCGAGATTTGCATCGACCCCATTACGGCGGGCGTGCATGTGCACCTAGCGCTCCAGGAGCTTATCTCCCGCGAGGTGCCGGCGGCCAAGGAAGTTGCACTTACCGTTGGTAAGTTTGCCGGCGGTCAGGCTGCCAACGTCATTCCCGACACCTGCGTGCTCGAGGGAACGCTGCGCGGCTTCGATGTCGAGCTCATGGCTCATCTCAAGGAGCGTATCGCCGAGGTCGTCAACGGCGTTGCCGCAACATATCGTACGCCGGCAACCATCGAGACGCTTTCGGACGTTCCGCCGCTCGTGCTCGACAGCGATATGACCCAGGCCTCGCTTGGCTACGTGGGCGCGGTGCTGCCCAAGGCTGCCTTCCTGCCGCTATTCCACGCCATGGCGAGCGAGGATTTCGCACTTATCTCGAGCGAGATCCCAAGTGCGTACTTTACGGTGGGCGCGGCCGTGACCGATACGGACGAGCATTTTGCCCAGCATCATCCCAAGGCGCGCTTTAACGATGCCGAGCTTCCCCTCGGCGCCGCGGCTTATGCCGCCGTCGCTCTCGGATACATTGCGGACCACAAGGAGTAATCCATGTCCCAGCAACGTAAATTTTTCCCTGGCTGGTTCGTGGTGGCCTCTGGCTTCGTGATCATGGCCACGTGCTACACCATTTTCGTCAACTGCATGAGCCTGTTCCAGCCGCTCATCGTCAGCGACTTGGGAATTTCTCTTGCGCAGTACAACATCTCCAACGCCCACGATCGCTGCGTCTAAGCAGTTTGGCATGGCCGACCTGGGTAAGGTCACGGGCACCATTACCTCGCTCGAGATGGTCGGCGGCACCGTGGGCGCCATCGTCTCGGGCGTGCTGTTCGATGCCACGGGCTCCTTTGCGAGCACCTGGATTGTATGCCTGGCGTGCTCCGTGGTCATGCTCGTGTTCCTGCTGGCATCCGAGCCCATTGCCGCCAAGCTGCGCGCGAGCGCGGCGGGAGAGTAAGGGCGCTGCCGCGTTTGCCGGCTCACCCTGATCTGCCCGCGGCGGTCTTGGGAGCCGAATGGATGCTCGTACCATCATTCGGTTTCCAAGGTCGCCGCAGGTCAAAGGACGGTCCGCTTTCCTTCGTCCCCAGCAGATCATGTGACCCGAAGGGGTCGGAGGAAAGCGGATCAGCTGTCGCGGCGGTGCATCTGGCCGAACGAGTCCCCATACCCTCGTTCGGTCAGATGCACCGCCGCGGTTTGAGTTTGTGCCGTATAATGACCACTACCTATGACGCGATACAAAAGAAAGGTGTTTGCCCATGCAGGCACAGAAGGCGGAGGGAACCCGCGACCTTATCGGCGCCGAGATGCGCGCCTGGCAAAAGATGCAGCAGATTGCGGCCGGCGTGTTCGAGCCGTTTGGTTTTAAACCCATCGAGACGCCCGCGATCGAGCAGGTGGACGTGTTTGTCCACGGTATCGGCCAGTCGACCGACGTCGTGCGCAAGGAAATGTTCCGTGTGTTCAGCGGTGCCAACCTGGAGCGCGTCTTTACCGAGGGCACCGACACCAAACTCAAGCCCAAGCAGCGCCTAGCACTTCGCCCCGAGGGCACGGCCGGCGTGGTGCGCGCCGTCGTCGAGAACAATCTGGTGCCCCAGGGCTCCACGCCGTTTAAGGCGTACTACGCCGAGGCCATGTTCCGCGGCGAGCGTCCCCAGAAGGGCCGCCTGCGCCAGTTCCACCAGGTGGGCATCGAGTGGCTCGGCGCTCCCGATCCGGCGGCAGATGCCGAGTGCATCATCATGCTCATGGAGTTCTACAAGCGCCTGGGCTTCGATCTTTCCAAGCTTCGTCTGCTCATCAACTCGATGGGTGACGCCCAGTGCCGTCCGGCTTATCGCGAGCAGGTTAAGCAGTTCATCCTCGATCACGCCGACGAGATGTGCGATGAGTGCCGCGAGCGCGCCGAGCTCAACCCGCTGCGTGCCTTCGACTGCAAGAACGACCACTGCCGCGAGATCATGGCCGAGGCTCCGCTGATGGGTGACAACCTGTGCGATGAGTGCCGCGAGCACTACGAGCAGGTCAAGCGCTATCTGGATGCCGCCGGTATCGAGTATGTCGAGGATCCCACCTTGGTGCGCGGCCTGGACTACTACACCCGTACTGTCTTTGAGGTCGAGGCCCCTGGCGCCGGCGTCGGCTCCATCGGCGGCGGCGGCCGCTACGATGGCCTGGTCGAGCTCGAGGGTGGCAAGCCCACGGCGGGCGTCGGCTTTGCTGTCGGTTTTGAGCGCGCCCTGCTGGCCCTGCAGGCCTTTGGCAGCGATTTGGGTGCCGATGAGGCCCCGTGCGTCTATGTCGCCAACGCCGGCAAGGAGCTGCGTCAGAACGTCTTTGCCATTACGCAGGAGCTTCGCGCCGCAGGGATTGTGACCGAGGCCGACTATCAGGGTCGTTCGCTCAAGGCCCAGTTTAAGCAAGCCGATAAGGTAGGCGCCAAGCTCATCTTGGTCCTGGGTGGCGACGAGCTTGCCGCCGGCAAGGTCAAAGTGCGCGACATGCAGAGCCATGACGAGGTGCTCGCCGATCTGGACAACGTCGTCGAGGCGGTTCGCGAGCGCCTGTAGCGCATCTTTTTGAGCTTCGGGCCTGCTAACGTGCCCTGCTCATGGAGAGCGATTGTTACGGGGGTGTTTCGCTTTTATGCGGAATGCCTCCGTTTACGTATGCCGCCCACCGAGAAATACGACCATTTAGGGCAAAAACCTTTGCAATGCAGAAAATACTTTTGTGTGGTAAAGCGCAATCAGTGTCGAAAGTATTTCTCAAGCGCCTATAATGAATACCGCATGTTACGTGCATAGAAGGAGGAATGGGAGGAAACGTGGCTGAGAACCTAAGCAACCAGTCTGTACCCGAAGCCGCGGCGCGCGTCGCTGCCGTGGTCAACCGCCTCGTTAACCGAATCGGCTCGAATGCCGAGTCCAGGGAGCGTCTCGCCGAGATCGAGATCCCCGAGGAGCTGCGCGACAATCTGGCGCTGTTCTTGCGCCTGGAGCGCCGTGTGCTTAGCGAGTATGATCCCGAGATCGCGGACCTGTTCGACAAGATTTTGACAGCCGAGATTGTGGTCAATGCCGGCAACCCCGGTACCTGCGCTGCCGACGAAGCCGTCGACGAGCAGGGCGTGCCCACCGCCGACGAGCCCACTGCCGTGGCATTTCGTGAGGTCGTCGATTTGATCGACAGCCTGCCGCTCGATAAGCAGCAGGTCATTGTCCGCGCCTTTACGAGCTTTTTCCATCTGGCAAACCTGTCGGAGGAGAACTACCGTGTGGCGCAGCTGCGCGAGCGCGAGGCCGGTGCGTCGACCGATACCGAGGTCGATCCTGCCAACGAGCTTACCGTTGCCTATCACCAGCTGGTGAATGAGCTGGGTGTCGAGGGTGCCAACGAGCTGCTCGACAAGCTCGAGTTCCACCCTGTCTTTACCGCACATCCCACCGAGGCCCGTCGTAAGGCCGTCGAGGGCAAGATCCGCCGTATCTCCAACCTGCTGGAGGAGCGTCCGCGTCTGGGCGGCTCCGACCTGGTGGAGAACGAGCGCCATATGCTGCAGGAGATCGACGCCCTGGTGCGTACGAGCCCCATCGCGCTCAAGAAGCCCACGCCGGTCGAGGAAGCCGATACCATCATCGACATCTTCGATAACACGCTGTTCGACGTTATCCCCGTTATCTATCGTCGTTTTGACGATTGGGTGCTGGGCGACAAGGCCGGTACTGTGCCGCCGCTGTGCCCGGCGTTCTTCCATCCCGGCAGCTGGATCGGTTCCGACCGCGACGGTAACCCCAACGTCACCGCCAAGGTGAGCCGTGAGGTCGCCGCCAAGTACTTTACGCACATGGTGCTCAAGCTCGAGGACAAGTGCCGCCACATCGGCCGCAACCTCACGCTCGAGGCTACCTACAGCAAGCCGTCGGCCGAGCTCATTAACCTGTGGAACCATCAGGTCGAGATGAGCCCTCGGTACACGGCCCGCGCCGAGCTGATCTCCGAGCACGAGCCGCATCGCGCCGTCATGCTCGTCATGGCCGACCGTCTGAACGCCACCGTGCGCCGTATCACCGACACCATGTACCACAGCGCCGACGAGTTCCTGGATGACCTGCGCGTCGTCCAGCGTTCGCTGGCCGCCTGCGGTGCCGTCCGTGCCGCCTACGGCCCGGTCCAGACCATCATCTGGCAAGTCGAGTCCTTCGGCTTCCATATGGTCGAGATGGAGTTCCGTCAGCACTCCGTGGTGCATGCCCGCGCCCTCAAGGATATCCACGAGAACGGTATCCATGGCGACCTGCAGCCCATGACGCGCGAAGTCATCGATACCTTCCGTGCCATCGGCTCCATCCAAAAGCGCTACGGCAAGAAGATGGCGCACCGCTACATCATCTCGTTTACCAAGAGCGCCCAGCATGTGGCTGACGTCTTCGAGCTGGCCCACCTGTCCTTCGCACACGAGGAAGATGTCCCCGAGCTCGACGTGATCCCGCTATTCGAGCAGCTCGAGGACCTCGAGGGCTGCGTCGACGTGCTCGACCAGATGCTTACGCTGCCCGTGGTGCAGAAGCGTCTTGCCCAGACCAACCGCCGCATGGAGGTTATGCTGGGCTATTCCGACTCCTCCAAGGACGCCGGTCCTACCACGGCCATGCTCGCGCTGCATTCCGCGCAGGAGCGCATTGCCAAGTGGGCCGAGAAGAACGATATCGACCTGGTGCTCATGCACGGTCGCGGCGGTGCCGTTGGCCGTGGCGGCGGCCCGGCCAACAAGGCCGTGCTGGCGCAGCCCAAGGGTTCGGTCAACTGCTTCTTTAAGCTCACCGAGCAGGGCGAGGTCATCTTTGCCCGTTACGGCAACCGCACGCTGGCTCAGCGCCATGTTGAGTCCGTTGCCGCCGCAACGCTTTTGCAGTCGGCCCCGAGTGTCGAGAAGACCAACACAGAGACCACGCAGAAGTTCTGGGATATGGCCGAGAAGCTTAACGCTGCAAGCCACGAGCGCTATCTGGACCTGCTGAACACCGAGGACTTTACACCGTGGTTCTCGACCGTGACGCCGCTGACCGAAGTCGGTCTGCTGCCGATCGGCTCGCGTCCCGCTAAGCGCGGCCTGGGCGCCAAGTCGCTCGACGACCTGCGTACCATTCCGTGGATCTTCAGCTGGAGCCAGGCACGCATTAACCTGGCCGCTTGGTACGGCCTGGGCACCGCCTGCGAGCAGCTTGGTGACCTTGACCAGCTCAAGGCTGCCTACCAGGAGTGGCCGTTCTTCCGCACGTTCATCGACAACATCGAGATGTCGATTGCTAAGACCGATCAGCGCATTGCCAAGATGTATCTACACCTGGGCGATCGCCAGGATTTGTCCGAGAAGGTCTTCACCGAGATGCAGCTCACGCGTAAGTGGGTCCTTGCCATCGTCGGTGACGAGTGGCCGCTGCAGCGTCGTCGCGTGCTCGGCTGCGCCGTTCGCGTGCGTAACCCCTATGTCGACGCCCTGTCCATCGCCCAGGTCCGCGCCCTTCGTGAGGTGCGTATGAACCAGGACGAGATGGCCGAGGAGAAGAAGGCCGAGTACATGAGCCTGATTCTTTCGACTGTGACTGGCGTCTCGGCAGGATTGCAGAACACGGGGTAATCGATAGCCCTGTAGTCGTCCGGGCCCGCCATCAGTTTACTTTTAGGCACGTCCTCGGACATGCAAGAAGCCCTCGCTGCGCACTTCGTGCGGCGAGGGCTTCTTGCGTCCTGCGGAGTGTGCCTAAAAGTAAACTGATGGCGGGCCCTGCGATGTCCGGTCTTCGGCGGATTACTGCTGGGGGAATAATGGCGCGCTTCGCGCGTTTGGAAAGGGCTTCGTGCTGCGGAATGCATTCAGAGGGAAACCCATCGGGTCCCTTCGTCCTCGGTCTTCGGGGATTACAGCTGAGGGGAGAATGGCGTGCTTCGCGCTTAATGTGGGGTGCGGCGAGGGCTTCTTGCGTGCTGCGGAGTGTGCCTAAAAGTAAACTGATGGCGGGCCCTGCGATGTCCGGTCTTCGACGGATTACTGCTGGGGAAAAGATAACGCGCTTCGCGCGTTTTGGATGGGGTCTATCCTGGTGGCGCATTTGGCGCTTCTCGCCTTACGACTGTGGCGGCCGCGGTCCTGTTTGGGATCGCGGTCGTTTTGTTGTGGGTCAAATATGAACGTTGTGTTAATGAGTCGGTAGACGGTGGTGTTTTTCGGTGAGCGGCGTATCCTTCCAACGGTTTATCTAGTGTGTCAGTTGAAAGGAAGAGGGCGCTCGTCATTGTTTGAATGTGAACTGCCGTTTGACCACAAGACGTTGCATCTGGAACTCGAGGATAAGAACTTCGCGGGTGTGATGGAAGGTCATCAAAACGAGTTTAAGACCACGAAATCGCAGGAAAAGCTGGTGGAGGAGTCGCTTGCCAACCCTTACGGCTCGCCTTCGCTCGAGGAGCTTTGTGCTGGCAAGAAGGATATTGTCATCATTAGCTCAGATCATACGCGTCCCGTTCCCTCGCGTGTGACGATGCCTATTCTGCTGCATCACATCCACTCCGCTGCGCCTGAGGCGCGCGTTCGCATTCTGGTTGCTACGGGTATGCATCGTCCGTCGACGCACGAGGAGCTCGTCAACAAGTACGGCGAGGAGATCGTTGCCAACGAAGAAATCGTTATGCACGTCGCGACTGACGACAGCATGATGAAAAAGATCGGCACCCTGCCTTCTGGTGGCGAGTGCATCATCAACAAGATCGCTGCCGATTGCGATCTGCTGCTTGCCGAGGGCTTTATTGAGCCGCACTTCTTTGCCGGTTTCTCTGGTAGCCGCAAGTCCGTCCTGCCTGGCATCGCCAGCTACAAGACCATCATGTACAACCACAACGGTCAGTTTGTGAACGATTCCCACTCGCGTGCCGGCAACCTGTGCCACAACCACGTGAGCGAGGACATGTTTGCCGCCGCCGAGATGGCTCACCTTGCCTTTGTGCTCAACGTGGTGCTCAACGGCAAGCACGAGGTCATTGGCTCCTTTGCCGGCGACATCCACAAGGCGCACGAGGCTGGCTGCGAGTTCGTGAAGAGCCTTGCCGGCGTTGAGCCCGTCGAGTGCGAGATCGCCATTACCACTAACGGCGGCTACCCCCTCGATCAGAACATCTATCAGGCTGTGAAGGGCATGTGCGCTGCCGAGGCCACGCTTCCCGAGGGCGGCGTGATCATCGATGTCGCCGGTTGTGCCGACGGTCACGGTGGCGAGGGCTTCTATCACAACATCGCCGACAACGATCCGGCGGAGTTTGAGCGCGCCTGCATCGACCGTCCTAAGGACGAGACCCTGCCTGACCAGTGGACGAGCCAGATCTTTGCCCGCATCCTGGCGCATCACCCTGTGATCATGGTCACCGATCTGTGCGATCACCAGATGCTCAAGGATATGCACATGACGCCGGTCAACACCCTCGAGGAGGCGCTCAAGCTCGCCTTTGAGATGAAGGGCGCCGACGCCAAGGTCGCCGTCATCCCCGATGGCCTGGGTGTTGTCGTCGCACAGCACTAGTGCGCGGCTTAAACGAATCGTTTATAACCGACAAGAAAGATAAGGTTTTATGCTTACCAAACTCCTCTGCGAATTCGGCGCGACGGCCCTCATGATCGTCTTTGGCGTGGGCGTGCACTGCGATACCGTGCTCAAAGGCACCAAGCATCAGGGCTCTGGCCATATGTTTGCCATCACCACCTGGTCTTTTGGCATCTCGGTCTGCCTGTTTGTCTTTGGCGGTGCCGTGTGCATGAACCCCGCTATGGTGCTTGCCCAGTGCATCGTCGGTCTGGTGCCGTGGGGCAACTGCATCCCCTTCATGCTTGCCGATATGCTCGGCGGCTTTGTGGGTGCTGTGATCGCTTGGTTTATGTATGCCGATGAGTTCAAGGCTTCCGAGGGTGTCGTCGATCCCATTGCTCAGCGCAACATCTTCTCGACCAACCCTACCACCGAGGGCACGAACTATGCCCGCAACTTCTTCTGCGAGGCTATCTGCACCTTCGTGTTCATCAGCGCCATCCTTGCTGCTGCTAGCCGTGCTGGTGAGAACGTTCTGTTGCTCGCCATCTGCGTCGGCCTGATTGTCTGGGCCGTTGGCATGGGCATGGGCGGCATCACCGGCTTCGCCATGAACCAGGCGCGTGACCTTGGTCCTCGCATGGCCTATCAGGTGCTGCCGATCAAGAACAAGGCTGACAACAACTGGAAGTATGGTCTGCTTGTTCCTGGCATCGCGCCGTTTGTCGGTGCTATTGTCGCCGCGCTGTTTGTGCATGGTTTCTTGGGCATGTTCTAGTCTGAGGCTACATAGTTGTCCGCTGGCCGCATGGGGTAACTTCCCAGCGCGTCCTCGGACATGCAAAAAGGCTCGCTGCGCACTTCGTGCGGCGAGCCTTTTTGCGTCCTGCGGAATGCGCTGGGAAGTTACCCCATGCGGCCAGCTGCGGGATCTTAGTCGCGTTGGAACAAGCAACCCAACATATATATCTGAATTTGGATGGGAGGGGCGCTTTGTTTTTGGGTGCCCTTACAAGAAAACGTGACTTGGGGAAGGGATGGGCGCTTTGTTGGGATGGCGCTTTGGGATGGGGGGCTTACTTAGCTGAAGAGGGGCTGTATGGCTGATAGGTAGTCTTTGGCTACTTCGGCCCTATCTGCTTGGAAGTTGTGCCAGGCCCACCATTGGACCATTCCTACGAAGCTTGAGGCTATGTGGTGTAGTAGGAAGCTTCGGTCCATGGTGGCGGCGGGGCCGTTTAGGTCGGTGGGGACGGTTTCGGCTGCTCGTGACATGATGGTCTTGCGTAAGCAGTCGGCGAAGACGCGTGAGCCGGCACCGGCTACGAGGGCTCGAACGCCCTGACGGCGCTCCCAGAGGTTGTTGAGGATATGCTCGACCTGTACGAGTGGGTCATCGAGGGGCGCACCGTCATCGTCGAGGGCATGGGTGCAGATATCGCGCACGAGCTCAGCGAGCAGGTCATCTTTGCTTTTGAAGAGGCCGTAGAACGTGGCCCGACCCACATTGGCGCGAGCGATGATGTCGCCGACGGTGATCTTGCCGTAATCTTCCTCGCACAGGAGCTCGGAGAACGCCGCGACGATGGCGGCGCGGCTTTTTGCCTTGCGGGCATCCATGGCTATGCGTCCGCGTGAACGAGCAGGCAGCGGAGCGTACCGGAGCAACCCTCGTAGGGGCGCTTACCGGCGCCGTAGCCGACGGCCTCGATGCGGTAGCGGGCCGGCAGGTGCTCGGACGTGCGCAGTGCGGCGACGATGGCGGCGCCCGTGGGCGTCACGAGCTCGCCGGCGACCGGTGCAGGCGTGAGGGCGATATTGCCCGCCTGGCACAGGTTGACGACAGCGGGGACGGGAATGGGCATGAGGCCGTGGGCGCAGCGAATGGTGCCGTGGCCCTCAGAGAGCGATTCGACCACGATGTCCTCAATACCCAGGTCATCGAGGCAGATGGCGACAGAGCAGACGTCGACGATGGAATCAACGGCGCCTACCTCGTGGAACATGACGGTCTCGGGCGTTTTGCCGTGGGCCTTGGCCTCGGCGGCGGCGAGCGCGGTAAAAATGGCGAGCGCACGACGCTTGGCGCCATCGCTTAGCTGCGAGCCGTCGATGATGGCGGTGACGTCCGCCAAAGAACGGTGGTGATGGTGGTGGGCGTGATGATGGCCCTCGTGGCCATGACCGTGGGCCTCATGGTCATGGTCGTGGCAGTGCTCGTGCTCGACATGGTCATGATGATGGTGCTCATGCTCATGCTCATGTGTGAGCTCGGCAGCTGCTTCGTTGCCGTAGAGCCAGGCCATATCGTGATCATGGTTCTCGGGGCCCTCTGCAAGCTGGACGTCGAAATCGCAGGCATCGATGCCGTGCTTGTTTACGCGCGTGACGGCGATCGAAAAGCCATCGACAGGCAGCGTGGCGAGCTGTTCGCGCAGATGCTCTTCGCTGGCGCCCAGGTCGAGCAGGGCCGCGACGGTCATATCGCCGCTGATGCCCGAGGTTCCGTCGATGATAAGCGTGTGCTGATGGTTGGACATGGAATGCTCCTTAACGGGCGCAGGACGTGCCGGCGCTCAGATGATTGATAAGACTTGCCTGATAGGCGGCACCAAAGCCGTTGTCGATATTGACGACCGAAACGCCGCTGGCGCAGGAGTTGAGCATGGCGAGCAGTGCGGCTACGCCACCAAAACTTGCGCCGTAGCCCACGCTGGTGGGAACGGCGATGACCGGACAGCTCACCAGACCGCCGACAACGCTCGCCAGAGCGCCCTCCATGCCGGCGATGGCGATGACCACCTGTGCCTGGGCAAGTTCCTCGGCATGCGCGAGCAGGCGGTGCAGGCCGGCGACGCCCACGTCGTAGAGGCGGTCGACCTCGTTGCCATAGAACTCGGCCGTCAACGCGGCTTCCTCGGCGACGGGCAGGTCGCTCGTGCCGGCACAGGCGACGACGATGCGCCCGTTGCCGGTAGGGGAGGGCTTGCCGCCCACGAGGGCGAGCTGTGCGTCCGGGACATATCCCAGGTCGATGCCGTTGTCGAGGAGCTCCGAGGTGCGCGCGGCTTTTTCGGCATCCAGGCGCGTGACTAGGATGCGCTCCTGGCCGGCATCGCGCAGCGCTTCGATAATGGCGGCAATTTGCTCAGCGGTTTTGCCGGCGCCGTAGACAACTTCGCCGGCTCCCTGGCGCACCCCGCGCGAAAGATCGAGCTGCGCAAAGCCCAAATCGGCGGTCGGAGCCGTTTGGATGCGCGTGAGGGCGTCGGCAGGGGTGACTGCTCCGCCGGCAACATCGCTCAGCAATTGCTCAAGATCTCGCTTATCCATATATGTTCCCTTCGACGGCGCAAAGTCTAGCACTCAAAGGGTATATTTCCGAACACTAAGACAAAATTGTTCGGAAACTATAGGACAGACTGATTCAATTGTTAGATGGATCGGCTAGTCACGCAGGATGATGTCCATGGCGAGCATCAGGTTGCGCTCGTCGATGGCAAACGGGGCGGCCTCGCGCGTCTTGGGCTTGGCGCAAAATGCGATACCGGTGCCCGCGGCCTGAATCATGGGGATGTCGTTGGCGCCGTCGCCGATTGCCACGGTATGGGCCATGTCGACACCGCACTCAACTGCCCACTCCAGCAGCTGGATGAGCTTGGACTCCTTGGTTACAATGTCTGCCGCCAGCTTGCCGGTGAGCTTGCCGTCCACGACCTCCAGGCGGTTAGCGAGGCAAAAGTCGATGCCCGCGGCGGCCACGATCTTATCGGCGACCTCGTGGAAACCGCCGCTCACCACGCCGACCTTCCAGCCCTTGCTGTGTGCCGAGCGCACAAGCTCCAACGCGCCGGGGGTAAATGTCACGCGCTCAAAGGTGCGCTCGAACACGCTCTCGTCCAGGCCGGCGAGCAGCCCCACGCGCTCCTCGAGCGCCTGCTTAAAGTCAAGCTCGCCGCGCATGGCGCGCTCAGTGATCTTCGCCACTTGCTCGCCTACGCCGGCCTCCTCGCCCAAAAGATCGATAACCTCCTGGTTGATGAGTGTGGAGTCGATATCCATAACGATGAGGCGTGCAGCCATGGCGGGCCTTTCCGAGTGCAGTTGTATTGGGGCACATTGTCGCACGTGGCACGCCTTGGCGACGGCCGCGGTGCACCAATTGTTTCGTCTCCGTCAAGTCTTTGGGCATGAGCTACTTTTCCGCGGCACATCGACACAGGTGCGATAAGATAGAACGCCATGTCTGGCTGCGCGGTTTACGCAGGCTGGGCAAATCTGTACGACGCCGCCCGGAACGACACGGGGCGGCACAGATCCATAAAGGAGGATCACTGGTATGAGCCAGACCCGTCCCATCGACGAGCATTCCATGCACACCCGTACCTGCGGCGAGCTTCGCCGCGAGAACGTGGGCGAAGAGGTCACCCTCACCGGTTGGGTGAGCCGTCGCCGCGACCACGGTGGCCTAATCTTTTGCGACCTTCGCGACCGCGAGGGCATCACGCAGCTTACCTTCGACCCCGAGCACTCCGACGGCGACGCCTTTAAGATCGCCGAGACCATGCGTCCCGAGTGGCCCATCAAGATCCACGGCGTCGTGCGCGCTCGTGGCGAGGAGACCACCAACACCAAGCTCGCGACCGGCGAGATCGAGGTCCTGACCGACCACGCCGAGGTGCTCAACACGTCCGTCACCCCGCCGTTCCAGATCGAGGACGGCATCGAGACCAGCGAGGACACCCGCCTGCGCTATCGCTATCTGGACCTCCGCCGTCCCGAGATGATGGCCAACCTCAAGCTGCGCTCCGACTTTACCTTTGCCATTCGCGAGGCGCTGCACAACCGTGAGTTCATGGAGGTCGAGACGCCCTCCCTGTTTAAGTCCACGCCCGAGGGCGCTCGCGACTTCATCGTTCCCAGCCGCATCCAGCCGGGCAACTTCTACGCGCTGCCGCAGTCTCCGCAGCTCCTGAAGCAGCTGCTCATGGTCGGTGGCGTCGAGCGCTACTACCAGGTTGCCAAGTGCTTCCGCGACGAGGACCTGCGTGCCGACCGTCAGCCCGAGTTCACCCAGGTCGATATCGAGATGTCCTTCGTGGACCAGAACGACGTTATGAGCGCGCTCGAAGAGGTCCTGGCCGATGCCTTCGGCCGCATGGGTGTCGAGATGCCCACGCCGCTGCGTCGCATGAACTACTGGGAGGCCATGGACACCTATGGCTCCGACAAGCCCGATACCCGCTATGGCATGCATCTGGTCGACCTGACCGACATCTTTGCCAACTCCAAGTTCAAGGTCTTTGCGACTGCGGCAAACGAGGAGGGCTCTGTCGTCAAGGCCATCAACGCCAAGGGCGCCGGTGCCTGGGCACGTGCCAAGATCGATAAGCTTGCCGGCGTGGCCTCCACGTTTGGCGCCAAGGGTCTGGCGTGGATCGCTTTCCGCGAGGACGGCTCCATCAACAGCCCCATCGTCAAGTTCTTCTCGGACGAGGAGATGGCGGCTCTGCGCGAGCGCATGGATGTCGAGCCCGGCGACCTTGTGATGTTCGCCGCCGGCCCGCGCCTGCTTTCCGACGAGATCCTGGGCGGCATGCGTTCCCACATGGCCAACGCGCTTGAGATCAAGCGCGAGGGCCACGACTTCCTGTGGGTCGTCAACTTCCCGCTGTTCCACTGGGATGAGGACCGCAAGGCCTATGCAGCCGAGCACCAGCCCTTTACCCTGCCGACCGAGACCGACATCGCCAAGATCGAGGCCGACCCGCTGGCAGCCGGTTCCTGCACCTACGACTTTGTCATGGACGGCTTTGAGGCCGGCGGCGGCGGTATGCGTATCCACAACGCCGAAATGCAGATGTCCATGCTCAAGCTCCTGGGCTTTACCGAGGAGCGCGCCGAGTCGCAGTTCGGCTTCCTCATGGAGGCTCTCAAGTTTGGTGCGCCCCCGATGGGCGGCTTCGCCCTGGGCCTGGACCGCGTGTGCATGCTGCTCACCGGCTCCGACTCCATCCGCGACGTCATGGCGTTCCCCAAGACGGCCAGCGGCTCCGACCTCATGTCGGGCGCCCCGAGTGCCGTTTCCGGCGCCCAGCTCAAGGACGTCAGCCTGCGCTTGATGTAGGCAAGCGGCTACCTATTGCCTGTAACGAGGGAAGGACGTGTGCCTTCCCTCGTTTTTTGTGGGACGGGGGTGCGCCGGTAACGTACAATAACTACCACGTGGCTGGGTTTGCCGGCCGAATGTGCGATGCCGCGGGAGGGGACATGGTCGAGTTTACAAAGACGATTAAAGATCCGTTGGGATTGCATGCCCGCCCGGTTGCGCTGCTCTATGACATTATTGCCAAGCATCGTAGCGACGTATCGGTCAGCATCGGCGATCGCCATACCGACGGCCGCGATGTGATGGGGCTCATGGCTCTCTACGGCGAATGTGGCGAAGACATCGTGTTCCGCGTTTCGGGCGTGGATGAGGCCTCCTGCGTCACATCGATCAGAAACCTCTCGCTCTAACCTCAACAATGTGACAAGGGGACAGGCCCCTTTGTTGCATAAATTGGTATGACAAGGCACCGCAAAGAGATGGTCTTTGCGGTGCCTCTTTTGTTTCGTATAGGAAACTTTTTCGAAAACTGAATGGGGACCCTTCCAAAAAAGTTAACCACGTGCTAGTTTACTAAAGCGAACATAGACGTGGCTAACTTTTGCCATGTCGATGTTGAGGACGAACCGATGTTAGGAGCTCACTCATGTCTTGCGGACCGCAGATGCCGGCTATGCCGCTTTCGATGGTAAAGGCGGGCGAAACCGTGCGCGTGTCTCGTGTAAAGGGCAATGAGGACATGAAGCACCACCTCAAGGACCTCGGCTTTGTCGAGGGCAGTGAGGTTCACGTGGTGAGCTCGAGTGGCGCCAATATCATCGTCACCGTGCTGGGCGCACGCTTTGGTATCGATACCAAGGTCGCCATGCACATCATGACCGTCGGTTAGTTCGCAGCATTTCATAAAAGCTGAAAGGGGGAAAAGAATATGAAGACGTTGGGTGACGTTAAGGTGGGCGAGAGCTCTACCATCGTCAAGCTTCACGGCGAGGGCGCGCTTCGCCGTCACCTTATGGACCTGGGCCTCATCAAGGGCACTTCGTTCAAGGTCGTTAAGGTTGCACCGCTCGGAGATCCGGTCGAGATCAACGTGCGCGGCTACGAGCTTTCCATCCGCAAGGAGGAGGCTGCCGTCGTCGAGGTCCAGTAAGGGCCCGCGGCAACTATTTATGCAGATAAAGTTAGGTTTTTCTAACTTAAATTTGCAATGTTGAAGCACATTATCCAGCCCGTGCGGAGAAAGCAGCGCGGGCACACAAGGAAGAAGGATTGAATGGCGGATTCTCAGATCCATGTCGCGCTGGCGGGTAACCCCAACTGCGGCAAGACCACGCTTTTCAACCTGATCACCGGCGCCAACGGCTACGTTGGCAACTGGCCCGGCGTCACGGTTGAGAAAAAGGAAGCCAAGCTCCTGAGTGACAAGAACGTCACGATTACGGACCTCCCCGGCATCTACTCGCTTTCCCCCTACAGCCCCGAGGAGCAGTGCTCGCGCGACTACCTCATGAGCGGCGAGCCCGATGTCGTTGTCCAGGTGGTCGATGCCACCAACCTCGAGCGCAACCTGTACCTGGCGCTTCAGGTTATCGAGACCGGCCTGCCCGTGGTCGTCGCCCTCAACATGGCCGACCTGGTCGAGAAGAACGGCGACAAGATCGACACGGACAAGCTTTCCAAGAAGCTCGGTTGCCCGGTCATGATGATCTCGGCCCTTAAAAACAAGGGTATCAAGGAGCTGTTCGAGCAGGTCAAGAAGTCTGCTGCTTCCAAGGGCCAGGTGCCGGAGCACAAGTTCGATTCCTCCATCGAGGACGTTCTGGACCACATCGAGAACAACCTGCCGGCGAGCGTTCCCGCCAACAAGCGTCGCTACTACGCTGTCAAGCTGTTTGAGCGCGACGCGGACGCCTGCAAGCTCATCAACCTCACCAAGGAGAAGGCCGCTCGCGTCGAGCAGCTGGTCGCCCAGTGCGAGCAGGATTGCGACGACGACGCCGAGTCCATCATCACCGGCGAGCGCTATAGCGTGATTGCCCACATTATCGACGAGTGCATGACCAAGGCTCCGGCCAAGATGAGCACCTCCGAGAAGATCGACCGCGTGGTTACCAACCGTATCCTGGGCCTGCCGATCTTTGTGGTCATCATGTTCTGCGTGTACTACATCGCCGTTTCCACCCTGGGCGGCACGGTGACCGACTTCACCAACGACCAGCTCTTCGGCACCGACGGCTGGTACGTGCTCGGTCAGGGTCGCGACGCCTATGACGCAGCTGTTGAGGCTGCGGGCGACAACGCCGACTCGGTCGATCCAGCACAGTACGGCCCCTATGTCCCGGGTATCACCACCGCGGTGCATGACGCTCTCGTGGCGGGCGGTACCGAGGACGGTGGCCTCGTCGATTCGCTGGTCTGCGACGGCATCGTGGCTGGCATCGGCGCCATCATGGGCTTCGTCCCGCAGATGTTCCTGCTCTTTGTGATGCTGTCCTTCCTGGAGGACTGCGGCTACATGGCCCGCGTCGCCTTCATCATGGACCGCGTGTTCCGCCGCTTTGGCCTGTCCGGTAAGTCCTTTATCCCCATGCTCGTGTCCTCGGGCTGCGGCGTCCCCGGCGTCATGGCCACCAAGACCATCGAGAACGAGAAGGACCGCCGCATGACGGTCATGACCACCACGTTTATTCCCTGCGGTGCCAAGCTGCCGATCATCGCCCTGCTCATGGGTTCCATCATCGGCGATTCTTCCACCACCGCCGCATGGATCAGCCCGCTGTTCTACTTCTTGGGCGTCTTTGCCGTCATCGCCTCGGGCCTCATGCTCAAGAAGACCAAGCTCTTCGCCGGTCGCCCGACGCCGTTCGTTATGGAGCTTCCCGCCTATCACTTCCCGGCAATCCGCTCTTGGGCGCTGCATGTATGGGAGCGCTGCTGGGCCTTTATCAAGAAGGCCGGCACGGTCATCTTTGCGTCCACCGTCGTCGTTTGGTTCCTCTCCAACTTTGGTAGCTACAACGGCGCCTTTGGCTACCTGCCTTCCATGGAGGGCATCCCCGAGGAGTTCATGGATTACTCCGTGCTTGCCATGTTCGGCAACCTGGTCGCTTGGATCTTCGCCCCGCTCGGCTTTAGCACCTGGCAGGCCACCGCACTGACTGTCTCGGGTCTCGTTGCCAAGGAGAACGTTGTCGCCACCGCCGGCTCGCTGCTGTCCGTTGCCGACGCCGGCGAGACCGACCCGAGCCTGTGGACCGCGTTTGCGGCTATGTTCCCGACCATGGGCGCTTGCGTCGCCTTTGGTGCCTTCAACCTGCTGTGCGCTCCGTGCTTTGCCGCTATCGGCACCATCCGTAACCAGATGAACTCCGGTAAGTGGACCGCGATTGCCATCGGCTACGAGTGTGCCTTTGCTTGGGTCATCGGCCTGTTCATCAACCAGTTCTATAACCTGCTTGTTCTTGGGCAGTTTGGTATCTGGACGGTTGTGGCCATCGTGCTGCTGGCTGCGATGCTCTTCCAGATCTTCCGTCCCATGCCCAAGCATGCTTGGACCGACGAGGACGAGACCAACACCTCTTCCGCCGCAGTTTCCGCTTAAGCCCAAATAAGGATTAGCCCCTTTCCACGAGCCCGGGTGTCCCAGCGACACCCGGGCTTTTTGGTGAGGGAGATGTGGCGTTTCCGCAGATAAAACCGACCAAAATAAACCTGCCCCTTTTTGGTAGGTGGAGAATGGGGTAAAGTAAGTGATGGTTAACTAGAGGAGGCTTGCTATGGCACCTATCGATATTGTTGTACTGGCTGTTATCGGCATTGCGTTTGTCGCCGTGTGCGTGCGCATTTATCGTAAGGGCACTTGCGCCGACTGCGCTCAAGGTGGCGTTTGCACGGGACATTGTTCCAATAAAAAAACCTGCGCCGCGCTTAAGGGCGTGGACAAAATTGCCGAAGACCTGGGCCGCGGTATCAAATAAGGTCCAGGCATCCAGGCGCCCCGCGAGCATCCGTTCGCGGGGCGCTTTGCACATTTGGGGGCGAGCGTGGCGAGTTGAAGGGTGATTTTGGGGTATCGTTACCTGTACTGTTAATTGGCAACTTATCTATAACGGAGTAACCCCATGAGCGCTCGCGTAACCATGAAGGACATAGCCGCCGAGCTTGGCGTTTCCATCAATACCGTGCATAAGGCCCTGACGGGCAAGGCTGGCGTGAGCGAATCCGTGCGTGCCAAGGTGAATGCCAAGGCCGAGGCCATGGGTTACCACCGCAACACAAGTGCCTCGAGCCTGCGCCGCAAGGATATCAACTTGGTGTTTTGCCTGCCCCGCGCATCGCGCGAGGGGGCGTACTTTTTCCGTTACCTTTGGGAAGGCTGCAACCGCTTTGAGCAGGAGGTCATCGATCAGGGCATTACGGTTGAGCGCGTTGAATTTGGCGTGGGTGGCTACGCCGATGCGCTCGAGCAGATTGATGAGCGTCTGCAGATAGGGGAGAAGATTGATGGCCTGCTTGCCTATGTTCCGGGCGATGATCGCGCGACCGAACTCTTGAGGCAGATTGCCGAGGCGGGCGTGACAATCGAGCTCGTAGACGGCGACCGCCCGCACCTCGATCGCCTGGGTGCCAGTCTGGCGGACTATTCCGCGGCGGGCAGTCTTATGGCGGAGCAGGCGGCAAATCTGGTCCACGCTTCTGGGGTTGACGCCCGCGTGCTCCTGTTGGCGGGCGACCCCTATACCGATTCACACTACCTGACCGCCCGCGCCTTTCATAATTACCTGCGCGAACACGATATTCCATGGCAGGTTGAGGACCTTGCCGGCGCCCATGCGCAAGTCAAACAGCTCGAGCGCGAGCTTGAGCAGCGCTTGAGTGCGCCGGATGCTCCCGAGCTCATCTGTAGCGTTTTTGCCGTTGGTTCCGAGGTGGTCGCCGACGCGCTTGTTTCAAGCGGCAAGGCCGGCAAGGTCATGGTAATCGGCAACGACCTGTTCCCCGAGAGCGCCTTGGCCTTGCGCCGCGGGATCTTTACCAACATTGTCTATAAGGACCCGGTGAGCCTGGCATATCGCGGTGCCAAGACGCTGGGCGATTATCTGCTGTGGGGGAGGAATCCGACAGAGCCCGTGCAGAAGGGGGCCGTCGAGATGGTGTTTGCCAGCAACGTCGACCGGTATTGCAAGCTGGCGGGAATCTAGACAACCCGGTTTATCGATGTAAGAGATCCGTTGGGGGCTGTCCCCAGCGGATCTTTTTTATCGCCCGGCATGGATAAGGCACCTGCTCGACCGTTGAGGGCCAAAAACCAACCGTTCACCCCGTGATGGTTAGGTGAACGTTCACCTTTTCAGTCGTAATGCACTACTATAGTGAACGTTCACCTAAAGGATAACGAGCGCATCGTGTGCCCGCTCCGCCAACAAAGGGGTTGTTTGATGAAAAACTTCATGGACGATCAGGATTTCCTGCTGAGCACCAAAACCGGCGAGGAACTGTTCCACAACTTTGCCGAGGGTATGCCCATCGTTGACTACCACTGCCACATTTCTCCCAAGGAGATCTGGGACGACAAGCGTTTTGAGAACATTACCGAGGTTTGGCTGGGCGGCGACCACTACAAGTGGCGCCTAATGCGTGCCAACGGCGTCGACGAGCGCTTCATTACCGGCGATGCCCCTGCTCGCGAGAAGTTCCAGAAGTGGGCCGAGACCCTGGGCCGCTGCGTGGGCAACCCCGTCTTTGAGTGGAGCCACCTGGAGCTTAAGCGTTACTTTGGCTACGAGGGCGTCCTGAACGGCAAAACCGCTCAGGAGGTCTGGGACCTTGCCAACGCCAAGCTCGCCGAGGCCAGCTTTACCTGCCGCAACCTCATCAAGCAGTCCAACGTCCGCATGATCTGCACTACCGACGACCCCGCCGACAGCTTTGAGTGGCACAAGAAGATTGCCGCCGACGACAGTTTTGACGTTCAGGTCGTTCCCGCCATGCGCCCCGATGCCGCCCTGCGCATCGAGCGTGGCCAGGAGTTCGCCGACTACTGCAAGCATCTCTCCGAGGTTGCTGGCGTTGAGATCAGCGACTTCGAGGGCATGAAGGCTGCCATCTCCAAGCGCTACGACGTTGCCCACGAGCTGGGCTGCCGCGCTTCCGACCACGCGCTCGACTACGTTATGTACGTTCCGGCTACCGCCGACGAAATCGAGACTATCTTTGCCAAGGGCCTTGCCGCCGAGCCGCTTACCGAGGACGAGGTCCTCAAGTACAAGACGGCCTTTATGCAGTTCGTCGCCGGCGAGTATGTCCGCCTTGGCTGGGCCATGCAGCTGCACTTTGGCTGCAAGCGTGACAACAACCGCGCTATGTTCGCCAAGCTCGGTCCCGACACCGGCTACGACTGTATCTCCAACTACACGCCGTCCGACCAGCTGGCCGATTTCCTCAACTCCATCCAGGAGTCCACGGGTCTGCCCAAGACCATCCTGTACAGCCTGAACCCCATCGACAACACCATGATCGATACCGTGATGGGCTGCTTCCAGGAGGCTCCGACCGCCGGCAAGATCCAGAACGGCTCTGCCTGGTGGTTCAACGACAACGAGATCGGTATGCGCGAGCAGCTCACGGCTCTGGCTAACGAGGGCGTGCTGGGCAACTTTGTGGGCATGCTTACCGATTCCCGCTCCTTCCTGTCCTACCCGCGTCACGAGTACTTCCGTCGCGTGCTGTGCGGCGTAATCGGCGAGTGGGTCGAGCAGGGCAAGTATCCGGCCGACATGGAGCTGCTGGGAGCCATCGTG
Source organism: uncultured Collinsella sp. (assembly GCA_902466395.1). GTDB lineage: Bacteria > Actinomycetota > Coriobacteriia > Coriobacteriales > Coriobacteriaceae > Collinsella. Next base: position 43,532 of record CABQQR010000011.1, read on the forward strand.
CGCGACATTAGCTACAACAACGCGGTCCGCTACTTTGGCTTTGACCTGGATACCGTCGAGGCCTAAATCCGCATCGAATCACACCGAACTCGGGAGCGCCGTTGCCACACGCGGCGCCCCCGTTTTGCCTGCACGCTAACAGCAATCTAAGGAGAGACATCGATGGAGAACATCAGCTACGAGACGCTCGAGAAGATCGGCTACAAGGGCTACCTGCTGCCCAAGGACGCGCCCGAGAAGGTTCTGCAGTTTGGCGAGGGCAATTTCCTGCGCGCCTTTGTCGACCGCTTCTTTGACATGGGCAACGAGGCAACCGGCTGGAACGGCAAGGTTGTCATGGTCCAGCCCATCAGCGGTGCCTTTGGCTTTGCCGACGGCATTAACGCTCAGGACGACCTGTACACCGTGCTGGTGCGCGGCAAGGAGAACGGCAACACGGTCGACGAGTCCCGTGTGATCAGCGCCTGCAGCCGCTGCCTCAATCCGTATCGTGAGGACGACTACCGCGCCATGATGGAGGTCGCCGTCTCCGACGATTTGGAGATTATCGTCTCCAACACCACCGAGGCTGGCATTGCCTACGATCCGTCCTGCAAGGCCGACGACATGCCGCCCGCGAGCTTCCCCGCTAAGCTTGCCCAGGTGCTCCACACCCGCTGGGCCGCCGGCAAGCCGGGCGTCATTGTGCTCGCCTGCGAACTCATCGATCACAACGGCGAGGAGCTGCTGCGCATCATGAACCAGTACGTGAGCGACTGGGGCTGGGAGGACGAGTTTGCGCAGTGGATGGCCGACGACTGCACCGTCTGCACCACGCTCGTCGACACTATCGTCCCCGGCCGCATCCGCGACCCCAAGGAGGCCGCTGCCGTGGCCGAGCGCCTGGGCTACGAAGATCCCTTCCTGGCCGTGCGCGAGCCCTTCCAGATGTGGGGTATCCAGGGCGACGAGTCACTTGCCGAGAAGCTGCCCTTCGTGAAGGCCGGCCTGCCGGGCGTCTTTGTGACCCCCGATGTCACCCCGTACAAGAAGCGCAAGGTCCGCATCCTCAACGGCGCCCACACTGCCTTTGTTCCGGGCTCCTGGGTTGCCGGCTTTGACATCGTGCGCGATTGCATGCACGACGAGACCGTCCGTGGCTTCATGAACACCATGCTCTACGACGAGGTCATCCCGACGCTTGCCGCCGATCTGGATGTCGAGGACTGCAAGGCCTTTGCCGCCGCCGTCGAGAACCGCTTCGACAACCCGTTTATCGACCACGCGCTGCTCTCCATTTGCCTCAACTCAACCGCCAAATGGCGTGCTCGCGACCTGCCCACGCTCAAGGACTATGTTGCCGAGACCGGCAGCCTGCCCAAGTGCCTGGCGACGAGCCTCGCTACGCTCATTGCCTTCTATACGCAGGAGCTTGTGTCCCGCGAGGGCGATGGCCTGCACCTGCGCCGTGCCGACGGCACCGAGTACACCGCTCAGGACGACGCCTTCGTGCTCGATTTCTACGCTGCCCACGCCGGTGCAGACGATGCCGAGCTGGTGCACGACGTGCTCAGTAACGAGCAGATGTGGGGCGAGGACCTTACGCAGATTGCCGGCCTTGAGGAGTTTGTCGTCAACGCGCTTGCCGTTGTGCGCGCCGAGGGCGCCAAGCAGGCATTTGCCAACGCCCAGGCCTAAATCCTTCTGTGCGCCCGCCGGGCAACTGGCGGGCGCCCGCTGACTTCTGCTCAACCTGTAGGGTTAGGACTCTTTGTAATGAATACTATCCAGATCAATCCGGCCGACAACGTGATCGTCGCGCTGTCGCCGCTTGCCAAGGGCACCGCCGTCGCGGTTCCCGGGGTGGGCGAGGTCGTTGCCGCGGAGGATATTCCGCAGGGCCACAAGATGGCCGTGCGTGCCATTGCGGCGGGGGAGGACGTCGTCAAGTACGGTCTTCCTATCGGTCACGTGACGGGCGACATCCAGCCCGGTCAGTGGCTTCATACGCATAACGTCAAGACCAACCTTTCGGGCGAGGTCGAGTACGCTTACAACCCGACGCATCCGGTCGTTGAGCCGGTTGAGCCCGAGACCTTTATGGGCTTCCGTCGCGCCGATGGCCGCGCCGCCACGCGCAACGAGCTGTGGATCATCCCCACGGTCGGCTGCGTCAACGAGGTCGCACGTGCCATGTGCGAGCAGGCTCAGGATCTGGTCGAGGGCTCGCTGGAGGGCGTTTACTACTTCCCGCATCCCTTTGGCTGCTCGCAGACCGGTGCCGACCATGCCCAGACGCGCCGTCTGCTGGTGGCGCTCTCGCGTCACGCAAACGCTGCGGGTGTGCTGTTCCTGTCCCTCGGTTGCGAAAACTGCACGCACCAGCAGGTACTCGACGAGCTCGGTGACTTTGATCGCGAGCGCGTTCGATTCCTCGCCTGCCAGGATGTAGCCGACGAGCAGGTCGAGGGTCACAAGATCCTGTCCGAGCTTGCCGACCTGGCCAAGCAGGCCAAGCGTGAGCCCATTCCTGCCTCCGAGCTGGTCATTGGCCTTAAGTGCGGCGGCTCTGACGGTCTTTCGGGCATTACCGCCAACCCCACGATCGGTCGCGTGAGCGATATGGTTGTCGCCCGCGGCGGCACGTCGGTGCTCACCGAGGTTCCCGAGATGTTTGGCGCGGAGAGCATTCTGCTCGATCGCTGTGAGAGCCAGGACGTCTTCAATGCCGCCTCCGACATGCTCAACGGCTTTAAGGACTACTTTATCAGCCACGGCGAGGTCGTCTATGAGAACCCGAGCCCCGGCAACAAGGACGGCGGCATTACCACGCTCGAGGACAAGAGCTGCGGCTGCGTGCAAAAGGGCGGATCTGCCCCCATCGTCGACGTGCTGCCATATGCCGGTCAGGCTACCAAGCATGGCCTGAACATGCTGTGCGGTCCGGGCAACGACATGGTATCCACCACGGCCCTGACGGCTGCCGGCTGCCACGTAATCCTGTTCTCGACCGGCCGCGGCACGCCGTTTGGCGCACCGGCGCCTACACTCAAGGTGTTCACCAACCAGCGTCTGTGCGACCACAAGGCCAACTGGATGGACTTTAACGCCGGCGTGGTGGCTACGGGCGAGCGCACGCTCGATGAGGCTGCCGACGACCTGTATCAGATGGTGCTGGACACGGCGAGCGGCAAGCTTACGAGTGCCGAGCGTGCGGCTGCCACGAGATCAGCATTTGGAAGGATGGCGTCTGCCTGTAGCGGTAAATGGGTTCGCATAGGGCGCTATTGACCATGGCCCCGTCGGGAGTGTTCCCGGCGGGGCCATGTTTGTTCTGTCTGTTCGGGCGTGTCTTCCTGAGGGTACGGGAGCGGCGAAAACAATAAACGTTCACCTAATCGACCTCAAATTTAAACCCACTCAATACCCATGTAATCGTGATTTTTTTCAAGTCAGATATCCGTTTAACGGCAAAAACGACCGTTCAAGGATAATATACAAGTGAACGTTCACCTATCATATGCAATCGCGCATAATCTAGCTAAACGTTCACCCTACGAGTGGGCGATATGCAGACAGACATCGGTATGGACTCCAATGTCTTGTTACAAGACAATCGAGAAAAGAGAGGGAGCTCGATGACTAACAAGATCGGTAAAAAGCGCAAGATCACATTCTGGACGCGCTTGGGCTTTGGTATGGGCGGCATGCTCAACTCCGGTGCCCTGAGCTTTACGCACAGCTACATGGTGCTGTTCCTGTCCACGGAGTGTGGTCTGTCCGCAGGCGAGGCTGCGCTGATCAGCTCGTTCGCCATCTATCTCAACGCCATTCTGTGCCCGCTCATGGGCTTTGTGGCCGATAACTTCTACGCTACTAAGATCGGCCGCATCTTTGGCCGCCGCCGTTTCTGGATCTTGCTGGCTATCCCGATGATGGTCGCCGAGCCGCTCATCTTTGTGGCTACGCCGTTTGGTTTCCCGTACTACTTTGTGTTGTACCTGATCTACAACGTCGCGTACACGTTCTGCACCGCCAACCTGTCGCCGCTTACCATCGAGATGACCGATGACTTCAAGGAGCGTACGTACCTCACCGGCTACAAGCACCTCTTTGGTAACGCCGCCGGCTTCCTGATGGCAGCACTCGTCGGCTTTGGCTTTGGCACCTTCGGCGAGACCAACCCGTTCAGCTACTTCATTATTGCTACGATTAACGCTTCGGTCATGGCAATCTCGCTGCTCTGCGTGTACCTGTCTACGTGGGAGCACACCCCCGAGGAGGTCGCTCAGGAGAAGATCGAGAGCGTCGGCGAGGGTATCAAGAAGTTTTTCATCGACGTTATCTCTACCTTCCGCAACAAGTCCTTCCGCAAGGTCCTGTATGCGCAGGTCTCCACGAAGCTCGCCGCTGCCTGCTGGTCTGCGTGCCTGTCCTTCTTCATCGTCTACTGTCTGCAGATTCCTAAGTCCTACGAGTCCGTGATGGAGATGCCCGGCAAGGTCGTCGCTATCGTCTGCACCGCCATCTGGGTCGCCCTCATGGCCAAGAAGGGCTTCCACAAGTCTTGGTACCTGGCAAACGTCGGTTGCGCCGCGTGCATCATCGCCTACAACTACTTCGCCTTTGGTCAGATCAACGGCACCTCCACGGTCGCCATCGCCATGATCGCCTACCCCATCATCTTCGCCATCTGGAAGTTCTTCTACGTTGGCTTCCAGTATCTGCCCGATGTTCTGCTCAACTACATCCCCGATGTCGATGAGCTCATCACCCTGCGTCGTCGCGAGGGCATCTACAGCTCCGCACAGCAGCTCTGCCAGCAGATCGCCCAGGCTGTTGCCGCAACGTATGGGCTATCGTCCTTGCTGCCTCCGGCTTCATTCAGACCGCCGGCAACAGCGACGCCGTGACCCAGCCCGCCACCGTGCCTCTGTACATCTGCGGCTACATGCTCATTGGCTGCGCCGGCTTCTTCCTGCTCGCGGCCGTCCTTGCCCGCGGCATCAAGATTGACAAGGAGCAGTGCGACATCCTTTGCGACGAGATTCACCGTGTCAAGGAGGGTGGCAAGATGGCCGACGTCAAGCCCGAGGTCAAGGCGCTTTGCGAGGAGCTCTCCGGCTTTAAGTACGAGGACTGCTTCGCCCACAACAATGTTGGCTTCCAGGACGGCAGCGTAATTCCCGCCGAGTAGGGCAGGCGCATCGTCCAAACCAAAGGGTCGTGCCACCGGAGATCCACCGGCGGGTACGGCCCTTTTTTAAAAACGAGTAGTATGAACTTCTGATTACATTTGAGGGAGAGACCCATGGAGACGAACGTTATCTGGCGCAACGCCCGCGCGGCCGTTATCGAGCTCGACGATGGCGGCTACTTTACCTGTGCCGATACGTGGGAGATTTTTGTCAACGATGAGCCCGCCGGTACCACGAATACGGTCGAGACCTATGTCGATGGCCTGACTCCCGGCAAGCGCAACCTGATCCGCTTTGTCTGCGGCGAGCGCGAGTTGAGCGTAGGCGTCACCACGCCGGCGGAGCCCTTTACCATCAACGTTCGCGACTGCGGAGCCAAGGGCGATGCCGAGCACGATGACACCACCAACATTCAGGCTGCCATCATGGCCTGCCCCAAGGGCGGGCGCGTGCTGATCCCCGCCGGCAACTACCGCATCAAGTCCCTCTTCCTTAAGAGCAATATCAACATCGAGCTTGCCGAGGGCGCGGTGCTGCTGGCCCGCCACGACCGCGCCGCGCTTGCCTACATTCCGGGCACGGTCACGGGTGACGAGGGGGCTGGGTACGCCGGCACCGATATGCTGCCCCTGGGCCGTTGGGAGGGCGAGAGCTTCTCGACCTACTGTTCGACCTTTACGGGCCTGAGCGTGCACGACGTGTGCATCTATGGCCGCGGCGCCATCGACGGCCAGACCGATTTTGCCGAGGACAACTGGTGGAACAAGGACTTTAAGAACATCTTCCGTCCCGAGGAGGGCCGCGAGATCGCCCGCCCGCGCATGATCTTCCTGTCCGAGTGCGAAAACGTGAGCCTTGCCGGCTTTACCGTGCGCAACAGCCCGGCGTGGAATATCCATCCCATTCTGTGCGAGCACGTCGATGCCCTGTGCCTGTCCATCGAGGGTCCCAAGAACTCCCACAACACCGACGGTTTCGATCCCGAGAGCTGCGGTTTTGTTCGCATCCTTGGCTGTCAGTTCTCGGTGGGCGACGACTGCATCGCCATCAAGAGCGGCAAACTGGGCATTGAACCCGAGCTCCGTCCCGCCACGCACGACGTGCTGATCTCGCACTGCTACATGCACGACGGCCACGGCGCCGTGGTGCTGGGATCCGAGGCCGCCGGCGGCATCAAGGACCTCACCGTGAGCAAGTGCCTCTTTGAGCGCACCGACCGCGGCCTGCGCGTCAAGACACGCCGCGGGCGCGGCAAGGACGCCGTCAACGAGGGCATCACCTTCGAGCACATTCGCATGGATAAGGTGCTTACGCCCTTCGTGGTCAACTCGTTCTACTTCTGCGACAAGGACGGCAAGACCGACTACGTGCAGTCTCGCGAGGCGCTGCCCGTCGACGACCGTACGCCCGGCTTTGGCGCCACGACGTTTTGCGATATCGAGGCCACCAACTGCCATGCGGCCGCGGCCTATATCACGGGCCTTCCCGAGAGCAAGGTGACGCGCCTGACGTTCCAGGATGTCCATGTGACCTTTGCCGCCGATGCCGAGCCCTTTGTGCCGGCCATGGCCTGCGGCGTGGAGCCCATGGTGCGCCAGGGCATCATCGCACAGAACGTGAAAGTCCTCGACCTGCAGAACGTGCGCATCGAGGGTCAGGATGGCGACGAGCTGCAGCTGCAAAACGTCGACAAGGTTATCCGCGCGTAGGGTAGTGCTCCTGCACAAGTGAATACGGCATGTTGAGGCGTGCGACGGTCGGGTCTGCCCGGCTGTCGCACGCAATCTATAGGTGCCGGTATTGCATGGTGGGTGTTCTGTGACAGAAAGCGTAATGACAGATGAGTGGTAAAGAACAGCTCTTTGAGGTATCGCTCGAACGCGAAGGCGCGTATCGCAGCATTTCGGCGGCGCTCGAGGCGGCGGAGCGGTGTGTGCCCGATGTGACCGTGCCGTTGCGCGTGCTGGTGGCGCCGGGTGAGTACCGCGAACGGGTCGAAATTCGTCGTCCGCATGTGACGCTCGAGGGCGAGACGGCCGACAGCGTGCGTATCGTGGGAGGCCTGGGTGCCAAGATGCCTTCGGAAGATGGTAGCGGCCAGGATGGAAGACTCGGCACCTTCCGTACGTACACGGTGCTGGTCGATCCCGACGACGTGACGCTTGCGGGTCTAACAATCGAAAACAACGCCGGGGATGGGCGCGAGGTCGGCCAGGCGATTGCCCTGTATGCCGATGGTGACCGCCTGGTTGTCGATGCCTGCTGCATTAAGGGACACCAGGACACGCTCTTTTTGGGGCCGCTGCCGCCGCGCGAGGCCAAGCCGGGCGGCTTTATAGGCCCCAAGCAGTTCGCCCCGCGCCGCGTGGGGCGGCAGTATTTTCGACGTTGCCGGATCGAGGGCGATGTCGACTTTATCTTTGGCGGCGCGCGTGCCTACTTTGAGGGGTGTGAGATTCGCTCGCTCAACCGCGATATGGATGTCAACGGGTATGTAACGGCAGCCTCCACGCCTCAGGGCGAGCCGTACGGATTTGTGTTTCATGGCTGTTCGTTTACAGCCGATGAGGGCATTGCCCCCGGATCGGTCTATCTGGGTCGTCCATGGCGCGAGTGGGCCCAGGCCGTTTTGCTCGAATGCTGGCTGGGCCCCCATATTTCACTCGAGGGCTGGTGGGATTGGAATAAGCCAGCGGCACATGACGGCACCCTGTATGCCGGCGGTGCCCTGTTTGGCCCGGCGGGCGATACTGTCGCTTGGGTGCCGTGGGCGCATTGCCTGACTGGTCAGGATTCCGAACGCTATGCGCGTGACCGAGTGCTTGCCGGCACGGATGGTTGGGATCCCGAGGGCGGCGACGGTGATGCGGTAGAGACGGTCGGGCTATCTGCCAATGGCCGCACCGTGCACATCGAGACGTACTACGAGGACGAGCCTGCGCTGCGCGCCCGACTGAAGCGCGAAGGGCGCTCGGCCGCATTTACGGGCAAGACTCCCACAGACTTTGAGGCATGGAAGGCTGCGACCAGGACTCGTCTGTACGATATTTTGGGTCTTTCGCTTATGGACCGCGCCCCGATTGAGATTCGTGAGCTCAATCGCGTGCGGGTTGCCGGCAGCATCGTGCGTACTCATGCGCTGTTGCAGGTTGAGCACGATGTGTGGATGCCGTTTTACCTGTTGGAGCCGTCCCGCCCCAAGCTTGACGAGCGGGGACTCAAGCGCTGCTATATCTGCCCGCATGGTCACCAGGGGGCGGGTGCTGCAAGCATAGCCGGCGTTGCGGGCGTGCCGGCGGTCGACGATGCCGTGCGTAAGTTCAATTACGACTACGGTCTGCGTTTGGCGCGCATGGGTTACGTGACCGTCTGCCCCGATGCGCGTGGTTGGGGATACCGTCGTGACTGGAAGGGTCAGGGCGACGACGAGAACAGCTACCTGCGCGGTACGTGTCTGAATCAAGCACGTATGGCCGAGCCGCTGGGTCTTACGGTCGCGGGCCTCAACGCCTGGGACAACATGCGCTTGATTGATTACTTGGAGACACGCGGTGACATTGCCATGGACGACCTGGGCTGCTTTGGTTTTTCGGGCGGCGGTTACATGACGTTGTACCTGTCCGCGCTCGACCCACGCGTGCGCAAGGCGTTTGTCTCGGGCTATCTGTACGGCGTTGATGATTCGCTACTGCACCTCAACGGTAATTGCAGCTGCAATTACACGCCTGGACTCTGGCGTCTGCTCGACATGGGCGACATTGCATCGCTTGTCGCGCCACGGCCGCTCTTGGTTCAGAGCTGCGAGAAAGACCATCTCAACGGCGCCCGCGGGCTTGCGAACGTAGACGAGCAGCTCGATATCGTTCGCGACGCCTACGCGCTGCTGGGCAAGGACGAAAACCTTCTGCACGAGGTCTGCCCGGGTGGACACCACCTGGGCGTGGCGCATCTTGCCGAGGATATCGAATGGCTCGATTCGCAAGTTGCGGAATACGCCCACGCATAGTCCTTCGGTATGTTGCAAATGAACGGTATGTACCTGTATGACCGCCGGTGTGCGGGTGAGGAGAAGAATATGGAACCGAAAAACTTGAGCGAATCGACCATCTGCTGCTTTGGCGACTCGACCACCTGGGGCGATAACGGATGCGGTGGGGGAGGCAACGATATCTCCTGGACTTCGCATCTAGGAGCGCTGCTGGGCGGCGCTACGGTCGAGAATTTTGGTATTAAGGGTTCGCGTATTGCCGTCAAGGCCGACCGTACCGATTCGTTTGTCGAGCGTTTGGACGGCATCGATCACGCGGCAGACGTCTGCATCGTCTTTGGCGGCGTTAACGACTTTAGCCGTAACGTGCCGCTAGGCGAGCCGGGCAGCACCGACGTACACGAGTTCTATGGCGCGCTCGATTATCTCATCCGTACCATCACGGCTCGCTCGCCCCGGTTGAGGCTCGTGCTTATGACGCCGTGCAAGACGAGCGGAAAGCACGAGAAGGATATCCCGGCAAGCAACGAGGCCAACCATCTGGGCCTGACGCAAGACGCCTATGTGCAGGCGATGCTGGAGGTTTGCGACCGCTACTCGGTGCCGGTGATCGACCTCTATGCGCAAAGCGGTATCAGCCCGTTTTTGCCGGAGCACCGCGAGCTCTACATGCCGGACGGTCTGCATTACAGCCCTGCCGGCTATGAGCGCCTGGCGCATCGCATCGCTGCGGGCCTCACCGCCGTTTGCCGTTAAAAGTTTGCCGTTCACGGGGATTATAGGGTTAACGTTCACCCTATAATCCCCGTTCGCGTTACACTAGGGGAAACGTTCACCCATCAATAACGTCAGAGGGGACAGCAATGGGTTGCAATCAGATTCTGGACCGTTATATCGAGCAGTTGATCGAGACCTCTACGCCTCAGGCGCCGGCCTGGAATATCGAAAAGCTTCGCGCCGGCAAGGAGAACACCTGGAATTACATTGACGGCTGCATGATCAAGGCACTCATCGAGCTGTACGAGATCACCGGCGAGCAGCGTTACCTGACCTTCGCCGACGACTATATCGACTTCTTTGTCCAGGATGACGGCACCATCAAGCATTACGATCCCCAGGAGTACAACCTCGACAACGTCAACGCGGGCAAAACCCTCTACAAACTCTATGACCTGGTGGGCAAGCCCAAGTACCGTGCCGCCATGGATACCATCTATCGTCAGCTCGAAACCCAGCCGCGTACCAAAGAGGGTGTGTTTTGGCACAAGGCCGTCTACCCCAACCAGATCTGGCTCGACGGCATGTACATGGCGCAGCCGTTCTACATGCAGTACGAGCTGAGCTTCCACAACCGCCGTGCCTGCTCGGATAGCTTCCATATGTTCCAAGTGGTGCACGATTTGATGCGCAACCCCCTCAACGGCCTGTACTATCACGCCTACGACGCGAGCCGCAAGCAGTTCTGGTGCGATCCCGTCACCGGCCTTTCGGCCAACTTCTGGCTGCGCGCCGAGGGCTGGTTCGCCATGGCGCTCATCGATACCTGGGAGCTCATGCCGCCCTCGATGTCGGCCGAGAAGGACGAGATCCGCAAGATGTTCCACGACCTGATCGACGCCATGCTGCCGTATCAGGACGAGAAGACCGGCATGTGGCACCAGGTCATCAACCTGCCCAATATCGCCCCCAACTATCTGGAGGAGTCGGGCAGCGCCATCTTTGCCAACGCCATCATGAAGGGCGTGCGCCTGGGCGTGCTGGGCGAGCGCTACTACCAGTACGGCCGCCGTGCGTTTGACGGCATCTGCGACACGTGCCTGTCCGAGCGCGAAGGACAGCTGGCGCTCGACAACATCTGCCTGGTGGCGGGTCTTGGCAACACCGCGCACCGCGAGGGCACGTTTGGCTACTACATGAGCGAGCCCGTCGTCAAAAACGACGCGAAGGGCGTGGCGCCGCTGGTGCTCGCCTATATCGAGACCATGCATCATGACAAGTTGGCCGGTAAGCGCGATCCGCTCGCCCCTTCGGGCGTGTGCTCCATCGATGACCCGTTTGGCGGCTACACGCCGGGCATCAATGCGTGCAAGGAGGTCTAGGCATGGCGCAGTCAAAAGGCGCACTGAGCGTCGGCGTGCGCCTGCACGACCTGCCCGAGGGTACGGTCGAGGAGCGCATTCGCATGGCGGGCAAACTGGGTTTCTCATGCATTCAGCTGCCGAGCAAAGTACTCTACAAGTCCTTTGGCATTAACCGTTCCGGCCTTACGCACGAACTCGCCGACCATCTGCGCGAGGTGCTCGACACCAACGGCGTGCAGGTGGCGGTGCTCGGCTGCTATAAAAACCTGGCAACGCCCGATCAGAATCAACTGGTGGATACCTATGCCGAGTACGAGGCGTGCCTGAGGTTCGCGCGCTGGCTTGGGGGCTGTCCGGTGGGGACCGAGACGGGGCGCCCTAACGCGCAGAACAAGATGGCCGATGACCGTTTTTCGGCCGCTGCGCTCGATGCGTTTTGCAAAGGACTCGCACGCGTGTGCTCGATGGCCGAAAAAGAGGGCGGCGAGCTTCTGATCGAGCCCGGTTGGAATGAGATCGTCAATACGCCCGAGCGCTGCCGCGAGGTTCTGGAGCGCGTTTCGAGCACCGCACTCGGCGTGATCTACGATCCGGTGTCGCTACTGCATCCCACGATTGTCGGTGAGGCTTCCGAGCAGGTGTCGCGCATGTTGCACTTGTGCGGCAGCAAGATTCGCGTGCTGCATGCCAAGGACTACGAGATCGTAGACAACGAGGACCAGGATGGCTGGTGTGATGGCTCGGGCTCTCGTTTGGTATGCCACGGCGCCTGTACGTGCGGAAACTTTGATTTTGAGGCTATTGCCGCTTGGGCCGCGGCCGCGCGACCGGGCATTATGACCGTTATCGAGAACAGCACACCGTCCACGGTCGAGCGTTCGCGCGACGAGCTGCTGCGCATGGGGCACAGCGTGATGTGCGAGCACGTGATTCTGTAACAAAGCAGGCTGGGCGAAAGAGATTGCCGCAGAGGTCAAAGAGGGGTACCGATGGCTATTCATATTGTTGAGGAAGCGAACCGCTGCCTAGGTTGCAAAAAGGCGTTCTGTCAGCTTAAAGGCTGCCCGGTTCAGACGCCTATCCCGCAGATCATTGATCTGTTCAAGCAGCGCCGGCTTCAGGAGGCGGGTGAGCTGCTGTTCCAGAACAACCCCATGAGCGCGGTCTGTTCCATGATCTGCAACCATTCGGGCCAGTGCGAGGGCGCGTGCATCCAGGGCCGCAAGGGCGCGCCGGTGCATTTCTCGAGCATCGAGAACTATATCTCGACAGCGTATTTGGATCGCAAGGAGTGGAAGCCGGCGCCGTCGTGCGGCAAGCAGGTTGCCGTGGTCGGTTCCGGTCCTGCCGGCATTACCGTGGCCATTAAGATGGCCCAGCTGGGCTGTGCCGTCACGGTGTTTGAGCAGCGCCCCGAGATCGGCGGCGTGCTGGAGTACGGCATCCCCGAGTTTCGCCTGCCCCGTGCTCTCGTGCAAAAGTACCGCCACGTGATGTGCTCGCTTGGCGTACGCGTCCGTCCCTCGACCACCATTGGCGGCGCGCTGCATATCGACGACCTGCTGCGCGACGGCTACGATGCGGTCTTTGTCGGTACCGGTACCTGGCGCGCCCGCAAGCTGGGTATTCCCGGCGAGTCGCGTGGCAACGTACTGTTTGGTATCGATTACCTGGTCGATCCCACGAGCGTGGCGATCGGTCAGAACGTGGCGGTTATCGGCGCCGGCAACGTGGCCATGGATGTTGCCCGCACGGCCCTGCGCTCGGGTGCTCGCAAGGTTACCGTGTATGCCCGATCGCGCCATATCTCGGCCATCGATGACGAGGTGGAGCTGACCGAGCTTGACGGTGCCGAGATCGTGCGCGGCAAGGCGATCTGCGCCATCGACGATAACGGTCCGGTGTTCGAGACGGCTATCTTTGACGAGGACGACAACGTGGTGGGCTACGAGGAAGAGCTCGACCATGTGTCTGCCGACACCGTGGTGATCGCGGCCTCGCAGGTGCCCAAGGACAAGCTGGTGCTTACGACGGGCGGTCTGGAGACCGACCATCGCGGCCTTCTTTCGGTCGATGAGCACGGCATGACCACCGTGCCGGGCGTCTTTGCCGCCGGCGACGTGGTCAACGGCCCGCTCACCGTGGTTCATGCCGTAGCCGGCGCCAAGCTCGCCGTCGAAGGCATGACCAGCTACCTGGGCCTCTAATACATACCAACCATCAGTTGCGGTGGAATACGGACTGTTTTGGCTGTCAGAAGCCTCATCTACTCCGTATTCCACCGCAGCTTTTTTAGGGTCGGGATTGAAGATGAAGAGTGCGAGCGAGTGCGGATACGGCAGTTGCTGATACGATAAGTAAGTTAGCAACTGCCGCCGAGCGGCTCAAACGAAAGGAACCCTGTATGGAGTCCTCCGCCTATCCAATGCTCTTTAGCCCGATCAAGGTCGGTACGACCGAGGTCAAGAACCGCGTCTTTATGCCGCCGGTGTCCACCAACCTGGCCGATCATGGCTATGTGACTGACGACTTGGTCGATCACTACCGTGCCCGCGCCAAGGGCGGTGTGGGCCTGATCATCACCGAGGTCGTGACGGTCGAGCCCACCTATACCTATCTGCCGGGCGACATGTGCTGCTACGATGACACGTTCATCTCTGGCTGGGAAAAGCTCGCCGCGGCCGTCCACGAGTATGGCTGCAAGATCATGCCGCAGCTCTTCCACCCCGCCTACATGGCCTTTAACATTCCGGGCACGCCGCGCCTGATCGCTCCGTCCTTTGTGGGTCCGTCCTATGCCCGCGAGGCGCCGCGCCCTATCACGGTCGGTGAGATCCACGAGCTCACGCATCAGTTTGGTGACGCTGCTGTGCGCATGCAGAAGGCCGGTGTCGACGGCGTCGAGGTCCATGCGGCACACGCCCACGGCATGCTCGGCGGCTTTTTGACCCCGCTCTATAACAAGCGCACCGACGAGTACGGTGGCTCGCTCGACGCCCGCATGCGCTTCCTGCTCGAGGTCATCGCCGAGATTCGCGAGCGCTGTGGCAAGGACTTCATTATCGACGTCCGTATCTCGGGCGACGAGTACACCGATGGCGGCTTGACCCTCAACGACATGATCTACGTCTCGCGCCGCCTGGAGAAGGCCGGCGTCGACATGATCCATGTGTCGGGCGGCACCACCATCAAGCGCGGCTCTGCAATTCCCGCTGCTGGCACGCAGCAGGCCTCGCACGCCGCCTGCTCGCGCGAGATCAAAAAGCATGTGAACATTCCCGTTGCCACGGTCGGCCGCATCAACGAGGCATGGATTGCCGAGGAGCTGATCGAGGACGGCGCCGCCGACATCTGCATGATGGGCCGCGCCAACCTGTGCGATGCCGAGTTCTGCAACAAAGCGGCTGCCGGCAACGCCGACGAGATCCGTCCCTGCATCGGCTGCCTGCGCTGCCTGAACGGCATCATGTTTGGCAAGCGCATCTCCTGCACCGTCAACCCGGACGTGGAGCGCGACGAGGCCGGCTACGAGCCTGCCGCCGAGGCGAAGAACGTGCTCGTCGTGGGCGCCGGTCCCGCGGGCATGGAGGCGGCCTACATTGCCGCCAAGCGCGGCCATAACGTGGTGCTCGTGGACAAGCAGGACGAGCCGGGTGGCGAGATGCGCATCGCGGCAGTTCCGCCGGCAAAGCAGGAGCTCACGCGCGTGATCAAGTATCAGTACCGTCGCCTGGCCGAGGCCGGTGTCACGTGTGTCTTTGGTACCGAGCTTTCGGCCGAGGACATCCAGCGCGATTACGCGGGCTACGAGGTTGTCCTGGCTTATGGCGCCGAGCCCATCGCTCCGGCTTTTATGCAGGGCTTTAAGCAAGTTATGACGGCTGACGACCTGCTGGGCGGCAAGGCTTTCCCGGGCAAGAAGATCGTCATCGTGGGCGGCGGCACCGTCGGCTGCGAGACGGCCGATTACCTGGCCCCGTTGGTCAACGACCTGTCGCCGGCCAATCGCGACGTCACCGTCATCGAGATGACCAAGACGCTTGCCGCTAACGAGGGCGGCGCCGGTCGCGCGGTGCTCATCACGCGCATGCTCTCCAAGGGCGTTCACGTGCTGACCGAGGCCAAGGTGACCGAGATTACCGAGGACGCCATCAGCTACGAGAAGGACGGCGAAGTCCATACCATCGCCGACGCCGATACGCTGGTGCTTGCCATGGGTTACCGTCCCAATACCAAGCTTGCCGACGACCTTGCCGCTGCCGGTGTCTCCACCCACGTGCTGGGCGATGCCCAGAAGTGCGGCAACATCCGCGACGCCATCGGCGACGGCTACAAGGTCGCCTGCGAGCTGTAGGCTCTTGGCAAATAGGGGAGCGGCCGCCTTGCGGTGGCTCAAGCGATAGCCAATCAAATAAGGCGCCGCGACACATAGATTGTCGCGGCGCCTTTTGTCTGGCGGCTTGTTGGGGGGGCGGTGCGCCCCGTGGGCCTTACTACAGCCCCAAGAGCTCCTTGACCTTGGCGATGATGGCCTCGTCGGTGGCGTTGGCAAAGAAGTACTCCTGGAAGTGCTCGCCGGCAAGTGCGCCCTTCACCAGGTCCTGATCGATCTCGCCCAGGACGTCGACGAGCGGACGCATGGTCACAGCGCGCACGCCATCGAGGATCTTCTTGTTGCGCTGCTCGGGCTCAACGCGCTCGGCGGGGTAGCCGTTACCCGAACCAAAGCCAAAGAGCTTCTCGAAGGTGTACTCGAGGTTGAGCTCCTGGCCCCAGCCGTTCTTGAGCGCGAAGGGCATGGCGACGGCGTTGCCATCGTTGACCTGGGCAAAGGTGTAGGCATCCAGCGGGTCGGCAACGTGGCCGCACAGCACGCCGGGGAAGGAGTTGCAGGCGAGCATGGCGCCCTCGCCGGTGCCGCAACCGGTCACGACGTAGTCGGCAGCGCCGGAGTTGAGCAGCACGGCGGCAAGAATGCCGTTCTGCACGTAGGTGAGAGGCTTGGAGTCGGCGTCGGCATACATGCCATAGTTAAAGACGGTGTGCCCCATGGGCTCGACAACCTTCTTAAGGGCAGCCTCGATCATGGGGTTCTTGGAGTTCTGAGAATTCTCATTAATCAGAGCGATCTTCATTTGAGTTAACCTTTCAGTTTTTCAGTTTTCTTACTGCGGTTGCTTGCCGATGTAGGCCAGGATGCCGCCATCGACGTACAGAATGTGCCCGTTGACAAAGTTCGAAGCGTCGGAAGCCAGGAACACGGCGGGACCCTTAAGGTCCTCGGGCGTGCCCCAACGGGCTGCCGGCGTCTTGGCAATGATGAACTGGTCAAACGGGTGACGGCTGCCGTCGGGCTGCGTCTCGCGCAGCGGTGCGGTCTGCGGCGTGGCGATATAGCCGGGCCCAATGCCGTTGCACTGGATATTGGCCTCGCCAAACTCGGAGCAGATGTTCTTGGTGAGCATCTTGAGTCCGCCCTTGGCGGCGGCATAGCCAGCGATGGTCTCGCGACCCAGCTCGCTCATCATCGAGCAGATATTGATGATCTTGCCGTGGCCCTTGGCGATCATGCCGGGCAGGCAGGCCTTGGACACGATAAACGGTGCGTTGAGGTCGATATCGATGACGCGGCGGAAGTCCTCGGCGCTCATGTCGAGCATCGGGGTGCGCTGGATCACGCCGGCGTTGTTGACCAGGATGTCGGGCGTGGTGCCAAAATCGGCCTCGATCTTGGCGATGAGCTCGGCGACGACAGTCTCGTCGGTGACGTCGGCAACATAGCCGTGCGCATCAAAGCCCAGCTCGCGGTAGTGCTTCTCGGCCTCGGCGACCTTGTCGGCGTGACGGGCGTTAAAGGCAATCTTGGCCCCGGCCTCACCGAGCGCCTCGGCAATGGCCATGCCAATACCGTAGGTGGCACCGGTCACGAGCGCGACTTTGCCATCTAGGCGGAAGCTGTCCATTAGATCAGACATAGCAATCCTTCCTAAAGAAACGTTCATCTTTATGAGTCCTACTTCTAATACAAGCTCAGTATAGGAGAAGCAGAGGAATTTACTCGCAGCTTTTCCTAGAATCAGGTGAACGTTCACTTTTAAAAGGCGAACGGTTGTGGCCGATTGTCGCGATGCCCGCCATTCGCTCTGTGCCTGTGCACTCTCCGCAATCATGTTGCGGTTGTAGGGCAGGTGCAAACACATCGCATCGTGTGCCGCGGTGGGCTTGCGCGCTTTGTGCCATGCTTGCCATCTGCGGATCGAAGGGGAGGCGACATGCTCATAACCTGTGCGGGGAGCGCCGCAGGATGCGATAGTATTACGTGGAGAGATATTCGACAAACCGTGGGCTTCATCCGAGGGCTTTATGGAACAACACCAGCATTATCAGAGCCTGCAAGACCAGGCATACAACGCATTGCGCTCCAAGATCATCTATGCCGAGCTCAGGCCCGGCACGCGCCTTTCGGCGATTGGTCTGGAAAAGGAGACGGGAATCGGGCGCACGCCCATTCGCGAGTCCTTTGTGCGCCTGCGTGAGCAGGAGCTGGTGGAAACGCGTCCCAAGAGCGGCACCTACGTCTCTAAGATCAGCATGGAACACGCCGAGAATGCCTGTTTCTTGCGCGAGAAACTCGAAAGAAGCGTACTCATAAAATGCTGTTCGGCCGCTTCGTCCGAGCAAAAGCATCGGCTCGAGCAGATTCTTGCCGAGTCCGAGTCGCTCGACCATAGCGAAACGCGTCGTTTCTTTGACCTGGACAACCTGTTCCATGAGACGTGTTTTGAGATCGCCGGCCGCCATATGTTGTGGGATTGGATGAAGAGCGTCAATACGCACTTTGAGCGATACAACTGGTTGCGTATGGTGTCGCAGGACCTAGATTGGGAGCCAATTCGTCGACAGCATCGCCGGATTCTCGAGGCCATTAAGAGGGGCGATACCGACACGGCGAGCTATCTGGCGGAGACGCACTTGCACCTGATGCCCGAGGAGCAGGGCCCGGTTATCGCCCTGCATCCCGACTATTTTGAGCTGTCCAAAGACTCGGCCATCTAATCGTCTCCCCCATAAGTCGCGATGAAATAGGGGTTGTTGTGCTGCCCAGGTGGTGCAGACGCCCCTCCCAGTTCACTCACGAGCTCGGGGCCTTTTTCGTCCGGATTGTTGACGTATTGCCGAACGAAAATAGTTTGCGTTTGGTAATAAGCGTACGAAAGCGCAGTTTCCATTCTCATTTCGGACGCAAATCAAGACGCAAACCATTTGCGTCGTGGATAAATCAGTACGCAAACGGTTTTCGTCTTATAATACGGTCATGAATGGTACGAAACGAAGAGGTTGGGCGTATGGTTGTTAGAGAGAGCCCTACAGTCGAATACAAGGAAAGCGTTACGCCGACGTTTCTTAAAACGGTTAGCGCTTATGCAAACTACGGGACGGGCAAGATTGAGTTTGGCGTTGATGACGAGGGCGTGGCTGTCGGCCTTGCAGATCCGGTCGCAGAGTGTCTCCGCATTGAGAACATGATTAATGACAGCTTGGATCCCGCTCCCCGTTACACGCTCGACCCCGATGAGAAACACGGGACCGTAATCCTTACGGTTTATGAGGGACAGGACAAACCCTATCGAAGCAAGGGAAAGGCCTACAGGCGAAACGATTCGGCAACGGTGGAGGTCGACCGGTTTGAGTATGGCAGGTTGACGCTCGAAGGCAGCAACGTAACGTTCGACGCGCTCACGTCGACTCGCCAGGGCTTGAGTTTTTGCACGCTCGAGCAAAAGTGTGTTGAACATCTCGGCATTTCCGAGCTAACGCCGGATATTATGCGCACGCTTCGCTTGCTCGGCAAGGACGGCTATACCAACGCTGCGGCGATTTTGGCGGATAAGAATGATTTTCCTGGCATCGACTGCGTCCGTTTTGGTGATACCGAGGATGTGATCTTGGATCGTGAGTCGGCGACAAATGTATCCGCAATTGAACAGGTGGACAGGGCGGTGGCTATGTTTGCACGCTACTACCGTTATGAACGTATCGAAGGGATGGAACGCGTCCAAACCGATCGAATTCCTCTCGAGGCGTTTCGCGAAGCCGTTGCAAACGCTTTGGTGCATCGGACGTGGGACGTTCGAGCGAATGTTCAAATTGCCCTGTACGACGATCGCGTCGTTGTCACTTCGCCCGGATCGCTGCCTGCCGGTTTGACGACGGAACAATACCTGTATGGGCAGATATCCGTGCCCAGAAACCCAATTGTCGCCGAGGTCTTTTTAAAGCTGGATTACATCGAGAAATTTGGCACGGGAATCGCGCGAATCAGGCGTGCGTATCGAGATTCTTTAAGCCGACCGGTATTTGATGTTCGCGGCGGCATGGTGACCGTCACATTGCCCGTTATCGATGCCTTTGAGGGGTCTGAGGAAGAGGCCCAGGTTCTCAAGGCTTTGTCGGTCGGACGAATAATGTCGCGGGGCGAGATTGAGCAGCAGACGGGGTTGAGCCGCGCGCGTGCGTTGACGGCGCTTGAATCACTGATTGGGCGGAACGTGGTTGTAAAGCGGGGAACTGGGCGTTCCACGAAATACGAGCGCGCATAGGCCAAAAGAACCATATTGCAAGACAGGCCCCAAGCCTTTGCCCGCTTGAGGCCTGTTGTATGTTGGCTGGCAGCGGTCGATTTATAGCAAGATATAGCAACGTTAGTGAGATATAGCAACGTATAGCGCTGTTCGCGGGTTCTTACGGTGGTGCTATTATCCGAATGCCGCGCGGATAAAGTGCTGGGCGAAGAGCTTGTTGGCGACGTTGATGACGTGGCCCAAGAACAGCGCCGAGATGGCTGTGGTCACGCCAAAGCCGCCTAGGTTGTGCATGAGCGCGAGCGACAGAATGAGGGACACGGCGACATGTGAGCAGTCGAACACGACTTTTACGTCGCCAAAGCGGCGTTTAAGCTTTTCGGCAATGACCTGCACCAAGCCGTCGGGCGCGTTGGGGACAACGCCCATGTTGACGACGAGACTTACGCCAAATGCGGTGACAGCGAGGGAGAGCAGCATGGTCGCAACCTGTGCGGGGAGTGCCGTGGGATGCAGTTGGTTGACCGCCATGAAGAAATCGGTGAAGCCGCCGATGAGCGTCGAGAAAAAGATTTCGAGAAGAATGCGAAGTTGAAACTCGCGGCGGAGGATAACAACCTGCGCGGCGATGTAAGCAACGTAGGTCGCAATGATCCAAAAACCGAGTGTTTTGCCGGTGAGCATGGACAGAGTTGTGGCGAAGCAGGTGAGCGCTGCCACCCCAAGCCCCGATGCTGTCTGGATGCTCATGCCGAGTGCCAAAATGGCAACGCCGGCAAGATACATGAGCATCCTGATGACTGTGTGGAACCAATCTATATTCTCGCCATTCATTACGATGAGCGGCCGCATGTCGTGACCTTCCTTTCGGAATTTGGGAGATGCAGTAAAGGCTGCGGCGCCGCTTGGAAGAAAAGACCGGAAGCAAGGGTCCATTCCCCCAGACGGCGCCGCAGCTGTTTAGGTGACATGGTTTTTGTCGCAGCGGCCTAGTCGGGCGCGGCTGCCAGCCGCGTAAACAAAGCGGCTCGGGGGCGTGTCGCTTCCGTCACGTTCTATCAGCATACAAGACGGTTTCGGTTCTTGTTCGTGACGGAAACGGCGCGCTTCCGAGCCGTTTTAAAGGGGCGCGGCCTCGGTCGCGCCCCCACGATAGAGAGCGAGTCAAGCGGGGAAGTCAAGCAGAAAATCCACCATTTCACCCCGTCTCAGGCGGCAGGGTTAGCCGCGGACCTTCTTGACGACGTCCATGGCCTCGCGGGCGATCTGCTCGACCTTGGAGAAGTCGCCGTCGGCGAACAGGGCCGGCTTGACCATCCAGGTGCCACCGCAGGCGATGATGGCGCTGGAGCTCAGGTACTCCTCGACGTTGGCGGTGCTCACGCCGCCGGTGGGCATAAAGCGATGGCCGACAAACGGAGCGGCGAGGGCCTTGATGGTGTTCAGGCCGCCATACTGGGCCGCGGGGAAGAACTTGGTGACCTTGAGGCCGAGGTTCTCGGCGGCGGTGACCTCGGAAGGGGTCACGGTGCCGGGGAGGACGGGCAGGTCGATGTCGATGCAGTGCTTCACGACGTCCTCGTTGTAACCCGGGGAGACGATGAACTTGGCGCCGGCGGCGCGGGCCTGCTCAACCTGCTCGACGGTCAGGACGGTGCCGGCGCCAACGCACATCTCGGGCTCGGCGGCGGCCATAGCGGTGATGCACTCGGCGGCGCAGGCGGTGCGGAAGGTGACCTCGGCGGACTTCATACCAGCTGCCATAAGGGCGTGAGCGAGCGGAGCGGCGTCCTCGACCTTGTCGAGCACGACGACCGGCACGATGCCCAGGGATTCAAGCGTGGTGTAGAACTGATCGAACATGGTGTTCCTTTCGATGTGAGGCGCGCACGGGCGCGTGATTGCCAAAGAAGATTGGCCATGAGCCGGTTCCCGATTGGTTATCGGAGGCACTGCTTGGGGTTCAAGCAATTTCGGAACCGGCTACGAGGCCAGTCGTGAAGGAATGCCAGACAAAACCGGAATGGGACTAAGTGGTTCTACCTGGCCGGAGGAATCGGGGAGCGGGCTGCAGAGGTATGGGTATGGAAAGCTGCAGTCCGCGGAATGGGGAACGAATTAACGGGCGACGCGGGTGCCACCGTCGGCGGCGTTGGCCACAGCGGCGATCTCGTCGGCGGTCACCAGATTGGAATCGCCCTTGATGGTGAGCTTGAGGATCGAGGCCGCGATGGCGTAGTTGACGGCGTCCTGCGGGTCAAAGTCGTTGATGAGGGCATGGACGAGGCCGGCGTTGAAAGCGTCGCCGGCGGCAACGCCCTCGAGCACATGCACGTCGTGAGCAGGGGAGAACCAGTGCTCGCCGCTCTCGGCGTCAAAGAGCATGCCCATCCAGATGGAGCGCTCGACGCAGGAGATGTTGCGGACGACCGAGGCGACCTTCTTGCAACCGTACTCGGCGCAGATCTGACGGGCCATCTCGACGTAGGTGTCGCGCTCCTCGATTCCGTGGGCAAGGGAGCCGGAGACGCAGGTCATACCAAGGCCGGCGGGTGCGTCCTCGTCGTTGGCGATGCAGATGTCGACGAGTGGCAGGAGCTCCTTCATGGTTGCCTGCGACTTCTCGGGCGACCACATCTTGCCGCGATAGTTCACGTCGCACACGGTGGTGATGCCCTTGGCGCGGCAAGCGGTGAGGGCATCCTTGCAGGCAGCGGCCATCTCGTCGGACACGGCGGGAGTCACGCCAGAGAAGTAGAAGACATCGACGCCCTTGAGGATTTCGTCCCAATCAAAGACGTCGCGCTTGGCCATGTTGATGGCGGAATACTTGCGGTCGTAGACGCAGCCGTTGCCGCGCTGCGAGGCGCCAACCTCAAACACATAGGAGCCAAGACGGTCGCCCTGGCGCACGACGCGCGTGGTGTCGACGCCGTAAGCCTTCAGCGAGCGAAGGGCGCACTCGCCCAGGCGGTTGGCCGGAACAACGGAGACGTAAGCGGCCTTGTCGCCCTGATAGGCCAGGGAAAGCGCGGTGTTGGCCTCGGCGCCGCCGTAGCGAACGTCAAACTCGGTGGCCTGTTCAATGCGCAAGTGATCTTTGGGCGAGAGCCTCATCATGATCTCGCCGAAGGTAAGAACCGTTTTACCCATGGTCGCGCAGCTCCTTCTTGCTCGTGCGTACACCTTTGATATGGCGTTGGCACGGAGGTGCCAAGACGGTAGGGTGCATCTTTGCACCTCCGTGCCAACGCTCGCCGAAATCGGTTTACGAAATCGGTTTCGTTTCGAGTTGTAGTATACTCACCTACAGCGTTTTGCAACCGAGATTTTTAAAAAATGCCTAAAATGGCTCAGACCGCCGACAATTGGGAAACGGGGTGCGCTATGGCGCAGATGAGAATCAAGGACATTGCCGCCGCGGCGGGCGTGAGCCCGGCCACGGTCTCGCGCTATCTCAATAACCGCCCCGGGCAGATGACCGAGGAGACCCGCGCCCGCATCGCGGCGGTTATCGAGCGCACCGGCTATCGCCCACGTGCCGCCGCACGCAATCTGCGCAGCTCGCGCACCAACCTCATCGGCGTGATTCTGGCCGACATCGCCAACCCGTTCTCCAGCGCCATGCTCGAAGGGCTTTCCGCCAGCGCCGCCGCGCGCGGCTGCTCGCTCATGACGGCCATTAGCGGCAACGACCCCGCCAAGGAGGCAGAGTCGCTCACCAGACTTATCGATGCCGGCGTGGACGGCCTGGTCGTCAACACCTGTGGCGGCAACGACGAGGCAATCGCCGCGGCCGCGGGACGCCTACCCGTTGTGTTACTCGACCGCGACGTTGCCGATGGTGGCATCGATCTGGTGACCTCCAACAACCGTGAGCTGGTCGCCGGCCTGGTAGACGCCTTGACCGCTGCCGGCAGCGAGCGCCTGTGCCTACTTACCGAGGCAAGCGACGACAGCCCCGTGCGTCGCGAGCGCGCCGAGGCCTTTGCCGACGAGCTCTCGCGCCGCGACCTTGCGGGCGAGGTCGTCACCCTGGCCGACGGCGGCGCCACGGGCGTCGGCCGCCTGGACGAGACTATTCGCGGCAACGCAGGCAAAAAACTCGGCCTTATTGCCGTCAACGGCTTGGTCTTTTTGCGTCTGACCGAGGCGCTGGCGCAGCTTGGCCCCTCGCTGCCGGCGGGTCTCAAGATCGCGACGTTTGACGATTACCCCTGGAACCATGTGCTCTTTGGCGGTGTGACCACGGCCGCGCAGGACACCCTCACCATTGCCGAGCGCGTAGTCGAGCGTCTGTCCGAGCGCATCGATGTCGTTACCACTACGGTGGGCGAGGCCGCAAGGCTCGCCCCCAAGCGCATCGAGGTCCCCGGCCACATCGAACACCGCGCTTCGACCTCGCGCTAGTCTGTGTGATATTATATAGACAATGTCATACAGGAGGTATCCATGGCTGCGTCTGTGCTGAGTGTTCGAGTGGACTCGTCAATTAAAGATTCATTTGCCGAGCTGTGCGAAGAACTCGGCATGACTTCGTCCGTTGCGGTCAATATGTTCATGAGGCAGATGTTGCGCGAGCGCTCGCTGCCGTTTGTGCCTTCACTCGGTAAAAGCTCTGCGAGCGAAAGCGCCACAGCGGGCATTTTGGATACCGCTCAGATTGAGTCCGCCGTCCGCGAGGCAGCCAGCCCGATTCCCGCCATCAAAACCGTGATCCTATTTGGATCGTATGCCCGTGGCGAGGCGCGTGCAGATAGTGATATCGACTTGCGCCTCGAAGTCGATCGCGAGCAGGGCTTTGGTCTTTTTGCGTTGTCGGCGTTTGGCGAGGCAGTGCGCAAGGAAACCGGGAGGCAGGTTGATCTCGTCTCGAGTGATCATCTTGATGACGATCTTGCCGCGGTAATCGAGCGCGAAGGAGTGATCCTTTATGATCGCGCGTAAGTCAGACAGCCTGTTCGCGCACGTTTTTTGAGCGCTTGATACGCTTTAACCCTGCGGAAACATTTTTCTGCGATAGTATCTGCGATATAGACCAGTCGAAACCCGCCCGAAAGAAAGGGGAGCGACATGAACCAGCAGAACATCGATTACGTACTCCGCTCCGTAGAGCAGCGTGACATCCGCTTTGTGCGTCTGTGGTTTGTCGACATTCTCGGCCGTCTCAAGAACTTTGCCATTAGCCCCGAGGACCTCGAGGTCGCATTTGAGGAGGGCATTGGCTTTGACGGCTCGGCCATCGAGGGCTTTGCCACGCCCGAGGAAGCCGACATGCTCGCATTCCCCGATGCTTCGACCTTCCAGATCCTGCCGTGGCGCCCGAGCCACAACGGCGTCGCCCGTGTGTTCTGCGACGTGTGCACCCCCGATTGCAAGCCGTTTGCCGGCGATCCGCGCGACGCCCTGCGCCGCATGTTTCACAAGGCCGAGAAGGCTGGCTATCTGCTCAACGTGGGTGCCGAGCTGGAGTATTACTACTTCCCCGACGAGCACACCCCCGAGCCGCTCGACAACGTGGGCTACTTCGATCTTTCGGTGAGCGACGCCGCTCGCGACCTGCGCCGCAACACGGTCCTCACGCTCGAGAAGATGTCCGTGCCCGTGGAGTACACCTTCCACGCCGCCGGTCGCTCACAGCACGGCATGAGCCTGCGCCATGCCGAGGCCCTGAGTATGTCCGACGCCATTACCACGGCCAAGCTCATCATTAAGCAGCAGGCTTACGAGAGCGGCTGCCACGCCTCCTTTATGCCCAAGCCGTTGGCGGGCGAGGACGGCAGCGCCATGTTTTTGCATCAGTCGCTGTTCGACCATGACGGCAACAACGTCTTTTGGGGCGAGGGCGACGAGAGGTACCATCTCTCCGACGTCGCCAAGCACTACATGGCCGGCATCCTGGCACACGCGCGCGAGATCAGCGCCATCACCAACCCTACGGTCAACTCCTACAAGCGCATTACTACCGGCGGCGACTCCGTGCCGCAGTACGCCACGTGGGGCCTGCGCAACCGCGCGAGCATGATCCGCATTCCGGTCTACAAGCCCGGCAAGCAGCTGTCCACGCGCATCGAGCTTCGCAGCCCCGACCCCATGGCCAACCCGTACCTGGTCAACGCCGTCACGCTGGCGGCCGGTCTCGACGGCATCGAGCGCAAACTGGAACTCCCGCCCGAGGCCACGGCCGAGACGCTCAAGCTCACCGACCGTCAGATGGTCGAGGCCGGCTACACGCCGCTGCCGCGCTCGCTCAAAGAGGCGCTCGACGTATTTGAGGA
Source organism: uncultured Collinsella sp. (assembly GCA_902466395.1). GTDB lineage: Bacteria > Actinomycetota > Coriobacteriia > Coriobacteriales > Coriobacteriaceae > Collinsella. Next base: position 69,638 of record CABQQR010000011.1, read on the forward strand.
CTCGCAGTTTATGAAGGATGCCCTCGGTGAGCACATCCACAGCTTCTTCCTTAAAAAGAAGCGTGACGAGTGGCATAAGTTCGAATCCACGATCACCGAGTGGGAGATCAAGCACTACCTGGCGAACTCCTAATCGCGCTGGCTTGTCCCAGTACGATTGAGCTCATTTCTTTGGAGGCCGATATGTCCGAAAAGAGTGCCCTGTTCATGGCGCGCACGACGCGCTTCCACGAGTTTGCCCGCAGCTTGACGACTACCCTGGGTGTCGAGGTGAGCCTGGCCACCCCCGATTCGCCGACTGCGGCGCACGACTTCGACCTGCTGATTCTCGATTCCGATGGCATCCGTAGCGACCGCATCGATCAGATCGCCAAGTGGCTTGACGATCGCGGCGGCGTTCCCATGCTGGTGATCGTCGACGACGAGGCGCTCGGCACCCTGCGCCTGCCCAATCACGCGCATGCCGACTTTGTATGCCCCACGGCGACGCCCAACGAGCTCAAGGCTCGTGCGCAGCGCCTGATGGGCGAGGAGGAGACCGTCACCGCCGACGATGTACTCAACATCGATAACCTCGAGATCAACCTGGCTACCTACCAGGTGACGCTCGATAACGAGCCCATCGACCTGACGCTGATGGAGTACTCGCTGCTGAGCTTTTTGGCCACGCACCCCAACCGTGCCTACAGCCGCGAGGTGCTGCTGCACCGCGTGTGGGGCTTTGAGTACTGCGGCGGCACGCGCACCGTCGACGTGCACATTCGACGCATCCGCTCCAAGGTGGGCCCGCAGATTGCGGCACACATCACCACCGTCCGTGGCGTGGGTTATCTGTTTAAGGACTAGCAAGTAAATAGAGGGCAATGTGAGGGTACCGGAGATTTCACCAGTACCCTTTTCTCGTTTAGGGCGAAAAGAAGACCTTTCACCGATTAAAAGTGTGTCAGTAAAAACAATATCAAACGTATAACACTATCTAGCAAATATCATCTAGTTACCGTATCTCCCTACTACACGGATGGAGGAAGAAATGCGTTATTCGAGAAAGGTGATTGTCGGATTCATAGTGTTGCTTGCCGCCCTGATGTCTCCAAGGTTGGTTTTTGGAGACGACGACTTGGTCCGTGTCACACCGCAAATAGCTGTGGAGCAAGCGCAGGCTTTCTTTGATGATGTATCGGATGAGCCGGTGACCGCTTGTGACCCAGTAAAAATGGTGAATTCCGATGGGGAATCAATCAGGTATATCGTTCGTGCGAAGCGGGATGACGTTAACTATGGCTACGTCGTATTTGATTCAGAGCGATCTTGGTGGATCAGCGAATACTGCTTGGCTCCGAACGCTCTTTTACCTATCGAGAGTGCAAGCGAAGAAATTGCACTCCTCGCATCCTCGGATAACGTCGTTGCGTTAAAGATTGACGAGCTAACTGTTGGCGTTGCCGACTTAGATAAAAACATTGTTTTAGACGCAAGTGGAAAAAAAGTACCAAATAAATTGTCCTCGGGAGGCAATCGCAGCGGATCGCCGGAACATTTCGATGACGTTTTTGTATCTGCCAAGGATTTGTATAAACAGGGATATGTTGTTGATGCGAGCAAAACGGTTTCGGGAATAATAACGCCAACGCAAACAGAAGTTATCAAAGAAACGGGGACTTATGCTTGCGCTGTTTCGGCAATGTTTGCAGTTAGCAGTCACTATGTGACTTTGAACCGCCTTAAATTGTCCGATTTATACTCGGAGCTTTGGAGGCTGTCGGGGACATGGGAAGAAGAAGAAAAGAAATATGATCAAGCGACTGGTCTGTACTTTACTCAAGGCAAGACTTCTCCTGACAAACCCGCTCCGGCCTTAAAGGAGTTTTGTGCAAGACGAGGCAAGGAGCTTGAGACGTCATTCGTTTGGTATCCGTCATGGGATTCCTTTAGGGTGAATACCGACTCGGGGAATCTGAGTATTTTCTCTGGAAGGCTCCGGTCAAATGGCAGCGGGCACGCAATGGCAGTTGTGGGCTACGTGGCAATGCATAACACATACTCGAATGCCAAGAAGTACCTGCTTGTTGTTTGGAATGGATGGACAAACCAGCTACAGTTTCTTCCATATGACGTATCAATTTACACGTCTCACGATGGCACATATTGCAAGGGTTGATTGTACTCGTGAACGGCGACAAGTTCATTCGAAGGGCAATGCTCCTATTGGTGCTTTCCTTTGCTTTGCTCACCGCAGCGAGCTTCTTTCTGTTAAGGGCGACTAATGGGGGAGAAAACGACACGGTTGTTGCAGTCGAGGTGCGCGCTCTATCGGATGTTCATAACGGGCAATTTGAGGCGCTTATGCCAAGTGGTTGCCGTAAGAGAATCGATATGCGCCGTAAGTCAAGTTCCGGATATGTCTCAGGGTTGAAAGCAGGTGATAAATGGATTCTAGTTTTTGTGGAAGATAAGGAACTTGACGGGACTGTTCTGTATCCCCATTCAGCTGAGAAAGTCAAATCAAGTAGACAAGGGGAATGAAGAATGATTGATAGAAAGCAGTTCTTAGGTCTGATGGCGGGGGCTCCTATTTTGATGCGAGCCGGGATGGCAGAAGCCGTGGAGTTGCCGGACGCTCAGAAGCGATTGACGCTCGTGGTCGACACGGTGGTCAGAGATGAAAATGGCAATGAAAAAACGCGAACAAGAAGCAGAGAGACTATTTTCACGCCAGAGAGCAAAACTGTGTCTGCCGACGCTATGGCCGGTGATGTCATAACAATCCAGAGGGAATCAGATGAAACGTTGCCGCTGCTTGCCAAGATTGAGCTCACAGTCGCTTATTATAACGATAAAACAGAAATTGAGATTCGTTCCGGAAAGTACTCGATAGTCCAAATCGATCCGCTTGTGATGTATGCAAACGCTTGGTATGCGCTCATGCAGAAAGATAAATATGTGATGAACTACTTCGCAGAAGGCGAAGCATCATATGAAACGGGGTGGGGGCCAACGCCATACGACGCGGAGAAGGATAAGTGGACGTGCGGATCAGGCATGGGCGCGACGATTACGGACTTCATTAACGATTCAACATATAGCTTTGCTATCGACTGTTATATCGAATAGACATGACGGCATAAAACGAATTGGCCTATAAGCATGTCATTACTTAAGCAAAGCTGAAATCTTGGCATCTAGTGCTCGGGACTGCCCAGCTTGGGGTACAACTCAACGTGAACAATGATGGCCCGCCACATGTTTGGCGGGCCTTTGGTTATTTGACGAAAGGATCGCAGCTATGAGCGAGAACGATTCCCAGCGTCCCCAGGATGCGGGCAACGCCGGCGAGACCCAACAGCAGCCGCGTGTGCAGGTAGAGTCGACGCCTGCCGACAGCAACATTCCCTACGTGCAGGCCTACGACACGCAGACCGGAAAGCCGCTGGGCAGCCAGCAGGTTGTAAACAAGCACACAGTGGTCAAGACTAAGACCAAAAAGCTGCCGATCTTTATTACGGCGCTTGCCGGTTGTGCCTGCGGCGCCCTGCTGGTCATTGCGCTCATTATGAGCGGCACGCTCAACATTGGCGGCGGAAAGAATGCCGTGACGGCGGGTGCTTCGGGTTCATCGACGCAAAAGATTACGATTGATTCCGAGGACACCACGCTGGCCGAGGCCGTTTCTGCCAAGGCGTTGCCCTCCGTGGTTTCCATTACCGCCACTTCGAGCGGCAGCCAGAATGGCTCGCTTTCGCAGTCTGCCGACGAGTCGGACAGCTCGGGCAGCGTCGGCTCGGGCGTGGTGCTCGATACCGAGGGCCACATCCTCACCAACAACCACGTGGTCGATGGCTATGACCAGTACGTGGTGACCATGGATGACGGCACCACCTACGAGGCCGAGTTCGTGGGCAACGACGCTTCGAGCGACCTGGCCGTCATCAAGCTCAAGGACGCAGACGCCTCCAAGCTCACGCCGATTGAGATCGGTGATTCCTCCAAGCTCAACGTGGGCGAGTGGGTCATGGCGATCGGCTCGCCGTTCGGCAACGAGCAGTCTGTCTCCACGGGTATCGTCTCGGCGCTCTATCGCTCCACGGCCATGAGCTCTGCCAACGGTAACACCATCTATGCCAACATGATCCAGACCGATGCCGCCATCAACCCGGGCAACTCCGGCGGCGCGCTCGTTAACGATAACGGCGAGCTTGTGGGTATCAACTCGCTCATCGAGAGCTACTCAGGCTCCAGCTCGGGCGTGGGCTTTGCCATTCCGGTCAACTATGCCAAGAACATTGCCGACCAGATCATCGACGGCAAGACGCCGGTGCATCCGTACATGGGCGCTACGCTTTCGAGCGTCAACGCGCTCAACGCCCGCACCAACAAGCTGAGCACCGATAGCGGCGCGTATGTGGCGAGCGTCGTTGAGGATGGTCCTGCTGCCAAGGCCGGCATTCAGGAGGGCGATGTCATCACCAAGCTGGGCGACGACGAGATCACGAGCGCCGATGGCCTGATCATCGCACTGCGCAGCCACGAGGTGGGCGAGAAGGTCGAGATCACGCTCATGCGCGGCAAGGAAGAGAAGAAGGTCACTGTCGAGCTGGGCTCCGACGAGGAGCTGCAGAACCAGCAGCAGGACGACAGCGCGACCGACACCGGCAACGGCGGTATTACCGACGAGCAGCTGCGCCAGTACCTGGAGGAGCTGCTCGGCCAGCAAGGCCAGGGGCAAGGCCACGGCCAGGGCTACTAACGAGCCGTTTCGCACATATCGAGGCCAGGGGGCTGTCCCATCAACGTGGGACAGCCCTTTTTTTCTTATTGATCCGTTGGGGACGGAGGAAAACGGATCATTTAGAGCTGATAAAAGCATGGTTTAATCGCGCGACCCACCCCAGTCTGGCGGCTGCCGATTCGGTGCGGTTTGAGACCGCTATTCGGCCCCGTTGCGACCGGTGGTACTCTAGTGTCCGTTTGAAATCGAGCGAAGGAGTACCGCTATGGAGCAATCGAGCCTGTTTGGTGACGGTGTGGATATCGATACCGAAGCGCCCGCGAGCGCGGATGCCGCCGCACTGACCGATGCTCGTGCCCAGGCGGCAGCGCGCGCGGCCGAGCTGCGCCACGAGCTCGATTACCACGCCTACCGTTACTACATGCTTGATGCGCCCGAGATCACGGACGCCGCCTTTGACAAAATGCTCGTTGAGCTGCAGGAGATCGAGGCGGCCTATCCTGACCTGGTGACGCCCGACAGCTATACCCAGCGCGTGGGCGGCTACGTGAGCGAGCAGTTTACGCCGGTCACGCATATGGCGCGCATGTATTCCATGGACGATGCCATGGACCTGGACGAGCTCGACGCGTGGCTCCAGCGCACTGAGGATGCGCTCGGTGCCGGCAGCGTCACCTATACCTGTGAGCTCAAGATCGACGGTCTGGGCGTGGCGCTTACCTACCAAAACGGCACCTTCGTACGTGCGGCCACACGTGGCGATGGCACCACGGGCGAGGACGTATCGCTTAACGTCCGCACCATCAAGGATGTGCCCATGCACCTGTCCGAGCCGGCGCTTGCTCATATGGGCGCCGACCGCGAGCGTGCCATCGAAGTGCGCGGCGAGGTCTATATGCCCAAAGGCAGCTTTGTCCGTCTGAATGAAGAGGCCGATGCCGAGGGCCGCGACCCCTTCGCCAACCCGCGCAACGCCGCCGCCGGATCGTTGCGCCAGAAGGATCCCAAGGTCACGGCGCGCCGCGACCTGGCCACCTTTATCTACGCCATTGCCGATACCGATCCGCTGCACGTCCACAGCCAGCGTGAGTTCCTCGACTGGCTGCGCAGCGCCGGTTTTAGCGTCAACCCCAACGTGGCCCGCTGCGCCACGCCGGCCGAGGTCCACGAGTTCTGTGCCCAGGCCCTCGAGCATCGCGGCGACTTGGACTACGACATCGACGGCGTGGTCGTAAAGGTCGACAGCTTCCAGCAGCAGCTCGACCTGGGCTTTACTGCTCGCGCACCGCGCTGGGCCATTGCCTTTAAGTTCCCGCCCGAGGAAAAGCAGACCGTCCTACGCGAAATTCGCATCCAAGTGGGCCGCACCGGTGTGCTCACGCCGGTCGCCGAGTTCGACCCGGTGACGGTTGCCGGCTCCACCATCGCGCGCGCCACGCTGCACAACATCGACGAGATCCGTCGTAAAAACGTGCGCGAGGGCGATACCATCATCGTGCACAAGGCGGGTGACGTGATTCCCGAGGTCGTGGGGCCGGTGCTCGACAAGCGCCCGGCCGATTCGGTCGACTGGCACATGCCCGAGGTCTGCCCCGTGTGCGGTAGCCCCGTGGTCCACGAGGACGGCGAGGTGGCATACCGCTGCGTGTCCATCGACTGCCCCGCGCAGCTCAAGGAGCGCCTGCTCCACTGGGTGAGCCGCGGCTGTATGGACGTCGATGGCCTAGGCGACGAGATCGTCGACAAGATGATCGCCGCCGGGCTGATTCACGACGTCGCGGACTTCTACCAGCTCACGGTGGACGACATCGCCGGACTGGACACGGGCCGCACCTATGCCAGCTCCAACAGCAAAAAGGGCGTCAAGAAGGGCGACCCCATCCCGGTGGGACTCAAGACGGCCGAGAAAATCATCGCCGAGCTCAACAAGTCCAAGAGCCAGCCACTCGGTCGCGTGCTGTTTGCCCTGGGTATCCGCCACGTGGGCAAGAGTGTGGGCGAGGTCATCGCCGAGCGATTTCTGTCGATCGACAAGCTCATCTTGGCGAGCGAAGAGGACATCGCCGAGTGCGAGGGTATCGGTCCCAAGATTGCGGCGAGCGTCAAGCAGTTCCTGGCCGTGCCCGAGAACCTCGCCGTGCTAGAGCGCCTGCGTCAGGCGGGCCTGTCGCTCGAGGTCGACTTGGGCGCCGCGCACGCGCAGGCCGCAGCCGACGCCGGCGTGGCGGGCGAGCTCGCCGACGCGCAACCGCTTGCGGGTCTGACCTTCGTGCTCACCGGCACGCTCGTCAACCGCACCCGCGACGAGGCAGGTGCGGCGCTCAAGGTACTCGGCGCCAAGGTTTCGGGTAGCGTGTCAAAGAAGACGAGCTATCTGGTCGCCGGCCCCAAAGCGGGCTCCAAGCTCACCAAGGCCGAGCAGTTGGGCGTGCCTGTATTGGATGAGGACGCACTCGAGCAGATCTTGGCTACTGGTCAGGTGCCCCGGGCTTAGCGCATCGATAACCAAATTGAAGATCCGCCCGGAAAGCATGATACCTTTCGGGCGGATTTTATTTGGACGGGGAAACGGGCACCGTGATCTGCGTCACGTAGGTCGCTGGGTCATCGCTGATGATGTCGTCGATGAGGGCGATTTCGCGTTGCCCCTCTACGCCATCAGCTTGTCAAAAGTTCCGCGGCGGTTGAGCACGGTAAAGGCAATCACGCAGATAACCGCCGACAGAATCGACCCGCACGGCGAGGCGATACCCATGGGGAACAGCGTGTCGGAATAGGCGTTCGACAGCAGCCATGCACCGGGCACGCGAATGAGCACCACGGCCAGCACGTTGTGCGCAAAGCCGATGTAGCTCTTGCCATACGCAGCGAAAAAGCCGCTAAAGCAAATGTGGATGCCGGCAAAGATCGCGTCGAAAATATAGCTGCGCATATAGCCGGTGCCGGCGGCGACCACCGCGGGGTCCTTGGCAAAAAAGCCGATAAACGCCGGCGCCACCAGCCACATCAGCACCGTGATCAGGCAGCCGTACACCACCGAGATGGTCATGGCGTCCCTGAGTACCTGACGCGCGCGGTCGCCCTTGCCCGCGCCGGCGTTTTGCGCCGTGAGCGCGCTGACGGTAGCGCCCATGGAACTCGGCACGATAAACAAAAAGCTGATCATCTTCTCGACTAGGCCCACGGCGGCGGCGTCGACCAGGCCGCGGTGGTTGGCGATGACGGTGATGAACATAAATGCCACCTGGATGCAGCCGTCCTGCACGGCCACGGGCACGCCGATCTTAAGAATGCTGCCGAGCACCTCGGGCTGGGGGCGCAGGTCGCTGCGCTTAACGTGGATGTTTGTGCGACGGCTCTTGAGCCACACGAGCGCGAGAGCCACGCTCGCCGTCTGCGCGATGACTGTGCCGAGTGCCGCGCCTACGGGGCCGAGCCCCATGTGGCCGATAAACAGAAAGTCGAGCGCGATGTTGATGATGCATGCCACGCCAATCACGTACATGGGCGAGCGCGAATCGCCTAGGCCGCGAAAGATGGCCGAGAGGATGTTGTACGCGGCGATAAAGGGAATGCCCATAAAGCAGATACGCAGGTAGGCGGCGGTTCCTTCGACCGCTTCGGCCGGCGTGCCAATGAGTGCCACAATCTGCGGACACAGTGCGAGCAGGACAGCGGCCAGCACCACCGAGACACCCATAAAGAGCGTGATGGTGTTGCCGATGGCGGTCTCGGCGCGGTCAAACCGACGCGAACCCACGGCGTGGCCGACGATAACCGTCGTTCCCATGGCCAGGCCCACGAGCGTTACGGTAATGATATAGAGCGTCTGCGCGCCATTGCCCACGGCGGTGATGCCGGCGGCGCCGCTAAACTGCCCCATCATGTACAGGTCGGCCATGCCGTAGAGCATCTGCAAAAAGTACGAGAGCATATAGGGCAGGGCAAAGACCGCGATGGTCTTGAGGACATTGCCGCGTGTGAGGTCGTGTTCCATGGGCGGGGCTTTCTGGCTGGGTTCGTTTTGCTACCAGTGTAGTGAAAACCCTACAACGATTGTAGAGTCAAGGTTTATGTTGGCAGCGGGGCGAAAAAAGTCGCGCTCGCGTTCATTTCCAATTGAATACAGAGATGCGCCTTGCGAGCTTAGCGCCTGCACTAGCCTTGCAGAAATCGATTTCGGAACACTTGACACCGCCGCGCAGCGCGCCATAATACGTGGGTTTGCGAACAACGTTTGATGGGGGATGAACCTGCGTGCGCAATCTCAAGATTTTGTTTTCCTATCTGGGGGCATACCGCCGCGACGCCATGCTCGGCGTGTTCTTTGTGACTGCCGAGACGGCGCTCGAGCTGTTTATCCCGGTCATCATGGCAAATATCATCGATGTGGGCGTGCCCGCGGGCGACATCAACTACATGCTGTTGCAGGGCACGTATATGTTGGTATGTGCCGCATTTTCGCTGGTACTTGGCTTGGGTTATGCACGCACGTCCGCCCGCGTTGCCTCGGGGCTGGGCGCTAACCTGCGCGAGGCCGAGTATCGCAAGATCCAGACGCTCGCTTTTGGCAATCTGGACAACTACGACGCCAGCTCGCTGGTCACTCGCATGACCACCGACATCACCGTGATTCAAAACGCCGTAGGTAACGGCTTCCGCCCCATGGTGCGCGGGCCGGTAAATCTGGTCATGGGCCTCGTCTACGCTTTTGCGCTCTCGCGCGAGCTCGCGGCGGTCTTTGCCGTCATTCTGCCGATGCTCGCCATCGTGCTCGGTATCATTACCGTGCGCGTGAGCCCGCTCTACCGCCAACTCCAGACCTCGATGGACCACCTCAACGGCGTGGTGCAAGAGGACCTTACCGCCGTGCGCGCCGTGAAGGCTTACGTGCGCGCCGAGCACGAGTGCGACAAGTTCGACACCGTCAATACCGAGCTCGCCGGCACGGCGACCAAGACCTTCGGCACCGCCGTGCTCAACCTGCCGGTGTTCCAGCTCTCGATGTACGTGGCTGCGCCCTCGATCCTGTGGATTGGCGGCCGCATGATCATCGAAGGTCGCCTGGGCGTGGGCTCGCTCACGGGCTTTATGAGCTACGTGCTGCTGATCATGAACTCGCTCATGATGATTTCCAACGTGTTTTTGCTGCTCACGCGCGCTCTCACGAGTGTGGGCCGTATCGCAGAGGTGCTCGATGAAGAGCCCTTTATCGCCAATCCTGCGGGAGACCTCGCGACCGCGACGCCAGCGGACGGCAGTATCGAGTTTCGCGACGTTTCCTTTAAATACCGCGCGGATGCAGCCGAGGATGTGCTCGAGCATATCGACCTTTGCATCGAGAGCGGCTCGACGGTGGGCATCCTCGGCGGCACGGGCTCGGGCAAGAGCTCGCTTGTGCAGCTGATTGCGCGCCTGTACGACGCCACTGAGGGCACCGTACTTGTGGGCGGACACGACGTGCGCGACTACGACCTCGCGACCCTACGCGACGCCGTGGGCATTGTGCTGCAAAAGAACGTGCTGTTCACGGGTACCGTGCGCGAGAACCTGCAGTGGGGCAATCCGCAGGCATCGGACGATGAGCTCCTCGCGGCTTGCCGCGCGGCGTGCGTGGACGAGTTCCTCGATCGCATCGGCGGGCTGGACGGCGAGTTGGGTCAAGGCGGCGCCGGTGTTTCGGGTGGCCAGAAGCAACGCCTGTGCATCGCGCGCACGCTGCTCAAGCATCCGCGCGTGCTCATTTTTGATGACTCCACCAGCGCGGTCGATATGGCGACCGACGCCAAGATCCGCGAGCATATCGCTCGGATTCCCAATACGACGGTGATTGTCATCGCCCAGCGCATCGCGAGCGTCATGGATGCCGATCGCATTGTGGTGTTGGACGACGGTCGTGTCCACGGCGTGGGCACGCACGAGGAACTGCTGGCGGGCGACAACATCTACCAGGAGATTTACGCCTCGCAGATGGAGTTTGCGGGGAACGCGGACGCCGCCGGAGGCAGCGACGATGGCTGCGCGAACGATCCGTTTTTCTCCGTCCCCGGCGGATCACCCCTGGAAGGGGGTGAGCGTCATGCCTAAGACCGCAGCCCAAGCACGCCCGGCCGACCTCAAGCGCACGGTGCGCCGCTTGCTCTCCTACATGGGGCATGCCAAGTTCTCGTTGCTCGCGGTGGGCGTGCTCGCCTCCGTCGCCGCCATCGCGAGCCTCGCCGGCACCTACATGGTGCGCCCCATCGTTAACGGTTTGGCCACGGGCGGGGAGGAACTGCTTGCCAAGCAGGTCATCCTGACGGCGATCATCTACGCCGCGGGCGTGCTTTCGGCCCTGGGCTACTCACAGATTATGGTGCGTGCGGCCCAACGCGTGGTGTCCGATATTCGACGCGACCTGTTCGCGCACATCCAGACGCTGCCGCTCAGTTATTTTGACAGCACGCGCTCGGGCGACATCATGAGCTTTTTCACCAACGACGTCGACACCGTCTCCGAGGCGCTCAACAACAGCTTTGCCAACGTGATTCAGGCCGCCATTCAGGTTGTGGGCACCACGGCCATGCTCATCATCCTCAACTGGCAGCTCACGATTATCACGCTCGTGTGCGATGCGGCCATTGTGCTGTATGCGCGCTACTCGGGCGCGCGCTCTAAGCGCTTCTTTGCCGCCCAGCAGGCATCGCTTGGCGACTTGGACGGATATATCGAAGAGATGGTCTCGGGCCAAAAGGTCATCAAGGTCTTTAACCGCGAGGCAGCGAATGTTGCCGGCTTCGCCTGCCGCAACGACGAGCTTCGCCGTACCGGCACCGCCGCCGTGAGCTATGCCAACTCCATGGTTCCCATGACCGTGGTGATTGGCTATGCCAACTACGCCATCGTCGCCGTGGCGGGCGGCATGCTCTGCATCAAGGGGCTCGCCGATGTAGGTGCGCTCGCAAGCTACCTGGTCTTTGTGCGTCAGGCCGCCATGCCCATCAACCAGTTCACGCAGCTGGGCAACTTTTTGCTCAACGCGCTGGCCGGTGCCGAGCGCCTGTTTGCCGCCATGGATCTTGAGCCCGAGGTGGACGAGGGCTGCGTGGAGCTGGTGCAGACGGGCGACGCCGCGTGGGCATGGAAGATTCCCGAGGGCCAGGGCGTGGGCGCGTACGGGCACCTGCATGATGTGGCTGCCGTTGATGAGTCGGGCCGCGCGGTGGCTACCGACGGTACCGAGCTCACGTGCGGCTTGGTCCCGCTTGCTGGCGACGTGCGCTTCCATGCCGTGGACTTTTCCTACGTGTCGGGCACCCGTGTGCTCACGGACCTCAACCTGTTTGCCAAGCCGGGCCAAAAGATCGCCTTTGTGGGCTCCACAGGCGCAGGTAAGACGACCATCACCAACCTCATCAACCGCTTCTACGAGGTCGATGACGGCGAGATCACGTACGACGGCATCGACGTCAAGCACATTGCCAAGGCCAGCCTGCGCGGGTCGCTCGGCATTGTGCTGCAGGACACGCACCTGTTTAGCGGCACCATTGCACAGAACATCCGCTTTGGCAAGCTCGACGCGACCGACGAGGAAGTGCGCGCCGCTGCCGAGGCCGCCTGCGCGGATTCGTTTATTCGCCGCCTGCCTAGAGGGTACGACACGCCGGTCACGGCCGATGGCGCCAACCTGTCGCAGGGCCAGCGCCAGCTGCTCGCCATTGCGCGCGTGGCCGTCGCCGACCCGCCGGTGCTCATCCTGGACGAGGCCACGAGCTCTATCGACACGCGCACCGAAAAGCTCATCGAGCGCGGCATGGACCGCATCATGCGTGGCCGCACCACGTTTATGATCGCGCACCGCCTGTCCACCGTCCGCGACGCCGATGCCATCATGGTCCTCGAACACGGCCGCATCATCGAGCGCGGCACGCACGAAGAGCTGCTCGCTCAGCACGGCGAGTACTGGCAGCTGGCGCATGGCTTAAAAGAGTTGGATTAACCCGTTCGAGCACGATGCTTTGACCCCTCCGTGCCTCTCACCTCGCCTCAAACCATCACAACATTCGCCGTTTTTTGCCAAAATCGGGAAAAGCATCGAATGTTGTGATGGTTTTTCTACCACTCGATCGGGTGGAATCGCTTTCTTGCGCACGAAGGTGTGCGGACCCGTGGGCAGGGGAATAAGGTTGGTTATCCGACTCCATTGGAGGGCTCATGGACCTGCCGATCGTCCTGTCCCATAAGACTGCCTGGCTGTACCACAACGTGGCGCGCCCGTCCGAGCCGCTCTCGCGAGCAAGCAGCCTATACGATGAGGACTCGCTTGCTAACGAGGCGGAGCCGACTGCGGGCCTGTCCAAATTGGGACTCGATGTCAAGGGGCTGAGGGCTTCAGCGGCAGTTGGGATCGTTACCGACTATCTGGTTTCGCTTGGTATTCCACGAGAAGAGCTGGGTCATATCGACACGCTCGTCAACTTCGATTTTGAGCGCTCGACGCCGGCTGGATTTAGGTGCCACGTGTTTGGGGCGCCGGTACCTCCAGACCATCTTCTTGAGGTGGCAGAGGGCCTTCTAGTGGTTGATGAGGTCATGTGCTTTGTCCAAGCGGGTTCGTGGATGAGCGAGCCCGAACAGCTGGAATATGGCTACGAAATCTGTGCCCGATACCATTTGAATCATCTGTCGACGGACGATTATGTCGAGATGGGGCAGAGGTATACCGTTGCCGACTTGATTGCCTATTGCAATGAGAACCGATCTCGTCAGGGGGCTATACGCGCGGCCGCCGTGCTCAAGCGCGTGCACGATGGCGCGCGGTCGCCCATGGAGACGGCCACCGCAATCATGGTCGTAGCAAAACGTTCCCAGGGCGGGCTGGGATACGCCAAGATCGAGCTCAACCATCGGGTCGATGTTCCCAACGAGTTCAAGTATCTCGCAAAGGCCGGGTATTTCGAGATCGACGTATATGCGCCTGCGAGCGGTACGGGGATTGAATACAACGGTTCGGACCATCTTGATAAACAGCGCAGCGCGTCGGATGCGGAGCGTATGACCGTGCTGAGCGCGCTGGGCTTTAGGATGATCGTCCTCACCGGGACTCAGTTTGCCCACCAGCTGCAATTGCACCGGGCGATGAACGCCATCGCGCTCGCTATGGGTCTTAAGTGCGACCGAAGCGAAGCGTTCCAAAAGCGGCAGAACGACCTGCGAGAATTCGTGATTCGGCACTGGGACGGCGTCCTTTAGGGACGTTTTGGTCCTTCTACGGGGCGCTGCGGGCAGGCAGACCATCACAACATTCGACGTTTTTTGCCAAAAACGGGAAAAGCATCGAATGTTGTGATGGTTTGCGTGCTGAGGATGGGCTTGGAAAGTCCGTTTTGCTCGAAACGACCTGTCCTGTCGTACGGGTGTCGGCATGATTCTCCCGTGCGGTATTATGTTTTCCGAAGAATAAAACGCCGCGTGAGGGGAGGCTGCGTGGACGGGCACGTGCAACATGACGGCTTTGGCCGCGATATCAACTACCTGCGCATTGCCGTTACCGACAAGTGCAATTTCCGCTGCATTTACTGCATGCCAGCCGATGGCGTGGCGCCCCGCGCGCACGACGAGCTGCTCAGCGCCGAGGAAATCGCCCGCTTTGTGCGCTTGGTGGCGGGGGAGGGCATTCGTCGCGTACGCCTGACGGGTGGCGAGCCGCTGGTCAGCCGGCGTATCATCCCGCTCATTCGCGATATCCGCGAGATCCCGCAGATCGAGGACATCTCGCTTACCACCAACGGCGCCCTGCTGCCCAAGCTGGCACCGCAGCTCAAGGACGCCGGCCTTAACCGCGTCAACGTCTCGCTCGACACGCTTGACCCTACGCTCTTTGGAAAGATCACGCGCCTGGGTCGACTCGAGCAGACCATGGCTGGCATCGACGCGGCGCTGGCTTGGGGCTTTGAGCCCGTTAAGGTGAACTGCGTTGTGGTGCGCCGGCTCAACCAAGATGTGGCGGCCCTCGCGCGGCTCACGCTCGACCGCCCCATCCACCTGCGCTTTATCGAATACATGCCCATCGGCGACGAACACACGAGCTCGCATTGCGCTGTGGACCCGCATGCGCCCGCGCTCAATCCGGCGCTGTGGGATGCGAGCGACACCGTTCCGAGCGACGAACTGCGGGCGCGCATCAATGCCGGGGCCGCGGCGGCGGGATTGGGCGAGCTCGAGCCGCTCGACATCAACGACGCTCCTGCCGGCGCGGGCCCTGCGCGCTACTGGCACTTTCCGGGTGCGGCGGGAACGGTCGGCTTCATTAGCGCCATGTCCAACCATTTTTGTGCGAATTGCAACCGTTTGCGCCTGACGGCCGATGGCAACGTGCGTCCGTGCCTATTCAGCGATGCCGAGTATTCGGTGCGCGAAGCCCTGCGCCGTGGTGATGATATACGGGTACTTTCGATTTGGCGCGATGCCGTGGCCCACAAACCGCAGGAACACGCGATAATTGAGGGCACGCAACGATTTATGTCCCAAATCGGAGGATGATCATATGGCCAAGAGCAGGTACGCCGATGCCACCAAGGCCGCTCGCAGGGCCGCGATGTCTGCCCATAAAGCCACGGCTGCGGCGAATGCTGGCAACGCCGACGCGTCCGTGCGGCCGACTGCCAGCGCTGTCGCCGAGCCCGCCCGCGACGCCCGTCGCGACGAGCTGACGCACGTGGACGCCAAGGGCGAGGTACGCATGGTCGACGTGTCCGACAAGGCCGAGACCCATCGCACCGCCATCGCCGAGGGCACCATCCTCATGCACCCTGAGACGCAAACCATGGTGCTGCAGGACCGCGCCAAAAAGGGCGACGTGCTTGCCTGCGCGCGCGTGGCGGGCATCATGGCCATCAAACGCACGAGCGACATCATCCCCATGTGTCATCCGCTGCTCATTACCAAGAGCAAG
This sequence comes from uncultured Collinsella sp., assembly GCA_902466395.1. Lineage (GTDB taxonomy): Bacteria > Actinomycetota > Coriobacteriia > Coriobacteriales > Coriobacteriaceae > Collinsella. The sequence continues at coordinate 85,297 of CABQQR010000011.1, forward strand.
TGCGACATTGCACCCATCGCTCCGGCGGGGACGCCGGCCGAGGACGTGCCCGAGGGCTGGGCGCCGGCGCGCGCGGACGGGCAGGTTGGCTTTCACGTGCTGGTCACAGCCGGTGTGACGGGCAAGACCGGTATCGAGATGGAGGCCCTGACCGGCGCGAGCGCCGCATGCCTCACGATCTATGACATGTGCAAGGCCGTCGACCGCGGCATGGAGATCGTCGACGTGCGCCTGCTGCACAAGGAGGGCGGCCGCTCGGGCGTGTGGGATCGTGCAGAGCGTCAGGCCGCTGCTGTTGAGTCCGTGGCTGCTGACGGTGCCGCGCCCGCGAGCGCACCCGTCGCCGTCGCACCCGCAGCTCCGACACCGGCCGTCCCCGCGATCGCGTTTATCGGCTACCAAAACTCGGGCAAGACCACGCTCGTCGAGAAGGTTATCGCCGAGCTCACCCGCCGCGGCCTGCGCGTGGGTTCGCTCAAGCATCATGGTCATCACGGCTTTGATATCGACGTGCCCGCTAAGGATACGTGGCGCCATCACCAGGCCGGATCCAAACACGTGGGCCTCATCTGCGCCACGCGCTGGGCGGAGTACGCCGACACGCGCGAGGAGGACGAGATGCCCGCGCGCGAGCTGCTGTCGCGCTACAACGATGTCGACGTGGTGATCATCGAGGGCTACAAGACCGAGGGCTTCGACAACATCGTCGTCGCGCGCTCCGGTGTCGACCGTCTGCGCGGCAAGAGCTCGCTCGACCTGGTCGACGGTCACACGCTGGCCCTTGCCTGCAACGAGGCCCTGGCGCGTCAGGCCTTCGACGCCGGCTTTGCGACCCGAGCCATCAACATCAACGACGCTCGAGCCATCTGCGACCTGATCCAAGATCATCTGGCCTAAAACCTGCCAAATAGGGACAGGTTTATTTTGGCAGGTTTTATCTGGGCAAACGTCATTCCACCACAAAGGGGACAGGCACCTTTGTGGTGGTTTTGCTTTGGTAGATTATCGGGACATGCCTTACAATCTACCAAGTAGTTCATGACGGGCGAAAAACGGAGAAAAGGGGCTCGATGCGTCCTTAATGTTTCATGCGGATAGATTGATTTGACAGACGGTGGCGAATGCCCACCGCCCGTATTCGTATGAAACAAGGAGTCTCCATGCTCGCCTCTCTTTTCTCAAAGCCTCAATCATCGCTGTCCGTGCAGGCCAAGCGCCTGGTGGCGATGCGCTTTCTCATCTACACCGGTTTTCAGACCAGCTATTTTATCGGCGTTATCGGAACGCTCACCTATGCGGACGACGCTTCGGTCGTTGCGACGTCGCTGGCAGTCCTCTTCATGAACGTCTTCGTGATCCTGGGATCCTTTGCGGGTGGAGCGGCACTCGATGCCTGGGGCCCGCGCCGCCATTTCTTGCTGAGCATCATCGGCGCTCTCGCAACTGGCACGGCAATCATCGCCTTTGGTAGCGCGACCGGCGTCGTCCTGCTCGGCGCGGTGTTTCTGGGCTTTACGATGGGATTCGCCCAGCCCATCGCCACATCCTATCCGGCTTACCTCACCGACGATCCTGTCGAGCTCAAAGACATCAACTCCGCCATCGCCATGTTTTCAAACGTGAGTATCATCGTTGGTCCCACGCTGGGCGGCTTTGTCGCGGCGGCTGCATCGTCGCGCGCGGTGTTCGTGCTCATGATGCTCTTTACCGTGCTGGCGCTCATCGCCGGCTGGGGCTTTAGGCCGCAGACCAGCCATGTCGCCGGGCATGCGGATGCCGATTCGGCAGAGGAAGGGGAGCGTGCGGGGCAAAGCTCCAACCCCAGCGCATCCACTCGCGCCACCTTCGCGACTAGCATCAAGACGGTCTTCACCAACAGCGTCCTCGCGCTACTTTTCTGCATCATTTTTCTTTCGAACTTTGGCTACGGAGCCTTCGATCCGCTCGAGTCGTTTTTCTATCGCGATGTCCTACGCGTCGGCGTTGAGTGGATGGGCTGGCTCTCGTCGGCCTCGGGCGTGGGCGCGGTGCTGGGTGCCGTGCTCGCGCTCCGCTTGCCGCCGCACTTGGTAAACCTAAAAACGCTGCTCGTGGCACTTATGTCCGTGGGCCTGGGAAGTCTGCTCTATGTGGGGACGCCGTACGTGGGCGTGGCCCTCGTCGGCCAGATCGCCCTGGGCATAGCTTGGGGTGTCGTCAACCCGCTCCACAACACCATTGTGCAGACGACGGCACCGCTCGAGCAGCTTGGCCGTGTGAACTCGGTCATGGGCTTTGGCAATATGTTCGCCGGCGTGGCCCCTCTGGCGATTGCCCCGTGGCTGGCGGCAACATTTGGCGTACAACGGACACTCGTGGGAGCGGGCATGGTCGTGACGGCGGTTCCCGCGGCGCTGCTGCTGTTTGGACGTCGGCATCTGGATCGTGCCGCAAAGCAGTAAAAACCATCACAACATTCGATGAAAATCGCGATTTTGCCGAATAACGTCGAATGTTGTGATGGTTTGCGCCCCGGGCCAGGCCACCCTGCGGGTCCGGCCACCACAAAGGAGCCAGGCACCTTTGTGGTGGTTTTTGCTTTAACGGGCCGCGCCTGCGCCTTGGTATAGCATGTACGCCGTTCACGACCACACCCCACACCGCCGCGCAACCCAGAAAGGCCCCCATGGACACCACCTTCAGCCACATCAAAGCCGTGTTCTGCGATATCGACGGTACGCTGCTCACGAGCCAGCATACGGTGTCCCCGCGCACCGTGGCGGCGATCCGCGCCCTGCGCGACCGCGGCGTGCTTTTTGGCCTGTGCACCGGGCGCGACGCCCACGCGACCGAGGCCATGTACGAGTTCTGGGGCATCGAAGGCCTGGTGGACGTGCTCGTGGGCTGCGGTGGCGCCGAGGTCATCGATCGCGCGCACGCCATCAACGAGCTGAGCTTTCCGCTGCCGGGCGAGACCATCGCGCGCATCTGCAAGCACATGGCGGACCTTCCGGCAACGCCCGTCTGCCCCCGAGACGGCGTGTTCTACGTGCCCGAGAGCAACGCGTGCGTCGAGCACCTGTCACGCGTCGACGGCGTGCCCTACCAGGTGGTCGATTTCGCCGAGTTTTTGCGCGAGCCGCAGCCCAAGGTGATGTTTACCATGGCGCCCGAGGTAATGCCGCGGGTGATTGAGCGAGCATTGACGTTTGCCGATGATACTGTTAAGGCGGCGGCTCTGCAAACCACGCAGCGGCTCTACGAGTTCATGGATCCGCGCGTGTCCAAGACGCGCGGCCTTGTGCGCGTGGCGGAGCTCAACGACATGGAGCTCCAGGACATCTGCGTGTTTGGCGATGCGGACAACGACACCTGCATGGTGGCTGACGCCGGCGTGGGCGTGGCCATGGCAAATGGCAGCGACGCCACTCGTGCCGCCGCCGATTTTGTAACCGCCAGCAACGACAAAGACGGCATTGCGATCTTTATCGAGGAACATCTTCTGTAGCGCCTGGGGGCAGCCACAAAGAGGGCAGAGCGCCTTTGTGGTGGTTTTCCAAGCGTTCCAACAGTCGATTGTTGGAACGCTTTTTTGTAGCGAGGAGATTTGCAGCCGGTAACATACGATGTCATTCAAGTGTCGATGTATGAACATGTCGGCACACGCTGGTTGTGCAGTAATTGACCAATTAGCTCAAAACTAATATTTGCAGGTAGATATACTGTCATTCACGGCGCAATTTTGACCGTTCATAGATTGAGCGGGTTAAAACAAAATGTTGTACAAACAATGGTAAAGTGTCATTTATCTAGATTTGCTAACGAGTTTACCAGCGTCTTTCCGAAATTTAACCCTCTAAAAACAACGCATAGTTTGAATAATTGTCAAGAAGTTAAGGCAACGCGAAGTAAAATTGACATTGTTAGCCTTGCGTTGCTTAAACAAAGAATAATAATATGCATATCGAGCGCGAGCAATTATAGGTTGCGCGCCCAAGTTTGATGGTGAAAGAGCAGGATCGCGGTCTCTTGGGGAGGAGACATCGATGAAAGCAAATTCAGACAAATCTAAGCAAAGTAATAAAGCGACGCGCCGTGTACTGGCAGGCGTTTTGTGCGGAGCCTCCGTTTTGAGCCTGGTACTGTCGCTCGTCATGCCTCCGATCTCGCAGGCCATTGCCAACGATTCCCAGACGGGTTCTGCTGAGGAAGCTGTGATGGGGGGGGGTTCCTCAAGTAAGCCTACTGATGTAGACAACACCAACAACGGGGATACCGAAAACCAGAATAGTGACGATGTCGAAAACGGCGTGGGCGATGCCCAACCGGAGGAGCAGCCCAAGGACGAGTCGCAGGCAGAAGATAATGAAGCGGTCGACGATGGCACTGTCTCGGTAGCCGAAGAAGCTGCGGAGAACGAAGAAGCAGCCACGGCTATTGCTAATGGCGGTGAATTGCGAGATAAGCTTCAGGGCGTTGGGGAAAATCAAGCTGTTAGCTTTGAGCTTGCAAACGATATCGACTATCCCGGCGAAATCAAACTTGAGAAGAGCGGCAGCAATATAACGCTGGACTTAAGCGGCCATAAAATCACGCATTCGGGCGACAATTCAAATAAGCCGCTCTTCAACATCACCAATAACGCGGCGCTTACAGTTAAAGATTCTAACCAAGGGTCTGATCAAAAGCAGACTTCGGATGGCGACAATAATGGGCGAGTTGCCTCGATGGACTACGACACCAGCTCTGGCATTCCGACCAAACTCACGTATTACGTGACCGAATCGACGCCGAGCGGTACGGGGACAACCGAGACTCTCTATAGGCACGAGGTCAGCATCAACGGTGCCATCGTGGGTACCGCTGCCGGCTCCACGATGAGGCTCATCAACGTTTATGCGGGCGGTACGTTTAATCTTGATAACGGTGTAATTACCCAACAGTATAATTGCAATGTTGGCAACCTCATCTATGCCGAGAACGGCTCTACCGTCAACATGAGCGGTGGCTATGTGTGTGGCGCTTCTAGCTCGGGTGTGGGCGCGGGCATTAAGGTGTCCAACGATAAAGGTAAGGCCTCGACCCTAAAACTGACCGGTGGCGTAATTGCCGGCAACAGCGCTCCTAGTGGCGGCGGTGTGTATGCTGGAGGTTCCACGGTCACCATAACTGGTGGCGTAATCTCCGGCAACAGCACACTTCCTTCTGGCACTGGATTCGGCGGCGGCATCATGGCCGAAGGCGGCAGCGTCACTGTTTCCGGTGGCTACATCACTAACAATAAATATGCCAATTTCTGTGGCAAAGATGGTTATGGCAATCATGGCGGCGCTGGACTTGCCGCTAGAAACGGTACTCATGTCACCATTTCGGGCGGCCGGATTACCGGCAACTACTCCAAGGAAGCCGGCGGCGGTGTTTATGTCACGGATGTCGACCGTAATGAGCAATCCCGTACGGGTATGGCGTGGCTGAAAATCACGGGAGGAATTATTGCCTCTAACGTGAGCTACCGATCTGAAGGTGCTGGCATTCGAGTGGGCCAGATGGTTGACGCGATGATAAATGGGTCGTCAAACGATAGCCCAGTCTACATCACTAATAACTCTTGCATGTCTCGCTTTGACTGGGGCGGAGGCGGTATCTTTGTCCAGGGAAACTCGGATTTGGGCAAGGAGAAGACTGCTGGTAGGCTATTCATATATAACTCGTACATTAGCGCCAATACCGCTGGCGGCTATGGCGGTGGCGTTGCAGTCTGCCCTACGGGCAAGACGTTGGTAACGAACACTGAGGGCACAGCAATCTTTGGCAATTCGTCTGCCAAAGATCAGCAGGACGCAAAAGCTGATTATAATTCTGAAAAGAATAGCGGTAACGAAGGCACCCCTCACCTATCCGCTGGTGGCTACGAAGGCCTTGACCACAAAAAGAACCAGGATACTGACGCCTACAATGCCAAAGAGTTTCGCGAAAACGGCCACGCGGACTTCTTCCTTGCGGCGGAGGATCATAAGACCCCGATCGCGGCGGTGATTGGCAAAATGCTTGGCGTCGGTGACGCCAAATACAAGGGAAGTAAAGAGCTTACGCAAGCCATTACTATCCCCGCTAACGGTGGCGTGCAGGTATATAAAAGCATCGGCCTGAGCTCGGGTGTTACAGCTCAAGACGAAGCCGCGATCAATGCGCAAAAAGTTGCGACAACGTTCATCACCGGCAACTATTCCTGGGACCATGGCGGCGGCATCATGTCGAACGGCGACCTGTACATGGGCGCGCCTGAGGACACGTATGTCTATCCGAGCCTCAAGCTCAAGGCGACCAAGGTGCTACGTAATTCGCAGACAAATGTGAACGAGAAGCTCGAAGAGAATCAGTTTACCTTTAGGGTCTACCGCAAGGACTCAACCGACCCTTTGGCTAGCGCAACATTCAATCGCGACGCTTGCACTGAGGTAGGAACTGCAAAAAATGACGCAAGCGGTAACATCACGTTTGATCTTGATGAACAGTTCGCAACGAGTGGTACAGCTGACACAACCACTATCACATACTACTTGGTCGAAGATTCCGGCGCTGAACCCGGTATCACGTACGACTCCGCTGTGTATGAGATTGTGGTAAGCGCCAAGGATAACCCGACCGAGCTCATGACTGTTCCGAAAAAGAACGAGCCGAACGTACAGATAGCTCTCAAAATCCATAACTACACGATTGAAAAGGTCGAAGTGACCAAGCATGAACTCGACAAGTCATCTGGGATGTGGAGTGTCACAAAATCATGGGACAACTTGCAGAAGAGCGATGACTATTATCCAATTGCCTGCAAAGATAGCTCAACGACTTTCACCAACGAGTACACTCCGTACACCTCCAGCGGCTCCTGGACTCCTAAGGCGACTAAGGTCGTTGAGGGCGGCGAGATGAAGGAGTTTACGCTTCAGCTTGCGACCGACAAAGAGTTCACGAAGAACGTTCAGAATAAGTCGACCAAGACCGACGCTGGTAAGTCCCAGACCTTAAGCTTCGACGAGATTAAGTACGAACTAAAAGACCTCGAAAAACTCGCGTCCGACTCCACGGGTCGCGGTGCGAGCAAAACCTTTCCTTATTACGTTCGCGAACAGCGGCCGACCACGCCGTTTACGAACTACAAGTACGACGAGTCGGTCTATCGATTTGATGTCACAATGACGGACCAAAAAGACGGAACAATCAAGGCCACCAAGGTAACCTACACCAAGATCCAGGACGCTGGCGGTAATCCTATCGACGACCAGGAGCCCATTGTCTTTAACAGTAACAATCCCAATGAGCACGGCCCCACCTTCACCAACACCTACTCCACCACTCTGCCCCTTTCTGGTATGTCGGGCGTCACTCTGACGTACCTTGCCGGCGCGGCGGCGCTTTGCGCTGCTGCGGCCTGGATGCACATTCGTCGCAAGGCGAATGCGAAGGGAGGCGAGCGTCGTGAATAAGAAAGTTTGCTCCTTCCCGATCTTGTTTGCGCTGCTCGCCCTCTTGATCGGCACCTGCGCGGTTGTGTTCCCCGCATCCGCGCAGGCCGCGCCGAGCGCGACCGGATCCATCACGGTGACAGGCACCGTGGCGCGCAGCTACGACGCCTACCAGATCTTTGACGCCAACGTCGTCGATGACGACAACGACGCCAAGATCGCCACCGACCTTGTCTGGGCAAGCGATGCCGTGCGCGACACCGCGCTGCCTGTGTTGCACAGCGCCGGCATGCCCAATTCCCAGACCACCGCACAGGAAGCTGCCGAGTGGCTCAACACCGATTCCCGCCTTACGAGCGCGCTGAGCGCACAGCTCGCTCGTTCCCTCCAGAGCTCTGGCGCCGTGTCCGTGGCCCTTAACGCGGGCACGACGGCCGAGCTGCCCTGTGGCTACTGGCTCATCGTCGCCAAAGACGACGCCATCTCCCAAAACGAGGCCGGCACCGCGCCGATCATGGCCCTGGTCGGCGGCAGCGCCGTCATCGTCAAGCCCAAGGCCGCCACTCCCAAGGTGGCCAAGCACGTGCTGGAGGACAGCACCGCCGCCTGGCAGAAGGCCGCCGACGCCACGGTCGCCGACGACCTGTACTGGCGCCTCTCGGCCACGGTCCCGGCGGGTCTTACCGCTTACGACGCCTATACGGTGCAGCTCGTCGACACCATGAGCGCGGGGCTCGACCCCTCCAAGGTGGCCGCGAGCATGCGCGTGTACGCGGCGGTGGGCGCGAACGGCGGCTTCGACGCCGTTTCGGCCGGCAAGGGCGGCCGCGCCGGCACTAAGGCCGCGAAGGGCTGGACCGACATCACGGCCCAGTGCGCCACCAAGGTGGCCGCGGACGGGATCTTCACCGTGCGCACCGGCGACCTGATTGCCGCGCTCGGCGGGGCCGACGCCTTTACCGCGGGCGCCCGCGTGGTCGCCGTGTACAATGCACCGCTCAACAGCGCGTGCAACCACGGCATCGCGAAGGGCAACCCCAACGAGGTCTACCTGCGCTACCCGCGCTCTCCTCTTGCCGACCAGTCCGGCGACGCCGGCTTCACCCGCACGCCGAGCGACGACGCGTGCGCCTACACCTGGGATCTCGCGCTCACCAAGCGCGGCAGCGACGGCGACAAGCCGCTGTCCGGGGCGGTCCTGAGCATCGCCGACGACCGCGGTCGCACGCTGGCGGCCGACGGCACGTGGGATGCGCAAGGCAAGGCCACCGTCACCACGGGCGAGGACGGCCGCGTGACCGTCTCGGGCGTGGACTCGGGCAAGCTGGAGGTCCGCGAGCTCAAGGCGCCCAAGGGCTACACCGCCTTTGAGGGCATGCGCGGCGTGACGGTCAAGGCCGAGGGCCTGGACGTCGACCAGGTGGCGGCCGCCAAGCCCAAGCTCACCGTCACGGCCGAGTCGCCCCTGCGCGCCGACAGCGCGGACGGGTCGACGGGCAGCCTGGAGGCGTCGATCATCAACACGCCCGCCAACGTTTCCCCTCGAGGCTTTATGCCCTCGACGGGAGATATGGCAATGTTCGCCGCGGCCGCCGTGGCGGTCGCCGGAGCCGCGCTCATCGTGGTCGCGCTCCTGGTCAAGCGGGGAGGTGGCAGCCATAAAAAGTAGCTGGCAGCCCCACCGAGAGCGGGGCGAGACACAACGAAGCAGATGCACAGACACAGACAGACGATGACCGACCGAATGAGAACCAACCGGAAAACGGAGGAAAAGAAGATGAGAATGAACAAGAACATCGCACGCCTGGCAGTAACCGCCGGCCTCACAGCAGCGCTGAGCTTCGGCGGTGTGATGGCCCCGGTCACGATGGCGTTTGCTGCGGAGGGCTCGACTGTGACGTTCAACGATCCTGATTATGGAGCGTCCACGACCTATAAGGGCATTCAAATCTTTACGGCTACGGTTACGACGACCGCCGAGGGCACGACTGTGAGCAACATCGCGTGGGCCAGCGACGACGTCCAAACTGCTGTCGTAAACGCCATCAAGACAAAGGATGAATCCTACACTAGCAATAACGCGCAGGATGCCGCTGATTGGCTGAACAAACACAACGCAGGCACCGAGAAGACCGATGCAAGTACTAGAATCAGCAGCGGCCACGTTCTGAACAAGATTGCTGCCAATCTGAAGGACAGCGATGGCTGGGAGACGACGGCTGCGGGTAGCGCGTCCCTTTCTGGTCTTACCGCTGGTTACTGGCTTTTCCTGACCAATAGCGTTGCGGAAGGTTCGAATACCAAATCGAAGGACGTTTTTACCTCGCCTGTATATGCGGTCGTTGATGGCACGAATGATAAAGTGGTGACTCCCAAGAAGAGCGTCCCTGCCGTCGATAAGAAAATCGTGAGCGCCAAGGGCGATAAAGAGCTCGATGCGAGCGACTCCCATGTTGGGCAGGACGTAACGTTCAACCTCTACGGTACTATCGCTGACAACTATGACACGTACGATACGTATTACTATCGGTTCTCCGATCAAATTTCCAAGGGCCTGACGCTGCAGGATGGTGCTCAGGTGTATTTGTATGCAAGCAAGGATGCTGCGCAGAAAGATCTTAAGCACGAGAATCCGATATTGAACATCACGGGCTCGTTTACGTCGGATAGCGGTGATGCGGATGCGAACGGCAACAAGACGACGACTTGGACCTGCAGCAATCTTAAGAGTGTGGCGGGTGTTACCTCGGAATCCTGCATTGTCGTCTCCTATAAGGCACAGATCAACAGCGAGGCCGCCATTGGAGGCAACGCAGGCAACACCAACACCGCTACGCTTACGTACTCAAACAACCCTACGATCAACGACACCGGCACGACGGTGCCCGATGAGGTCAAGACCTACACCTATGGTCTCAAGCTTAATAAGGTTGACCTTGGCACCGAGGAGGCGCTTAAGGATTCGAATATTAAATTTACTATCAGGGTGAAGTCGGCGGCAGATTCCAACTTGGAGGGGAAATACGTTCAGTCCGATGGAACCCTCGTAGACGCTGAGTGCAAGTTTTCCGTCACCAACGGTGCTATTACTATCAAGGGCCTTGGTGCGGGAACCTATACGGTTGAGGAGACGGACGCTCCCGCTAATTACGATAAAGTGCAGCCCTTCGATTTCACGATTACGCCAAACAGGGACAGCGAGGCTTCAGGCGAAAGCCCGGTTGGAGCCAAGTATGAGATTAGTACCAGTCAGAAAGACCAGGTCATCATCGGCACGCCGAACGATACGAAGGACGACAACAAGCTCGAAGCCAAGACTGGCACAGCTACAAACGAAGACGGCACCTTCAACATCACCGTTGGCGATACCAAGCATGTCGGCCTCCCGCTGACCGGCCTTAACGGTGTGACCTTCACTTGGATTGCTGGTGGCGCGGTGCTGTGCATCGGTGTGGCGCACCTCATCCGCAGCCGTAAGCAGGCTGAGGAGTCCGAGCAGGAGTAGCGCTCACCCACCCATCCCTTTGGCAGGCGAGAAGTGATGGCCATGAGACTTGCGGACACTTTTCTCGTCTATCTACGTTCTTGCTTCGCCATCCTCTTTTCGGGGCAGACTCCGCGCTGGAGTTTGCCCCGTTTTTTGGATACAGCAGCCAGGCTCCAGCGTTCGATGAGGAGGCTGTTTTTCGTGGGACACCGTAGCCCGGTCTCCATTGCTCGAAAACCACTTACTCGATTTGAAGAGGAAAACTCAGACAAAGATCGAACACATAGCTATCGAACAGATGTTTGCTAATATTGCGTTTACCAGCTGTAAATGCGAGCATGCGCGCTAAAATGGCTTTGTGACGCATCCCGTGCGCGGGCGGCCGACGACTCGATCGGAGGTCCCCAAATGCTGAAATTCCTTAACGCGCTCGCCGCCCTCGCGACGGTGGGCACGTTCGTCATCGCGTTTCTTGACTCGTATGAGGTTCGGTTTAAGGTCCGTAGGCGCACGCGCGGTGCGGACGGTGGACGGCATTTGCGCCGAAAGCGCAAATAAGAATGCCCGGGGGTCGGATCCCGGGCATTTAACTAAAGCTGAAAACTAGGCCGCCCGCGCTCTCGTACACTTACGCGGGATGCGTCGTTTTCTATTGACATTGTATCCCGAATCGCCCCGCCGATTCGGGACATTTTGAAAACTCAAATGCTGGCTTATCCTCGACTGGACGGTGCGGTCTAGCTGTGTTGTCGGGCGGGGGAGCCTGCTAATCGGCTATTATTTGTTTAGACAACTTGAGTTGTAGAGGAGTGACCGGCGATGGTGCAGGGCGCCAAACATATGAAGAGCAATAACGCCGCGGACAACGGCGGCTCAAGCCCTCAGCCCAAACCTCAACCAAAGCCCAAGCGCCGTCGCAAGCGACTGCCGCGCTGGGCCGACCGGCTCATCACCATCGTCATCATCCTTATTGGCGTGGGCCTTATGACCTGGCCGTGGATCTTGGACCGGCTCGAAGCCTCGGGCGTGTTCAACCAGATCAGCACGGTGTCCAGCACCGTGGACGCGCTGTCTGCCGAGGAGCGCGAGCGCATCTTGCTGCAGGCGCGCTCCTATAACGAGCAGCTGGCGGGCGAGGCCACCGAGCTCCCCGCCGACCAGATCGAGCCCTACGCTCAGCAGCTCATCTTTGACCGCGACCCCATGATGAGCTGGGTCGAGATTCCCTCCATCGATGTGAGCATGCCCATTTACCACGGCACGAGCGAGGAAGTCCTTATGGCGGGCGTCGGCCACCTGGAGGGCACGAGCCTGCCGGTGGGCGGCACCTCGACGCATTGCGTGCTCACCGCGCACTCGGGCATGCGCAACCTGAGCATGTTCGACGACATCCATTCGCTGGAGCCCGGCGACCTGGTGCTGCTGCACACCATGAACAAGACGCTCGCCTATAAGATGGTGGACTCCGAGGTGGTGCTGCCCGAGGAGATGGAGTCGCTGACCATCGAGCCCCGCGCCGACAAAGTGACGCTCGTCACCTGCACGCCCTATGGCGTGAACGACCATCGCCTGCTGGTGCATTGCGTGCGCACCAAGTACAACAAGAAGGACGTCGACAAGCAAAAGTCGCTGGCCGGCCGCCACTGGGGCAAGCGCGAGTTTGCCGTGCTCATCGTGGTCGTGGCCATTGTGCTGTTGCTACTGGACATCGTGATCCACGCGGTCCGCAAGCGCCGCAAGGCCAAGGCCTCGGCATAAGACATTCTCCAGAACCACCACAATGGGGACAGTGAACTGCCTCCCATTTCTTGGACATCGGGAAATGGGAGGTTTTCCATGAGTATA
>CABQQR010000012.1:0-96505 GCA_902466395.1 uncultured Collinsella sp.
TGGGGAACGTGGTGGGCAGCAGGCGCGGCTCCTTCATGGCGCCGTCGTAGCTGTCGACGAAGTCGACCGGGTCTTTGTCGATGTCCTTGAAGATCTCGGCGCTGATGGGGGAGAGCTTGGCCTCGGTGTAACGCGAGGCGGCGTAGCTCAGGTCGCCCGAATAGTACTTACCAAAGTTGCCCTTCGACTCCACGAAGGGGGCGAGCAGTGCTTCGTTGCCGGTGGCCAGGCGCACCATCGTCTCGTAGATTGCGGCGTCGCCATGCGGGTTGAGCTTCATGGTCTGGCCCACGATGTTGGCGCTTTTTTGGCGCTCGCCCTTGAGCAGACCCATCTTGTACATGGTGTAGAGCAGCTTGCGGTGCGAGGGCTTAAAGCCGTCGATTTCGGGGAAAGCACGCGAGACGTTGACGCTCATGGCGTAGGGCATGTAGTTGACCTCGAGCGTCTGCGTAATCGGCTGGTCGGTGACCTCGGAGTGCAGGCCGATGACGTTCTCGGCGTTGACCTGCTTTTTCTTTGGCTGGTTCTTCGTCTTCTTCTTTGCCACGATTTCCTCTTGAACTTCTTATGGGCCGTCGTTATCGATTTGCTGCTACTGCAGGTCCAGCTGGTCCAGGTATTCCTTGCCGTGCTCGGAGATATGGCGCTTACGGCCCGCCTCGTCGTTGCCCAGCAACAGGTTGAACATGGTTTCCATCTTGGTGACGTCCTCGGGCTCCACCTTGATCAGGCGACGCGTCTCGGGGTTCATGGTGGTGAGCCACATCATGTCCGGATCATTCTCACCAAGACCCTTGGAGCGGTTGATGGAACACTTCTGGTCGCCGATTTCTTTAAGGATGCCGTTCTTCTCGAGCTCGGTGTAGGCAAAGTAGGTCTTCTCTTTGCAGTTGATCTCGTAGAGCGGCGACTCGGCGATATACACGTAGCCCTCGTCGATAAGTGTGGGCACCAGACGGTAGAGCATGGTGAGTACGAGCGTGCGGATGTGATAACCGTCGACGTCGGCGTCCGTACAGATGATGACCTTGTTCCAGTTGAGGTTGTCCAGGTCAAAGGCACCGAGGTTCTTGATGCGCTTGTCCTTGATCTCTACGCCGCAGCCCAGCACGCGCATGAGGTCCATGATGATGTCGGACTTAAAGATGCGCGGGTAGTCCTCCTTCAGGCAGTTGAGGATCTTACCGCGAACGGGCATAACGCCCTGGAACTCGGCATCGCGCGAGGTGCGGATGGCGCCTGCTGCCGAGTCGCCCTCTACGATGTAGATCTCGCGACGGTCCTTGTCTTTGGAGCGGCAGTCGATGAACTTCTGCACGCGGTTGGCCATGTCGGTCTTCTGTTGCAGATTGGTCTTGATGCTCTGGCGCGTCTTCTCGGCGTTCTCGCGCGAGCGCTTGTTGATGAGCACCTGCTCCATGATCTTATTGGCGGCGTCCTTGTTCTCGATCAAGTAGGTCGAGAGGCGCTCCTTAAAGAAGGCCGTCATGGCCTGCTGGATAAAGCGGTTATTGATGGCCTTCTTGGTCTGGTTCTCGTAGGACGTCTGGGTGGAGAAGCAGTTGGTTACCAGCACCAGGCAGTCCTGGACGTCCTGCCACTTAATGCCGCTCTCGTTTTTGTTGTACTTGCCCTGTTGCTTGATGTAGGCATCGATGGCGCTGGTCAGAGCACTACGGGCGGCCTTTTCGGGCGAACCGCCGTTCTCGAGCCATGACGAGTTGTGGTAGTACTCCTGCATCATGAAGGTGCGCGAGAAGCACATGCACGCGGTAATCTTGACGTTGTAGTCGGGCAGGTCCTCGCGGTCGCGACCGCGGCGGTCGGCCTCGATAAAGAAGGGCTCGGTGAGGTAGTCGGCACCGACCTTCTCGAGCACATAGTCCTCGATGCCCTTGGGGTAGCAAAAGTCCTCTTCGGAAAACTCGCCATCGTCGCCCTCGATGCGCAGGCGGAAGGTAACGTTGGCGTTGACCACGGCCTGGCGGCGCATGGTCTCGCGATACCAATCGTGGGGGATGCTGATGGAGGTGAAGACCTCAAGATCGGGGCGCCACTTGATGGTGGTGCCGGTGCGGTCCTCGTCGCTGGGCTCAATCTCGAGCGCCTTCTTTTTGGCGCCGACGACCTTGCCCTTCTTAAAGTGTAAGGAGTACTTGTTACCGTCACGCCAGACGGTGACGTCCATGTACTCGGAGGCGTACTGGGTCGCGCAGGAGCCTAGGCCGTTGGTGCCGAGCGAGAAGTCGTAGTCGCCGCCCTGGTTGTTGTTATACTTGCCGCCGGCGTAGAGCTCGCAAAAGACGAGCTCCCAGTTAAAGCGCTTCTCGGAGGGGTTCCAGTCGAGCGGGCAGCCGCGGCCGTTGTCCTCTACCTGGATGGAGCCATCGCGAAAGGCGGTAAGGGTGATGAGCTTGCCGTAGCCCTGGCGCGCCTCGTCAACGGCGTTGGACAGGATCTCGAAGGCGGCATGCGCGCAACCGTCGAGTCCGTCCGAGCCAAAGATGACGGCGGGGCGCAGGCGTACGCGCTCCTCGTCCTTGAGCTGGCGGATACTGTCGTTACCATAGTTTGCGGTGTTTTTTGCCATACTCGCTCTCTCGGTGCTCCTTTGCTGCGTTTAAATCATATAGATAGTCAAGGTAGCATAGCCCAGCCCACAGACGATTCCACCCAACACGAAATCCATCGAACAATCGTTCGGAGTCGGGCACCTTTGGCTTCTGCGGTCATTCCCTGCGCGGTGTGGTGCTCGTGTTAAAACCGTGGCTTATCGGCTGGTAGAATTGCCGCATCAAGACTGCATGTTGTTTGAGGGGGCGCAATGACCGAGAAAGAGAAGATGGAGCGCGGTGAGTGGCATGATGCCAACTTTGACGAGGAGCTCCTGGCGCAACGCGCGAAGGCGGAGGCGCTCTGCTATGACTTTAATATGGCAAAACCTGGAAGCGACGCACAGCTCGATGCTTTGAAGTCCTTGCTCGATACCGATCTTCCCGGGGGGCTGACGGTCCTTTCGCCTGCCTACTTTGACTACGGGAGCAAGACGACCTTTGGTGAGGGCTGTTTTGTAAACCATGGCTGCTACTTTATGGACGGCGGCTCTATCACCTTTGGTGGCAACGTGTTTATCGGGCCGTTTTGCGGCTTCTACACCGCTTCGCACCCCCTAAAGGCAAAGGACCGCAACTTGGGTCTCGAGAAGGCTCTGCCCATCGTTGTCGGCGATAACTGCTGGTTTGGCGCGAACGTGTCAGTGCTGCAGGGAGTTACCATCGGCAGCGGTTGCGTAATTGCCGCGGGCAGCGTCGTGACGGAAGACCTTCCGGACAACGTGGTGGCGGCAGGCGTCCCCGCAGTCGTCAAGAAGACCATCGAACAATAACGAAGCCCTTAAACGATAGTGCCCACTGTCCTCGGTGGAATGCGGGGCGAGGAAGCCGAGCTCGACTCCGCTGGCGACATCTAATGCGCAATGGGCTGGCTCTGGGTATTCAGAACCAGCCCATTTTGATGTTCGATGAGCCGAGTCGGCGCCTCTCACAAAAGTAACTAGGAGCTAGCGAGTCCTATCCGAATTGTCCTCATTGGCGGTGTCTTTTTCGACCGCCGTGCGGCGGGCGCTGTAGGCGACGAGGCCGGCGCCTGCCGCGGCGAGTGCTGCAGCGGCTGCCGTAAGGGGAGCGTTGACATCGCCCGTGCCCGCAAGCGCACCCGCTTTTCCGGAGCGCTTGTTATTGCCGTGGTCCTTGCCACTGCCGGAGCTGCTTCCGCCGGAGCCGCCGCCCTCGTCAGCACCGCCGCCACTCGAACCACCATCGCCGTCTGCTGTCATCGGGGCGTCGTGAAGTCCTGTCGTATCCGCGCTGTCGCATACACCGACCTGAGCTTCTGAGCGTTCGCATGCCGCGTCGGGCACATGAAGCTCGTGCAGTACGGCACCCAGCGCCGAGTTTGCGCCCGGTCGAATTTCCTCGAGCGTTATGGGATCGAGCGCCACCAGATTACGTGCCTTCGCATACAGCGTTACGCGTTTGCCCACTTCGTCGCTCTAACTCTCGGGGATGGCGAAGCTCATGCGGAACTGTGCCGTGCAGCCCGGTGCCAGCACGGCGTTGCCGTTGTCGGCTACCAGCGGGTGCGTCGCAAAACGTGCGCCCAGCGTCTCGAGCGCGTACTTCACGTGTGCCATATCATTGGTCGAAGCATCCTCGGCAAGCTCTGGATCGTAGATCGAAGCCATGCGTACGTTCGCTCCGAATCCGATGGATGCGCTGGAGAACGGTTGGCTGGAGCCCTCTCGGTACAGATCGATCGTGCCGGCAGTCAGCAAAGTGTTGCCGTCGTTTCGCACCGTGACCATGAAGGATTCGCCTGCTGCTCCGGGCACCACCGCGCCCGAGGTAGCGACCGCGCCCGTCGGAGTGGCACACGCCACCAGAGGCACTTCGATACCGTGCAGCTCTGCCTCGCTCTTCTCCGCGCTCACAATGTGCGTGGCGAGCGCGGAGAGCATGCCTCCCGACGTCAAAAATGTCGTTATCTGATCGACGGGATGGTCCAGCTCGCACATCACGAACGGCTCCGTGAACAGATCGCCTGCCAAGGTGCTGGCGAAGATGCGGAAGTGCTTGCCCATCACTGCTACCGGGTTGCCTTCTTCGTCGTAGGTTTGCCCCACCTTGCCATCGGTGTTCTCTACATAGAGCGCGCACCTGCCGTTGTTGCTTACGCTAAACGATGCCGGGCCACAGCCTGCGGCACCCACGGGCTGCGTTGCAAATGCCGATGCGCCTCGCGTCCAAGTAATATGCTGCAGCTGCTCGTTGACGGTGGCCAAAAAGCCCGAATGTTGTGGCCACGGCACCGCATGGGGCACCGTGGCGTCTGGTGGCATAACGCCCCAACCCGCAATGGACTGGCCGATCACGGCGTACGATGCGCAGCCGCAACCGCCTGCAGTCTCGTACGCAACGGGCACCACCATTTTGCCGTTGATATTCTCGGGCTCGCTCAGCTCGATACTCGACGGTGCCTGCGGAAAGCGAAGAACTTGGCGGAACGTCAGGCTGTCGCCCGAAACGTCCGACCACAGGGTGAAGCACTCCAGCGCAACCTCAGCCTCGCTGCCGAGCGCCTTCTCTGCGGTGGCTCCGCGGCGGTGGAGGTAGGCACCCGACAGGCGTCCGTTGACCAGCGCCTTGCCTACCGTGATACGCGGGCACTGCAGGCAATGGTAGCCATCCTCTTGCAGGCGGCCGCGCGAGATGCTGCGCCATGACGTATGCGACACCACGCGGATCTCGTCATTACTTATGCGCAGACGCACGACGGACAGTATGCCGGCTGTGCTTGCCGTATCGAAAAGGGTGTTGTCGCCGGCGGGGCGCTCGCCCGAGACCAGCAGCACGTAGGCGTCCTGGTTTCCTCTTCCGTCCGTATATTCCACCACGTCGAAGTCGTAATCGAATATGCCGTCGCGCTCCACGTCGCCCTCGCCAAACCCAAGGGGAAAGTCCACGGGCGTGGGAGCGGACCACGTGCCGTTTGCCTTTGTGTGCACCACCAGGCGCGAGCGGCCATTGTCGCCGTAGCGCACCGAGGCGATACGGAACAGGCATTCTACGCCGGCAATCATCGTTAGCTTCATGTGGGCTTCGCTGAGCACGCCGGAAAACAGCACGTTGTCGCTCGAGGGTTTTATGCCGCCACGCTCGTCCTCCGACACGCCGGCAGAATTGGCGTTCGGGTCCGCAACGGCGTTCGTTGACTGACCGATGTAGGTGTACTCATACATCGGCGCGGCGTTTTCGTCGTTTTCCATCAGTGCGTGGACGAAATGCTCAACCTGTCCCGTGTCGTCGCTTTTTGCATCCGCCTCGAGCTCAATGCGCGTGACCGCTTGATCCCAATCGCGCACGACAGGCGCGACGTTTATCGCGGCGGCTGCAACCTCGGCGCGTGCGAGCAGCTCGGAATTGGTGACGATGGTGGCCGACGCGATAAACTGCGGCACACCACCTGCCTCGGTGTTGCCGGGCGTGCCGAAGCAGGCATCCAGCGTGTAAGGCGTATCTCCACCCAATGCCAGCTCAGAGCGTTGGGGCACATACCGGTCGTCATTGTTCACCGACATATTCCACGAATCGAGGAGTGTGGGCCACGATCCCGACCAAGCTTTGGTGGTCCACTTGAACATTACGAACTGGAGTATCACATCGACATCGACGTCTGCACCTACGCGCAGTCGCGGAAGCTGGTGTCCATCCGCCTTCTCGTATCCAATGAACAGCGTGAGGGATGCGGCGCCACGCACGGCGGACGAAGCGACGCCTGCAACGCCGGCTCCAAAGGTGACGGCAAGTCCGATCTGGATGGTGAACGAGCCCGACGTGTTGGAATAGTCGAGCGAAATGTTCTTGAAAAACGCCGCGCCGCTACCGTGCGTGTGGGCGCCCACGGCGAGCGCCAGCTTCGCTAGCACCCAGGGGTTGACGTTTAGGAAAAACGGCACTGGTCCTAGGGTAAACTGCTCGGTCCAATTGAGGTCGGTTCTTACCTGGAAGAGGGCCTTAATATTGCCGTATGCAGGGTCGTTGTTATCACCCCAGGTTTTGCCCACCCAGTCGTAGGCGAGCGATCCGTACAGCTGCGTGGCGATATCCATCGTAAACAGCAGTGTGCAGTGATGGCGAAGCAGTTTGGTGTTCCTTGGATCGGTACCCGAACCGGCACTCATGCTCTTGTACTGATTCCACTTCCCCTCCATCTCGTCGAGGTAGCGGTTTGCCTGCTTGGCGCCCGACTCACGCGGTGACTTCTTCCAGTACTCCGGATCCGGATTGCCCGAATCGTTCATATAGCTGGCTGGTTTGTATCCCGCGCCAAACAGTACGTACCCGGCAAACGAGAAATCGAACAGAATGGGGAACGAGGGCATCCAGCAGGTGAACTTGTTGCCGCCGATGCCGGGAAACGCCGCTGGGAAATCAAACGGAGTGATCTCTTGGTCCATAGTGGTGGGAATGATGGTGGTCGAGCCCGATTCCGACTTTGCGGCCGGTGCGGTGACAACGGCCATAGGGGATGAGAGCGTGTAGGTTTTGCCCTGATAGTCGAGGACAAAGCGCAGCTTGCACCCTTCTTCCAGAAGGCCCGATGCCGCATCGAGGAACTTGTCTTCGAGTGTGAACGTCGCCAGATTATCCGCACCCGATGCGCTGGCCTTGATCTGGCCGATCTGCGTGACGGTTTCGGGTGAGCTGCCCGCGGCAGGCGTCACTTTGTTGATGCGCAGCGTTGCCTGTCCACCCTGTGGCAGATGTGCCTGCACGGTAAAGGCGTGCGTATCGGGCTGCTCGTTTGCCGTGTCGTTCTTCGGCAATGCCATGAACGTGGCTTCAGCGTATTGGATGTCCCATTCGTCGAATGTGAGCTGGCGAAAGTACGGCTCGCCGTCGGAAAGCGGACGCGTGGGCGCGGTTATGGCGGTGCCGCCCTGGATACGCGCAAGGGGAATCTCGACATCGCGGTAGCCCGCCATGCTAATGGAGATGCCGCCGTTAAAGTCGTACGCGTCGAGAAGCGTCGCCTCGTCTACGTAGCCTTCCGAAAGCGGCGCGACCTCAAAGATGGCCGTGCCTTCGTCATCGGTAGTGGCGGTGAGCTGCTTGCCTGCGGCATAGCGCGACGTGAGCGTGACCTGCGCTGCCTTGATGGGCATATTCTTGTTGGCGACGTCGACCACGACCACACCGAACATGGTGCGCGAGAGAACGAGCACCCTGAAGGGGTCTTTTTCATCGGCATAGGCTTCGGTGGGTGCGAACGGCAATATGAAGGCGTTTTCGCTTCCCGGCACGCGCGGCAACATAATGCTCGCTAACGAGGACGCTCCGGCGACAAGTAACGAACGGCGATCAAGCATCTTGGGCTCCCATCCCGCAAATATCGGTGGAAATAATCCAATTTTGCGAGAAGGTGCCCCGTGGCGGTAGTGCCATTCAAGGGTCAAAATGTCCAAATTGATCGAGCGAAGCGCCGGGTTCCGGAACGCGTTCGATGCACTTGGCAGCCCGGTCGCTAACGCAACATATGCGCGACCAGCTCGGCGCGTGTGCCGATGCCAAGCTTTGCGTATACGCCGGATAGGCGGTTTTTGACGGTGCCCGGCGATACTCCCATATGGCGTGCGATTTCGGCGTTGGTCCACCCACGACAGGCGAGCATGGCCATGGTGAATTCCGTGGTCGTTAGATCGTCGGCCACGTCCTCGCCCGAATCGGGGTTGTGGATGCGCCGCCAGCCGTAGCTGAATCGATACGTAATCTCGATGATGCGTGCGAAATCGTCAGGGTATTGCGATTTTAGGCATGCCTCGATGAGTCCCTGCAAAAGGCCATGGTGCTCGCCGATGAGTTCGATAAGGCCGTCGGGACGCGCAATGTTCCAAGCAACTCCGAAGTGTGCCTTTGCGGCGTCGATGTCCTTGAGGCTCATGCATGCCATGGAAGCTGCCAGGTGCAGGAACAGTTCCGAGATCGGATAGCTTCCCTGTTTCATGATCAGGGCGTTTTCCGCCATGCCCAGACTGCGGCCATATTCGCCGCGCAGGTACAGGGCATGCGCCATCACGTAGCTGGCGAACAGGCGCAGGCCTTCGGGCAGATGCGCCGCAAGCGGATAAAAATCTTCGGCAGAATACGGGGAAGGCAGGTGCAGCAGGACGCTTGCGGCCGAGGCGAACAGGATATGCGTGGCGTGGATGGCGGGCGATTCCTCGCCGGCCGGCGTATCGAGGATGCCCGCAAGGCAACGGCGGGCATCGGCGATACGGTTGAGCGACAGGCTGGCATATCCGCAGATAAAGCATGCGGAATAGCGTAGCGCGGGATCGGTGGCGTCAAGATAGGGGCGCGCCGTCTTGGCAGCGAGGGCGGCCTGTCCGCGAAAGTACAGCGCTTCTGCCGTGGCAATGGCGCGCGAATCGGGGTCGGAAATGCCTGCAACCGCAGCGTCAATCTGCCCCGGCGCAAAGGCGGTGCACATCAACGACATGGGAACGCATGGGTAGCCATCGCAGTCCATCTTCCATCTCCCATCAGGTGGCAACACTGGCAGCAATTGTACTCCTGTTGCTCGGGACCCCTTTCGTTTTACTGTTCGGTTAACGCTGCGGATCGTTTTGGAAGGCTTACGAGCATGGTAGTCCCGTTCTCGGAACTTGCTTCGACCTCTACCGTGCCACCGTGAAGCGCTGCAATCTCCCAAACAAGCGCTAGCCCGAGTCCTGCGCCGCCGTATGCCCTGCTGCGGGATTTGTCTAGACGAAAGAACGGCTGGAAGATGCTCTCTCGGTACTGCTTGGGTATTCCCGGGCCCTCATCTTTGACTCGCAGGAGCACGTGGCTGTCGCTGTCGCTGATGGAGACGTTGACAGTCGAGCCGGAGCGGCTGTAACGGATGGCGTTTTCGACCAGATTGAACACCAGCCGATAGAGGAGCGTATCACTTCCGATTGTCAAAGCGTCTCCGGCGCAATCGAGGGTTACGTCCTTATTCTCGGCAAGTGGCGCAAGGTCGGTGAGGACCTCTTCGGACAGGGGACCGAGTTCAACAGCGTCCCCGCAAGGGACGCTGCGGAGCCCACTCATCTCGAGCAATACCTTGGTCATTCGAGACATGCGCTCGGTTTGTTCTTGTAGCAGGGCGAGCAGCTCGGCCGCTTCGGGTTGCAGACCGGAGTGCTCGGAGATGAATAGTTCAATCTGTGCTTGCATAAGGGCGAGTGGGGTGCGCAGCTCGTGTGCGGCGTTGCCGGTAAACTGACGCTGTGCAGAGAACCCTTCGCCAAGACGGGCGATCATGTCGTTGAAAGAGGCGCTGCATCGTTGTAGCTCGGTGGGCACATCTTCACTGAGTCTGATTTCGCTTAGGTTGTCAGGCTGCACGCGCTCTACCTGGGCGGCAAAAGCCCGTAGCGGTTTGAGTGCACGGCCGCTCACAAAGTATGCCAGCGCGCCGCCAAGGAGTGTGACTCCAGCCGTGATGTACCAGGTTGTCGTGCCAAAAGACTCCTGTGCGTCGTTTACGACGATCGTGACCTCGTCATCGGGGGTCGCTTTCGTTGGGTCGAATGCCTGGGGCGAATCTTCGCCGGTTGCGTTAAGGGCCGAGATGTCACTGCCGATGGCATCCATGTAGCGCATGCCCGTATAGCCGACCAGGCAGTTCGTCAGCACGCATGCCGCACACGTGAGCAGTGCCGTCATAATCGTTATGCGCCATTGCAGCGAAAGCCTTTTCATTCGCTATCCTCCATAACGTAGCCCTCTCCAATCCGATTGCGAATCGGGTCGTATCCCAAAGCGCTGCGCAGCTTTTTGCGGAGTGACGAGATATGAACGCGGGTTGCGTTGCTAAAGCTGTTGACGCTGCTGTCCCATACATGCTCGATAAGCTCTTCCTGGCTCACCGGCCGCCCCTGGTTAAGCATCAGGTATTCCAAGATGCCGGTCTCCTTGCGCGTGAGGGATAGGGTCTCGCCGCCCACGGAGGCGAGGCGCGCCTTGGTGTCAAAGCTCAGCGATCCACAGGTTAGAACAACGTCGCTTTGCGTAAAGCGCCTGAGCGTGAGGCTGCGTATACGTGCCGCCAGCTCGTCAAGATGGAACGGCTTGGTGAGGTAGTCGTTGGCGCCCGCATCGAGCCCCGCTGCCTTGTCGGAGACCTCGCCACGTGCCGAGAGCACAAGCACCTTGGTCTCACAATCAGTTGTCCTGAGTTGCCTGAGCACGGTCATGCCGTCGACATGGGGGAGATTGAGGTCGAGCACGACAAGATCAAAGGTCTCGACATCGAGCAGATCGAGGGCCTGCTGCCCGTCGTAGCAGCAGTCGACGCTATAGGCCAAGTTGCGCAGGCTGCGTGCGATCGCATCGCACAGCGCCCGCTCGTCCTCGACGACCAAGATGCGCATAACGTTCTCCTTGCATAGTCATTCACGCTTAACACGGATTTTATAGTCGGTATGGTCCAATGGGTCGCGAAACGAAAGGAGTGGTCAGATTGTTCAAAGCGATTAAGCCTGTGGCGCAGGTGGCTTTGCTGATCGTTGGGGTAGCCATGGTTGGCTTTGGAATTATGCGCGGCGAGGCGGATGCCGTGCTGGCCAAGGCAATCAGGCTGTGCTTGGAGTGTATCGGAATTGGATAAAAGAAAAAACACTGCATCGCATCTTTTAGCGCAATTTCGTGGATTGATTCAGGCGGCGGCGACGCTTGCGACCAATATTCACCTGCCTAACTTTGCCAAGGGCGGCATCTACCAGGGAGCCGGCAAAGCCGTCTGCGTGCCGGGGCTCAACTGCTACTCGTGTCCGGCGGCCTCGGGTGCGTGTCCCATCGGGTCGTTTCAGTCGGTGGTGGGCTCGTCTAAGTTTAGCTTTTCGTATTACGTCACCGGAACGCTCATTCTAATCGGCGTGCTGCTGGGACGTTTTGTATGCGGCTTTTTGTGCCCGTTTGGATGGCTGCAAGAGCTTTTGCATAAGATTCCCAGCAAGAAGCTCTCCACGAAAAAGCTCAAGCCGCTCACGTACATCAAGTATGCCGTGCTGTTGTTTGCCGTGGTGCTGCTGCCCGTCTTGGTGGTCAACGATGTGGGTATGGGCGACCCGTTCTTTTGCAAGTACATCTGCCCGCAGGGCGTGCTCGAGGGCGCGATTCCGCTGTCCATCATGAACGTGGGAATCCGCTCCGCGCTGGGAAAGCTCTTTTCCTGGAAGCTCGCGATCCTCATTGTGGTTGCGGTGCTGAGCGTGCTGTTCTACCGCCCCTTCTGTAAATGGATTTGCCCCCTCGGCGCATTTTATGCACTCATGAACAAGGTGTCGTTGCTGGGGATTCAGGTCGATCATTGTAAATGCGTCTCGTGCGGCAAGTGCGCCAAGGTGTGCCAGATGGACGTGGACGTTACGCGTACGCCCGACCATGCCGAGTGCATTCGTTGCGGCAAATGCGTGGGCGCGTGCCCCGTCGATGCTATTAGCTTTCGCTACGGGCTGGGTGTGACGGGCGACAAACCCGCGCAGTCCACGCAAGCCTGCGAAAACAAATAGGTACCTATATAAGTTTCGATATAAACGGAGGAACCATGAAACTGTCAAAAATTGCGGCTCTGTTGATGCTGCCCGTGCTGGCGCTGACTCTCGCGGCGTGCTCTGCCCCCAAGGGCGACGCGAAGGATGCCACGAGCGGCGATGCGCAGATTGCCGAGCTCATAGCGCAAAAGCCGTCGAGTGCCGAGGAGGCGGCCGAGCTGTACCAGCAGCTGCTGCAAAAGGAAAACGAGATCTTTGCGAGCGATAACGCCCTATGGGAAAAGGTGTTCCTTGCGGCCAACAAAGACACTCCCATGATTGAGGACGGCAAGAACTACGGTGACTTCTTGCTCGATACCATCGAGGGCGCCAAGGATCAGTTTGCGGCTGACGAGCTCAAGACGCTTAAGGCCGGCGCACAGCAGGTCAAGGAGATCGAGGACAAGCTCATGGCGCTGGAGAAGGAGTTCCCCGGATGCGGCAGCACGCCCGGCGAGGGGGAGAGTGTTGATGCCTCGACCGCAGGCATGGCCAACGGCGAGAGCGGGGAGACGAAGTTCCCCAGCTTTAAGGGCAAGGACTTGGACGGCAACGATGTAAACAGCGACGAGCTGTTCTCCAAGAACAAGGTCACCGTCATGAACTTCTGGTTTACCACCTGCAAGCCGTGCGTGGGAGAGCTGGGCGATCTGGAGAAGCTCAACAAGGAGCTTGCCGAGAAGGGCGGCCAGGTCGTGGGCGTTAATTCCTTTACGCTCGATGGCAACAAAGACGAGGTGGCCGATGCTAAGGACGTGCTTTCCAAGAAGGGCGTGACGTATAAGAACATCTGGTTTAAGTCGGACAGCGAGGCCGGAAAGTTCACCTCCAACCTGTACTCGTTCCCGACCACCTACGTGATCGACCAGAACGGCAACATCGTGGGAGAGCCGATCATGGGCGGTATCAACTCCGCCGAGCAGCGCGAGGCGCTCAACAAACTGATAGATCAGGCACTCGCGAAGAGCGAACAGTAAGTCCGTGGGACAGACAACTGAAGGGGAGTCGCTGGAAACAGCGACTCTTTTTTCTGCTTCGGGGTAGCATCATGGGTATACGTCGAAAGGGCACGCAGCTTTTCGTGCATTGCCTGAGCGGTGCGCGAAGCAACCAAGCTGTGAGTTTTCTTAAGCGTTCTGGGTATGGCAGTGTCAAGAATATCGGCGGCATAAGCGGCTACACGGGAAAGGTGGTGCGTTGGCTATGAAGGTGGTTATCGTTGGAGGCGTCGCGGGCGGCGCATCGGCGGCGGCACGTTTGCGCAGACTCGACGAGCAGGCCCAAATTGTCATCTTTGAGCGCACGGGTTTTGTATCGTATGCCAACTGTGGGCTTCCGTACTACATTGGCGGCGTGATAGAAGAAGAGAGCGCATTGACGCTGCAGTCTCCCAAGGGCTTTTGGGATCGCTTTCGCATTGCGGTCAAGACGAGTCACGAGGTGTTTGCCATCCATCCCGATTCGCATACGGTCGAGGTTCGCAATATGCTGACGGGCGAGGAATTTGTCGAGACGTATGACAAGCTCATCCTGTCGCCGGGTGCAAAGCCGATCCGCCCTGCGTTGCCGGGCATCGACTCGGATAAAATCTTTAGCCTACGCACCGTTGAGGACACGCTGCGTATTCACAGCTATGTTCGAGAGCGGCGACCGAGCAGTGCCGTCGTGATCGGCGGCGGCTTCATTGGCGTCGAGACGGCGGAGAATCTGTGCGAGCTGGGGCTCCAGGTGACCCTTCTGCAGCGTCCCGTCCAGCTTATGAAC
Organism: uncultured Collinsella sp.; assembly: GCA_902466395.1. GTDB lineage: Bacteria > Actinomycetota > Coriobacteriia > Coriobacteriales > Coriobacteriaceae > Collinsella. The sequence continues at coordinate 13,907 of CABQQR010000012.1, forward strand.
AACCTGGATTACGACATGGCGTCCCTTTTGCATACCGAGGTGCGTGAGCACGGTATCGATCTGCGCCTCAAGGCCGATGTGACAGGTTTTGAGGAAGTTGATGGCCGCGTTGTCACCCATGTTGCGGGCGATGACCCTATCGGAGCCGATATGGTGCTGCTTGCCATTGGCGTGGCACCTGAGAGCCATCTGGCGCAAGAGGCGGGGCTCGAACTGGGCATCAAGGGGGCTATTGTGGTCAACGACCGCATGGAGACCTCTGCTGCCGACGTGTATGCCGTGGGCGATGCCGTGCAGGTCACGCATCAGGTGACCGGCGAGGACGCGGTCATTTCGCTCGCCGGCCCCGCCAACAAGCAGGGGCGTGTCGTCGCCGATGTCATAGCCGGCATGGACAGCTGCTACCTCGGATCGTTGGGCTCATCGGTTATCAAGGTATTCGACTTGACGGCGGCAAGCACGGGACTATCCGAAAAGGCGGCACACGCGGCGGGAATTGACTGCGACAGCGTGGTCCTGTCGCCCGGTTCGCATGCGGGTTATTATCCGGGTGCAACGCCCATGACCATGAAGGTTGTCTTCGAGAAGCAGGGATTGCGCCTGCTGGGTGCGCAAATCGTGGGCATCGATGGTGTGGACAAGCGTATCGACGTTCTGGCGACTGCCATCCAGGCAGGCATGCGCGGCGATAGGCTTAAGGATTTGGACCTAGCATACGCGCCGCCGTATTCATCGGCGAAGGATCCCGTCAATATGGCGGGCTTTATGATCGAGAACCTCAATCGCGGCATACTGGCGCAGTGGCATTGGGAGGATGAGCCCAACTTGCCACGCGATGGCAGCGTGCAGCTGCTCGATGTTCGTACGGAAGGGGAGTATGAGCGCGGGCATATCGATGGTTTCGTAAACATTCCCGTCGATGATCTGCGCAATCGCCTGGGCGAGCTCGACCGGGCCAAGCCGGTCTACGTGATTTGCCAGAGCGGCATTCGCAGCTACATTGCTTGCCGTATTTTGGCGCAGCATGGCTTTGAGTGCTTTAACTTCTCGGGCGGCTATCGCTTCTTTGCAGCCGTGACTGAGGCTCGCCGCGGCAGCGCTAACGTTATGCCGTGCGGGCTCGAAAAGTAGCGCGCATTGGAATGTGACAAAGTGACAGCCTCTTTGTCGCATCGGGGATGTTATATGCGGGATGGTGCGCCATGCGGCGTGCTGTCCCGTTCGTTTTTTGGCGCGGTTCGTTACATTCCTCACTGGTATCGGCCAAAAATGAGGATAGAGTAGGACAAACGCGCCGAACGTGAACGGCGGGGGAGCGGGCGAGCGCGCCCGCGCGAGAGAGGTTGCCGTCCATGCTGGATCTCAGAGATATTTGCAAAAGGTACGTTACGCAGTCGTTTACGCAGGTAGCGCTCGACAGCGTAAGCCTGTCTTTTCGCGATAACGAGTTCGTAGCCATTCTGGGTCCCTCGGGTTCGGGTAAAACTACGATGCTCAACGTCATCGGTGGACTCGATCATTTCGATTCGGGCGATCTGCTGATCGACGGCATCTCGACCAAGGACTTCAACGATCGCGATTGGGATGCCTACCGCAACAACCGCATCGGCTTTGTGTTCCAGAGCTATAACCTCATTCCGCATCAGAGCATTTTGGAAAACGTGGAGTTGGCGCTTACGCTCACGGGCGTGGGGCATGCCGAGCGCCGCCAACGTGCGCGCAAGGCGCTCGAGGCAGTCGGTCTGGGCGAGCACGTTGACAAGCGCCCGAGCCAGCTTTCGGGCGGGCAGATGCAGCGCGTGGCCATCGCCCGCGCCCTGATTAACGACCCCGAGATCGTGCTGGCAGACGAGCCGACCGGCGCCCTAGACTCAACGACATCCGTGCAGGTCATGGATTTGCTCAAGGACGTTGCGCGCGACCGTCTGGTCATTATGGTCACGCACAATCCCGAGCTGGCGTACCAGTACGCCACGCGCATCGTCAACCTGGCGGACGGCAAGATCACCGACGATTCCGACCCCTTTGATGTTGCCAAGGCCGCGCGCCGCGAGGCCAAGCCTACGCGCAAAACCTCGATGAGCTTTGTGACGGCGCTGGGGCTTTCTGCCCGAAACCTTATGACCAAAAAGGGCCGTACGGCCATGACTGCCTTTGCGGGCTCGATTGGCATTATCGGCATTGCGGCGATCCTGGCACTCTCCAATGGCGTAAACGGCTACATCAAAAAGGTTGAGGAGGACACGCTCTCGAGCTACCCACTCACCATTTCCAAGCAGGATTACGACCTGTCGTCCATGATGGGCGGGCATGGGGCTGCCGATGAGGAGGTATCCAAGGGCGAGGGCTCGTCCGATGGCGCCGCCGGTGGCAAGGCTCAGGGGACCGATAAGATCCCGGTGGTCACGGCCGTAAAGGACATGTTTGCGAGCGTTAAATCTAACGATATGACGAGCTTTAAGGCATGGCTCGATGCCGGTGGCGACGGCATCGATAAAGAGGTCAACGCCATTCAGTACGGCTACGGCGTGACGCCGGTTGTCTATCGTGCCGGCAAGGGCGATGAGAAGCCTGTCCGGCTGGTGCCCAACGCCATGACCGAGGCCATGAGCGGAGGCGCGAGCTCGGCGGCAACGGTGAGCATGGAATCCATGGGAACCTCGGTCTTTAACGAGATGATCAACGACCAGAGTCTGCTCGACAGCCAGTACGATGTCGTTGCCGGCCATTGGCCTACGTCTGCCAACGAGGCCGTGATGGTGCTTTCGAGCCGCGGAACAGTGGGCGACTACACGCTCTACAGTATCGGCGCGCTGGATATCGATGAGCTCAACGACCTGGTTAACAGTGCCATGACGGCCGACGGCAAGGTCAAGACGCCCAAGACCGGCAGCGACTTTACCTACGACGATGCACTGTCCACGACGTTTAAGGTGTTGTCGCCGGCCGATGCCTATCGCAAAAACGAAGAGACCGGCATGTGGACTGACATGTCTGGCGACGCCGACTTTATGAAAGCCAAGGTTGCCGACGGTATTGACGTGCGCATTGTGGGCGTGGTGCGACCCAACGAGACGGCAAACGCGAGCGCATTGTCCCCGGGCATTGTCTATACGCATGCGCTGACTCGCCAGCTTATGGAGCGTGCTGCCGATTCGCAGATTGTGCAGGAGCAGCTTGCCCACCCCGAGACGGATGTCTTTACGGGCAAAAGCTTCGACGAGCTGCAGGGCGAAGCCAAGCAGGGCGTGGATTTGGGCAGTATGTTCAGCGTAGACGAGGCGGCACTGAAGAGCGCGTTCTCACTCGATACGTCTGCGCTCTCGGGCGCGGCAGGTGGCATGGACCTTTCTGGTCTCGATTTGTCCGGGTTGGACATTGACCTTTCGGGTGTTGGGCGAGACATCGATTTCAGCGACATCATGGCCAAGGCGCCGGTCCCGGATTTCTCGGGCATCTTTGACGGTCTGGAACTCACACCCGAGCAAATGCAGCAGGTGGGAGCGCTAGCCAACCAGCTGTTTGAGGGCTTTATGCGCTCTGATCAGTTTAAGGCGCTGTCGCCCGAAGATCTTAAGGACGCGTCAAAGCTCGCTGCCGCATTCTCAGCGTACCTTGAGAATGATGTCGCAGCCCAGCAATACCTGGCTCAGCTCAGGGCGCTCGGCGGCGATGCCCTGGCCGAGCGTCTGCAGCAGGTGATGGGCGACTATGTGCAAAAGCAGCTGGCTCCGTATTTGCAGCAGTCTATGGATCAGGTGATGAAGGCGGTCAGCGAGCAGATTGCGACGACGGTATCAACCCAGCTCAAGGCGGGTGCGGCAGGGCTCATGGACCAAATGGCGACGCAGATGTCTTCGAGTTTTGCCAACTTGGCGAGCGCCATGCGCGTGGATGCGAACGCCTTTGCTCGCGCTATCCACTTTAACATGGACGCTGAGGACCTGAGTTCGCTCATGATGAGCTATGCCAAGGCGTCGAAGCTCACCTACGACAACAACCTGACCACACTGGGCTATGCGGACGAGGCCGACCCCATCTCGGTCAAGATTTTCCCGCGCGACTTTGAGGCCAAGGAGCGCGTGCTTGAACACATCGATGCGTACAACAAGCAGGTCAAAGCCGCCGGCCACGACGAACAGGCCATCTCGTACACCGACTACATGGGCATCATCATGGGCTCGGTGACCGACATCGTGAACACCATCAGCTTGGTGCTCATCGCATTCGTGAGCATCAGTCTGGTGGTGAGCTCCATCATGATCGGCATCATCACCTACATCAGCGTGCTGGAGCGCAAAAAGGAGATCGGTATCCTGCGCGCGATCGGCGCGTCGAAGCGCAACGTGGCCAACGTGTTCAATGCCGAAACCTTTATCGAGGGTCTCATTGCCGGCGTCTTTGCCGTTACCGTCGTGGTGCTCGTAAGCTTTCCTGTTAATGCTTGGGCGCTTGCTGCCAAGCAGGTCCCCAACCTGATGAGCCTGCCCGTGCAGGATGCGTTGATACTCATTGCGATATCGGTGCTGCTGACGGTCGTCGCCGGCCTACTGCCGGCCCGCAGCGCATCTAAGAAAGACCCCGTAGAAGCCCTACGCTCCGAATAATGTGACAAAGGGACAGTCCCTTTGTCACATTGGGTGGCTAGCTCGTTTTGCCCATCAATGTGATACGGATGCTTGGATGGGTGTACTCGTCAAATTCATCCTCGGGATCCGTGTCAAACGAATAGTACGTTTTGATGGGGTTGTCACTCGTCCTGATGGAGATTCTCTCGTAGAGCGAACCGTTCAAAAAAGCCTGCCTAAACTCTTCGGGGAGCTTTTGCGGTGCTAGGAGCTCGGGACTCACGGTCTTGACGTCTACGGTTTGGACGACAGAGGAAAGTTCGTCCAAGTCGAGCTCGATGCGGGCGAGGTTGTCCTCAAGGCTCGCGTCGGGGTCGATCTCTGCCGCGTAGCTCACTTCCGTGAGCGTTCCCTTGTTGTCAAAATCCAGGTACGTATAGGTCTTCTGGGCATCGGAGTCGCCGTCGTGCAGATAGCCGCGGACGTGATAGCCGTAATCTTGATATCGCTCGTAGGGGTCATCGGCGGACACGTACTCGCATGAGGGCTCTAATGCCTTGCGTGCGATGGCGATCTGCTCGGCCGCGGCCGCGGCGTTCTCCTGCATCTCGATGTTTCCCTGCGCCAGCTGCGGGATATAGGCGCCGCACACGATCGCGAGGGGCAGCGCCACAAGCGCGACGACCCACTTCTTTGCACGGGGGACAGGCACGCCACAGGCCTCTGCCATGGCCCTTGCGTTGGCGAAGCTTTCGGCAAGCACGTCTGCCGCGGTGGCGACGGCGCCTACGGCAGCGGCGACTTCTGCCGCGCCGCCCAGGTTGCGTGCGGTCTCGTTGTCGCTGTTCTTGAGCAGGCGTGCGGCGGCCTGCGTGCCAACAACGCCTGCGATTTGTGCCGAGCGGTCTTTCTCGCTCTGCTCGATGGCGAGCCGGTTCTGCATTTCCTTCCACTGCTTGCCGCGCATGCCAAAACGCGGCGCGAGGGCACAGTAGCAGAATATGACGAGCTCGATGGCGGTGAGCACCAAGGCGGTCATCATGCCCGTCTCTTGGAAGCCTTCGTGATGGAAGACGATGTCGTCGATCATTTCGAAAGGAATAATCAATAAGGGCAGCACGAATGCCATGGCAAGCGCCGCGCCGGCAACCTTGGGACAGATGCAGTATCGCTGGATGCGCTTACGTTCTTGTTCGGAAAGTGTTGCCATGGCTGATCCTTGGTGTCGTAACGGTCGTTGCGGCGCATGGGGCGCGGGGCGCATCAGTTTGAGCTAGCGCTGGATAAGAACATAGAGCAAGATGCTCATCGCGATGAGCAAGAAGCCTGCGATGTTAAACATCAGTGTGGCAAAGTTGCCCACGATGGGGCGTTCGACATAGCTTTTGTCTGGGTTGCTGGGGTTGTAGTACACGGTCATTTGGCTACCGAGGGGCCAAAGCTGCTCCGCGAGGGTGCCTAGGCGGGCGATGGGGCCTGTCTGCACGTGCAGCCAGCCCTTGGCGTCTTCGTAGGCGGTGGCTTGCGTGCGGATGGGGAGTCCCGACAAGCTTTTGGTCTTTATGCCACGGAATTGTTTTTTCGCGCGGTATTGCGTGCCGTCGACGGTGTATTCCAAAACGGGATTCATTCTGCCTTCACCCATAAAGCGATGGTCGATGACCGTCCCCATGGTCACGGCGGTACAGGCCTTGGCTTTCTTGCGGGCGGCGGCCTTCATGAGCGCGCTCACTCCGATAAGCAGGATGCCGATGCCCCCAACCAAGATGAGCGCGAGCAGGGATATCTGCGACGTGGTCACGGCGTTCTCCTTTGGCGCGATACCGTCATATGTGACCCAGTATAGAGAATCCCGCCATCGATGAGCTATTGCGGGAGGGGTCAATTCTGAATGTGACAAATGGACTGTTCCTTTGTCACATCGGGGACTGCGGAATCGAGGTCTAATACTTTTCCCGAGAAGTGAACGAGTGAAAACGGACTCCCGAAGCATCGACACTTTTGGCGTGCAATTTCCTGCGGTTTTGCCAGTCAAATCCTGCGGTTTTGACGCCTAAAAATGTCAATGCTTCGGGGGTCCAAATACAGCCGTTCACTTCTCGGGAAAAGTATTAGACCTCGAAATATGGGCGGCGTTCGCGAACGGCAACTAGCTTGCGTCCGGTAGCCGGCACTTGGGGCAAAGGGACTGCCCTTTTGCCCCTTCACCATTGCATCGTATCTGGTGTGGAAAAAATATCGCCTGCGTTCTCGCGCCTGCGAAGAGTTCCTGAACCGCTTGAATGGGATGTGACAAAGGGACTGTCCCTTTGTCACATTGATTTGAGAGTGGATGTTGATGAATTTATCGCTGGCCCCTATGGAGGGGATTACCGGGCATGTGTTCCGTCGCGTGCATGCGGAGTGCTTTGGCGCACTCGATTGTTATTACACGCCGTTTTTGCCGCCGCCGCGGGTGGGCAACCGCTTTGGTGGCAAGGCGTTTAAAGAGGTCGATCCTGCCAATAACCAGGGGCTTAACGTAGTACCTCAGCTGATGTCCAAGAATGCGGACGAGTTTGTGTGGGCGGCGCAGGTGCTCGCCGAGATGGGGTACCGCGAGGTCAATCTCAACCTTGGCTGCCCCTCGGGTACGGTTGTTGCCAAAGGCAAGGGTTCGGGCTTTCTGCGCAACCTGGATGAGCTCGAGGTGTTCTTGAGCGACGTGTGCGAACGCTCACCCTTGCCGGTGTCGGTCAAGACCAGGCTGGGGTTGGAAAGCGATGACGAGTACGAACGCGTGCTCGACCTCTATTGCCGCATGCCGCTGGCAGAGCTGATCGTGCATCCGCGCGTGCAAAAGGACCGTTATACGGGCTCGCCGCGTAAAGAGTTTTACGGCGAGACGTTGGAGCGGGCGCCGTTTCCCGTGGCCTATAACGGCGACATCTTTGATCTTGAGGACATGGATGCGCTGGTGGGGGCCTATCCCGGAACACGCCACGTAATGTTGGGGCGCGGCTTGCTCGCGAACCCCGCGCTGGCTCGCATGGTTAAGGGCGGCCCTGCTGCCACGGCCGCTGAGCTGCAGCGCTTCCACGACATGCTGTTTGCGGCCTATGCGGACGAGATTGGGGACAACGCGGTCTTTCGCATGAAGGAGTGGTGGTTCTACGCCAAATGCGCCTTCGCCGATCCCGCGACCGTTCACAAGCTCGTTCGCAAGACCAAAAAGGTCGATGAATACCGCGCTGCTGTCGAGCGCGTCTTTCGCGAGCAGCTGCTTGCGCCTGTTGCCCGCTTTTGTGGCTACTAGTCGTTGGGGACGTTCTTTAACGACTAGTCATTCAAGAACGTCCCCAATGACTAGATTGAAAAGCTGTACGTCAGCATCCAAAGATGTCGGAAAATGTCGACTTTGGATGCTGGCGTACATGTTTGGTTCGTATGGGTTCGGCTCGGTTGGCGCGAACTGGCCGCAGTGCGCGTGCTAGAGCAGGTTCTTCTGCACCCACGCGATGATGTCGCTCGACTCGTAGAGCGGTTTACCGTCGATGAACAGGCAGGGAACCTGGCGCTTTCCGCCGACGGCGATGAGTGTCTGCTCGGCATCGGGGTCGGTCGAGATATTGCGCTCGGGGATGGTCACGCCGTTATCGGCCAAAAAGCGCTTGACCTTTATGCAATACGGGCAGCCGGTCATAACGTAGAGCACGAGTTCGTGATCAGTAGCCATGGTGTCTCCAATCGGTTGAGGTTTCGGTTGAGATACCCAAAGCCGCCGCAGTCTATGCGCGATCCATTGATGACTCGATGGCATGGACCAGAAACGCCGTGGCTCCGGTGCCGCAGGGCTTGTCGTAGTAGTCGATAAAGCGCTGATCGGCAAGATAGCCGTGGGCGAGGCCCAGGTATGCTTCGTCTTGGGGCTCGTGTCCCCAGTTAAGGCCAATCCATCGACGGTGCATTGCTACAAGCTTGCGGGCCTCGCTGCCTTCCGGTTCGCCATCGCCCATGGCAATCGAGAGCTGGCCCAGAACAGCGCGTTCAAGTTCCTTCATGTCGTTCCATGTCTCGGGGTCCATGCCCAGCAGTGCCTCGTTTGCTGCATCGATAGCCTCGTCGCCATAGCGCGCCCGCGCCTCGGCGCCGAAGCGCTCCTCGTTTTCCTGCACGGCGCGCCAGCGCTCCAGCTGCGGCAAGACGGCACCCATGAGTGAGACGGCCTCGTCGAGCGACATGCCGGTGTTTTGTGCCAGGCGCGGGGCACAATCCTCGATCATTGCCTCCATCGTGGTGTCGTAGGTGTACTTGCCGTGCTCGTAGCACCACTTGCAGTAATGGTCGGTCGTGGCGCCCGTGGCGTCGGTGCCGCAGTCGTTGGGCGTGAGTATCATGCCGCAGCTCTGACAATAGTGCTCGGGCATTTCGAGCAGGTGGGACAGCGGTTCTCCGGTTATGGCGGCAATGAGCTTCATCATGTCGATGCCCGGTGTGACTTCGCCGCGTTCCCAACGGCTGACGGCTTGGCGTGTGACGAAGAGCTTGGCGGCGAGTTGCTCTTGGGTAAGATGATGGGCGCGACGGACAGCAATGAGCTTTTCTGCGAAGGCCATAACGGCTCCTTTCTGCTGGTTGTTGGCTTTAAGCATACGCGGCGGCAGGTGCCCTTCCAAGCAACCGTTGGTTGCGCGACGGGGGCTGCGGCGAAGAATTGCGTACAACGCCCCACGCCTCCATGCCGTACAATGACCGGCATGGAACCTATTGCACACATACATACCGATCTGCCGCAGAAGTTCGGCATTCCGCGCAACAGCTTTTTGGCGCCCCATTTGCAGGGACGCATCGTCTTTGAACCGGAATTTGCCTCCAACGCAGCAGTTGAGGGTCTGGATTCCTTCTCTCACCTATGGTTGCTCTGGCGCTTCGAAAACGGCACGCCCGGCGGCACGGCTAAGGACATAGCCGCCGATGCCAAAAAGCAGGACAGGTCCGGAACTAATGCCAAGTGGTCGAAAACCGTGCGTCCGCCGCGTCTGGGCGGAGCCGAGCGTGTGGGCGTCTTTGCCACGCGCAGTCCGTTTCGCCCTAATCCCATCGGTCTCACCTGCGTCAAGCTTGATCGTGTCGAGCTCACCGACGATGGTCCCATCATCCATGTGTTGGGGGCCGACCTGCGCGACGGCACGCCCATCTACGACATTAAGCCCTACATTCCGTTTGCGGATTGCCACCCGGATGCGACCGGCGGCTGGATTGAGGATGCGCCGTGGCAAGAGCTCGACGTCGAGTTTCCGCAAGCGCTGCAGGATATGGTCCCGCCTACAAAGCTTCCTGGCTTGGTTGAGGTTCTTCGCCAGGATCCGCGCCGCGCGGGCAGCAAGCACGAGCCAAACCGTGTTTATCACTTGGCCTTCGCCGGGCTCGACATATCTTTTACGGTCGATGAAACCCGGCTAACCGTAGTCGCCGTCAACGACGCGCAAGACTAATCAGCCATTCGTCCGCACCCGTCAAATTAAGAGCCAAACCCCATGCCAAAACCGCCCATGCTGGTGGACAATAACGCCTACCAAAACAATCCGCTTTGCATGGGAGCCCAGGATGAAATACGACTTTACTTCGCTTATCGACCGCCACGGCATGGACTCCATCGCCGTTGATTCTTGGGGTGAGATCCCCGGCATGGCTCCAAACGCACCCGACGAGGGCTTCGATCGCATTCCCATGTGGGTGGCGGACATGAACTTCGCCACGGTGCCCACGGTCCAGGAACACATCATTCAGCGTGCCCAGCACCCCATGTTTGGCTACTTTGATCCGCGTGCCGAGTACTCTGACCGCATCATCGAATGGCAGAGCCGCCGCAATGGCGTCGAGGGTCTGCGCCCTGAACATATCGGTTACGAAAACGGCGTGCTGGGCGGTGTTGTGTCGACGCTGCGCGCGTATGTCCAGCCGGGCGATGCGGTGCTGGTCCACAGCCCCACCTACATCGGCTTTACCAAGTCTATCGAAGCCGCGGGCTATCGCATTGTCCACAGCCCGCTTAAGCTCGACGACCAAGGCGTGTGGCGTATGGACTATGAGGACATGGAGCGCAAGCTCGCCCAAAACCACATCCATGCCGCGGTGTTCTGCTCGCCGCACAATCCCTGCGGGCGCGTATGGGAGCGCGACGAGATCGAGCGCGCCATGGACATCTATCGCCAGCATGATTGCGTGGTGATCTCGGATGAGATTTGGTCCGATATCATCCTGCCGGGTCACAAGCATATCCCGACGCAGTCGGTGAGCGAGGATGCCCGCATGCGCACGGTTGCCCTTTATGCGCCCAGCAAGACGTTTAACCTGGCGGGCCTGGTCGGCAGCTACCACATCGTCTATAACGAGACGCTGCGCGACCGCGTGTGCGCCGTGTCCGACAAGACTCACTACAACGAGATGAACGTCCTCTCCATGCATGCGCTTATCGGTGCCTATCAGCCTCAGGGCTATGAGTGGGTGGACGAGCTCAACCAGGTGCTTGCCGGTAATATCGAGTGCTTCTGCGATTACGTTGACGAGCATTTTGCGGGCGTGTCCTATTCGCGTCCGCAAGGCACGTACATGGTGTTTCTGGACTGCACCGAATGGTGCCGCGAGCATGGCCGCGATATTCAGTGGCTGCTCGACGAGGGGGCGCGCGTGGGCGTGGGGTATCAGGACGGCCGCCCGTTCCACGGGCCCTGCCACATCCGCGTGAATCTGGCGCTGCCGCTTTCGCGCGTAAGGGAGGCGTGCGACCGCCTGGACCGCTACGTTTTTGGGGTATAGGGGGCGCTCGATTCGAGTGCTGCCCCATGTGCCCACGCCGTCAAAATGCGTGGGCGCATGGGGCGCAGAGGGTAGCGAGCGCGTTTTCCGCATTCGCTACTTTTCCTGAATCTGCTTGCCGCAAAGATGCTCAATCGAAATCTCGTAGAGTTGGACGCCCTTGATATCTTTGGCGATTTCCTCCTCGACTTCTTCGGCAGAAGGGTAGTACTTAAGCGCGAGCTGGCGGACTTTGTCCTCGATAAACGCGGGAGCCTCATCTACCAGGCGGCAACGGCCAAAGACCACGGTACTCATAACGTAGGGAGCCCAGTCGCCGTCCTTGTACCACTCGTTGCCGTAAACGGTAAAGCAGACTTTATCATCATGCTTGAGTGAATCGACCTTGTGGCCAGCCTTGGCGCCATGGAAATAAATCTTGTCGTGCTCGGCGTCAAAGAAGTAGTTGACGGGAATGGCATAGGGGTAGCCATCATCGCCGTTGACGGCAAAGACGCCGCGCTTGCAGGCAGCGAGCAGTTCGCGCGCTTTCTCGTCGGTGATGGCGCGTTTCTTTCGACGTAAGGGCCTAAACATCGTTGGCTTCCTTTCTACTGCGCATGGTGGTTGAGCACAAACTATAGCGAAACAGCCCCGTTTTTCTTGATACAGGCGAGTATGTTTTTGAGCTTGCTAAAGTCGAGCGGTTTGGGCAGATGGGCGTTCATGCCGGCGTCGTGTGCCGCCTTGGCGTCTTCGGCAAAGGCGTTGGCGGTGAGCGCGATGATGGGGATGTCGGCCGCATCGGCCTTTTCGCTCAGGCGGATCGCCCGGGTTGCCTCGTAGCCGTCCATGCCCGGCATCATGATGTCCATCAGGATTGCATCGAAGCTGCCGGCGGGACGGCTAACGTATAGGTCGACTGTCTCGTTGCCGTCGGCGGCGCGAGTCACGACGATGCCTTCGCTTTCGAGCAGAGCTTGGGCAATCTCGGCATTGAGTTCGTTATCTTCTGCCAAAAGAACGTTCATGCCGGCAAGCGAGCAGCTGATCGCCTGCTCGTCCGCACCTTCTCTTGCCTGAGGGTTCTTGTCGATATCGAGCGGAATCTGGACGTTGAACGTACTTCCCACGCCGACCTCGCTCGAAATCTCAATCGTGCCGCCCATCATATCGATGAGCGATTTGACGATAGACATGCCAATGCCGGTTCCTTGGAACTTGCTGCGCGCATCGTCGCCTTCCTGGGCAAACGGCTCGTAAATGTGCGTCAAAAACTCGGGCGTCATACCAATGCCGGTATCCGAGACGCTAAAGCAAAACACGGCGTGCTCGTCGTCGACCGGTTTGATGGTCGATGAGAACGTGACGGTGCCTCCGTGCTTGTTGTACTTGATGCTGTTGTCGAGCAGGTTGACAAGGATCTGCCGAATATGGGTGGGGCTGCCGATCATATATTGGTCGACAGCGTAGGGCTCGCTGGTGTCGAGCATGGTTATGCCGCGGTCCGATGCGCGGAGCTTGCACAGTACGAGCGCATTGTCGCACAGCTCTTTAAGGTTGAATGATTCGTGCTCGAGCGTCACTTTGCACTCCTCGATCCTGCCCATCTCGAGGATGTCGTTAATCAGTGACAGCAGGTGATTGGCGGCAACGCGCGCCTTGGCGCGGCTTTCGCGGGCGACCTGCATGTCGCCTTCTCTCAATTCCTCAATTTCGATAAGGCCCAGGATGCCGTTGAGCGGCGTGCGGATGTCGTGGCTCATGCGCGTGAGGAAAGCGGTTTTGGCGGTGTTGGCGGCATCAGCTTTCTGCCGTTCCTCCTGTGCGCGGTAAAGCGACCAGACAAGGATGGCGATGCTGGTGAGCAAGATGCAGATGATAACAGTCGCAATGGCGGTGCGGTTACGATAGAAAAACTGGAACGTGTCCGATTCTTGCGCCGAGTACGATGTGGGGAAATAGCTGTTTGCAGAGAGCGATTCACCTGCATTGACGATGCCCTTATTGATGATTCCCAGCAGCTCAGGCTTGCCGCGCGAAATTAAACACGATAGCTGCGCCGTGTTGGTGAGTTCCTGTGTTTCGAAATCCTCGATGTCGTAGGTGTCGCGGAGAGTTTCCAGGCGCGTGCTGGGGACAATGATGCAACGTGCCTTCCCCTCATTGAGGGCTTTGAGCACCTCGCCGTCATTCGAGTACTCGGTTACTGTTGCGTTCGGGAAGAGACTTTCGAGCTCAAAACGGTTAACGATTGTGCTCTTTGTACAAGCGATGTTCTTAAGGTCGCTGTTCAGGTTTTTGCCACTGTGAATGGCGGTCAGCGAAACCGTTCCCATCGAGTTTGACTGGATGACCCCTGTCTGCTCGGCGAGCCAGTAGTCGCGAAACAACGGTAGGGCGACATCGATGGTTCCGTTGGAAAGGGCTTTGATCATTTGCTTGTTGTTCGAGAGTGCGATTGTTTTGACCGTAATGTCAAACTTGTCGTGCAACGTCGTTGCAAGCGAGGCGAGCGACCCTTCCATCTCGCCGTCGTCATTTTGCGTACAGTAGGGAAGTTGGTTTTTAAGATAGCCGAGCGTGATGGTATTGCCGTTTTCTTTGAGCCAGGTGGTCTCGGTGCCGGTGAGCGATGACGAGCCACTGTTTTGGGTCGAGTAACTCGATTTGACTTCCTCGTTATAGCGCGGGTTATCGCGGGCGATGGTCGTCATGGCGGCGTTGATGTCGTTCATCAGGTCAGGGCGGCTTTTAGGAACGGCAAAAAAGTAGTCGCTCGAGCCTACGTAGAACATGGGTGACGCATCGGGCGACGAAATGGTGTCGTTCATGATGACGGCGTCGACCTCGCCGTCTGCAAGCGCCTCAAAGAGGGCGCTGCCGGTGTCGATTTCTTTATAGGTGCAGGTAACGTCTTCGTTGGCGAGCCACTGCTGGCCGACGATAGTTTGCATAACGCCAGAGTTGCAGCCGATGGTGAGGCCTTGGAGCGCCTGAGGGTCACCCTTGGCCAGATCGTCGCGGTCGGGCCTGGCGTAGATATAGTAGCGCTCGGTGCCCTCGGGATTTGAGGAAAAGAGCAGCTTCTGCTCGCGTTCTGCCGAATACGAGATGTTGGGCATGAGGTCGATTTCGCCTGCCTCGAGCATGTCCATAAGCTCGGAGAAGGTGCCGCTAACGTATTCGTATTGCCAGCCCTTTGTGTAATACGAGAGGGTCTGGAGGTACTCGTAGCCCCATCCCGAGAGGCGCTCGCCCGGCGTGCCTTCCTGGAAGCCTTTGTTGTTGACGAGCCAGCCAACGCGGACCGTCTTGACCTGCTGGTCGGAGTCGGCGGCAAAGGCGGGGGCAGGCATGACGGCGCTCAGCACGGTGAGTGCGGCAAGCGCGACAGCCAGGGTGCGGCGTAGGGCTAAGCGAAGGACGGCGGAAGGTTTCACATGAAATCCTATCGAGTTGAGACAGTTTCGCATAAGGATACCAGCTCAGCATGCTTAGTCGGCAGCTGAGCCGCTAAACGGTCCCGCCCGGCACTTGGGGACAGTCCCTTTCTGCCGGCACAAAAGGAACGTCCCCAACTGCCGGTTGTGGGACAATACCGAGCGAATGTGATTGGGCGTCTGGGAAAAGGGGTCGCGATGAACAAGTTGAGGACGCTTGCCGATGTTTTGCGCCAGGCTGGCTTTGCGCGCATCACGGGCCTGTTTCTCGTCTTCTATCTGCTGTGCTCGACGGCCGTCTGGCTGTCCGAGCCCACGACCCTTACGTTTGGCGACGGCCTCTGGTTTAGCTTTGAAACCGTATCGACCATCGGCTTTGGCGATATCCCGGCCGAGACGCCGGTTGCCCGCGCTATCACTGTCGTTTTGAGCGTCATCAGCATCTTCTACATCGCCATGCTCACGGGCGTGGCGGTGAACTACTGCAATACGCTCATCAAGATGCGCCAAAAGGACACCATGGCGCGCTTTATGGACGATCTTGAGCATTTGGAAGAGCTCGATCGTGACGAGCTCGCTGACCTGTCGCGCCGCGTGCGCGAGTACCGTCGCCGGCAACGATAGAACGGGTGCCGCGCGTCACGACGAGGGGGATTGCATATGAACATCACGGTGTACCTGGGCGCGAGCGTCGGCAACGACCCGGCGTTTCTGCCTGCAGTGCGAGAGCTCGGCACGTGGATTGGCTCCAACGGCCACGCGCTGGTATACGGCGGCTCCAAGTCGGGCCTGATGGGCGCGCTTGCCGATAGCGTGCTCGAGGCGGGTGGACACGTGACGGGTGTTGAGCCGAGCTTTTTTATCGAGGCAGAGTTTCAACACGACGGTATTGACGACCTCATCGTGACGAGTGACATGGCCGAACGCAAGGCCAAGATGATTGAGCTCGGTGACGCGTTCATCGCCTTTCCCGGTGGGACGGGTACGCTCGAGGAGATTGCCGAGGTCATGTCCGCCGTGTCGTTGGGGCATCTCGATGCGCCGTGCATTCTGTACAACCTTGGGGGCTACTACAACGATCTTAAGGCGTTGCTCGAGCACATGATTGATAAAGGGCTTTCGAGCCCGAGGCGCCAGCACGGCATCTACTTTGCCGACGATTTGCGCGAGATTGCCTCGATTATCAACGGATAAGTCTTGAGCCTGCCCCACTATGACTCCCAATGGTGCCGTTTGCGGCGCAGACGGTTGGCTCGTTCGGGTAACGCTCGCTCTACAATAAAACGTATCTTTGCCGAATTTGACCACGGGAGGTCCCGATGGATAGTCTTGCAAAACCCAAAAACCGTGCGCTGTTTTTAGTTAGCGTTGCCGTGACCGGTGCGTTCGCAGGCGCCGCGGTCTGGCTGTTCTTTTTTGCGATGGAGCACGGTGTCGACTATCTATGGACCGAGATTCCGCACGCGCTGGGCGTCGCTTCGCCTGAGCTCGCGAGCGGCCCGTTCGGTTTTCTGCCGTACCCGTTTTTTGTCTGCTTGCTGGGCGGCCTGCTGATCGGTCTGTACGAAAAGATTACGGGCACCAAGACCGATGACCTCAACCAGGTGATGGCCAAGGTTAAACAAGACGGTCGCTACCCGTACGACAACCTCGGCAAGCTTTCGCTTGCGGCATTGCTGCCGCTGCTGTTTGGCGGAAGTATTGGACCGGAGGCCGGCCTGACCGGAGTTATCGCGGGTCTGTGCAGCTGGGTCGGCGACCGCATGCGTCGCTTTGGCGCCGAGTTTAGGGAGCTCACGCTGCTGGGCACCCAGGCTGCCCTGACGGCGCTCTTTACCGCGCCCGTGTTTGGCTTTGTGGCGCCGCTCGCCGGTAGCGCCGACGGCCAGGGCGCTGGCGAGGACTCCGCGTCCGATGAGATCACCATCAAGCTGCCCAAGGCGCAAAAGACCGTGGTCTACGGCATCGCGATTGCCGGCGGTCTGGGCACCTATCTGCTGCTCGGCCAGCTTATGGGCGGCGGCATGGGCATGCCCAGGTTCGAGGCCGCCCAGGTGGGTAACCTGGAACTTGTCTGGCTCATTCCGCTGGCGTTGGTCGGCACCGTATGCGGTTGGCTGTACTTTGTCTCTGAGCATGCAAGCGAGGCACTGTCCCATGCAATAGGGGAGCGCCCGGTCGTCAAGGCCATGCTGGCCGGCCTGGCGCTCGCCATCTGTGGCACGGTCCTGCCCTACACCATGTTTGCCGGCGAGACCCAGGCCGATGTGCTCATGGAAACCTATCTGACCATTCCCGCTGGCGTGCTTATCGCGACCGGTCTTGTTAAGGCCATGCTGACGCCCGCCCTCATCAACCTTGGTTGGCGCGGCGGCCACTTCTTCCCGGTTATCTTCTCGGGTGTGAGCCTGGGCTATGGCCTTGCCATCCTCACCGGCGCAGATCCGGTCTTTTGCGTCGCCGTCTGCACCGCCTCGACGATGGGCGCCGTCATGCGTCAGCCCGTCATGGTCGTGGGCCTGCTGCTCATGTGCTTCCCGCTCAAGGGCATCGTCTGCATGATCATCGCCGCTGTTATCGCCGCCGGCATTCCGCTTCCCAAGCCGCTGCGCAAGTAGTACGGTGGCGCACGCCGGGGACATGCCGTTTGCCATGGATTTGCGGATGGGCGATTGCGACCGATTGCGGCCCGCGTGGGTCGAGATTTGCTTGCCTACAGGTCGCGTGCCCGATAGACCTTGGTGCTGACGGTGCAGCTGATTGCACATAGCGTGAGGGCCAGTACGGCAATTCCTGCGCACAGGCAGCCGAGGACGGCGGGATCGGGATTCGCCCCAGCAATCGACATGAGCCAGTTGCTGATGGGGTTGGAGGAGCTCAGCGTGGCCATGGCAAGGCATCCGAGCAGGGCAAACAGGCCGACGGAAAGGCGCAGCGCCTCCATGTGTCCAAATCGAAAGAACAGCGGCTGTGCCAGAAACACCATCATGAGGGAGATGAGCATCGATGCGGCGGAGGCTATTGTGGTCTCAAAGACGATCTGTCCCGTCGAGGGCATGCCCGTGTGATCGAAGAACGGAAGAGTGATGGTGCTCAAAAGCACGGTCGCGCACGCCATGATGGCCGAGAAGGCAACAATGCAGAGGTAACGTGCGCAGATGATGTCTTTGCGCGAGAGGGGCAGCGTTGCCCGATAGCGCTCCCATCCGTTTTGATTGTCGTAGCCGGTCAGCGAGCTCATGACCACGATGGGCGACATGGCACTGACCGCGCAGGCGCCGGCGCTCATACTGGCATCGCCATCCGATGCGTTGGCGAGGGTTAGTACGACGAAGATGAACAGGCCGACGCCCGCGATGCTCGGGACAAGCGTGCGGACGATGGCGAGCTCAGACATAAAGGCGCGTTTCATTTCGAAGCCCCTTTCAGTATGAGGCGAAGATAGTCATCAATGGTTGCCCGGTCGCAGGGAATCTCGGGGAAGGCCTCGAGCGCCTCGCGACGGTTGGGTACGAGCACGTCCACGCTATAGGCGTGGTGGGCGGCACGGGCACCTTCGACGCAAGCCATAAGCTCTGCGGCCTGTGCTTGGGTGCAGTGGGCGATGCCGGCTCGGTCGGTAATGTCCTCGCGCGGCAGGTCAAACACAATCGAGCCGTTATCGATGCAGATGACGCGGTCGGCAGTGCGATCGAGGTCGGATGTAATGTGGCTCGAGAGCAGCACGCTGTGCTGGCCGTCGGCGACAAAGGCAAGCAACTCGTCGAGCAGTTCCTCGCGCGCCATGGGATCGAGGCCCGCGGTGGCTTCGTCCAAAACGAGCAGCTTGGCATTGTGGCTGAGCGCACAGGCGAGCTGCAGCTTCATGCCCATGCCGCGGGAGAGGTCCTTGACCTTCGTCTTGGGATCGAGGCCAAATCGGTCGATGAATCCGGCGAACGTTTCGCAGCTCCACGTGGGGTATGCCGGGCCTACGAGCTTCTCGACCTGGCCCACCTTGAGCGTGGAGGGGAAGGGACACGTGTCCAGGACAAGCCCGATGCGGGAGCGCAGGTGGCGCTGCGTCTCGTCGGGCGCGTTGGCGTCGCAGCGCTGTCCAAGCAGATGCACCTCGCCGGCATCGGGCTTTATAAGCCCAAGCGCGGCGCGAATGGTCGTCGTCTTGCCGGCGCCATTTGCGCCCACAAAGCCAACGATCTGGCCGGGCTCCACGGCAAGCGTGACGTCGCGCAGTGAAAAGCGGTCGCTCACGCGGCGCGATACACCTTTGAGTTCTAGCAACTTTTGCATGGTATAGCCTTTCTTGCAGATGGCTACTGCATGGTTTCGGGGGCTACGAGGTCGAGCATCTCGTGCAGCTTGTCGCGCGTGACGCCCAAGGCTTCGGCTTGGCTCGCCGCTTTCGCAAGCAGCTCTTCGATATGGCAGAGCTGATTTTCGCGCAAGAGTTCTTGGTTGCCCTCGGCGACAAAACAGCCCTTGCCCTGCACGGTGCAGATAAAGCCGAGTTGCTCCAGGTCGGCGTAGGCGCGCTTGGTGGTGATGACACTCACGCCAAGATCGCTCGCGAGTGCACGGATGCTGGGGAGTTTGGCTCCCGAAGCGAGCGCGCCCGAAAGGATCTGAGCTTTGACTTGCGAGGCTATTTGCTCGTAGATGGGCTTGTCGCTCGAATTGGATAGGATGATGTCCACAGCGGCTCCTTAGCTGTTGGGCTACACGTGTATATAACCGGTAAGCACAGTATATATACACTATGTACAGTTACGCAAGAGACAAATTCGGATTGGGCCGGCTACCCAGGCTCCAACTGATGAATTTGTCCTGATAGGCGCCCTAGAGCGGGATTTCGCGGCTACAATAGTGCGGTTACATCGACGTAATGCACTCAATGCAAGAAAGGATCCGCATGGCAAGCCTGTCGGATGAAATCTCGTCGCGCCGCACATTCGCGATCATCAGCCACCCGGACGCCGGTAAGACCACGCTTACCGAGAAGCTGCTGCTCTATACCGGCAGCATCCAGACTGCCGGTTCGGTCAAGGGCAAGAGCTCGGCCAAGCACGCCGTCTCGGACTGGATGGACATCGAGAAGGAGCGCGGCATTTCCGTTACCTCCTCGGTGCTGCAGTTCACCTATAATGGCGCCTGCGTCAACATCCTCGATACCCCCGGCCACCAGGACTTCTCGGAGGATACCTACCGTACCCTTATGGCCGCCGACGCCGCAGTCATGGTCATCGACGGCGCTAAGGGCGTCGAGGCCCAGACCAAAAAGCTCTTTAAGGTCTGTACGCTGCGCCACATTCCCATCTTCACCTTTGTGAATAAGCTCGACCACGAGGCTCGCGATCCGTTTGAGCTCATGGAAGAGATCGAGAACGTCCTGGGTATCAATACGTATCCCATGAACTGGCCGATCGGCAGTGGTCGCAACTTCCGCGGCGTGTTCGACCGTCAGACCCGTCGCGTCATTGCCTTTGAGGGCGACGGTCACGCCAACGCCACCAAGAAGGTCGCCGAGGTCGAGGCCGAGCTGGGCGATCCTTCCATGGACGAGCTCATCGGCGAGGAGAACCACAAGAACCTGATGGACGACATCGAGCTGCTCGATGGCGCCGGCGACGAGCTCGACTTGGATGCTGTGGCCTGCGGCAAGCTGAGCCCGGCGTTCTTTGGCTCGGCGCTCACCAACTTTGGTGTGGAGCCCTTCCTCAAGGAGTTCCTGCGCCTGGCCCCGACGCCGCGCGCCTATACCGATACGCTCACCAGTGAGCCGGTCGATCCCTGCCGCGACGACTTTAGCGGCTTTGTGTTTAAGATCCAGGCCAATATGGACAAGAACCACCGAGACCGCATCGCCTTTGTGCGCATTTGCTCGGGCAAGTTCGAGCGTGGCATGGACGCCTTCCACGTGCAGGGCAACCGTAAACTCAAGCTTGCAACGGGCACGTCGATGATGGCCGATGACCGCGCCATCGTGGACGAGGCGTACGCGGGCGATATCGTGGGCCTGTTCGACCCGGGTATCTTTAGCATCGGCGACACCGTGTGCTCCGGCAAGCGCCACGTGCAGTATCCGCAGATCCCGACGTTTGCCCCCGAGATGTTCGCTCGCATTACGCAGGTCGACACGCTCAAGCGCAAGCAGTTCGTCAAGGGTATGGAGGAGCTTGCCCAGGAGGGTGCCATCCAGATCTTCCGCGAGCTGGGTGCCGGCATGGAGAGCGTTATCGTGGGCGTGGTCGGTGTGCTGCAGTTTGAGGTACTCGAGCGCCGCCTCAAGGCCGAGTATCGTGTTGAGGTCCGTCGCCAGCCGCTGCCCTATACGGACATCCGCTGGATTCAGAACGACCCCGATACCATTGATATCCCGGGCCTTTCGCTCACGCGTGACACGCTGCGCGTCGAGGACATGCGCGGCGGTAAGCTGCTGCTGTTCACGAGCCCGTGGAACGTGGATTGGGCAACCGATCACAACCCCGATCTTATCCTGTCGGAGTTTGGCAACGTAGCCTTTTAATGCATCGGCGCGGTGGCCCTGTGGGGCTGCCGCGCTGTTTGCTTGCCTGATGCCGTGTGAGCGGCTATTATACCCATCGTCGTCTCAAGACTGTGACGTCCGAGCAGTTCGGGTCCGATATCCTGCTCGTTAAACCTAAAACCAAAGGAGTACATAATGATCAAGAAGGTCATGGAGGACTACAAGGTCCTGTTGCGGAGCATTCCCGCGGCAACGGTTTCGCTGTTTTTC
The DNA here is from genome assembly GCA_902466395.1 of uncultured Collinsella sp. Lineage (GTDB taxonomy): Bacteria > Actinomycetota > Coriobacteriia > Coriobacteriales > Coriobacteriaceae > Collinsella. Next base: position 35,449 of record CABQQR010000012.1, read on the forward strand.
GTGAGTGTCATCATGATGAACCTGCTGGCCAACAAAGAGCTTATCAGCCTGCCGTATCTGGCACTCGATTGCGGCTTTGTGGTGAGCTGGGTTTCGTTTTTGTGCCAGGACATGATCTGCAAGCGCTTTGGCGCCAAGGCATCCATCAAAATCTCTATCCTCGCGCTGCTGGTCAATCTGGCCGTGAGTCTGTGCTTTTGGGCATGCTCGCTCACGCCCGGCATGTGGGGCGCCTACTACGACACGGGTATGATCGAGGTCAACACCGCCCTTAACGCCACCATCGGCGGCACCTGGTACGTGGTGCTGGGCTCTTCGCTGGCAATGCTCGTTTCTGCCGTGGTTAACTCCACACTCAACCAGTCGCTCGGTCGTATGCTCAAAAAGAATAACTTTGCGAGCTTTGCCTTCCGCTCTTATGTGTCCACGGGTGTTGGCCAGTTTATCGACAACTTGGTCTTTGCCATTGTGGTGAGCCACACGTTCTTTGGTTGGACCTGGGTGCAGGTCCTTATGTGCTCGCTGACCGGCGCTGTTGCCGAGCTGCTGTGCGAGGTCTTCCTGAGCCCCGTGGGCTACAAGGTCGTGCGTGGCTGGGAGCGTGAGAATGTGGGCGCCGAGTACCTCGAGCGCCACGCAACCGCCTAAGGAGCAAGTATGCGGGTTTTGATCACGGGCGCTTCGGGCGGTATCGGAGCCGCGTGCGTGCAGCGCTTTTTGGACGAGGGCCACGAGGTCGTGGGCTTTGACCTGCTGCCGACGGCGGTCGAGCACGAGCGCTACCGCCATCTGATCGTTGATGTCCGCGAACCGGACTCGTTTCCAGACGACCTTGAACCCCAGGTAATCGTAAACGTTGCCGGTACGCAGGATTCGGCCGACGACATTGCCGCCAACCTGTGTGGCACCATCAACGTGACCGAACGCTACGCCTTTGTGGGGGAGGGGCTTGCCGCCAAGCCGACAGCGGCTATCAAATCCGTGGTCAATGTGGGGTCGGCGAGCGGACATACGGGATCGGAGTTTCCCGCCTATGCCGCCAGCAAGGGCGGCGTTATCGCCTACACCAAAAACCTTGCAAACCGCCTAGCACCGCAGGCCATCGCCAACAGTGTGGACCCGGGCGGCGTTATCACGCCGCTCAACCGTTGCGTGATGGAAGACGAGCACCTGTGGAACCAGATTATGGAGCTCACGCCGCTTAAACGCTGGGCCACCGCCCAAGAGATCGCCGAGTGGATCTACTTTGTGGGCGTGACCAACCGGTTTATGACCGGGCAGAGCCTGCTGATCGATGGCGGCGAGGCCGGCCGCACCCAGTTTATCTGGCCCGAGTAGAAAACGCGCCCGATGGAAATCCGTCGGGCGCGTTTTTGATGTATTGATTTTTAGCCGAGGCAAGTCCAGTTGACGGGGGTCGAGCCGTGCTGTTCGAGTAGCCGATTGGCTGCCGAGAAGGGGCGCGACCCTATAAAGGCGGGGAGTTCTGCCGTGGCGCGGTTGGCCGAAAGCGGCGAGGGGTGCGTAGAAGCTAGGCAGAACTTGCCGGTTGCCTTGCCCGCGCCGATCGCGTCGAGCTTGCCCTCAACCATTTGCTGGGCAAAGCGGCCCCATGCCAAAAAGACGACCGGCTGGGGCAGCTGACAGCAGCGTTCGATAATATAGTCGGTGAGCGTGCTCCAGCCCAGCTTGGCGTGCGAATTGGCGGCATGCTTGCGCACGGTGAGCGTGGTGTTAAGGAGCAGGACGCCCTGTTGTGCCCATGGGGTTAGGTCTCCCGTGGCAGGAAAGGGGCAGTCCAGATCGGCTTTGAGTTCCTTATAGATGTTGCGCAGGCTCGGCGGCAACTTGGTTTGCGTCGCGGGGACCGAGAACGATAACCCCATGGCCTGGTTGGGTCCGTGATAGGGATCTTGACCCAAGATGACAACCTTGACCTGGTCGGCCGGCGTGTAGGCGAGGGCATTGAGGATGTCGTCTTGTGCCGGGTAGATGGTCTGCTCGGCACGCAAAAGGGCGATGCGCTCGAGCAGCTGGTTCGTAGTGTCACGTACCGGCTGCGGCGCATCGCCCAACCAGGTTGCTATGTTGCGGTCGCGAGTTGCGGTGTCCATGGGGCTCCTTTATGGCAGATACTCTGTTGGTATCTATTGTAAAGGCGCACCGATTGCCTTTATGCCGCGGCTGTATGAAGAGTGGGGTCTACGAGACGCGCTCGGGCGCTCCTGCCATGTGAGCGTGTCCTTGCGAGCGAAGGCACGGGAGCTCGACGGTTGCCACCATCACGCCGGTGAGGATGAGGGCGGCGCCAAAGAAGGCGATGGGGCTCAGGACCTCGCCGACCAGGAAGAACGAGAAGACAGCGGAGCAGACCGGCTCGAGCGAGAAGGCGAAGCCGGTGGTCTCGGCGGGCACGTGGGGCTGCACGAGCGTTTGGGTGATAAAGCCATAGGCAGAGCAGATGAGCGCGAGTGCGACGACGACCGCGACCTCGCTCGGCGTGCTGGGAAGCGTAAAGCCGCCAAAGGCAAATGCGGCGATGCCCGAGAACAGGCCGCCAAAGCCCAGCTGCCAAACGCCCAGAGCCAGCGGGTCGACATCTTCGACAAAGCGCTTCGCCACAATGATATGGCCGGCATAGACAAAAGCGGAGAGCAGCATGATGATCGCGCCGGGATTCAGGCTGGTAAAGTCGGCACCCGAGAGCAGCAGCATACCGCAGGTGACGATGGCGGTGCCGATGAGTACCTTGCGCTCGGGGGCGCGACGCAGCAGGGCGGCGTTGGCAAACGGCACGATCACGACCGTCAGGCTCTGCAAAAAGCCGGCGGTGGAGGCGGAGGTAAGGCTGGAGCCCAAGCACATGCAGGTGAGCTCGGTTGCCATGATGGCGCCGATGATGGCGGCGCGAACCATCAGGTCGCGGTTGATGCGGAAAGCGCGCTTGTGGAAGAGCAACAGGCAGGCCGCAAAGGCGATGATGCAGCGCAGCGCAACGATGCTCGTGGCGTTCATGCTGTCCATGCCGATCTTCATGAGGGGATACGAAAAGCCCCATGCGACGGGAACGGAAAACGAGAGCGCGATTGCTTTTTTGCGATCCATGGGACTCCTTTTGTTACAGAACGGTTTCGCAAAAAGGATTCTGCTCCCAGATTTAGATGTAGTAAAGCGAATGTATCTTCAGTATGATTAAGTAATACTAATGTAGGCGGGAAAAGCGCTGGCAAAACGTTTTACGGCTACGTCGATGTGGAGGTACGATGGCATCGCGGTATCAGATTGTTTGTATGGTGGTCGATCGCGGCAGTCTTAAGGGTGCAGCCGATGAGCTGGGCTATACGCAAAGCGCGGTGAGCCAGGCCGTCAAAGCGCTCGAGCGCGAGCTGGGTACCACGCTTATCGAGCGCGGCAAGCAGGGCGTTTCGCTTACGCGCGACGGCAAGCAGTACCTGCCGTATCTGCGCCAGATTGTAACTGCCGAGGCCGAGCTTGAGGGCAAGCGCCAGGAATTGCTGGGACTCTCCTCGACTGATATTCGTATCGCAACGTTTACCAACGTGAGCCGCACCGTGTTGCCGCGCGTGATCCGCGACTTTGGTGCCCTGCATCCGGGTGTACGCTTTACGCTCAAACAGGGCGATTACACGCGCAATGCCCAGTGGGTGCACGATGGCGTGGTTGATTTTTGCTTTACGGCACGCGGATTTACTGCTGGGCTCGAGAAGCGCGTGGTCTATCACGATGAGTTGGTAGCACTGTTGCCGGCCGCGCATCCGCTGACGGCAAAGGAAAAGGTGACGCTCGCCGACCTGGCGTCCGAGCCGTTTGTGCTGCTGGATGAGGGCGAACAGAGCCTGGTGCTCGATGCATTCGCGGCGCATGGGCTGTCGCCGCACGTGACGAGCGAGGTGACCGACGACTACACCATCATGGCGATGGTGGAGGAGGGCCTAGGCGTGAGTATGCTGTATCGCCGTACCGTCGAGGGCATGAGGGCCGATATTCGCGTGCGTCCCATCGTGCACGCTCCCTCGCGTGACGTAGTGGCAGCCTGGCGCAGCTGGGACACCATGCCTATCGCCACGAGGCACTTTATCGACTATATGAGCTCACATATTGTCAATTAATGACTGGCATGGCGTTGAGTGCGGTGTTTAGCGGGCTGTCGCTTTGGCTTGGGCGGCGCGATAGGTGCGTGCCGGGTGGCAGAGTAGTACCGCCACGACCATAAAGAACGCCGTGGTGCCCAGGCTGATGGGGTAGACCATCATGATGTTCGCAAAGGTGCGGAAGTGCGGGAACACGCAGAATACCCAGTAGAAGCGGATGCCGCAGACGCAAATCATGGTGATGAGGGCGGGCATGAGCGAGATGCCAAAGCCGCGCAGATAACCGGACATGTTTTCGTAGAACATGCTAAAGGCGTACGCCGGGAAGATCGAACACACGCGGATATAGCCGATCGAGACGATGTTGGGATCGCTGTTGAACAACGCCAGGATCTCGCGCCCCAGACCGACGATGACGATAATCGTGGTGAGTGCAACGATGCCGCCTTCGACCAGGCAGACCTTGAGCGTCTTGGTGCAGCGGTCGATCTGGCGCGCGCCGTGGTTTTGTCCCACAAAGGTGGTGCAAGCCTGGCTAAAGCTGTTGAGCAGGTTGTAGCACACATACTCCAGGCTCATGGCAGCGCTGGATGCCGCCATGACCTCGGTGCCCAAGCTGTTGATGGCGGACTGGATGATGATGTTGGCGACGGCAAAGACGGCGCTTTGGATACCGGCGGGCAGGCCGATCTTAACGATGCGCTTGAGGGCGACGGGGTCGATAGCCAGATCGCGCAGGGTGACGCGGACGACGGAATCGGTCTTGAGCAGACGGATAAAGAGCGTGACGGCGCTGACGGTATAGGCGATGGCGGTGGCGATGGCGACACCTGCGACGCCCCAGTGGAGCACGGGGACAAAGATGAGGTCCAGGCCAATGTTGAGGACGGTGGACACGGCAAGCGCCTGCAGCGGCATGCGGGTGATGCCGACGGAGCGGAAGATCGCGGCCTCAAAGTTGTAGAGCAAGATCGAGGGCATGCTCAGCAAAAAGACGCGCAGGTAGAGCGAAGCGAGAGGCATGGTTTCGGCAGGAACGTTGAGCGCGGCGAGCATGGGCTCGGCAAAGATCTCGCCCAGCGCGATGACGACAAAGCCCACGAGCGCCATTAAAATCGAGGTATGGACGGCGCGTTTGACCATGTTCTGATCGTTGCGACCGATAGCGTTGGCGATGACCACGTTGGAGCCAAGCGACATGCCGATAAACAGGTTGAGCATAAGACTGGTAAGCGGAACATTGGAGCCGACCGCCGCCATGGCGAGGGTTCCCTGGTCGCCTGAGAAGTTACCGATGATGACCGTGGCGATGAGGTTCGATAGCTGCTCCAAGATGCTCGTGGCGGCCACGGGGAAGGCGAACAGGGGAATATTGCGCCACAGTGAGCCGGTGGTCATGTCAATGTGCTTGGACGCGGTATCAGCCATACGCTCTCAATCTCTAATATGCTCTTTCGTGCTTATTTGCGCAGATGATGATACTCCTAATCGACTAGTCATTGGGGACGTTCTTGAATGACTAGTCGTTTAAGAACGTCCCCAATGACTAGGTGGGGAAGGCGTGCGACAATGGTGGGCGTTGTGTTGTCCGCGCTAAGGAGTTGCCATGTTGTTGTGTCCCGTTTGCCATGAGCCGTTGGTGGACGATGAGCGCGGTGCTGCATGCGCGGGCGGACATCGGTTTGACCGTGCGCGCGAGGGCTATCTGTATCTGCTGCGCTCGTCCAAGAGCGGCGACTCCATGGGCGATCCCAAGTCGCAGGCGCGCAGCCGTCGTGACTTTCTAAACCGCGGCTACTATGCGCCGTTGCGTGATGCGGTGGTCGAGCTGGTGCGCGATCGGGTGTCTGGGCATGCGGCGTCTGCGGGCGGTCCCATGACCTTGCTCGATATCTGCTGTGGCGAGGGCTACTACACCAGCGCCATGGGTGCGGTGCCGGGCGTGGATGCTTACGGATTCGACTTGGGCAAAGAGATGGTGCGCCTGGCTGCCAAGCGCGGCGATGCGACCTACTTCGTGGCCAACATGAAGGACATCCCCGTGGCCGATGGCACCTTCGATATGGTGACCGAGCTCTTTGCCCCCTTTAACGAGCGCGAGTTTGCCCGCGTGCTGGCGCCCGAGGGCTCGCTCTACACCGTGGTGCCGGGTGCTCGGCATCTGTTTGGGCTCAAGGAGGTGCTCTACGACACGCCATATCTCAACGATGAGAAGCTGCCGAAGACGACCGAGCTGGAGTTGGTGGGAACGCAACGGGTGTCTGCGAACATTACGCTCCAGATGCAGGCCGATATCGAGGCGGTGTTCCAGATGACGCCGTACTACTACCGCACGCGCCCTGCCGACAAAGAGCGCCTGGCAAACCTGGACACCCTTCAGACCGATATCGACTTCATCATTGCCGAGTACCGCCACTAACCTACCAAAAAGGGACAGGTTTATTTTGGCAGGTTTTATCTGGGCAAACGTAAAGGGCCGACCGCGTTGCTGCGCGATCGGCCCTTGTTGGTTGCTTGGATGTAGGGGGCAGTGGAAGGCGGGAGTCTACAGGCGGTCCTTGTTCTCGGCCTTAATGTCGTGTGCCTGCTGAATAAAGAACAGGTCGTACACCACGATGACAAAGGCGCCAAAGTTGATGGCGTCGCCGCCAAACGCGGGAAGCGTGAGCACGGCCTGCGCAATCGTGGCGATTGCGGCGACGATGCCGAGCTTAAACGCACCATCCACCTGCGAAGGCTTGTTGGCGCCCTTGATGCCCGCAACACCTGCGGCAAGATCGACAAGACCCTTGATGACAAGTACGGCCGCGGCGAGCATGGCGTTCGATCCGTAGGTGGACTCGAACTTGCCGGTCGCGATGCCGGCGATTCCAATGACGAGACTGGCGATGCCCAGAACAAAATAAATCAGGGCAAGGATTTTGAGAGTCTTGCGAGTGAAGCTCATGGCTGGTCCTTTCGATACGAGTACGCCAACCTGGCGCGCCCTATGTGCTGCACATATGGTGAAGCACATTGTAGTTCAACGCGGCGATGCATGCGCCTGAAAGCGTCTCTTGCCTGCACGGTTCAACCTTTCAAAAAGGAAAGCTGGACGTAAGTCAAATCGATGGCAGCGCATGCGCGGCGCTGCGATGATGAGGCCATGGTAAGAGCTGGACCGAAGGAGGAGCCATGATGTACGGAGTCAAGCAAGTGGATGAGCCGCGGTCGCTGGGAAGGCGCATGAGTGATTCTGTGATCGCTGCCGTGTGCACGGTATTGATGGCTGTGCTTTGCATTGGGATGCTGTGGACCATGTCGCATGTGGGACAATAACGGACGGTTGGGTGCCAACTGAGGTGGCGCTCACGTATTCGTTTTGTTTGCTAAGGAGTGTCCATGGGCGTCGTCGATCCCTTTTCTGTTGCTCGGGCTGCTGGGCTCGAGCTCGTGCGGACGTCCGAGGGCCTTACGCTCACCGACGGCACGATGGAGTTGCGTGCCGATTTTGGCCGCATGCTTCCACGGCTCAAGCAGGGTCGTCTGCAGCAAGAGCTACTGGTGAAGGCTGCGCGCACAAAAGGCATCGAGCAACCATGGGCGATTGATGCCACAGCAGGCTTTGGCGAGGATTCGCTGCTGCTGGCTGCCGCGGGTTTTGCGGTCGATTTGTATGAGCAGGATTGCGTGATCGCGGCGCTCCTCCAGGATGCCCTGGATCGCGCGGCAGATGATCCGGCGCTTGCGGCCGCCGTGGCGCGCATGCACTTACATGCGGGCGAGGACAGCATTGCCGGTCTTCGCCATACGGCCGAGCTGATCGAGCGGGGCGAGCTCGCGGCTCCCGACGTGGTGTATCTGGACCCCATGTTTCCCGAGCGCACCAAGAGCGCGGCGGTCAAAAAGAAGTTTCAGCTCTTGCACCATTTGGAGCAGCCGTGCGCCGATGAGGAAACGCTGGTCGAAGCTGCGCTTGCGGTGCGCCCACGCAAGGTCGTTATCAAGCGGCCGGTGAAGGGGCCGCTGTTTGCCGGCGTTAAGCCGAGCTATCAACTTGCGGGCAAGGCCGTTCGCTACGATGTTTTGGTGCCGCCGCGCCCGTAGCTTGTGCACGATGGCTGGCGCTTCGCCAGCGCCGTGCCGATGCGGGGTCTATTTCCAAGGGTGCGACGTCAGGTGCCAGCCGCCGCAGTATTCGCATTTGTAGCAGGCCAAACCACGCCGTCCGCGGTTTTCGCAGTCGGCCATAACGGCCTCGGCTTCGGCGCGTGTATCGTAACGGTTTTTGCGCTCGCACGACTTATAGCGCCAAGCCTCGTCGCGCTCGGCGTCCAGGGCGTCGCGGCGCTCGTCCTCGCGCACAAACAGGTCGCTCATATCGCCGCCGGTGGCAGCGCCCAAAAACTCGCTTTTGGCTTTTGACCAGGCGGCTCGCTTTTTGCTCCCCATCTGCTTCGCGCTCCTCTCCAAACGTTGGTATCATTGCTCAATCAAAGTGATACCAATAAACGTGAGGTCGCCGCGTGATGATCAGAAAAACCCTCGATACCGACATTCCCGCCGTCATGGCTATCTATGACGCGGCCCGCGCCTTTATGCGCGCGCATGGCAACGCCACGCAGTGGCCCGAGGGCACGCCTTCGGCCGAGCAGCTGGCTGCCGATATTGCCGCTGGTGGCAGTTACGTGTGCGAAGTCGACGGCCGCGTGGCGGCGACGTTTGCCTTTTTACCGGGTCCGGACGAGTGCTATGACGTGATTGAGGACGGTCAATGGCGCAGCGACATTCCGTATGCCGTGCTGCATCGCGTGGCATCCGACGGCACCGTGCACGGTATCGCGGCGGCGATGTTTGCCTTTGCCAAGGAATGCGCCGACCATCTGCGTATTGACACGCACGAGGACAACTTGCCCATGCAGGGCGCCATCGCCAAGGCGGGGTTCGAGCGTGTCGGTATCGTCTATGTGTCCGACGGCACGGCGCGTGTCGCGTTTGATTGGCTGCGCGAGGCGTAGGAGCCAAGGCACGTATCATCACCCAGCTCAAATAAAAAATGGCCCCGAGTGGGGCCATTTTTGGTAAAACGCGTCGTTGTGGGACTCGCATTGTTACCGCCCCAGATGAATCCGGGCAGACAAAAAGGGGAGGTGCCGGCTTTCGCAAGGCGCGAACCTACGAAAATCGCCGCGCGGCAACGCGGGGCGATGAGCTCGGTCGGGGGATAGGGCCCGCTTCGCCCACCGGCCCGTAAATTGTATCATCCAGTGTGGAGCGTGAACGCCCGTTGCCGCGTGCGATGGGCTTGCAATAAGAGGAGAGCCATGTCGAAGCAAGCGGTCGTTGGAATCTTGGCGCATGTCGATGCCGGCAAGACCACGTTGGCCGAGGCCATGCTGTTCAACGCGGGCCGCATTCGCAAGCGTGGCCGCGTGGACGATGGCGATTCGCATCTGGACACTAACAAGATCGAGCGCGAGCGCGGCATCACGATTTTCTCGTCGCAGGCCGTGCTCGACCACGGCGATACCCACGTCATGCTCGTGGATGCTCCCGGCCATGTCGATTTTTCTGCCGAGGCGGAGCGCACACTGCGTGCCCTGGACTACGCGATTCTGGTGGTGGGCGCCAACGATGGCGTGCAGGGGCACACCGAAACCCTGTGGCGCCTGCTTGCACGCTATGACATCCCGACGTTCATCTTCATCAACAAGATCGATTTGGAGAATCCCGGCCGCGATGTTTTGCTGGCACAACTCGGGCAGCGTCTTTCCGAGGGCTGCCTGGATGCCAACGAGCTGCTGGCGGGCGGCGCCGTTCAGGAGGACGCTGCTGCGTTGGACGAAGCGGCGCTCGAGGAGTTTCTTGAAGCGGGTGAGCTTTCTGTCGCAACGCTGTCGCGCATGGTTGCCGAGCGCAAGCTCTTTCCCTGCTTTGCCGGCTCGGCGCTCAAGGACCAAGGCGTTGACGAGCTACTGGATGGTATATGCGCGCTGATGCGTGAGCAGACGTGGCTCCCGGAGTTTGCCGCGCGCGTCTATCGTGTCAGCCGCGGGGATCGTGGCGAGCGCTTGGCTTGGGTTAAAGTGACCGGCGGCACGCTGCGCGCAAAACAGATGATCAGCGGGCATTCCAGTGCCGAGGCGTGGGAACAGAAGGTCGATCAGGTACGCATCTATAACGGCGAGAAGTATGAGCTTGCCCAAGAAGTTGCTGCTGGCGGTATTTGCGCCGTGACGGGTCTTGCGCACGTTCGCCCAGGGGACGCCCTGGGCACGGAGCCCGCGGGCGATGCGCCCGTCATCGCTCCGGTCCTCACCTATACGGTGCTGCCGGGCGAACACGACGTTCATGCGGTGTTTAAAGCGCTGAGTGAGTTGGCGGACGAAGATCCCATGCTCGGCGTAAGCTGGAATACGCATCTTGAGCAGATCCATTTGCAGTTGATGGGCGCCGTGCAACTCGAGGTCGTGCAGCGGGTGTTGGCCGATCGCTTTGGCCTTTCGGTTGCGTTTGAGCCCGGCGGCATTCTCTATAAGGAGACTATTTCGCGGCCGGTCGAGGGCGTGGGCCACTTTGAGCCGCTGCGCCACTATGCCGAGGTGCATCTGCGCCTGGAGCCGTTGCCGGCGGGTTCGGGTGTGCAGTTTGGCACCGTGACCTCGACCGACGAGCTCGATCTTAACTGGCAGCGTTTGGCACTCACCAACGCTATGGAGCGCGACCACCTGGGCGTGCTGACGGGCTCGCCCATCACCGATGTGCGCATTACGCTCACGGGCGGCCGCGCGCATGCCAAACACACCGAGGGCGGCGATTTTCGCCAGGCCACGTATCGCGCGATTCGCCAGGGTTTGATGCAGGCGCGCGAGGTCGGCGCAGACGTGTTGCTGGAGCCGTGGTACCACTTTGAGCTCGAGGTGCCGGGGGAGTGCGTGGGCCGGGCGTTGTCAGATGCCACACGCATGGGTGCCGAGTACGAGCCGCCGACGATGGCGGGAGACCGAGCGAAGCTTGTGGGTCGCGTACCGGCATCCGAGGTGCAGGATTACGCGCTGGAGGTGGCTGCCTACACGAGCGGGCGCGGTCATCTGTACCTGGAGTTCGCCGGTTATGCGGCTTGCCATGATGGCGAGCGCGTAATCGAGGCTGCCGCCTACGAGCCCGAGGCCGATCTGCCCAACACGCCCGACTCGGTCTTTTGCTCTCATGGCGCCGGCTACACGGTCAAATGGTATGACGTGCCCGCCGCAGCGCACGTAAAGATCGATCCCGCCACCTTCCGTCCCTGGCGAGCAGCAGACGCCGAGTTTTTCGGCCACATGTGACAAAGGGACAGCCCCTTTGTCACATGCTATTGGTATAACTCAGTATATGTTGGTATAACTGTTACCAGGGTTTGCCAATCCGAGGAGGCCGATATGAATCCAAATCCCTTTAAGCCCACAGCTGGTAAGCGGCCTCCGATACTCATCGGTCGCGAGTCGGTCATCGAAGATTTTGAGGAAGGGCTCGACAACGGCGCCGGAGCGCCGGGCAGGCTCATGCTCATTACGGGAAACCGCGGCTGTGGCAAAACGGTTCTCCTGCGGGAGCTGCAACGTCTAGCCAGCGAGCGCGGATGGGCGGTTGTCTCCGATTCCGCTTCGCTTGGTTTGTGCGACCGCTTGGCCGACGCGCTTCGCTCGAATAAACCCGTTGTGACGTCAATGGAGTTTGGGCCGTCGTTTGGCCGGATGTCGGTCGAGGCGGCGCGGGCAAAAGGCGAGACATTGCGAGGGCTGGTCAACGAGCGTCTCAAGAAGCTCGGTCCGGGCAAGGGCGTCTTGTTTGCGATTGACGAGGCACAATCGGTGTCTATCGAGGAACTGGCGGCTCTTGCCGTCCTCTATCAGCAGGTGCTCGGAGACCAGGATGCCACGGGCTTGCCCGATAGCGACCAGCGCGGTCTTGCGCTGGCGTTCGCCGGCTTGCCCAGTATGGTTGACGATCTGCTCGAAGAGCCGAGCGTGACGTTTTTGCGGCGTGCCCAGCAGCGTACGTTGGGGGCAATATCTTTGCCCAAAGTGCGCGATTCGTATATCCAGACGGTCAAAGACGCTGGTCTTTACGTTGACGCGGAGACGGCGGACCTTGCGGCGCGCAAGAGCATGGGGCATCCCTATATGGTTCAGCTGGTGGGCTATTACATGTGGCGGTCTGCTGTCCGGCGTGGCTCGCAGGTCATCGAAAGGCGCGATGTCGAGAATGGCCATGCGGATGCCGTCTCCGAGTTCTACGAAGCGGTTGACGCACCTCTGTATTACGGTCTGCGCAGCCCTCAGCGCCTCTTTATCGAGGCTATGGCGGTTGACGAGGACAAGCCGACGCGCACGGCGGATATCATTGAGCGCTGCGACCGTACCCAGAGCTGGGCGAGTAAATATCGCGCAAGCCTGATTCGCGAGCGCGTCATCGAGGCCGCCGGATACGGCCTTGTGCGGTTTACCGTGCCCATGCTGGGCGAGTATATCCGCGACCGCGTTTTATGGCATGAGTAGGGTGATAAAGGTGACGGAACAGAAGATGAGCCCGCAGGCTATCGAGGTGCGCGGTGCACGTGTTCACAATCTCAAGGACATCGATATCGATATTCCGCTGGGGAGGCTCGTGGGCATTGCCGGCGTGTCGGGCTCGGGCAAGAGCTCGCTGGCGCTGGGAGTTCTGTATGCCGAGGGCTCGCGCCGTTACCTGGAGGCGCTCAGCACCTATACTCGACGTCGCCTGACGCAGGCCGAGCACGCCCAGGTGGACGAGGTATTGCACGTACCGGCGGCACTCGCGTTGCATCAGCGTCCCAGTGTGCCAGGCGTGCGCTCGACCTTTGGTACCATGACCGAGCTCAACAACAGTCTGCGTTTGCTCTTTAGCCGCTGTGCCCATCACGTGTGCCCACATTGCGGGGCGCGTGTGGAGCCGAGCCTTAACGTGGCTGCGGGCCTGTCGCTCACGTGCCCCGCATGCGGCCGCGAGTTCTACGCGCCGAGTGCCGAGGACCTTGCCTTTAACAGCGGCGGTGCGTGCCCTACCTGCGGCGGCACCGGTGTCATGCGCGAGGTGGACGAAGCGAGCCTGGTGCCCGACGAGTCAAAGACCATCAACGAAGGCGCGGTGCTTCCCTGGGGTACGCTCATGTGGGATCTGATGAAGCAGGTAGCCGGCGAGATGGGCGTGCGCACCGACGTGCCGTTTAACCAGCTCACGCCTCAAGAGCGCGACATCGTGTTCCACGGTCCGGCGGTTAAAAAGCACATTCTCTACGTTCCCAAAAACGGCGAGGGCGCCACGCCGCTCGATTTTACCTATTACAACGCTGTCTATACCGTCGAGAATGCGCTCGCCAAGGTTAAGGACGACAAGGGCCTCAAGCGCGTGGCGCGCTTTTTGCGCGAGGGGCCATGCCGTGACTGTGGCGGCACGCGTCTCTCCGAGGCCGCACGCCATCCCCAGGTGCGCGGTATCAATCTGGCGCAGGCCGCGGCTATGACGCTGGGTGAGGCGATTGAGTGGGTGCGCGGGGTGCCCGCATCCTTGCCGGCCGAGATGCAGCCCATGGCGACGGATATCTGCGATTCGTTTTTGAGCACGGCCCGTCGACTGGTCGATCTGGGCCTCGATTACCTTTCACTCGACCGCGCCGGTGCCACGCTCTCCACGGGCGAGCGTCAGCGCGTGCAGCTCGCCCGCGTGGTGCGTAACCGATCGACGGGCGTGCTCTATGTGCTGGACGAGCCCTCGATTGGCTTGCATCCTGCCAATGTCGACGGCCTGGTAGGCGTGATGCGCGATTTGGTGGATGACGGCAACACCGTGGTCGTTGTCGACCACGACACGCGCGTACTGGCGGAAGCCGACTATCTGGTCGAGATGGGCCCCGTTGCCGGAGCAGGCGGCGGCAATGTGATCGCCGCGGGCGCGGTAGGCGAGGTCGAGCAATCGCAGGGCAGCCGCATCGCGCCGTTCTTGCGCTCGGACCCCAAGCGTCTGCGCCCGCAGGTGGCTGACGACGAAATGTTCGACCTAGGCCATATCCACATGGCGACCGATGCCATCCATACCGTCAAACCGCTCGAAGTCGATATCCCGCGCGGCCGCCTTGTCGCGGTGACGGGCGTTTCGGGTTCGGGCAAGACGACGTTGGTGCTCGAGACGCTCATCCCGGCGCTCAAGGCACAGGCAGCCGGTGAGCGCCTGCCAAGGCACGTGCGTTGGGTCGATGCCGAGGGCATCGCGCGCGCCAACCTGATTGACGCCACGCCCATCGGCGCCAACGTACGCTCGACGGTAGCGACCTATGCCGACATCCATGATGAGCTGCGCCGCGCCTTCGCCCGTACGCCCGAGGCCAAGGCGGCAGGATATAAAGCGGGTGCCTTTAGCTACAACACTGGCGCTTTGCGCTGCCCTACGTGCGATGGCACGGGCTCGATATCGCTCGACGTGCAGTTTTTGCCCGATGTCGAGATCGTCTGCCCTGCATGCCACGGCTCGCGTTATGCAGACGCGGCCTCGCATATTCATCGCGAGGGCAAGGACGGCAGCCTGCTTACGTTGCCGCAGCTCATGGATATGAGCGTGGATGAGGCCCTCGACGCGACCGTCGGACTCAAGAAGGTTCAGGTGCGTTTACAGACCTTGCACGACCTGGGCTTGGGTTATCTCACGCTTGGTGAGCCCACGCCGGCGCTTTCGGGCGGCGAGGCGCAGCGCCTTAAGCTTGCGAGCGAGATGGGCCGCGTGCAGGACGATGCCGTATTCGTATTCGACGAGCCCACGATTGGCCTGCATCCGCTCGATGTTCAGGTGTTGCTGAGTGTGTTTGATGGCCTTGTTGCCAAGGGCGCCACGGTTATCGTGATCGAGCACGACCTCGACCTTATCCGTAACGCCGATTACGTGATCGACATGGGCCCGGGCGGCGGCGACGCAGGCGGACAAATCGTCTGTGTCGGCACGCCGGGCGACATCGCTGCCTGCTCCGCAAGCATCACCGGCCGCTACCTCTAACCGAATGTGACAAAGGGACTGTCCCTTTGTCACATTGATGCCTATTTCACGCATTGAGCGGCGAGATAGTCGCGGAAGAACGGTAATTCAAAAGCGACGATACCGCGCCCGCGTTCCCCAATAATGCCTGCGTCTATCATGCGGCGTCGGTAGCGGGAGACCTGTTGCGGCGAACGCTTAAGGCGCCCGACAAGGTCGGCGGTGGTGGACTCTTCCTCGTCATCGAGCATGGCGATGAGGAATCGCTTGTCCTCTGCAGTGAGTTCCCGATAGGTCGCCGCGAGGATCCGGTCGTCCATTTCGTCGCGTGCGATTTTGATTCCCTGGTCAAAGTCGCGAGACGATATTTCTCTCGAGTTGCTCGTGAGATCCCAGGCGCGGTAACCCACAAGCTGCAAAAGGAAGGGAAAGCCCGAAATCGAGCGAACGGCCTTATCGATTCCCTCGGCATCCGCCAAACGGTCGTTTTCCTGGATCGTTCGGATCAAGGCCTCGCGTACATCGTAGTCGGCGATACGCCCCAGATGATATTGCTGGGCGCGACGAAGGAACGAGACCGTCTTGTGGTTCAGCAACGTCGAGACGTTGTTAGGAAGTCCCGCCATGAGTAGGGCGACGCGTTTCCCATCGGTCACAAAGTGCTGATACGTGGCTGCGAGCTGGATCATCTCGTCGAGCGTCGGGTCGACCTCATCAACCGTGACGAGCAGACCGGTGCCCGTTTCGTTGAGCTGGTCGATGATGTCGCTCATGCGATAACGCCAAGTCGAGGCATCGTGAACGCGATTGACCTCGATACTGCCGAATGGTGCAATTCCGAGACCGGTGACTTCGAAGTTGTTAGACGGGTCGATGAGATGGCCTGCAGCACGTTTCGCCCCGAACTCGATTTCCTCAAGCATTCCCGAGAGCGCGGTCGTCTTTACGGCTATCCAGCCGTGGGATTCTGCCCTTGTCGCGAGCGACGACATGAGAGCGGTTTTACCGGTTCCACGCGCACCTGAGAAGATCGAGGTCAATTCCGGGCGTCTACGCTGGCTCAAGAAGGCACGGTCCAAATCCCGAATAATCTGTTGTCTGCCGGCGAGATGGGCAGGAACCTCACCAAAACTGGGGGTAAACGGGTTCTCGAGATATTCCACAAGGCTCTCCTTTCACATCGCCGTTTAACTCCATTTTATTCTAGTTAATTCTGGTTAAAAGCGACGGCTCGTTATTTGGTGCATCAATGTGACAAAGGGACAGTCCCTTTGTCACATGCCAGGAAAGCCTGTCTGGCGCAGGGCTTCGTAGAGGACGATGGCGGCGCTGTTGGAGAGGTTGAGTGCGCTAATGCGGTAGTCGGCCGGGTCGATAAAGTTGCCGCAGATATCCTGCCGAAGGATGGCTTCGTGGCTGTCCTTGGTATGCCCGAGCGCCTCCTCGTGGGCCTCCCAGACTTCGGCGTTATCGAGCGAATCACAGTCGCGCAGCATGGGAATGCGCTCGCAGCATGCGGGCGCCGCGGCAAGCAGCGGCTCGGGAATCCCCGAGCTCTCGCTGCCAAAGACCAGATAGTCACCGTCGCGGTAGGTGCTTTGCGCATAGGTGCGGCGCGCCTTTTTGGTCAGCAGGTGCAGGCGCTCGTCGGCGGGGGAGAGGTCGTTGCGCGCAAGGAAATCCTCCCAGCCGGCATAGGTGGTCACGTCCAAGTTTTGCCAGTAGCCCAGGCCGGCGCGACGCACCGTCTTGTCGTCGAGCGAAAAGCCCAGCGGCTCTACCAGGTGCAAATGGGCACCGGTGACCACGCAGGTGCGGCCGATATTACCCGTATTGGCCGGAATCTCGGGTGCATACAGCACGATATTGAACATGAATCTCCTTGGCATAGAACGAAAAACCACCACGAAGGGGACAGGCACCTTCGTGGTGGTTTGGCGGTTACGTGGGCGGAAAATGCCCGCTTCGATAACCTAGGCGCGGTGCCAGTCGGTCAGGCAGGCATCGAGGGAGGCGATGAGCGCATCCTTGTCCATGTGACGGCCGATGATGCACAGGCTCGTCATGCGGTCGCCCGTCTCGTCGTCCCAAATCTGCATGATCTCGGGGTTCTCGTCGATAATCTTCTGCTTCTCGCCCTCGGGCGCAGAATCGACAAACAGACCGTTCTCCATCAGGCGCATCTGGTGGCCGGCCTGCTCAAACATGTAGCACATGTCCGGATTGCCGGTCTGCCACAGCGGGCCCTTGACGCGGATGACCTCGTCGGGCCACTCCTGCTCAACAAAATCGGTGAACTTCTGCAGGTCAAACGGCTTGCGGCGCGAGTACACAAAGGTCTCGATGTCGTACTCGAGCACCTCGGGGTCGTCGTGCTCCTCGGGATGCTCCATGGCCTCGATCCAAGCGGCGGAGTTGTAGGCGCGCATAAAGTCGAAGCGGTCGGTGTCGAGCAGCTCCTCCATGGGGACCTCGCCGTTTTGGGCTTCGACAATCACGGCGTCCTTCTGTAGGCTGCGCACAATGGCCTTGAGCTCGGCAATCTGCTCAGGCGTGACGGTATCGGTCTTGTTGAGGATCAGCGTGGAGCAAAATTCGATCTGCTGGATGAGCAGGCTCTCGATGTCATCCTCGTCAATGTCCTCGGCCAGCAGGTCGCGACCGCCGTTGAACTCGTCGTACATGCGGGCGCAGTCGACCACGGCCACGATGTTGTCGAGCGCGAGCTTGGGCTCGCCGCCCACCTTGGCCTCGTCGCAGAAGCTCGAGATGGTGTAGGCGATGGGGATAGGCTCGCAAATACCCGAGGCCTCGATGATGATGTAGTCGAACTTGCCCGAATCGGCGATGCCCTGCAGCTGGTTGGCCAGGTCGTCCGAAAGCGTGCAGCAGATGCAGCCGTTGGTGAGCGGGATAAGGTCGTCGGTCTCGGAAAGGCCGCCGTCGGCGATGAGGCTGGCGTCGACGTTGATCTCGCCGATATCGTTGACGATCACGGCGGCGCGGATGCCGCCGTCGTTGGCGAGGATGTGGTTGAGCAGCGTGGTCTTGCCGGCACCGAGGTATCCGGTAAGCATGATGATCTTCACGGGTTTGTTGGGCATGTGCCCTCCTTTGTTAGACATGGCTTACAGTTGAATCATATGCCAAACGCCTGCTCTTATACCCACGCGCCGGCAAATAACACAGGCTACTCCCAGGCTCCCCATACATCGGGGCAATAACCGACGGTGGCCTTTTTGCCGTTGCGCACGATGGGTTCGGCCAAGACCTGCTGGTTTTCGAGCAGCTTGTCGAAGCGCTGGCTAGGGGTGAGGTGCTGGATGAGCGCGAGCGTCTCCTCGTCCTTAGCCTTGGGGTTGAGCAACTTGTCGATACCGCCGACCGCCTGCATCACGCTCGTGAGCTCGCCCTTGCTCATCTCCTTTTCTTTAAGGTCGATAAACTGCACCTTAATGCGGCGCTCCTTAAAATAGCGCTGCGCCTTCTTGGTATCGAAGGACTTTTTGGTACCGAAGATCTGCACGTTCATTGTTTGGTTCCGCCGTTCTACCTGATGAAGTTGGTCCTAGCGCGATCGGCCTGGGGCGCTTCGATGCCGGCGGACTTTCCCGCCTCGATGCAACGCAGCAGCCAGGCCATGTTTTTGCCGATGTTTCGCATGGTGGCAAGGCCTTCGGCGTCCTGGGCGGCCTCGCCCGGCATGGCGCCAAAGACGTTGTTCCAGTAGGTGGATGCCACCACGGGCATCTGGTTGATGGTGAAGTACTTGTTGAGCACATCGAAGGTGGTCGACGTGCCACCGCGACGGGCAACGGCGACAGCGGCGCCCGGCTTGTGCGCAAAGGCCTTGCTGCCTGCATAGAATGCGCGGTCGAGTGCCGAGAGGATGCGTCCGCTGGGATGTGCGTAGTAGACGGGCGAGCCAAAGACAAAGCCGTCTGCCTGCTCGGCAGCGGCAATCAGCTCGTTGACCACATCGTCGTCAAAGGTGCAACGGCAATCGAGCTTGCCGCACTGGCCGCAACCAATGCAATCGCGAATGGGCTTGGCGCCCAGTTGAAACATCTCGGCCTCGATGCCTTCGGCGTTAAGCTGCTCGGCGACCTCGGCGAGTGCGCGGGCCGTGTTGCCGTTTGCCTTGGGGCTGCCATTGACCAAAAGAACCTTCATCACAAACTCCCTCTGCTGTCGGTGACCTCTGCAGAGGATTATCGCACGAGCGGGCAGATGGCGTGGGACACGATGCCGGCCCCGAGGGCCCACGGCAGGCACGCTCACCAGGTACGAGCGGGATACGGTCCAGAGGATGTTGGAGTGCGGGGCCTCGTGCGAGCAGATTGTAAGGGGTCTGGGCGGGTCGCCCTCGATGGCGAGCTTTGAGGCCTTGGAAGGCGGGCTGCTGCTGCGGCGGCTATGGTTTATACTAAGGCGGTTGCTATCGAGTAATTCATACTTGGTTTGATTCGATTGTGAATGCGTAACTAGGATGGAAAGCAAAGGAAACTCTATGGAAACAGAGGATGCTGTTTGCTTGATGACTTCGATTGCCTTGATTGTCCTTTCAATCCAATACCGAAGAGGAAGATGGCTCTGCTCAATTGCTGGATATGATGTCACAAAAAGGGAGAGCGAGATAGATATACGCCCTTACGCAAAGCTGATTTCTTCTGTGACGTTATGGATGGGGCTGCTGTTTTTCTTGTGGGCGGTAGAGGGCTGGGTACGCGATTGGAATACCAGCGTTTTTGAAGTTTTGGTTCTACTTCTGTTCAGCTTGGCCTCTTTGTCGTTCGTGCGGCTCGTTAGGTTTGTGTTTATGAGGCGATAGCCAGCGGAAGTGGCTGGACGACAAAATGGACCAATGCAGCCAATTGTCAATAGAATTTGGTAGGCTTGGCTTAACAGATTTACTCGAGGGCATATCCGTGGCGGGGGATAGGTTCTATCTTGTTGAGCACTTATTTGCATCAGGCAAAGTAAACCAAGAGTATCGAAACGGTGCCCCCGGGCCCCGGGAGGGACTGCGGGGACGTTCGGCTAACTGCGGGTACGACCTATTTGCCCAATGTGGTCGGTTGAGATCGGAAATTAACCATCATGCGCCCCATAACGCTAGTCCAGCTTGGTGCCCGGTACCTGCGGCGCCTCTTTAATCAGCGCATTGAGTTCGTTCAAAATGGAAACGGGCTGTCGGTCGACGGCGTCCAGATGAAGCGTCGCCACGCGAAGGGGCGGCTGATATTCAAATGAGCCAAGGAGCACGGGCGATCCCAAGAACCGTTCGATTTCGTCTGCAACCGCGTCGGTCTCTTCGGGATCAAGCTCGTCAAAGAGCGCCACGAACATCGGTCCGGTCGAGCGGAACAGACGACCCTTGCCGCGCGAGCAATCCATGAGGCAGGCGGCGCTTTCTGCCAAAACGCGGTCGCCTGCATCAAAGCCAAAGCGGGCATTGACCTGTGCGATTTCGTCGATTTTAATGGCGATCAAGCCCGCGTTTCGTGCCACGCGACGCATCTCGCCAATGGCGTTGACCAGGGCGTGGATATCGCCCAGACCGGTCACGGAATCGGTCGTATCTGCCAAGCTTCGGTTGGTGACAATGCCCACATACATGTTGGGCTCGGTATCGGTGCCGTCCAGGCGGTAACCCGTGCAGTCGCAAAGCGCGTATTTTCCGGCGGTATTCATGACGCGATACTGCATGCAGTGGAAGTGCCACGTGCCGTTTACCACCATATCGAGCTCGGCACGTACGTTGTCGCGGTCTTCGGGGTGAACACGGGCAAGCCATATATCGAGCGAGTTGTAGGGATGCTGGGAGGGTAGGTCAAAATCGCGCACGGCATTAACCGACCATTGCGATTCGCCGGTGTCGAGGTTAATGATGAACGGATAGCGTGTCTCGGAGCTCATGGAGATCGCTTGGAACACTCGGTCGTTGCAGGGGGGGGGTTGTTCGGTGATCGGGCGTTGCAGCGCATCGCCTTCTTCCGGTTGTTGCACACGGTACATGAGCTTGTAGCGATACATTTTGCGGTCGGCGTCCTTTGTCATCTGGCGACGCGTATCGCCTGCAAGTGGGTCGACGCGCGAGCAGCCAAAGCTAAAGCTGGCGATCATGGGCGCCTTGCCGTCCGATGTTGCCTCGATAAGATTGGCACGCGTCCGCTCCAGGCGCTGCTCGAGCTCGGCTTCGTCTGTCGTGGGGGATATAAGTACAAATTCGTCTCCACCGATACGGAACAGCAACTCATCGTGCTCCATTGTCTCGGTGAGTGCGCGGCAGATGCTCAGAATGTAGCGATTGCCCTCGGCGTGGCCAAACTTATCGTTGCAATGCTTAAGGCGGTCGATATCGATATAGGCGCAGGTGAAGGGGGTGCCTTTGCGCCAGAGCTGATCGACATGGCGGTCGAGTCCGCCACGGTTGCCAAGATTGGTGAGCGAGTCGATATAGGCGCCGTGCTCAAGCAGCTCGCGTTCTTGTTGCAGGATGGCGAGCGTTTTCTGCAGTTGCTCACCGATGGCACGCAGCTCCGGGGGCAGCGCGGCAACATCGAGCTCGGTGGTTGAGGCCCCGTTCGCAAGTCGCTGAAGATGAGCGATGATTGATTGCTCGCCCAGGCGATACGACTCGTTCATGATGGATGACCTCCTTGGATGGAACAATGGTTTGTATCTTACTCCCAATTCGGTTTAGATTGGAGTATTAGTTAGCTCATGGGAACAAACGCTCCCCTCGACGGTGGCGTTTGCGTGCGAGCGTATTAGTTGTTGTCGCCACCATCGAGCAATGCCTCAAAATCCTCCGCCTGCATGGGGCGGTAGTAGAGGAATCCCTGAGCGTAGCGGGCGCCCATGTGGCGCAGCATGTTTGCCTGCTTGTCCGTCTCGACGCCTTCGATCACAACGGGCAGATGGAGTGACTGCGCCATCTCGAGCATTGATGAGATGATTTGCACGCTGCGGCCCTCATCGCCGTTATCGGGCACAAACGTGCGATCGAGCTTGATGACGTCGACGTTGACGTTCTTGAGCATCGCGAGCGTGGACTGGCCGGTGCCAAAATCGTCCATATAGGTCGAGAAGCCGCGGGTGTGCAGGTCGGCCGTTAGTTTATCCACGGCCTCGGACTCTCCCGTATAAGCTGTCTCGGTGATCTCGATGCGCATGAGCTCGGGCGGCAGGTTGTATTGGGCGGCGAGCGCTCCCATATGCTCGGCAACGTCGCAGGCAAGGATATCCACGCGCGACACATTAAGCGAGATCGGAACCACACGAAGCCCCCGATTGATGCGCTCGCGCAGCCACAAGGCAACGCCCTGCCAAACGTATTTGTCGAGCGTCACCACAAAACCGCTTTCCTCGAGAGCGGGGATAAAGGTGGCGGGCGAAATGAGGGAGCCATCCTTGTCGATCCAGCGCGTGAGCGCTTCGGCGCCAATGATCTCGCCGGTTTCCATGTCGACCTGGGGCTGCAGGTAGTAGGTAATACGGCCGTTGGAGAGCGCGTACTGGAATTCGGTCAGCGTGCGGTGGAACGAGATTTCGCGCTCGTACTCCTCGGGGCGGAAAATGGCAATGCGCTCCTTAAAGTCGTTTTTTGCGCGCCGATTGGTAAACATGGCCTTGGCCTGCGCATCGATGGTGATTTTCTCGTTGGAGTCGATGGGGTAGACGCCCATGGACGGCCAGAATCCCACGCCGTCATCATACTTGGCCACGGCCTGGCGAACGCGGCTATAGATCTGATGGACGGTGTCGTGTTCAAAGGGGATGAGTATGCAAAAGTCGTCTTGGCCCCAGTACCCTGCGACGCCCATGTTGGCATTCTCGATGTCCTTGAGGACCGTGCCCACATCGGCGAGCATGCGGTCGCCCTCGGCCTGTCCGTGCCATTCGTTGAACAGTCGCATGTGTCCCATATCGACGGTGGCGATACACCAAGCGCCGTTGCGCCTTGTCTCGAGAAATTCGTTGGCGCGGCGCATAAACACGCTGGGTCGATAGAGACCCGTGAGCGGATCGATGCGTTCGGCGATGGCGCTTTTGCGCTCCACCTCGGGTATGGGGAGGCTGTCGTTGGGAACAAGCCCGCCGGCCGTGCGAATGCGACGGTCGAGTTCGCCTAAAACGGCGGCCGTTTGATTGGTCAGGTGCTCGTAAAAGGCCGGAACGACAAGACAGACGGGGGTAATGGTGTCGTCCGCGATTCGAACGGGAGCGAAAACGGCCTCTTTGAGATGTTGGATCAGTTGCTCGAATGCTTCGTGATCCAAATTGTTGCTAAGCACGACGAACTGGGCGTTGCGTGAGCGGAAGACGCGACTCCTGCCGCGAGTAATCGACAGCATGCGGCCTGCGTATTCGGCGAGCATGTTGTCGACGGCCTCGGCCCCGTAGAGCTCGTTGAACTTTGCCGTGCCGCGAACGCGCACTGCTATAAGCCCCGTCTTGCAACGGTCGCGACGGCAGGCATCGATAGCGTTGATCAGCGTGCGCTGCGTTCCGAGGCCCGTGGCGGCGTCGACGGTCTCGGCAAGCGAGTGGTTGACGAGCTCGCCGACATAGAGCGAGGGGACATTTCCGTCGCCGTCGATACGAAACCCGCGAGCACGGCCGAGGATGTAGTCGCCGGCGGCGTTGCGCACGCGGTACTGCATGACGTGGCGATGTTTGGAGCCGTCATAGATTTGGTCGATGTCGTTGGTATAGGCCTCAAGGTCATCGGGATGGACACGCGTTTTCCAGTAATCGTGGCAGTTGTCTATATGCTCCGAAGGAAGACCAAGATCGCGCAAGGCGCCTTGTGACCAAAGGGTTCGATGTTTGTCCAAGTTCTCGATAAAGAAATATCGGCCTTCGTTGAGCATCGAAAGGGCGTCGAAAATGCGATCGCTTATTTCGAAGTCGTCGGTGTGGGCTTGTGCGATATTGCGTCGATCAAGGTGCACGGCATGACGTAGCTTGTAGTCGTACATGCGATGATCGGCATCGTTCGTCAAGCGATTGGGGGCTTCGCCCAGGGCGGGGTCGGCGTGTGCCACTCCGTAGCTAAACGAGTGAGGCATCTTGGAAGCGTTGTTTTCGAGCAGTACCGTTCGGCAGTGTTCCAGACGTTCGGCAAGGTCGTCCTCGGTCGCAATCGTAGATAGGATGGCGAACTCGTCGCCCCCCAGACGAAATGCCGCCTCGTCCACCTTCATATACAGTTTGAGATAGAGGCTCACCTGCAAGATATAGCGGTTGCCCTCGTCATGTCCAAAGATGTCGTTGCAGTGCTTAAGGTTATCGATGTCGATAAACGCCATGGTCACGGGCAGTTCCTGCTCCCAGAGTTCCTCTAAGGAACGGGTAAAGCCGCCGCGGTTGCCAAGTCCGGTGAGCTCGTCGGTAAAGGCGGTCCTGATCAGATCGTCCTGACGCTCCAGAAGGTCACGGATGGTCTTTTCGAGCGTTTCGGTATTATTGCTGGCGTTATCCATACTGTAAGCGGCTTTCTGAGGTCGGGGCGGATTGCGTCGGGCGAGCTCGTTGTGCACATGCGTTGCTGCTCAACGCCTTGCGTGTTTCCAAGCCCCCGCCTTGCTGCGTCGTTGGGTTTATTTGTCGGTTCGTGCTCTCGGCTGATAACTACTGAGTAGTATAAACAAGTGTATGGAATTATGTAGGGGTGCCCATGTTGCGGGCGGCCATTATTCGCCAAACGGTAACGCGACGATGTTCGATGAAAATGCGACTGAGACGATATTTGTTGATGGGTATACTTGTTCCGTTTTAAAACGCAGGAACGGAGATGGTCGCATGGCACAGTCAAATATGACGCGCACGGTGGGGCTGGCGCTCGAGGGAGGCGGCTACCGCGGTATGTATACGGCGGGCGTGCTCGACGTATGGATGGAGCATGGCTTGACCTGCGACCATATGGTGGGCGTCTCGGCTGGTGCGGCGTTTGGCTACAACTTTAAATCGCGCCAGATTGGCCGCGCCATTCGCTACAACAAGGCCTATTGTGCCGACAAGCGCTATGCGAGCGTGACGAGCTGGTTGCGGACTGGCGATATGTTCAATGCCGAGTTTGCCTATCATGAGGTACCCATCGAGCGCGATCCCATCGATCTGGAGGCATATCGCGCCTGCCCCATGCGGTTTACGTGCGTATGTACCGATCTTAAGACGGGGCAGGCCGTCTACCATGACCTGCCCTATGGCGACGAGCGCGATATCGGGTGGATCCGGGCGTCGTCGGCGATCCCCGTGGCGACGCGTCCCGTTGCTATTGAAGGGCATAAGTATCTGGATGGTGGCGTGGCTGATTCTATTCCCAGCGCATGGCTGTTTGCGCAGGGGTATGACCGAAACATCGTGGTACTCACGCAGCCGGCGGGCTTTGTGAAGCGGCCCAACAGCGTGATGCCCATGTTACGGCGCGTGTTCCGTCACTACCCGGAGTTTGTTGCGGCACTTGAGCATCGGCATGAGGTCTACAATGCCACGCTCGATGACCTGGCGCGCCGCGAGGCCGCTGGCGAGATCTTTGTGGTGCGGCCGAGCGAATCGGTGAAGGTGCCGTCGTTGTGCCGCGAGCCCGATGAGCTCGAGCGCATCTATCAGATCGGCCGCCACGATGCGGAGGCGACCTTGCCGGCACTGGAGGCATATCTGGCAGGGTAGAGGCTGCTGCCGCCATCTCGGCGGAAAGCGCATCCCAGAATGGACGTCCAAACTGGGATGCGCTTTCCGCTGTCGAAGGTATGAGGCTGCGGAGCAGCTGCTCGGCATAGGCCTATGCCTGCTGCCAGGTGTCGACGAGTTCCTTGGCAGCGGCGTAGGGGTCGTCGGCACTGCAGACGGCGCTCACCACAAAGAAGCCGTCGACGCCGGTGGCCTTGAGCTGCGGCAGGTCGGCCATCTTTACGCCGCCGCCCACCACGATGGGCACGGGGCTTGCCGCATGGAGTGCGGCCAGGTCCTCAAAGCTTTTGGTGATGATAGAGCCATCGGCCGCGCGTCCGCAGTCGCGCTTGGTCTCGGTCTCGTGGAGCGGGCCGATGCCAAGGTAGTCGACCAAACTCATGTCGGCGGTCTTGACGTACTCGAGCATCTCCTCGCAACGGGCCGAAAGGCCCACGATGGCATCGGGGCCCAAAAGTTTGCGGCAGACCTCGACGGGAATATCGCTCTGGCCCACGTGCACGCCGTCGACAGCAATGCCCTGCTCGCGCGCGGCGAGTACGCAGTCCAGGCGGTCGTCGATCAGCAAAGCGACCTGACCGGTCTTGCCAGCCTGTGCGATTGCCTGCGCGGCGCCGCCGGTCAGCGCGATGATCTCGCGGGCGCTTGCCACCTTGGAGCGCACCTGGATGCAGGTAAAGCCGGCATCGAGTGCCTGGGCCACCACATCGCCCACGGGGCGCCCGAGCGTGTTTTCGGGGCCGAGTACCAGATAGGCCGAGATATCAAGGTTGTCGCGGATGCTCATCGTGCTTCCTCCTGCTTTTTGATCTGTGCTTCCATGCGCTCGAGTTTGCCGGTCATGGTGTCGGTAAATCCGGGTCGAATATCGGCTTTGAGCACGACTTCGGTGCGGATGCCCTTGCTCGCCAACACAAAGGTCGCGTCGCGCACGACCTGCATGACCTCGTCCCAGTCGCCCTCGATCTCGGTGAACATCGAGGTGGTGCGGTTGGGAAGGCCGCTCTCGCGAATGACACGCACGACCTCGGCGACCTCGGCGGACAGCTCATCGCCGGTACCGCATGGGGCGATGGCCACGGCGACGAGTGTGTTCATGCCGGCATCGGTTGCGGGCTCGGACATGGCTTATGCCTCCTCGAGCTCGAGTCGGTTATCGGCAATGTCCTGGGCGGTCGCGCGGTAGAGCTCGTCGATAAAGGCGACCTTAAAGCTTGCCGGGGCATCGGCGACGGCGGCGGCACGCGTGCCGGCAACGTTGTAGACGGCGGCACCGCAGACGGCTGCCGTAAACGGATCGGCGGCGCAGGCATACACGGCCAGCACGCCGCCCTGCGAGCAGCCGCAACCGGTGATCTTGGACATGAGCGGGCTGCCGCCGTGGGACTTGGCCACGGTTGTGCCGTCGGTAATCAGGTCGACTTCGCCCGAGACCACAACGGCGCCGCCGGTGTAGCGGGCGAGCGCCACGGCGGCATCGCGGGCAGCGTCTACCGTGTCGGTGGTATCGACACCGCGCACGCGGCTCAGATCGGCCGCCTCACCCTCAAGACCCCACAGGCCGGCGAGCGCGATGATCTCGGAGGCGTTGCCGCGCACGATGGCGGGCTTGTACTGCTTGAGTTCGTTTACCAACTGGGTGCGCAGGCTACCGATGCCCAGGCCAACCGGATCGAGCACCCAGGGCTTGCCGGCGTCGTGTGCCGCCTTGGCCGCGCGGGGAATCGTCTGCTCGTAGATGGGGAAGAGCGTACCCATATTGAGATAGATGGCGCCGCCGCCGGCAACGAGTGCCTCGCCCTCGTCGGGCAGATAGACCATGGCGGCCGATCCGCCCACGGCGAGCTGTGCGTTGGCGACAAAGTCAATCGTCACCGTGTTGGTGATGGAGCCTGCCATCGGATTGGTGGCGTGAATCTCCTCCACGGCCTTGATCACGTTTTGCTTAAGCTGTTCCGAATCGATCACTGCACATGCCTCCTTGGCATAGAAAAGGGGCGCTGTGCATAGACAGCGCCCCTAAAAAGGCGGCATGCTCCCTACGCCAGCATTAACTGACAGGTTCAAAGGATTGGGCCCCATGCCCTCTCAGCCTTGTGGTTTGCACCGCCGGCACTCCCGCATCGAATCTGTTGTTCCCTATACTAGCGCACCTGCCAAAAAGGGACAGGTTTATTTTGGCAGGTAACAACTGGGGCTTTGCGTTTTCCCAGATAAAACCTGCCAATATAAACCTGTCTCTTTTTGGCAGGTCGGTACAATAGACGGGATTAAGAATGACCGAGGGGGCCTTATGATTAAACTTGTGCTGACCGATATGGACGATACGCTGATTCCAGCCGGGCATGACGGCGCCAGCGACTACGCCATCGAGGGCATTCATGCCATGCAGGCGGCGGGTCTGCACTTTGGCCCGGTTTCGGGTCGCCAGCCCTCCGCGATGGGCTGGATGTTCCGCAATCGCGCCGAGTGCTTCTCGACCGGCGCGTTTTGCAACGGCCAGGTCATGTTTGTGGACGGCGAGGTGGTAGCCTCGCATGCGACCGATAACGCCGCCCTTATGCGCTTGGCTGACTACTTGGAGCAAGAGACCGACGATACGTATCTGAAGGTCTACAGCCTGGGCGATGACTTTTGGGGCAACGATGCCTATTGTGTAACGAGCGACCCCGAGCGTGTGCGCCGCGCCATGGAGTCGGGCGGCAACGCATGGCTCAAGGGCGAAGAGGCCCCGTGCCGTCCTGTCGTCGATGACGCACCAGTGTTCAAGGCGAATATCTGGAGTGCTCGTTCGCGTGAGGAGCTCGCGGAGCTACGCGAGCGCGTTGCCGCCGAGGTGCCGGAACTCTCGCTCGTGTTTCCCAACAATCGTGTGCGCCTGTTCGACATTCTTCCAGCAGGTTGGGACAAGGGTTGCGCTGCGCTGGAGCTGGCGCGCGCTTTGGACCTGACGTCCGACGAGGTGGCCGTATTTGGCGATTCCGATAACGACCTGCCCATGATCGGTGCCGTCCCCAACTCCGTTGCAGTCGCCAATGCCAACGAGGCCGTCACGGCTGCCGCGCGCTGGCATATCGGCGCTGCGGCAGACGATGCGGTTGCCGGGGCTCTGCATCAGATTGCCGCCTGCGCCGCGACGGAGGAGATGCCGTCGTTTATGCGTCAGATGAGCACGACGGGTTTCGACGTCACGAACGTCTAGGGAGAAAGCCATGAAGCTTCAGCAGCTCAGATATGTCGTCAAAGTTGCCGAATGCGGCAGCATCACCGAGGCCTCGCGCCGGCTCTTTGTGTCGCAGCCTTCGATCACCGCATCGATTCGCGATCTCGAAAACGAGATGGGTGTGCATATCTTTGAGCGCACCAACAAGGGTGTCATTGTGTCCGAGGAGGGCGAGACCTTCTTGGGTTACGCGCGCCAGGTGCTCGACCAGGCCGACCTGCTCGAGGACAAGTACAAAGGAGCATCCGAACAGGTGCCGCATTTTAGCGTAAGCTGTCAGCACTATTCCTTTGCCGTCAACGCGTTTGTCGACGTGATCCGCGAGTTCGATGCCGCGCGCTACGACTTTACCTTGCGCGAGGAGCAGACCCACGAGATTATCGAGGATGTCGCGCATATGAAAAGCGAACTGGGCATCCTGTACTTATCCGAGCATAACCGCGAGGTCATCGAGCGCATGCTGGTGGCCAACGAGCTCGTGTTCGAAGGACTCTTCTGCGCCACGCCGCATGTCTTCGTCTGCGCCGACCATCCGCTGGCGGACCGCTCCAGCGTGACGCTCGAGGACTTGGAAGACTACCCGTTTTTGTCCTACGAGCAGGGCAGCTATAACTCGTTTTACTATTCCGAGGAACTGACCTCGACGTTTGAGCGCCACAAGAATATCCGCGTGCGCGACCGCGCGACGTTGTTCAACCTGGCCATGGGCCTCAACGGCTACACGGTATGTTCGGGCGTGATCAGCCACGAGCTCAACGGCCCCGGCATTATCTCGATTCCGCTCGACGTGGACGAGTACATGGAGATTGGCATCATCACACGCAAGAACACGACGCTCACGCGCTACGGTCGGGCCTATATCGACGCGATTCGTCAGCATATCTAGGGTGCTGTGCTCCGCACGGTTCAAGTCTCTTTATGGCAGTCCAGACTGATATAGGAAGCATCTATATCAAACTGTTATAAACGTATATTTTACGATGGTCATATGAGCGCTCATACTCTGTCCCAGTAAAGCAACCAATGCAAAGGGAGATATCTATGAGCACTTCGATTCAACCGAACGCGCCGTTTCGCGCCGATATCGTCGGCAGCTTTCTTCGTCCGCAGGCTGTAAAGGACGCCCGTGCCGCCTATGTCGCGGGTAAACTCGACGCTTCCGGCCTTAAGGCCGTCGAGGACGATGCCATTCGCGATTTGGTGGCCAAGCAGAAGGCCGCCGGCCTGCAGGCGATCACCGATGGCGAGTTCCGCCGCAGCTACTGGCACCTCGATTTTATGTGGGGCCTTAACGGCATTGAGCGCCGCGCCTCGCGCACGGGCTACATGTTCCACGATGAGGAGACTACCGCCGACACCGCCGTGGTTACCGGTTCCATTAGCGGCGAGAACCACCCGTTCGTCGAGCATTTTAAGTTCGTCAAGGCGCTTGAGGGAGAGGGCCAGGTCGCACGGCAAACCATTCCGGCGCCGATCCAGACGTTCTCCGAAGTCACGCTCGACCGCTGCGACGGCCAGCAGGAGAGTCTACGCGCCGTCTACAAGACCGACGAAGAGCTCGCCGATGCCATTGCCGCAGCATACCGCACCGTGATTGCCGACTTGTATGCCGCGGGCTGCCGCAACATCCAATTTGATGACTGCACCTGGGGCATCTATTGCGATACCGACTTTGTGTCCAAGACTGGCATGAGCCCGGTTGACCTGCAAAAGGTGTCCGAGCTGGGCGTGGCACTCAACAATGCCGCCATCGCGGGCAAGCCTGACGCTTTGGTCATCAACACGCACGTGTGCCGCGGCAACTATCATTCCACCTATGCTTTTGAGGGCGGCTACGACCCCATCGCGCCGTACCTGTTCGCACATGAGAACGTCGATGCGTTCTATCTGGAGTTCGACACACCCCGCGCCGGTGGTTTTGAGCCGCTCAAGTACGTTGCCCCCGGCAAGAAGGTGGTGCTGGGACTGATCACTACAAAGGCGGCTGAGCTTGAGGACGAGGACGTTATCGTCGAACGTATTCACGAGGCCGCAAAGTATGTTCCGCTCGAGAACCTGTATCTGTCGCCCCAGTGCGGCTTTGCCAGCTGCGAGATTGGCAACAAACTGACCGAGGACGAACAGTGGGCAAAGATCGCGCTGGTCAAGCGCGTTGCCGAGCGCGTTTGGAAATAGCGGTAACGTTTGCAGGTGACGGCGCGTGCGAGACATGGTGCATCGCGTACAATGGTTCGGATCGTATCGTTCGGGCAGGTTATCCGATATGCCCGATCGCCCTTCCATTCGAAAGGACATCCATGTCCCAGTCTTCGACGCCCGCCGTCACCGATGCCATCTACGACGCATCGTCGCTCGGCCGCCCGCGCATGTTTTTGCTCGGCCTACAGCACCTGTTTGCCATGTTTGGTGCCACGGTGCTGGTGCCCGTGCTCACCGGTCTCTCGGTTTCGGCAACGCTTTTGTTTGCCGGCTTGGGCACGCTGCTGTTCCACTTCCTGTCGCGCGGTAAGGTGCCGGCATTTTTGGGCTCATCGTTTGCCTTTATTGCCGGTTATGCCGCCATCGCGCCCAACTGCGAGGCCGAGCTTTTGCCCTACGCCTGCCTGGGCGTTGCCTGCGCCGGTCTACTCTATCCGGTACTGGCGGCACTCTTCCGCGCGTTTGGCGCCAAGCGCGTCATGCGCTTCTTCCCGCCGGTGGTGACCGGTCCCATCGTCATTTCCATCGGCTTGATTCTGGCGAGCTCCGCTATTGCCAACTGCCAGACCAACTGGCTTGTGGCTGTTATTGCCGTTGCCGTTATCGTGATCTGCAACATTTGGGGTCGCGGCATGGTTAAGATCGTGCCGATCCTGCTGGGCGTCGTGGTGAGCTATGCCGTTGCCGCCGCGTTGGGTGAGGTCGATTTTTCGGGCGTTGCCGCCGCGCCGTGGGTCGGTCTTCCCATCGTGTGGGACAACACCGTGTTTGCACTCTTTGGGCCGCAGTTCGATAGCGGCCTTGCCACGACCGCCATCATCACCATCATGCCGTTGGCCTTTGCAACCATGATCGAGCATATCGGTGATATCTCCGCTATTGGCTCCACCTGCGAGCGTAACTACATTGCCGATCCCGGCCTGCATCGCACGCTGCTCGGCGATGGTCTCGCCACGATCCTGGCTTCGCTCTTTGGCGCTCCGGCCAACACCACGTATGGCGAGAACACCGGCGTGCTCGCTCTGACGCGCGTGTTCGACCCGCGCGTGATTCGCATTGCCGCGTGCTGCGCCATCGTGCTTTCCTTCTGCCCCAAGTTCGCTGCCGTGATCGCCGCCATGCCGCCATGCGTTATCGGCGGCGTGTCGCTCGTACTCTACGGCATGATCAGTGCCGTAGGCGTGCGCAACCTCATTGAGAACCAGGTCGATTTCCAGAACAACCGCAACGTGCTGGTGGCCGCTCTTGTGCTCGTGCTTTCGCTCGGCATCGCGTACAGCACCGCCGGCGCCATCGTGTTGGAGCTGGGCGGCGTGACGATTTCGCTTTCGGGTCTTGCCGTGGGTTCGCTGGTGGGTATCGTGCTCAATGCGATTCTGCCGGGTAATGACTTTGAGTTTGATGTCTCGGAACTCGAAGGGTCTGCCGAATAGCAGCTGTGTCCAACTCAGTTAAAAAGCCGGCCATGCGTCCGATGCGCATGGCCGGCTTTTTAGTGCGCAAGAACCCAGTGGATGCCACGCGCCATGCGCAGGTCGGTTTGGGCAAAGTGGTTGCCGGGGTTGAGTTCCAGTGTTGTGAGGATGCCGCGCTCAACGAGCAACGTTTCCATTGCGCGCGTGTCGTCAAGTACGTGCCGCATCATGCGGTTGGGCGTCTTGGTTTCCTTTTTGCCGAGTGACAGATAGACGGCCTGCGGGTTGCCGGCAAAAGGGGTCGTGCTGGCGCGATCGACAAAGTCGGGAAACCACAACGACCCCGATGCGCTTGCGGCGCGGCTAAAGGCGTCGGTTTGCCAGAGGGCCCAAAGCGAAAAGAGACCCGCCAGCGAATAACCGGCAATGCCGCGCCAAGCAGGTGGCTGTGGGAGCGATAATTCGACCTTTGGGATTATCCGGTTCAGTAACTCATCAAGAAAACCGGCAGCTTGGCCGCCGAAAGGCTCGGCATCGCGCACGGTCCCGTCGCATTCCCAGGGACTCAGCTCGCGATTCCAATCGAGCCCGCCAATGGCGACAAGGGTGAACGGTGGACAGCCGAGCTCTCGGCAGCGTTCATAAACCTCCGTGCCGTCGCCCATGACCACGGGAAGATAGATGACTGGTGCGCTTTCGGCATGCTGTGCATGAACGGTTATCTGCTTTTGATGCGCTTCCATGACGGGCTTCTCTCGGCGTTGTGATATCGACGGCCCCCATTGTCGCACGCCGGCTCATGCAGGTTGGGCTAGACCAAAGACAATCTCGTGCATACCCTGCGGACGCATATGGAAAACGCCACCGCCGGAGGGGAGCTCGGCGGTGGCGTTGTTAAACGGTGCTGGGACTCGGAGCCTTCGCGGGAGCTGCCATGTGCGCAGAGGCGTCTAAGAGCGCTTGCGGCTCGCCATGGTGCCTGCGGCGATAGCGGCTGTTCCCGCAAGGACGGTTGCCACGATGGCCGCACCCGAGGTGTCGCCGGTTGCCGCGAGCACGCCGGTAGTCTTGGCTTTCGTGATTGAAGCCGCAACGGCCTTGGTCGGCTTTGAGCCCTCAGGCTTGGGGTTCTGCTTGGACTCCGCGGGCTTGCTTTCTGCGGGCTTGGTCTCGTCGGGCTTGGGGTCTTCCGGCTTGGCTACCTCGGGAGGTGCGATGACCATGCTCTTGGCGACAGCTTCGTTATAGGGGGAGTCGATCACAGCGTCGCCCGTGCCGATGGCTTGGCCTGCCTCGTAGATGCCGTCACGGAGCTTGCGATAGTCAATGACCTTGCCGCCTTCGGGCGTCTGGATGGCGGCGTTCTCAATCTTGATGGTGCCGATTGCCTTGCCGTCAGCGCTCATGGCACGGGCAAAGATTGCCGCTGTATCTCCTTCGGCCGTTACCTTGCTGCGGATGATCGAGATGACTGCGGGTGTGACGCCCTCGCTGGTCTGGGCGATGATGCCGATGTTCTCGCCTTGGGGCTCGGGGCTCGTCTCGCCATCTTGGTTTTCGCTGTAGGGGATGGGGCCGTCGCCGTTCTCGACATAGCGGGCTATGGCCTTGACAACGGAGTCGCTGATGTAGATGTGGCCACCCTCCTCGTTGGGTCGATCGCTTCTGGTGGAGAATGCAGCCGAAACCTCGCCTTCCGCAAACGCGTCCACGGTGGAGCCGTTCTTGACGACGATATCGTCTGGGTAGGTGAAGAGGGCAATGGCGCTACCGTATCTGCCTTTACTTGCGCGGACTGTCACGTTTGCATGATCGAGGGTGATGCCCTTGTGGGCATAGACGCCATATTCAACACCGTTTACGTTGAGGGAGGCGTTTGTGGCTGCGAGGCTGCCCTTGGCCTCGACGGCAGCGTCTTTCTCGGAGCTTGCCTTGACCTGGCTGCCGTCCGAGATGTTGATATTGCCGCCGCTCCAAAGGGCCTCACCATCAGCTGAGCTTGCCTCGACCGTCCCGCCACCCTTGATGGTGAGGTTCTTGTCGGTTCCAATACCCTTGTCCTCGGTAGTCCTGGCGGTGACGGCTCCGCTGTCGTCAATCGTGATATTACCGTTTGCCCTGATGCCATCCGATGCACCCGTGGCGTTGACGTTGCCCGAACCTTTGATAGCGAGATCACCCCCGGCATTTATGGCGTCAAACCCAGTGCTCGTGGCGTTGACGGATCCGGCTCCGTCGATGTTGATATTACCCGTGGAGAGGATAGCGTCCTCAGTAGATGTCACGCTGAGCGTGCTGCCCGCGTCGCCTTGGATATTGAGCTCGGCGTTCTCGTTAGTGCCATGAGAAACGTTGATGCCTT
This sequence comes from uncultured Collinsella sp., assembly GCA_902466395.1. Taxonomy (GTDB): domain Bacteria; phylum Actinomycetota; class Coriobacteriia; order Coriobacteriales; family Coriobacteriaceae; genus Collinsella. The sequence continues at coordinate 70,465 of CABQQR010000012.1, forward strand.
CGATCCATTCGGCAGTGACGATGTTGGTCCCCGAGTAATTCACGTTGAGCTTGCCTGCGGCCTGGATCTCGCCGCCGTTATAGTTGTTGAGCTTCAAGTCGTCGGCGCCGTCCCACGACCAGGTACCGGCCTCGTCGCTCGCCGCGGTGTTGTACTTGTTGCCGCCGACCTTGACCCATTCCGCCGCGAGCGAGACGCTCGGCATGAGCAGCGAGCTCACCGTGAGCGCGCACACGGCGCCTACGACGATGCGGCGCGTCACGCGGCGCCAGCTGCCGTGCGCGAGCCCTATGCGACGGCGAACGTCGGGTTCGGCAACATGGGTTCCGGCGGTAGTGTCATTGCGTTTGGGGGTCGTGAACAAGGCTGCCATGGTTGCTCCCGTTCTCATAGGGCCTATACGGCTAGATTCAGCGTATCTGCTGGATGTTGCCGGCGGTAGTGCCGTTTGGAGGGCAAAATGTCCAAAATCCGGAAGAGGAATAAGCTGCGCACCTACGCGTTGTCGGGCATTAATCACAAAGCGCGGAGCCGCTTGTTGCGACTCCGCTCGCGTGTGCGCCATACGAGTGCAAACAGGAAACGCCACCGCCGGAGGGGAGCTTGGCGGTGGCGTTGCTAAACGGCGTGCGGACTAGGCGTATTCGGGGGTGCCGCCCCGTGCGTTAAAGATCGAGGCGTCTATGCACGCTTGCGACTCACCGCGGCGCCGGCGGCGATGGCGGCTGTTCCCGCAAGGGCGGCTGCCACGATGGCTACGCTCGAGGCGTCGCCGGTTGCCGCGAGCTTGCCGGTGGTCTTGGCTCCCGTGGCTGCAACTGCAACGGTCTTGGTTGTCTTCGTGCCCTCGGACTTGGAACCCTCGGGCTTGGTCTCGCCTGGCTTCTCCTCGGGTTTGATCTCCTCGGGAGGCACGATGACCGTGCTCTTGGCGACAGCTTCGTTATAGGGGGAGTCGATCACAGCGTCGCCCGTGCCGATGGTTTGACCCGCTTCGTAGATGTCGCCGTTGCTGAGCTCTTCTTTGTTGCGATAGTCAATGACCTTGCCGCCTTCAGGCGTCAGGATGGTGGAGCCTTCGATTTCGATGGTGCCGATTGCCTTGCCGTCCGCGCTCATGGCAAGGGCGAAGATCGCCGCCGTGTCTCCTTCGGCAGTGACCTTGCTGCGGACGATCGAAATAGTCGCGGGCGTGATGCCCTCGCTGGTCTGGGCGAAGATACCGATGTTCAGACCCCTAGGCTCAGGGATGACCTCGCCGCTTTGGTCGTTGCTGTAGTGGTCAGGGCCGTCGCTACCGGACTCGACATAGCGGGCTATAGCCTTAACAACGGAGTCGCTGATGTAGATGTGTCCGCCCGCGTCGTTGAGCTGGTGGTTTCTGGTAGAGATTGCAACAGAGAATTCGCCTTCCGCGAACGCGTCCACGATGGAACCATTCTTGATGACGATGTCGTCCCCGTCAGTGATGAGGGCGATGGCCTGGCCGCCGCTCGCGCTTGTGCGGACCGTTACGGTCGCGTGATCGAGTATAGCGCCCTTGCAAGCATAGACGCCATATTTAACACCACTTGCGTCAAGGGAGGCGTTCGTGACCGCGAGACTGCCCTCAGCGTTGACGGCAAGATCTCCCTCGGAGTTCGCCTTGACCTGGCTGCCGCCCGAGATGTCGATGTTGTCGTCAGCCCAAATCGCCGCTTCTTCTATCGAGCTTGCTTCTACCTTGCCACCGCCTTTGATGATCAGGTCACTGCCCGCGGCGACGCCGTAACCTTCGCCTCCTTTAGCGATCACTGTACCAGAGGAATCGATGGTGGTCTTGCCCTTGGATTGGATGCCTTCGGTACCGCCCGTTGCATTCACGGTGCCCGAGCCTGTGATAGAGAGATCGCCCTTTGCCTCAATTCCGTCGGAATTAGTGCTTGTGGTGTTCACAGTGCCTGGGCCAGAAATGGAAAGGTCACCTGTTGATTTAATTGCATCGGCCTCGGCTGTCACATTGAGCTCATCCGTGCTATTCGAGCTCGTTATGTTCAACTCTGCTTTCTGGCTAGTGCAATCCTGCGCCTTGATGGCGGCCCCGGTGTAATCGGGCTCGGTTTTCACGGTGTTCTTGCCCTCGTAGGCAATGTTGAGCTTGCCCGCAGCCTTGATCGCACCGCCGTCATAGCCGTTGAGCTTCATATCGTCGGCGCCGTCCCAGCTCCAGGTGCCGGCGGCGTCTCCCGTGGGCCCCGCGGCCGCTTCATGGCGGACGCCGCCAACGTCCACCCACTCCGCCGCGAGCGAGACGCTCGGCATGAGCAGCGAACTTACCGTGAGCGCGCAGGCCAGGCCGCAGACGATGCGGCGCGTCACGCGGCGCCAGCTGCCGTGCGCGAGCAGCGTGCGACGGTGCACGTCGGGCTCGACAAAATGGGCTCCTGAGGTTTTATCATTGCGCTTGGGGGTCGTGAACAAGGTGGCCATGGTTACTCCCATCCTCATAGGGCCTATGCGATTACGCCCAGCATATCTGCAGGATGTAGCCGGCGGTAGTGCCGTTTGGAGGGCAAAATGTCCAAAACTTGGGAGGCAATACATCGCGCGTCCGTGCGGTGCCTGGCTTTAAAAGAAAAGCGCGGAGCCGCTCGATGCGACTCCGCGCTTTGGTGTTCTGCTTTGGCAGCTTTGCCGTTACGCTACAAAGAAGTAGACGAGGAAGGCAAGGGCTGCGATCCACATGAGCGGCTTGATCTTGGATGCCTCGCCCTTAAAGAGCGCGACGACCACGTAGGCGATAAAGCCCAGACCAATGCCGGCAGAGATGGAGTAGGTGAAGGGCACGCCGGCGACAATCATGAACGCCGGGAAGCCCTGCGACACGTCGGACCAGTCGATCTCGGAGGCCTCGCTCATCATGAGGTAGCCGACGTAGACCAGAGCACCGCAGGTGGCGGCGCTGGAAACGATGGTGACGATGGGGGAGAAGAACGCGGCGAGAATGAACAGCACGCCGGTGGTGACGGAGGTGAGGCCCGTGCGGCCACCGTCGGCAGCGCCAGAGGTGGACTCGACGAAGGTGGTGATGGAGGAGACGCCCATAAAGCCACCGGCAGCAGCGGCCACGGAGTCGACGACCAGGATGGGACGGATGTCCTCGACATTGCCGTCCTCGGTCAAGAACTCGCCCTGCTTGGCGACGGCCATCGCGGTGCCCATGGTGTCGAAGAAGTCGCTCATGAGCAGCGAGAAGGCAACGACGAGCAGCATCGGGTCGGTCAGGACCTTCACGATGGCAAGGTTGCCGTCGGCAGTGCTGGCAAACGGGGCGCCGAAGGTCGAGAAGTCGAGCGGTGCGATGAGGCCCTCGGGCGCATGGGTGACGCCCAGCGGGATTCCGGCGATAACGGCGACGATGATGCCGATGAGCAGCGAGCCCGGCACGTTGCGGGAAGCCAGGGCAACCGTCACGACGATGGAGATGATGCCGACGATAAAGGTGGGGGAGGCGATGTCGCCCAGGCCGACGAGCGTACCGGCGCCAGCGGTGATGATGCCGGCGTCGCACAGGCCGATCATGGCGATAAACAGGCCCAGACCCACCGAGATGGCGTGGCGCAGGACCACGGGGATGGCGTCCATGATGGCCTCGCGCAGGCCGCAAAGGACGAGCAGCAAGATGACGATACCCTCGAGGAAGATAACGCTCATGGCGACGTGCCAGTCACCGCCGCACATGGTGGTGGTGATGCCCGCGATCATGGCGTTGATGCCCAGGCCTGAAGCGCAGGCGAGCGGGCGGTTTGCGAAGATGCCCATGCAGATGGTCATGATGCCGGCGCCCAGGCAGGTGGCGCAGGCGAGCGCTCCCGCATCAATGCCAGCGCCCGAGAGCACTGCGGGGTTGACGGCGATGATGTAGGCCATCGCCAGGAATGTTGTCAGTCCAGCGCGAAGTTCGGTCCCGATTGTGGACTTGCGCTCACTGACGTGAAAAAGTTCGTCCATGCATACCCTTTCCTTGTTCGGCCCCGAGTTTAGGCCGATTGACACGAACTCACTTACTATATCGTCTTTACAACCTTGCTGTTCCTCGCATGTTGATGTTCGGCGCTTTGTAACAGACGGACGGTATTTATCGCATGAAAATGTGTGGGTACCGTATACTTAAGCGGTTACAACAACCCCTATGGAGGAACGTATGATTAAAGAGCTTTGCCACGACGAGGCTATCCTGTCCCAGCGTTGCGAGGTTGCGACCGTCGAGGACGAGTCGGTTGCTCAGGACCTGATCGATACCATCAAGTCGCTCGACGATGCCGGCTGCCTTGCCGCTAACCAGATTGGCGTTACCAAGAAGGTCTGCGTCTACCTGGACGACGCCGGCGAGCCCCACGTGCTCTACAACCCCCGTCTGGTGTTTGGCCTGGGCGCCAGCAAGATGGAGGAGAGCTGCCTGACGCACGAGGGGGTCACCAAGTCCACGCGCTATATCAAGTGCAAGGTTGCCTTTGACCAGATCGTCGATGGCAAGATGCGCGAGCGCAAGCAGGACTTTGTGGGCTTCGAGGCGCAGATGATCCAGCATATGATCGATCACTGTCTTGGCAAGCTTGTCTAGGGCGACCACAGCACCGCACTTCGTCGTTTTTGGTCCGGGCGTGACATTGTTGTCATGTCCGGGCTTTTGTGTTTAGCGCCTTTTTGTTTGGTGACAATGAACTTAGCAAGAACGTAAAGCTAGGAGGCGCTATGTGTACGAGCATTCGATTTACCGATAATTCCGGCAACATGTATCTGGGCCGCAACCTCGACTGGAGCTTTGACTACGGCCAACAGGTTCGCGTGATGCCGCGCGGGTTTCACATTCCGTATTCGTTTATCGACGACACGACAGCGGCACACGCGGTGATCGGTATGTGCATCGATTACAAGAACTACCCTATGTTCTTCGACTGCGGCAACGATGCGGGCCTCGCCGTGGCAGGTCTCAATTTCCCGGGTTATGCCGAGTATGCCGAGGACCCTGTCGACGGCAAGACCAATATCGCGGCCTATGAGTTTCCCCTGTGGGTGGCAGCGACGTTCTCGACGGTCGATGAGGTCGAGGCCGCGCTGCGCGACACGGTGATTGTCGCCAAATCTGCCGGAGAGGGGCTGGGCGTGTCGCTGCTCCATTGGATTATCGGCGACAGCCAGCGTAGCATCGTGGTCGAGATGATGGCTGACGGCCTGCATGTATACGACGATCCGGTCGACACCCTTGCCAATCAGCCCACCTTCCCGTGGCATATGGAAAACCTACGCACTTATATCACCGCCACAAGCGATTTTCCGCAGACGGCGACGTGGCGTGGCGCCGAGCTTAAGCCCTATGGAGCCGGTGCCGGCATGCGCGGCATTCCCGGCGACTGCTATTCGCCGAGCCGTTTTGTAAAGGCAGCGTACCTCAACGCCAATTACCCGCAAAAAGACAGCGAGACCGAAAACGTCGTCCGCATGTTCCGTTCACTCGAGGGCGTGGTGATGATTGAGGGGGCGTCCAGGATGGGCGATGGCAAGTTCGAGAAGACTATCTATACCGGATGCTTTAGCGCGCGCACAGGCAATTATTACTACGCGATGTATGAGGATCCGTCGATTCGCTACGTGAGCCTGATGGATGCCGAGGGCGCGAGCCCCGATAGGCTTGTGGTTCCCGAGCCGCGTCGTTCGTAGCCGAGGGCTTTACTGAAATGCAAAGCGCCCCTGCATCTCCTGTGGGGTGCAGGGGCGCTGTCGTTGATGCGCGACGTCGCTAGAAGTTGGCGTCGTTGAGCTGGGCGCTCTCGAGGCCGTCGAGCAGTTGCTGTTCGGGCGTATCGGCGACGCTCTCGAGCAATTCGGTGGGATCGACGTTCATGTCCCTACCGGCCTCGTTGCCGTTGACCAGGTCGTCCGAGAAGATATCGACTTCCATTTCCTCGGCTTCTTCGATCTGGACCTCGAGCGGCACATGGGTGCGTACGAGTTTGACCGCCGGACGCATGCGGGCAAAGAGAGGCACGTACTCGATGATGATCGCCGAGTTCTCAAGACCGTACCAGCGTGCCGGGCTTCCGCAGGCGCGGCGGACGGCGTACTTGATGGCCATCACGCGGTGGTCGTTGCGGTTGATGTCCGTTTCGGGGGCAAGCATCTTGCGCAGCATGCAAAAACGGAAGTCGCCCACGTTGCCGCGTGTCTCGTAGATGGAGTAGGTGTGATGCTGCGGTGGCAGCTCACCCGATGTCATCAAGTCGCCAACGATCTGACGCAGATAGGCGTTGATGCGCTGGTTGACCTTAAAGCCCAGGTCCAGGCGCACGCGGAACAAAAAGTCCGTGCCAAAGGTCTCGACGGAATACTCGTGCGTATAGGGCTCGTCGGTAACGTGCACGTTGATGAACCAATATGCCTTGGCGCGCTTGGGGTGCTTGTCCAGGATGGAATAGAGCACGTCGCGGTCGAGCGTGAGCGGGTCGGGGCTGTTGGTGAGGAACACCAGATTGTCGGCGAGCACGGGGTAGGTCTCGTCGTTGCGCAGGCGGTTGAGCTGATCGATGTACTTGGAGACGGGCAGCAGGATCGTCTGCGTGCGCTCGATGGCGGTGCCGCGGCGCCACACGTACATAAGGCCAAACAGCAGCGAGGCCAGGAAGATCATCACATAGCCGCCGTCAAAGAACATGGTGAGGCACGAGGCAAAGAAGCAGAGCTCGATGGCGCCAAAAAGCAGGGCAAAGACGCAGGCGCCCAGCTTGTGCTTGAGGATGCCGGCGATATAGCTCGTCAAAAGCGTCGTGGTCATGAGCATAGTCACGGTGATGGCGAGGCCGTAGGCGCTCTCCATGCGCTCGGAGTTTTGGAACAGCAGCACGATGAAGATACAGCCGACCCACATGATGTTGTTGACGAGCGGAATATAGAGTTGACCCTTGGTGTCGCTGGGGTAGTGGATGCGCAGATGCGGCATAAGGTTGAGACGCGTGGCCTCGGATACCAGCGAGAACGAGCCGGTGATAAGCGCCTGCGAGGCGATGATGGCCGCTACGGCCGATAGCACGATGGCAAAGGGGCGCAGGGGCTCGGGAAGCATCATGTAGAACGGGTTGACGATGTCCATCGCGAGCATCTGGGGATTGGAGTTGTTGGCGAGCAGCCAAGCGCCCTGACCCAGATAGTTAAGGATGAGGGCCGCCTTTACGAACGGCCAGGATGCGTAAATGTTAGCCTTGCCCACGTGACCCATGTCCGAATAGAGCGCCTCGGCGCCGGTCGTCGACAGGAAGACGAAGCCGAGCACCATGATGCCCGAGTGGTTGATGGGCGAGAACAGGAACATGATGCCGCGGATGGGGTTGAGTGCGCGCAAGATGGACAGGTTGCCGAGCATGTTGAACAGGCCGGCGCCCGCCAGGAACAGGAACCATAGCGTCATGAGCGGGCCGAAGAGCTTGCCGATTGACGAGGTGCCGGCGCGCTGCATGGCAAATAGGCCGCAGATAATGATGATGGTAATAATGATGACGTTGGTCTGGCCGTCGCCCAATAGCGCGTGGCCCCACTCGATGGTGCGCAGACCCTCGATGGCTGTGGTGACCGTGACGGCGGGGGTGAGGATGCCGTCGGCAAGCAGCGCCGCACCGCCGATCATGGCGGGAAGGATCAGCCACGGCGCCACTTTGCGCACGAGACTGAACAGGGCGAAGATACCGCCCTCGTTGTGGTTGTCGGCCCTCATGGCGATTAGCACGTACTTGACCGTGGTTACGAGCGTCATGGTCCAGATGACGAGCGAAAGCGCGCCCAGGATCATGTCCTCGCTGACGGTACCGATGCCGCCGTTGTTGGCGACGATTGATTTCATGGTGTACATAGGGCTCGTGCCGATGTCGCCATAGACGACGCCGAGCGTTACGAGCAACATACCAGCAGAAAGGGGAATGGCTCCATGCCCGCTCTGTCCGTGCTGGTCTTGGAGGTTTGCCTCCAGTTTGTTGTGTGCCACGTGGACTCCCTTAGACATCCGGTTATCTGTCTAGGGCAGATAACCTTTATGCCATCTTTATACATATAAGAGCAGTTTGGCACATCGGGGTGTTTTAGACAATAATCCCCATCTGGGGATTATTCATGTACGCAGGTAGCATTTCAAAACAGGGGCGCACCGGCTGTATGGTCTTGCTGCAATGTGATAACCACGGACGCGCCCCTGCTTTGAAACTGAAGAGGGGCTTTTAGGCGCGTGCTGCTTGGGCGATGCTTGCTTTGGTGTCTGCGCGTTTGCCGGCGACTTCGCAAAAGATCGCGCCGCCGATGATCAACGCGGCGCCCATGAGGCGGATGGGCGTCATGGTCTCTCCCAAAAGGGCAACGGAGAACACGACGGCCGAAAGCGGCTCGAGGTAGCCGACGACCGCGACGGTCTGGACGGGCAGCTTGGCGACGGCACTAAAGTAGAGCAGGCAACCGATGCCGGTGTTGACGACGCCGAGCATGGCGACGGCGCCCCAATCGATGCCGGCGGCAATGCTGGGGGAGAGGAACGAGGGGGCACCTTGCGTGAAGAGCGTAAGGATCAACGCGGTTACAAAGGCGGCGCTCACCTGGAGCGTGGAGTTCTCGAGGCCTTCGATGTGTGGCGCACCCTTGCTAGCGATGACCATCAAGGCGTAGCAGAAGGCCGAGGCGATGCCGCAAGCGATACCCGCAATGGGCATATTGCCGCCTAGACCTTGCGCCGCAATGAGAAAGGCGCCACAGGCAACGGCGATAAACCCGGCGATTTTGCCGCCGGTCAGCTTTTCGCCAAAAATGAGCGGGGAGAGGGCCATAACGATGATGGGGCCGCAGTAATACAACAGCGAGGAGATGCCAACGCCGATCGTCTGATAGGCGCGGAACAGGAAAATCCAGCTGGCGCCCAGCGCGGCGCCCGAGACGATGAGCGCTGCGGCCTCGCGGGGGCGAGACGGAGCCTGCAGGTTATGGCGCTTGGTTATGAAGAGGATGGCGGCAAGGGTGAGAGCGCCCAAAAACGTGCGCAACAGTACGATATCGGAGCTCGGCAGCGCGATGGCAGCGGCGATGATGCCGTTGGAGCCAAACAATAGCAATGCTGCTAAGTACGTAAACAGTCCGTTGTTCATGTGCTGACATCTCCTCTATATCCGAGCATGTTCACTATGGGTGAGGTGGCTTTAGAAGAAAAGCGAATATAATGCATGGATAACATGACAAAAACTCATGTAAAGGTGGAGGGATGCCGTGGAAACGAATATTCAAAAGATGCAAGTGCTGCTCGAGACGGTGCGTGCCGGCAGCTTTACGCATGCTGCAGAGCGGCTGAGCTATTCGCAGTCGGGCGTGAGCCGCATGGTGGGCGACCTTGAGGCAGACTGGGGTTTTAAGGTGCTTGATCGCGGCCGCGAGGGCGTGGTGCTTTCTGCCGACGGGCGGCAGGTCATGCCGGCAGTCGAGGCGTTATGCGAAGAGTTTGGCCGCCTGCAGCGACGCGTGGACGAGATGCGGGGGCTCATGCGTGGCAAGATCTGTATCGGTACATTCTCGAGTGTGGCGACCCATGTACTGCCGCCGGTGATCGCGCGGTTTCGCGCTGATCACCCGGATGTCGATTACGAGCTGCTGATGGGTGATTACTCCGAGATTGAGCAATGGGTGGCGGAAGGCCGCTGCGACCTGGGCTTTATTCCGCGCGAGCCACGCGGCGCCGGCATGGCGTCGCGGCCGTTGGTGCAAGACGAGCTGATGGCCGTGGTGCCAGCGGACTCCTCGCTTGCCACCGCGGAGGTCGTTTCCCTTGCCGATTTGGCCAACGAGCAGTTTATTCTTCTGGAACGCGGTAGCGACGACGAGATTACGCCGCTGTTTCGCCGCGCGGGTCTGGCGGTGCGTTCTAAGCTATCGACCTGGGATGATTATGCGATTATGGCCATGGTCGAGGACGGTCTGGGCGTGAGTATTCTTCCGGCGCTCATCTTGCGCCGCTGTCAGTTCGATGTCGCCGTGCGTCCGCTCGAGGGACATCCCCATCGGCAGATCAACGCGATATATCGCACGGCTGACGTTTCGCTTGCCGCCGCTCGATTCCTTGAATATCTCTAAACGCGTGCGCGTCATTGTCCGCCTTGGGCAAATCTCGGAGTTCGGTACGTTTTCTTGTGAAATTGAACTTCCGAATAAGGTACGGCGCTATACTGCTGCCTAAATTGAACTTAGGTTCAATTCGTGTTCTATAAATTGAACTTTGCCAGCAAGGAGGTTCCTGTGGCCCAAGAGACGTTTAGCGATCGCCTGCGACAGACTATGTCCGATCGCGACGTTCGCCAGTCGGACGTAATCCGCGCATCGGAGATGCTCGGCAAAAAACTCGGCAAGAGTCAGATGAGCCAATATGTGAGCGGCAAGACGATCCCGCGGCGCGATGTGGCAGAGCTACTCGCCCGTATTTTGGAGGTTGATGTTACCTGGCTGATCGCCGGTGACGCCGATCAAGGCGAGGAATCATCGCCTCGCAACGTGCCCAAGCCCGAACCCCATCCCTCAGCTCAAATTCCAAGGAGCACCACCATGCGTACTTTTTCTAAATCCACCAAGCTCGATAACGTCCTGTATGACGTGCGCGGCCCCGTCGTCGACGAGGCCGCCCGTATGGAGGACGAGGGCGAGCGTATTCTCAAGCTCAACATCGGCAACCCCGCGCCCTTTGGTTTCCGCACGCCCGATGAGGTCATCAAGGACATGCGCCAGCAGCTGCCCGACTGCGAAGGCTATTCCAACTCGCGCGGTCTGTTCTCCGCGCGCAAGGCAATCATGCAGTACTCGCAGATCAAGGGCCTGCCCAATGTTCAGATGGAGCACATCTACACGGGCAACGGCGTGTCCGAACTCATTCAGCTTTCGATGAACGCGCTGCTCGACAATGGCGACGAGATTCTGATCCCCAGCCCCGATTATCCGCTCTGGACGGCGTGCGCAACCCTTGCCGGCGGTCATCCCGTTCACTATCTGTGTGATGAGCAAGCGGATTGGTATCCCGACCTGGAGGATATGGAGTCCAAGATCACGAGCGCGACCAAGGCCCTCGTCATCATCAACCCCAACAACCCCACGGGCTCGGTCTATCCGCGCGAGGTGCTCGAGGGCATCGTTGAAATCGCGCGCAGGCACCAGCTCATGATTTTTGCCGACGAGATCTACGACCGCCTGTGCATGGACGGCTACGAGCACGTCTCCATTGCATCACTCGCCCCCGACCTGCCCTGCGTCACCTTTAGCGGCCTTTCCAAGTCGCACATGATCGCGGGCTATCGTATTGGCTGGATGGTGCTTTCGGGTAACCAGCGCTGCATGAGCGACTTTATTATGGGCATCAACATGCTCTCGAACATGCGCCTGTGCTCCAACGTGCCGGCTCAGTCGATCGTCCAGACGGCGCTCGGCGGCCATCAGTCTGTTAACAACTACATCCGCCCCGGCGGTCGTGTCTACGAGCAGCGCAACTTTGTGTATGAGGCACTCAACAAGATCGACGGCATCTCGGTGGTCAAGCCGCGTGCGGCGTTCTATATCTTCCCCAAGATGGATGTGAAGAAGTTCAACATCACCGATGACGAGCAGTTTGCCCTCGACCTGCTGCACGAGAAGAAGATCCTGATCACGCGCGGTGGCGGCTTCAACTGGGCTGAGCCTGACCACTTCCGCATCGTGTACCTGCCGCGCATGGAAGTGCTCAAGGAGTCCCTCGAAGACTTGGCTGACTTCTTCGATCACTATCGCCAGTCGTAGGGGATTAGATATGTGCCGCCGCGAGAACTGAGGCGTCGCAGGATAGACATACGACAGCGAGCGAGCCGCATTTGCGCCAAGGTGACGTGAAATGAGAGGGCGCTGACCTTCTGGTCGCGCCCTCGAAATTGAACGTCAGATTGGCGTGAATGCGGCTCGCGCAGCGTCAAGTGGTCCGCCGTTCGGTAGAACGGCGGAACTATATAACGATGCCGTTGCAGTGGTCGATTTCGTGTTGGATGATCTCGGCGGTGTAGCCCGAGAAGTTTTTGATGCGGTGGACAAAGCTCCCGTCCAGATACTCCACCTTAATGCGGCGATAACGAGTGCAGGAACGCTCGCCGACGAGTGAAAGACATCCTTCGCTCGTCTGATAGGTGTTGACCTGCTCAAGAATTTGCGGGTTGTACATGAGCAGCGACTTGCTGCCGTCCTTTACGCAGATGATGCGTTTGCGCACGCCAATCATATTGGCGGCGAGGCCCACGCACTCGTGCTCATGCTCATGGAGCGTATCCAGGAGGTCCTGCCCGGTCACGGCGTCATCGGGGCCCGCGTCTTCGGAAGGCAGGCGCAAAAAGAACTCGGATTTCATGATGGGCTTAATCATGGAGGGCTCCTCATGTCTCATGCTTTCGTGGACTTTCAATAATAGCGCGGAAGGAAAGCTGCGCGTTCGCGTTACAATCTTTCGACGTTGGACCATGTTGCCAGACTCGTCGCGTGTGGCGTCTGGCGTAAGTCTAGGGCTCATCCTCGCCCTGGACTGTTCCTCTGGGGCGATACGACTGTCGTTCCAAGAGGAAGGAAATGCATGGTGAGCAAATCTCAGCAACAAGTTCAAGTAGCGCCATCGGCCGCTTCGGCGTTTCTCGCCGTAATGTATATCGCGGCCTTTGTTGCCGCGTTTAACGAGAACATCATTAACGTGGCGTTGCACGACATCATGGCGGCCTTTTCGGTGAGTGCCATCACGGCGCAGTGGCTTGTTTCGGGCTACATGATCGTGACGTCGATCTTTACGGCCATCATGGCCTTTCTTTCCGGTCGCTTCTCGACGCGCAAGCTGCTGTTTTTCGCATGTGGATGGCTGGTCGCCGGAGAAGTCCTGTGCTTGGTCGCCCCAACGTTTACCGTCTTGCTGCCAAGTCGCATTTTGCAGGCTGCGGGATCGGGCATCTTGTTTCCGCTCATGATGAATGTGGTGCTATCTTGCGCTCCGCGCGAGAAGCTCGGTCTGTATCTGAGTCTGGGCGGTGCCTGCATTACGCTGGGGCCGGCGTTTGGACCTGTGGTCAGTGGTCTTATGTGCACGTTGTTTGGCTGGAGGGCGGTGTTCGTAGTGCCGCTGGTGGGCGGTGTCGTGGTCGCCGCGGCGGCAGCAAAGCTCGTTCGGAATGTCGGAGAGCGCTCGAACACTACGCTTGATATTCTGTCGGTTGCTTTGCTTGCGGCCGGCATTACGGCGTTTGTGTATTCCGTAGGCGAGTTCTCGACCAATGTGATGACCGGTATCGTGACGCTTTTCGCCGCTGTGGTGCTGCTTGGCCTGTTTGCGGTCCGCCAGCTCAAGCTCGAACATCCGGTGCTCAACGTGCGCCCCATGGCGAGCGTTCGTTTTTGGCCTGCGTGCCTGCTTGTGGTGGTGTCGATGATGACGACGTTCTCGATGAGCGTTTTGCTGCCGCTCTATTTTGAGGGCGCATACGGCATGACCGCACTTGTTGCGGGCCTGCTCATTTTGCCGGCGATTGCCTGCAACGCCGTGACCTCGATTGTGGGCGGACGCGTGATGGACGCCCGTGGCGCATGGCCGCTGCTGCCGGTCGGCTTTGCCCTGATTGCCGTGGGGCAGACTGCCATTTCGATGACGGCGGCAAGCATGAACATCGGTGTCGTCGTGGCACTGACCATTGTGGTGTATGCTGGCGTCGGTTTAGTGCTGAGCCCCTCGCAGACGGCCGGCTTGGAGACGCTGCCTGCCGCTGAGCATCCTCACGGAACGGCATTGCTCAACACGTGGAACATGATTGCCGCGTCGTTTGGTCCATCGCTGTTTATCGGTCTGCTTTCGAGTTCTGCGGCGGTTGCCGGCGCCACTGGCGTTGCGGCAGACGTTGCCCAGGCGATCGGATTTGCGGCTGCCGTGCGCGTGGCGGCCGTGATTGCCGTGGCTGGGTTCGCGGTGTCGCTGGTGTACGCCCGCCGCGAGTCGCACATGTCGCATTAATGTGTGCACATAGATTCTGCAGCTAGATTGGATGGCGACACCATAAACTAATGGACGTTTTGCCGAGAGGCATGAATGTTTAAAGCGCAAAGAGTGCGCGACGGGCCCCGCGAATGGGGCGATGATGCCCGAGAGGGCCAAGAAGGAGTCTCATGTCTGAGAACGAAGAGATCATGAACGAGACCGAGAACGAGACCATGGCTGCCGAGGTTGAGGCAGTCGAGACCGTGGAGACCGAAGCTGCCGAGGTTGAGGCTGCTGACGAGGTTTCCGCCGAGGAGGAGGCCGAGGTTGTCGAGGCCGCCGTTGATTACGATGACGAAGAGCTGATGGACAAGATGCAGAAGGCCGCCCGTCTGCTGCGTAGCCGTCGCTTTGCTATTTCCAAGGAGGAGGAGGCCAAGGCCGAGCGCATGGCGAACATCGAGCGCGCCATCAAGCTTCTTGACCTCAAGCCCAAGATGGAGCAGAAGGAAATGTCCGACCTGCTCGGCATGCGCCTCCGCGAGCTCGATGGTCTGATGGCCGAGGCCGAGGCTGCCGATCTGGTCGGCCGCATCGACGACGCCGAGGGCGATATGCGCAAGATCGTCGTCTTCGCTGCCGAGGATGCCGCCGAGGGCCTGGTCGAGCTTGCCAACAAGAAGGAGAAGCTCCTGCCCGAGCTTTCTTACGAGGAGGCCACCGAGCTGATGGCCGCTCTCGATAAGGTTATTGCTCCGCTCGTCGCCATGGGCCTGGACGAGGACCGCGGTCCTCGCGGCGGTCGTGACGATCGCGGTGGCCGTGGCGGCGACCGTGGCGGTCGCGGCGGCTTTGGCGATCGCGGTGGTCGTGGCGGTGACCGCGGCGGTCGCGGTGGCGATCGCGGTGGCCGTGGCGGCTTTGGTGACCGTGGCGGCGACCGCGGCGGTCGCGGCGGCTTTGGCGGCAACCGTGGTGGCTATGGCGATCGCGGTGGCAACCGTGGCGGCTTCGGCGGCAACCGCGGTAACGACCGCGGCGGTCGCGGTGGCGATCGTGGCGGCCGCAACGGCGGCGGCTTCCGCGGCAACCGTTTCTAATTAGTTACGGCGTTTTACCAAACGCCGTAACCACTTGACGCTGCAAACCCGCCAGAGCGGCAATCTGCCTTTCAACTTCGGCGGCATGACCAGAAGGTCAATGCCGCCTTGTTTCAAGGCACCTTGCTCGCTCTGGCGGGTTTTCGCTGTCGGTACCAAGACATCGGCGTTGCCTTAATCCAAGCCTGCCAAAAAGTAGTCATTGGGGACGTTCTTAAACGACTACATAGCATGAGAGTGGATAATCTCCCGGTTTGGGCCTGTGTTCGAGCTCAAAGTGGGAGATTATCCACTCTCATTTGTTGTGTGTGCGAAAATCCACGCTCGTTTCTATTCCGCCTACATTTGTAGGAACAGTTCGTGGAGGCGGGTGTCTTTATCGAGTTCGGGGTGGAAGGTTACGCCGAGCTGGTTGCCCTCGCGGGCGGCGACGATGCGGCCATCGACCTCTGCCAAGGCCTTGGCGTCGCCGTGGACCTCGACGATGCGGGGCGCGCGGATAAACGTCAGCGGCACTTCACCGTCGATGCCGTCTACCTGGCCCTTGGTGCGAAAACTGCCGAGCTGTCTGCCATAAGCGTTGCGCTCAACGAGTACGTTCATGGTTGCTAGGCGCGGCGTTCCCTTATCGTCGTGTGCGGCAAGATCGCGCGCCAATAGAATCAAGCCGGCGCAGGTGCCAAGGACGGGCATGCCTTCAACAATGTGGGTGCGAAGCTCCTCGAGCATGCCAAGCTCATCAAGCAGCTTCCCTTGAACGGTAGACTCGCCGCCGGGAAGTACCAGACGGTCAAAGTCCTGCTTCAAATCAGCCGCCTGCCTCATCTCGATACAACGTGCGCCCAGCTCGGATAGCCTTGCCTCGTGCTCGGCAAAAGCGCCTTGGACCGCCAGCACGGCGACCGTCTGGTCTGCGTAATCGCTCATGTGCGATCCCTTCTGCTGGACTAGCGCCCGCGTTCCTCCATGATGATCTCGATTTCGTCGGCGTTGATGCCCACCATGGCCTCGCCCAGGTCTTCCGAAAGCTCGGCGATGAGTTTGGCATCGGTGAAGTTTGCCACGGCCTTGACGATGGCGGCTGCGCGCTTGGCGGGGTCGCCGCTTTTAAAGATGCCCGAGCCGACAAAGACGCCTTCGGCGCCCAGCTGCATCATCAGCGCGGCGTCGGCGGGGGTCGCTACGCCGCCGGCGGCAAAGTTCACGACGGGAAGCTTTCCCGTGGCATGGACCTCACGCACCAGCTCGACCGGAACCTGCAGTTGCTTGGCTGCCTCAAAGAGCTCGTCGTCGCGCAGGGCAACAACGTCACGGATCTGCTTTTGGATCTTGCGCATGTGACGCACGGCCTGAACGACGTCGCCCGTACCCGGCTCACCCTTGGTGCGAATCATCGTGGCGCCTTCGGCAACACGGCGCAGCGCCTCGCCCAGATCACGGGCGCCGCAGACAAACGGCACGTCAAACTGGGTCTTGTCGATATGATAGACGTCGTCGGCAGGGGAGAGAACCTCGGACTCATCGATGTAGTCGATCTCGACGGCCTGCAGGATCTGCGCCTCGACGATGTGACCGATGCGGCACTTGGCCATGACGGGGATGGAGACGGCCTCCTGGATGCCCTTGATCATCTTGGGGTCGCTCATGCGCGACACGCCGCCTGCGGCGCGGATGTCGGCCGGGATGCGCTCGAGCGCCATGACGGCGCAGGCGCCCGCCTCCTCGGCGATGCGTGCCTGCTCGGGCGTGGTGACGTCCATGATGACGCCGCCCTTGAGCATCTGCGCGAGCTCGCGATTGAGTTTGACGCGATCGGCCTTGTTGGTCTGTTCTGCCATGGTTGCTCCCTTGGTTGGCATGTGCATTGCTTGACGGAACATCCTATCGGGGAGCTGGGTATGGCGAAATACTCAGTTTTCGAGATAATTACAAAGTCAGACTAATACCAGAATGAATGACTTAATAAGGTCAGGTGACAAACTCATGCTTGACTACAATTTGGAAAAACGCGGCGAGGCATCGCTTTATGAGTATGTTTACCAGCAAATTCGCGATGATATTGTTGCTGGCCGTATTGCGGCGGGGGAGCATCTTCCGTCTAAGCGCGCCTTTGCCAGTCATCTGGGAATCAGTGTCATTACTATCGAGAATGCATATAGCCAGTTGCTTGCCGAGGGCTATATTTGCTCAATGCCGCGTCGTGGCTACTACGCTTGCGAACTTCCGGATGCACCGGTTTTGGCTTCGGCTGCGGAGGACATCGACCGAGATGCTGTCCCTGTTGGTCCCAGCGCGCATGATGCCATGGGGCAGGCAGAGCGATTCGACGCACTTTCTCCTTCCGCTTTGGAGGCGGCGCGGCTTTGGCAAAGTGCGCTACGGGCGACGCTGACGTCCGAAGACGAACGTGAAATCTTTTCGCCCGCACCGGCGCAGGGCACCGCTCGACTGCGACGTGCGATTGCGCACCATCTGCGCGGGACAAGGGGCATGAATGTCAATCCCGACAATATCGTTATCGGTGCGGGCGCCCAGCTGCTCGATACCATGTTGGTTCAGTTGCTTGGCGCGGACAAGGTGTATGCCGTCGAGGATCCAGGCTATTTGCGCTTGACGCGCATCTATCAGGCCATGGGTTGCGAAGTGCGGCATGTCCCGTTGGATGCTGAGGGCGTGGACTTGAGCGCGCTGCAGAAAACCGGGACCGATGTCCTTCACCTGATGCCGTCTCATCAGTATCCGACCGGTCTTGTGACGAGCATTGCACGTCGCTATGCGTTGCTGAGCTGGGCCGCCGAGCGGCCAGGTCGGTATCTCATCGAAGACGACTTTGATTGTGAGTTTCGCCTTGCCGGCAAGCCGATTCCCGCGCTCGCGTCGATCGATGCCGCCCAGTCGGTTATCTACACCAACACGTTTTCGAAGAGCCTTTCATCGGCGTTACGTTTGGCGTACATGGTGCTGCCCGATGAACTAATGGAGAGGTTTAAACGCAACCTTGGTTTCTACGCCTCGTCGGTAAGTTCTGTTGATCAGGTTGCCTTGGCGCGTTTGCTGGAATCGGGTGATTACGAGCGACATGTGAACCGCGTGCGCGTTCGTGCTCGTGGGGCGCGTGATGGCCTGGCGGCGCTTGTACGGAAAACGTTTCCGGCAGGGGAGGTTTCGATCGATCATGCAGACGCGGGCCTTTACTGTATCGTGGTTGCGGAGCGTGGAACGGGCGGAAGCACTTTTGCACGGGCCCTCACGCGCTCGAGCATCCCTTTTATCGATATCGGTGACTGTTTTTGGTGTGCCGATGGCGCATCTGTCCCTGAAAACTCAACTCAAATTCTTGTTCAGTATGACGATCTGAGTCCAAAAGTACTAACTACCTTGGAATTGCAGCTAATGGGGGGCACTCTGCAACCTAAGTGAGTAGACTTTTAGCACTTTGGCGACCAGGCAGTTTTGTAACAAGCTATCTACCTGCGGTTTTGAAAAGCAGGATGACCGGCCTGCTCGGGATGTTCAAAAAAGTCTACTCACTTGCCGCGCAAAGCTCCTGCATGAGAAAAAAAATGGGGTTTTCAACAGGGCTTCGTCCAGCTCTCGGCAAGCTTTTGGCCAGTTGGGGAGGGCTGTTGAAAACTTGGCAGTCCGTTCGGCGCCATTTTTGGTGCGTTCGCGCCAATGCGTGACTGACTGGGTTGAAATTCGTGTTTTCCTGTGCCTATGAAGGATCTACTTTGTGACATATCAGCTTTTAGGTACTGGCGTTTGCCTCCTCAAGTCCGCGCTTTGTGTCCGCCGCTTCCACGACCGGAAGAAGACCGGCAGCGATATGATCTCGCCCGCAACCCGACGGCTGCGGTCGCGCTCGGTTATCCGTTGTATACATTGGTTCGGACAAGAAACAAACGGACATGTCCTGCCAGCATTAGGCAGCGGCTGTTCCTTGGTGAGCTTCCCAGGGAATCCGTGCTGGAAACGGAGCATGGATTTTTGGTTACGTCTCCTCTGCTGACGGCATTCATCATGTCGCGGCATCTGACGGATCTTCAGCTTCTTTTGGTATTGGCGGAGATGTGCGGCCTGTTTGCGGTGTGCGCTCTGCCGGCGGCACTTGAGGCGGAGCTTACGCGTGCAATTGATTCGGGCGCGATTTCGACAACGTTCGGTTGGGTGCGCTGCCCGTCCGAGGACGGTACCGCTTCAAATTTATGGCGTCGAGACGCTTTGGTTTTGGGCAGAGACCTTGACCGTTTTTGTTCAGATGTTTGCGGGATGCGTTACGGCAATAGATTTATGGCGGTATCGCAGCTCGTTCCATTGGGCGCCGCGTCGCCTTTTGAGGTCGAGGTGTATTTGTTGCTTGGACTGCCGCGATCCCTGGGAGGTGAAGGTTTTTGCAGCATAGAGCTCAATGTCGAAGTGACGCTAAGCGCAAGTGCTCGAGCGATTGTGGGAAAGTTCCGTGTATATATCGACCTACTTCTGTCTTTGCCGGACGGCAGGCGACAGGTGGCCATTGAATGTCAGGGAAAGGCCTCGCACGGACGAGTAGGGGATGGCTTGCGTGACGCTGACCGCATGACGGCCCTTCAGGCCATGGGCTACGATGTACTTCTCCTGACACACAGACAGATATCCGATGAGGATAGATTCCGCGCGATCGTTAAGGCCGTATGCAGGATGCTCGATGCTGAATATCGTGATAAAAGCCCAGATGAGCAAAGGGCTGAGACATTACTCCGGTCTGAGCTATTCGTGGACTGGTCAAAATTGGGAGTAATCGACGGAAAGATGCCCGTTAGACACAAAACAGCTCGATCGTGGACGGCTGCGGTTCTAAGTGAGTAGACTTTTGGCGCTTTGGCGACCGGGCCGTTTTGCAACAAGTCATTTACCTGCGGCTTTTTAAAGCAATATGGACGGAGTGCTTGGTAAGTTCCAAAAAGCCTACTCACTTAGTTTTTGACGAGAAGCCGATGCCTAAGGCAGTCCTATTTCAGAGTGTTAACGAGTCCTCGAGGCACAAAAAAGGCCCGAACCGATACGGTCCGGGCCTTTTTTGTGCTAAAGATTATCTCTCAGGCGGCTGGCTTAGCCAAAGTAGCGCTTGAGCAGACCGGCGAAAGCCTTGCCGTGGCGAGCCTCGTCGCGAGCCATCTCGTGCACGGTGTCGTGGATGGCATCGAGACCGGCGGCCTTGGCGCGCTTGGCAAGATCGGTCTTGCCGGCGGTGGCGCCATTCTCGGCCTCAACGCGCATCTCGAGGTTCTTCTTGGTGGAGTCGGTCACGACCTCGCCCAGGAGCTCGGCGAACTTGGCGGCGTGCTCGGCCTCCTCGTGGGCAGCCTTCTCCCAGTACAGGCCGATCTCGGGATAGCCCTCGCGATGGGCGACGCGAGCCATGGCCAGGTACATACCGACCTCGGAGCACTCGCCCTCAAAGTTGGCGCGCAGGTCGGCAACGATGTCCTCGGAGACGCCCTCCATCTTGGCGACGCCCACGACGTGCTCGGCAGCCCACTCGAGCTGGCCCTCCTCCTGCTTCAGGAAACGAGAGCCGGGAACGCCGCACTGGGGGCACTTGAAATCCTCGGGCAGCTGGTCGCCGTCGAACTCTTCCACATAACCGCAAACGGGGCAAACAAACTTCATGATTCGATCCTTTCGATCGATGGCGATGGTGCGCTCGTCCGGTCCCGTAAGGGCCCTCTCCGGACGTGCGTCTTGACGAGTTCTATTATCCATAAATGAGACCGAATGTGAAGCCTATTAGGAATGATTTTTAATAAAACAATTTTGGGCATGTGAAGATGTTGATTGATTAACGATTGCTAGACCTCGTGCGGCCTCCGATGAGTACAATCGGGCGAGCAAATGTTGACCTATCAACAAATGAAGGAGTTTCCTTTATGCATCTAGCCCGTCGTGCCTGGTGCCGAACATATCAGACGGTTTTTCGCATCGCATTGCCGATCCTGCCCTATACCGAGCCGCGCATTTTGGAGCATGCCGAGGATGTGCCCGCGATGCTTCAAAAGCGCTCGATCCAGAAGGTCCTTATCGTGACAGACCCTGGTATTGCTCGTTTGGGACTCACGGCATCACTCGAGCGTGCGCTTGCGGCTCAGGGGATTGGCGTTACGGTCTATGCCGAAACGCGTGCGAACCCCACGGTCTCGAATGTGGAGGAAGCGGCGGCGCTGTATCGCGAGAACGACTGCCGGGCCATTATCGGTTTTGGCGGCGGTTCGGCCATGGACTGCGCCAAGGGCGTGGGCGCACGCATCGCACAGCCAAATAAGCCCATCAACAAGATGCGCGGCCTGCTGCGCGTCCACCGTCTCTTGCCGCTGCTTATTGCGGTTCCCACTACCTCCGGTACGGGAAGCGAAATCACACTCGCGGCGGTTATCACCGATGACGAGACGCACTATAAATACCCCATTAACGACTTTGTGCTTATCCCGCGCTTTGCGGTGCACGACCCCGAGCTTACGCGCGGCCTGCCCGCCTCCATTACGGGGCAGACGGGCATGGATGCCCTGACGCATTCCGTCGAGGCCTTTATCGGCCGTAGCACCACGCCCTACACGCGCAAGATGGCGCGTCAGGCGGTCCAGCTCATCCACGACAATTTGCCCGAGGCTTATGAGCATGGCGACGACATGCGCGCTCGTCGCAATATGCTTTCGGCGGCGTATAAAGCGGGTGTTGCATTTACCCGCTCCTATGTCGGATATGTGCATGCCATCGCGCATAGTCTGGGCGGCCGATACGGAATTCCGCACGGCTTGGCCAACGCCATCATCCTGCCGCACATGCTTCGCGCTTATGGTGACGCCGCCGCCCCCAAGCTTGCCGATCTTGCTCGCACGGCCGGTATCGCGCCGGCTAACGCGCAGGACAGTCTTGCGGCCGAGGCCTTTATCGATTGGGTCGACCGCATGAATGCCGCCTTGGGCATTCCCAAATATGTGACGGGCATTCGCCGCTCCGATATTCCGCAAATGGCGGCCCATGCCGATGCCGAGGCCAATCCGCTATACCCCGTTCCACTTTTGATGGACCGTTTGGAGCTCGAGCGTATGTACGAGGTCGTCGCGGGTGGTATGTTTGAGGATGAGAACTAGGAGGGCCCATGAACACCGAGGAAATCGCGCGCATTGTCGGCGAACAGCGCGCCTACTTTAAGACGCGCGCCACGTTTGATGTCGATGCTCGACGTCGCGCCCTCGTGCGCCTGCGCGAGGCGGTGCGAGCACACGAGACCGATATTGCCCATGCGCTCAAGACCGATTTGGGAAAGTCGCATGACGAGGCCTATATGTGTGAGATCGGCACCTCGCTTTCCGAGATTCGTCATCAGATTGCGCATGTGGCTCGATGGAGCCGTCCGCGCCTGCGTCCGTGTGACCTCGCCAACGCCGTGAGTGTGTGCAAAACGCAAGCCGTGCCTTATGGCGTCACGCTCATTATGGCGCCCTGGAACTACCCGTTTTTGCTAACGCTCGAGCCGCTTGCCGGCGCCCTTGCCGCGGGCAATACCGTGGTCATCAAGCCGAGTGCCTATGCTCCGGCATCGAGCGCGGTGCTCAGGCAGATTTGCGAGGAAGCATTTGATCCGCGCCTGGTGACGGTCGTCGAAGGCGGGCGTGCCGAGAACGAGGCGCTGCTCGACGAGAGCTGGGACAAGATCTTCTTTACCGGTAGCGTTCCGGTCGGCAAGCTCGTCATGGAGCGCGCGAGCAAAAACCTCACGCCCGTGACGCTTGAGCTGGGCGGCAAGAGCCCCTGCATCGTGGATGCGACGGCAAACTTGAAGGTCGCGGCACGGCGTATCGCCTTTGGTAAATGGCTCAACGTAGGGCAGACCTGCGTGGCGCCCGACTACCTGCTGGTCGATACGCGCGTGCACGACGAGCTGCTGGGACTCATCAAGGAGGAGGCCCGTCGCATGTTTGGCGAGCACCCGCTCGACAACGAGGACTACGGTCATATTGTCAACGCCAAGCATTTCGCGCGCGTACGCGGGCTGATCGACCCCGACAAGGTTGTGCTGGGAGGCACGGCGCGCGAGTCGTCGCTCAAGATTGAGCCGACGATCCTAGACGGCGTGGCGCCTGAGGACGCCGTGATGCAGGAAGAGATTTTCGGTCCCATCTTGCCGGTGCTGACGTTTGAGAGCCTGGATGAGGCCGAGGCGTTTATTGCAGATCGTCCGACGCCGCTGGCCCTGTATATCTTTAGCCAGGATCGCGCAGTTCAGGAGCGCTTTGTGCGCTACGTGCCCTTTGGCGGCGGCTGCGTTAACGACACGATCATGCACTTGGCTACGAGCCATATGGGCTTCGGCGGCATGGGTGCGAGCGGTATGGGCCAGTACCATGGCCGCGAGAGCTTCGATACGTTTAGCCACAAGAAGAGCATCGTGAACAAGGTAACCTGGCTGGACGTGCCGTTTCGGTATGCGCCCTACGCAAGCTGGAAGCACAAATTCGTGCGCATGTTTGTGCATTAAAATCAGATGGCATAGGGATAAACAAAGTGGCCGCCCCCGCGTAAGCGAAGACGGCCACTTCTCACGATGAAAACGTGTATCGGAGTTGGCAAGACCCGCTGCCACGGGTGCCATCCGTGCCCCTATCTTATCTGCAAGCGTCCCGTCGCGCAAGCGTTGCGGCAAGCGATTGAAAGACGCAGACAGGATGAATTTGTGTCCGCACGGGCCCGTAGACTTCTCAACTACGTTGTGGATGCTCGCTAATCGGTAATGGAGGCGCACGTGTTTGATGACGATGACCTGTTCGATCTGACAGACGATCCGTTTGAGTGGGATATGCTACTCGATGACGATGAGTTGGAGCAGGACCGTAAGAAGCGGCAGGGCAAGAAGACGCGGGATGACGCTTCGAAAAAGCAGGACAAGCGTCGCCGAGGTCTGTTCGGCGGGCTCTTTGGGTGACTGTCTCATCGCCGCGTCTGTATACTAAACAGGTCTTATACGCGTTGCGAAATGAGGACAGAGACGATGATGTGGTTTACCGCCGACCTGCACCTGGGCGATACGAATATCTTGCACGACATGGATCGGCCGTTTGATTCGGTCGAGGAGATGAACCGCCGTGTCATCGATGCCATCAACGAGTGCGTGGCTGTGGACGACCGCCTTTATGTCCTGGGAGACTTTACGTATCGATTGCCCCTGGCGGAAGCGGTTCGCCTGCGCGAGCGCATCGACTGCCAGAACATAACGCTCATCCGTGGTAACCATGACGGCGATTGGGAAGATCCGGACGCGCCGCACATTTGGGATGAGGTGCGCGATTATCTGGAGGTCGCTCCCGGTTACGCGAAGGGCCATCGTCTGGTGATGAGCCATTACCCCATGCTCAGCTGGAATGGCAAGGCGCGCGGCGCCATCATGCTGCACGGGCACATTCACAGCAGGGGAGACCGCACCAACGCGCGCAATCGCGATCGCGAGCGCCCAGTCCTTCGCTACGACGTTGGCCTCGATGCCAACAACTACAAGCCCGTTAGCCGCGACCAGATCCTGGGCTTCTTTGGACTCTAGCTGTAAGTGCAGGTAGAATGAACGCGCCGCGCGGATGGTCTGCACGGCGCGTTTTAGTAGGAGCGATGATTCCATGAGGGCTATCCAGCGCATTAACCACAACGCTGCCATCTGCGAAGATGGCGCGGGGCGTCAACTTATCGCGCTGGGTCGTGGTATCGGCTTTGGCGATATGCCGCATGAGGTCGACCTGGATGTCATCACGCGTACCTTTTACGGCATCGATTCAAAGTACCTGGCGTTTATCGATGAGGTCGACCCCGAGGTGCTGGAGTTTTCTGCTCAGCTGGCCGATATCGCGACCGGACAGCTTTCGTACGAATTGAGTCCTAACCTTCCCATTACATTGGCAGACCATATTCAGTTTGCCATTAAGCGTGCCCGCGAACACATGGTGGTGTCGTTGCCGCTTGAGCGCGATCTTGAGCAGCTGCATCCCATCGAATACCGCTTGGGCGAGCTGGCTGTTCGCGGTATCCAGAAGAGCTTTCATGTGCGCATGCCCCGAAGCGAGGCCGCGGGCATTGCCATGTCGATTGTCAACGCATCGGTTAAGCCGAGCGAGCGGCGCGTGCTTGCCGAGCAGCACGAGGAGCGACTGCTCGATATGACGGTCGCGATTATTCAAGAAGAGTTGGGTGTGACGGTCGATCGCTCGTCGTTCGCCTTTGCCCGCTTTGCCACTCATGTGCGCTATCTGCTCGACCGCGTGGCAAAGAAAGAGCCGATCGATACCGAGAACTCCGGTCTTTACGACGTGCTCGTGGAGCAGTATCCGGCGGCATCGCGTTGCGCTCACCGTGTCGACGATCTGATTCAAGAGACCTTTGGCGAGCCATTGGCCCAAGAGGAGCTCGTCTATCTGATCATGCATGTGAATCGCGTGGCTTCTGTCCACTCGGATAAATAGGCTCTCTGGTATTTCCTTTCCGTCATGGCGACCGTTCGCGGGTCGTTTGCTACCGTTCGTCGGTAATCTGAGCCGCAACGAACGCATCTGCCGCATATACTCCCCGTGTGTTGGGTGTTACTCACGGCGCAGCTCCGAGAGGCACTACCGATTCTGCCGAGGCCATAATTGGGTCTCTGTCGGTTGTGCGCGGGGCTTTTTCATGTCGATCCACCCGGGAATCACATGCAAATCAATCTCTTGCCAACTGATGTCGCGCGCTGCGCAGGCGCGAGCGGAATTGTGCGTCTTGGTGCCGTGAAGTCCCACGGCCTTTAGTTGGAAGAGAAGGGATTCGACATGGCTGTCGATAACAAGAAGATTGCCGAGGACGTGCTTGCTGCCGTCGGCGGCGCCTCCAAGGTACCGTCAAGATTCTTTCGCAAATTGATCGAGGCGGCCTCGGCCCCGCCTTG
>CABQQR010000013.1:0-90279 GCA_902466395.1 uncultured Collinsella sp.
GGCATCGACCTGCGCCGATGCCCCTAAAGTAGACACACATTTTGTCCTATAAGCCCGCAATTTCCAGGCCCCTTTTTCAACTTTTATTCAATCCCCAACTTTTTTAGTGTGCTATTGGTGCGGTCGGACATTTGGCTGCAACCAACAACGGGCACATCTGAAAATGACCCCTGACTTGAGCTTGAGAAGTCAACAAAATAATACGTGCAGTATTGATGATTGAAATCTGTGTAGGAATTTAACGCGTTGAAATCCTTCTCGGATATCTCCTTGCCGTTAGATGCGTAATAGTCTCCAAGATTACCGCCAGAAACAGAGACGGACCAAGCTTCGCGATTTAACACCAACGAAAGCGAATCATCCTTTTTGCCGAATAAAGACCAGTTATCGCCATAGGTTATCTGTTTACCTGAGAGCTTTGCTTTGAGCGCATCGCACATTTCGTACGTACGCTTGCCAAGTAAGACGTTTTGCTCATCATCCTTAACAAGAGGCAGATACATCGATCCTCCGTTAGAGTTGTCGAGCCATTTTTGGCTATATATCCTTTTGATACCGCCGTCTTCCGCCGACCAAACCTCTACGGTGTAGGACTTCTGAAGCTCTTCAATATTTCCGTCCCAGGCGCTTTTCATATCGTCCGCGCTCATATCGTTAACAACCGTCACGAGCTCAGAAACGCCGTCGTTGTCGAAATCAACCAAATCAGCCAAGCAAAAACCTCTAAGGGCTGACATATAGTCCTCAATCTCAACCATTTGAGGTTCACCATAACGCGCAAGATATTCCTGGCATTTTTGCTTATAGGCAGCGGATGCAGCAGCATTGTCCGCAGCGGCGTTTCCGTCCTTTTTGTCGCCCTCGTCCGCCTTTGCGTCTGCGCTGTCAGCCTTAGGCACCTCGAGCGAAACATCCTTCACGGCCTCATCGGACTTGGAATTGTCGACCACCTCGACAGGAACGCTCCACTCAACCTTGGTCTTGGAGTCCTTAACGGTAAGAGTATATTTTCCCGGTTTGATATCGGGAAGCTGGCTTACCGTGAAGCCCTCGTCACCCTTAACCTCAGCATTGGTGCTGTAGCCGTTGTCGCCGTTCAGGGTCACCGAGTACTTCTTGATCTTCTCGCCCTTTGCGTCGGTCGGGGTAATCTTGGATTCTTGGGCTACCACGATGGCCTTGTCCTGGCCGTAATGGGCAACGTCGTCGCTGGACTTGCTAAAGAACAGCAGGTAGCTAAAGATGGCAATGGCTGCCAGGCCAACGATGATACCGACGATATAGAGCGCCTTGGGGTCCTTTTTCTGTGCGGATACATTCGCCGCAGGCGCAGGGGCTGGCGCCGCGACGGGCTTGGCGACCGGATTGCTCGGCTTTGGCCGGTCGGCGCGCACGGCTGGAATCGAAGGCGTTGCATCGGACGACACGTCGTCCTTGGGCCGGTCGTCTTCTTCGTCCGCTACGGGCTCGCTCTCCACGGGCGACTTTTCCTCCCCCGCCTCGGCACCGGCGGAAGGCTCCTTCTCCGTTTCGTCACTAGCGAAAATCTCTTCCGCAGCCTCATTGATAACGGAAGGCTCTTCTGCCACTTCGTTGCTGGCAGAGTTCAGCACCGCCTTTGCATCTTCGAGTGCATAGCCACACTCGGTGCAGTATCGCAAATCGCCATCAAGCTCAAATCCACAGTTGGGACAGAACATGTTAGTCCTCCTTATCGACTTTCACCGTTGTACCGTCCTTGACCTCATCAGGGGTTACTTCGGACCCAACTTGAGACTCATCATCCCAGGACGCAACCAAAATCTCGCAATTGCCGTCCGCAAAAGTACCGAGCTCATAGTCTTCGGTGCGATACACCAGCCCCTTGGATGTCACATACAAGCATGTTGAACCCTTGATTGAATAGTCTGAAGAATTGCTCCGCATGAGCATAGAGTTGTAGTCAGACGGATACTCTCTGTCTCTGCCTATTTCCGTAAGATACGGCCAAACTGCCGAACTCATAGAACTGGCAAGATCCTCGGTATCAATGCCAAACATATCCTGAGGACTAACAGTATCACCCGAATGCAAATCAAAAATAACACCAGTCACAACCGTGCCGCCATGCGGGCCCCATCCCGTCGAATAGCGCTCGTCACGGATACAGAAATAATTCTCATCCATGTACGTAACCGTCACGTTTCTCGATATGCAGGGAAATTCGCCGTCGGGGTACAACTCAGCATCTGATTGCTCATTATCTGATGCTCGATTCGTTCGCTCCGCATCAATTTGAAGGGGCTCGAGAATCGCCTTGTTAATTTTGTCTGCAACGTCGTCTTTGGTGGAGCTCTTAAGTTGCGGATAGGACCATTCCATGTCCCTCCGCTCGCCCTGTTCGAGCATAGGGTCGACCGGAGCAGACGCCGTCAATGACTTTGCCTCCAACGTATAGACAGCTTCTTCGACCGCTCTCTCGTCCTTCTTGGGCCTTTCGGTCGCTTGCTCCTGTTGCACGGATTGCTGCTGGAGATTGGGCTCGATGACGTTCTTGTAGAGCATGAAAGCAGCGTAAGCGATGCTTGCAGCGGCGATAAATGCGGCGATCATGATAGCAAACTGCGGCACTAGGCGGTTGCCGACCTGACAGCGTTGCATAAAGAAGTTGTACATCTGGGAGTGACCGCTATTCGCGGTCTTCGAGACCGGCTCGGGGCTCGGTTCTGCTGTGGGCTCGGCATTCGCGGATCCTATCGCAGAGTCCGTTTCGGTATCTGTGGGTTCCATTATGACTTCAGCGGACGATGATTCTCGCTCCGACGGCTCGGCCTTGGGCCCCTCCTCGGCCGCAGTCTTGCCCGAGAGCCCGCCCAAGGGCAGACCGCATTCGGTACAGAACCGCGCATCATCACCAATCTTGCTGCCACATTTGGGGCAAAACATGAACCTTCTTCTCCTATTCCTTTTACTCTCGCTGAGTCGTGAGTTACCCACGTGCCGTTTGTTTCGTAGTTTAACTATTTCTTAAACAAATCGATGGGTCACTTGAACAGACACATACCCGCTCAAGCGACTCTATACCGGCTAGTTATCCTTGCTCATGACATGGGTGTCAGTGCAAGAAAATCGTTGAACAGGGTTGCTACCTCGAAGTTCGAACCGATACTGAACTTGAAGCCATCTTTATTTACCGAGATGGAGAAATCGCCGCTGATATCCATATCATGCGCGCAGCCAACCACCCCCCCCCATTTTTCGGTCCCACCTGTCACGTTATCAGGAGCCCGAAATCGAAGAGATGGTAAAAGCCGCTTGGGGCACATGTGGTTCCATATGCCCCAAGCGGCTATTTCGATTGCTTATGTCACAAAGAAACCTAGGTGACCTGTTTACACGCGCTAGCGCGCCGGGTCGATAGCCACCTTGCCGCTCTCCAGCACGTGGACGCGACCGTCGGCGAGCATTTGTACGACCTCGGGATACAGCACATGCTCGATCGCATGGATGTGCTCCTCGAGCGTGTCGACGTCCCAGCCCTCCTCAACAGCCAGCGCACGCTGGGCGATGATGGGGCCGTTGTCGTAGATCTCGTTGGCAAAGTGCACGGTCACGCCGGTCACCTTGACACCGCGAGCAAACGCATCGTCAATCGCATGGGCACCGGTAAAGCTCGGCAGCAGCGCCGGATGCAGGTTGACCACGCGATTGGGGAACGCCGCCAGCAGCGGCGTGTGCACCATGCGCATATAGCCGGCCATCACCACGTACTCGCAGCCGCGCTCGAGCAGCTCATGCGCGATGATCTCGTCAGCCGCGATGGGGTCGGCATAGATATCCTTGGACAGCGTGAGCGTCTGGATGCCCGCACGCTCGGCGCGCTGCAAGCCTTTGGCCGAAGGACGGCTCGACACTACAAGCTCAATCGAGGCGTTGAGCTTGCCGGCGGCGATAAGGTCGATCAGCGCCTGCAGGTTGGTGCCCGAACCGCTGATAAGCACGCCGATCTTGAGCGGCTCGGCCGTATCGGTGCCGGTCGGACGGGTGTAGGGCACAAAGCCCAGGCCCTCGGCAGCAGCCATCTGCTCGCTAGCGCTCATCGGAGTACACGACCTTACCGGAGCCCTCGACGCACTCGCCCACGCGGAACGGCTTCTCGCCCGACGCGACCAGGGCATCGGTTACCGCGGCCTCGTCCTCGGGGGCGACAATCAGGCACAGGCCGACGCCCATGTTGAAGGTCTTGCATGCCTCGTTGGGCGCAAGCTCGGCCTGGCGCGACACATAGGTGATGACGGGCGGAACGTCCCAGCCCATCTCGGCACCGTTGCGGGTGACCACAGCGTCGACGTCGTCGGCAAGCGCGCGGTTGAGGTTCTCGGTAATACCGCCGCCGGTGATGTGGGCAATGGCATGAACGTTGGCGCCACCGCGCAGCAGCTCAAGGATCGGCTTGACGTAGATGCGCGTGGGGGCCAGTAGAGCGTCTGCCAGCGATGCACCGCCGAGCTCCTCGAGCGGGCGGCTCAGCTCCTCGGCCTTAGCGGCGGCCTCGGGCGTGCCCGGTTTGATGCCGTCGACGCCGATGACCTTGCGCACGAGCGAGTAGCCGTTGGAGTGCACGCCGGTGGAAGGCAGACCCAGGATCACATCTCCGGGGCGAACGTTCGCGGGGTCGAGCATCTTGGGACGGTCGACGACGCCCACGGTAAAGCCGGCGAGGTCGTAGTCGGCCGGAGCCATGACGCCCGGGTGCTCGGCCATCTCGCCGCCCACGAGCGCGCAGCCCGCGAGCTTGCAGCCGTCGGCAACGCCCTTGATGATCTTTGCCATGTGCTCGGCCTCAATGTGACCGATGGCAACGTAATCCAGGAAGAACAGCGGCTCGGCGCCCGAAGCCAAAATGTCATTGACGCACATAGCGACCAGGTCCTGGCCCACCGTCTCGTGACGGTCCATGATCTGGGCGAGCACGAGCTTGGTGCCCACGCCGTCGGTGCCGCTGATCAGGATCGGGTCTTCCATATCCTTAAGCGCGGCGGCCGAGAAGAGGCCACCAAAGCCACCGATGCCGCCGATGACCTCGGGGCGGTTGGTGTCCTTGACCATCTGCTTAATAGCGTCGACGGCGCGGCCGCCCTCGGCGGTATCGACGCCGGCGTCCTCGTACGTCACATGCTTGCTATCGCTCATCTGAGCCTTCCTCTCCCACTACCGTGGCGCCGCGCGGGCGCCAAACGGTGCTCATAGTTGCGTTCATTTCGGCGCGCCATAACAGCACGCGCCGTCATATCAACAAAACAGCAGATAAAACCTGCCAATAAACCTGTCCCTAAATGGCAGGTTTTAGGCCTCGCCGTGCTTCTCTTCCCAGCTGCGGTCGTCGTATTTCTCGACCACGGCGTCGTCGTCAAAATACAGCGGCTTATCCAGGTTGCGGGGCTTAAAGCCCTCCATAAACTTGTCGCGGCCAAAGCTCTCGGGAATCGCCACGGGATAACGGCCGGTAAAGCACGCATCGCAGTAGCCGCCCTTGGGCATGACCTTCAGCAGGCCCTCGACCGAAAGGAAGGCCAGCGAATCGGCGCCGATATACTCACAGATCTCCTCGACCGTCTTGTTGGCGCTGATGAGCTGCGACTGCACGTCGGTATCGATACCGTAGAAGCACGGCCAAATGACCTCGGGCGAGTTGATGCGGATGTGAATCTCCTTGGCGCCGGCGTTGCGCAGCATCTTGACGAGCTGCACCATGGTGGTGCCGCGCACGATGGAGTCGTCGATGACGACCAGGCGCTTGCCCTCGATGTTGTCGCGCAGCGGGTTGAGTTTCATACGCACGCCCATGGCACGCAACTCCTGCGTAGGCTCGATAAACGTACGGCCCACGTAGCGGTTCTTGATAAGGCCCTCGCCAAAGGGAATACCGCTCTCGTGCGAATACCCCTCCGCGGGCGGCAGGCCGGAGTCGGGCACGCCGATGACCAGGTCGGCCTCGACAGGCTCCTCATGTGCCAGCTGACGACCCATGTCGTAACGGCAGGCATAGACGCTCTTGCCGTTCATGATGGAGTCGGGGCGGGCAAAGTAGACCTGCTCAAAGATGCAGTTGGCGGGCTCTTCGGCCGCAGGCACGCCCTGCTCGGATACCAGACCCTCGGCGCTGATGCGCAAGATCTCGCCGGGACGGACGTCACGGACATACTCGGCACCCACGATGTCGAGTGCGCAGGTCTCGGAAGCAACGACCCAGCCGCCGGCGCGCGTGACACGGACGGCGGAGTCGACCGTCGCGGCGCCGTCCTGCGACGGCAGCTGCGAAACGGCTGCGGCGTCGGCCTGATCAAGACCCTCGTCCACCAGCTTGCCCAGCACGAGCGGGCGAATGCCGTGCGGATCGCGGAATGCATAGAGCGCCTGCTCGTTGATGAGCGTCATGGCGTAGCCGCCGCGCACGAGCTCCATGGTCTTGCGAATGCCCTCGCGCAGATGGCCTGTACGCTGGGTAAAGTAGCCGATGAGTTTGGTCGCGACCTCGGAATCCGAATTGGAGAGGAACGGCACGCCCAGCTCGATCAGCTGACGGCGCAGCTCGTCGGTGTTGACGAGGGTGCCGTTGTGAGCAAGCGCGATAATGACGCTGTTGATGGTGGAAAGATGCGGCTGCGAGGCTTCCCAGCTCTTGGCGCCGGCGGTGCCATAGCGCACGTGGCCCACGGCCAGCTGGCCGGAGAGCGTCGACAGGTCGGCGTTGGAGAACACGCGATCGAGCAGTCCCAGGTCTTTGCGAACCATAACCGTGCCGCCGTCGCCCACGGCGATTCCCGCCGATTCCTGGCCGCGATGCTGCAGCGCGCGCAGACCAAAGTACGTCAGTCGAGCCACATCGCGATCGGGTGCCCACACACCAAAAATGCCGCATTCCTCATGCAGCTGGTCGGAGTCCGGATCATACGTCGACATGGTCTTCACCTGTCCCGCGGCGCGCTCGGCCGCGTGGATGGTTTCTTGAGACATGGCATCCCCTCAGAGCCTCGTTATTTGGCGTTACCTGCCCTATTATACGCACGGCAAGACAAGCACTCCCGCGCATGAACAGCGCTTTTTAAAAGCCCACCGAGCTAATAATCAGTTTTGTTGCCAAACATTTTATCGGTCTGTCCAGTGCAAGCGCCCGCGCCCCCCCCCAGATGGCCGCCGCGTCCACCGTTGGGGATTACAAAGTTGCAATTGGGACGTTCGTCCTGTCTTTTGGCAGGTCGGCGGCGTATCCTTATAACCTACAACAAAGCGAGAAAGGTTCTGTATGGATCGAAACGAACTCGACCCCAGCGTCCCCAGCGCCACAGAGGTCAAGAAGATTCCCCTCATCATTAAGGTGTACGCCGTCCTGTGCATCCTTTCCGGCGTGGGCACGCTCCCGTCGGTCGCTGCCTTTATGTGGCAGGTCATCACGGCACTTGTTAACGGCAACGCCACCGAAAAGCTCGGCGACAATACGCTCGTCGCAGTCGGCCTTATCGTCGCCGGCATCATGCTCTCTGCGGCAAGTGCCGTCATCCTAATCATCTTTGGCCTGGACCTTATCAAAAACCAGCGCCGCAACGCCGCCCGCCTGTCCTACATCCTTATTGCATTCACCGTCGTCGAGCTTTTGGTCGACGTGATGCTCCAGGGCATCGGGCCCTTCCTGCTGCGTCCCGCGATCCAGCTCGGCATCCTCGTCGCACTTTCGGCAACCGTCGACCCCACGCTTCGTCAGGAGCGCGAACTGCAGCGCCGCCTGCAGGAGATGCTCGACCGCGATGCCGCCGCCGAGGGCATGCTCGGGCGCGATGAAACCGGCGAAGGCTACATCAAGCTCAACTACTTCAACCTGTTCTGGGTATTCTTTGTCTGCTGCGTGCTCGGCCTGATCGCCGAGGACATCTGGCACATGACGGTCGACGACCCGGGCGTCTACCAGAACCGCGCCGGCATGCTGTTTGGTCCCTTCAGTCCCATCTACGGATTTGGCGCCGTGCTCATGACCATGGTGCTTAACCGCTTCTACAAAAAGAACCCCATCATCATTTTCCTGGTGAGCGCCCTGCTCGGCGCCAGCTTTGAGGTGTTCGTGGGCTGGTTTATGCAGACCGCGTTTGGCGTGGTCTCGTGGAGCTACTCGCACATAACGCTGTTCGGTTTGCCCGATCCGCTCGTGGTCCTCACGGGCGGACGCACCTGCACGGGCTTCGCCTGCCTGTGGGGCCTGGGCGGCCTCATCTGGATCAAGCTGCTGCTGCCGAGGCTGCTTAAGCTTATCAACAAGATCCCCTGGAAGAGCCGCTACTCGGCCACCGTCATCTTTACCGTTATCATGCTGGTCGACGGCGTCATGACGCTGCAGTCGCTCGACTACTGGTACCAGCGCGTTAACGGCACGGAGCCGGACATTCCCGTCGCACAGTTCTACGGAGAGCACTTCGATAACGAGTACATGGAAAACCGCTTCCAGAGCATGACCATGAGCCCCAAGGATGCGACGCGCGTGTAGCGCTCACCGCGCCCAAAACGCAAAATGCCCGCCGGTATCACACGTACCGGTGGGCATTTTTATAAACGATACTTCTATCGACGCAAGCCTCTACGCCTCGCGCTCGACCTCACTCACGCATTCGTTCTTGATGGTGCCAACGAGCGCCTGCAGTGCATCGACCACGTGTGGGCGAATGTCCCCGCCGATAAGCACGAGCATGATGTCGTCACCTACGGCAAGCTCGCCGCTTGCCAGCCACACGCGCACATAGCCGATACCCGGCATCGCGCGCGTGGCCTCGATAGCAGCCTGCACCTTCTGAGCATCGAAGCCAAACACCATGCCGCCCACCTTATGCCCAGGCGCCACGCCATCGGTCTCGACTCCGCGCACCTCAGCCTTGGGCGTCGCGCGCACCACACCGTTATGCGTCAGATACATCCCACAGCCTGCCGCCGAAGTATCGGCCTTGGCCTCGCGCAGCCAAGCATCAATCGAAGGCATCAATTTGCCACTCTCGAGCATCATTTCTCCCTTACCGTCGTCGAGTAGCCAATTTGGGACGGGGCCTTTTTAGCTACTCTCGAACAACTTATTCCTCGACCGGCGTGAGCACCATGACGGCGCGTGTGTTGCTCAGCGACAGCGAACGACAGGTCACAAGCGTTACAACCTTAGTTGCCGAAGCGGCACGATCGGTGGCATCACTCGCCACGGCAGAAACGCCGTCGAGCATCTCGGACAGGTAGTTCTTGAGTCCGTCGTCGCCCTCAAAATTGGTCGTGCGCGCCTTGGCATACGTGTCCTCGACCACCTTGGTCGCCAGCGGACGCAACTTATACGTCGCATCGCGCGTGATGTAGTACACATATTCAATGCTATCGAACGTTGCCTGGTCAGTCGTATCCGAAATCACGTTGAACATCGACCCATCGTTCATATGGTGGCCGTAGATCGTGGTCTGCTGGTCGACCATTCCCGGCGCGGTGTCATCGCTATCCAAGAAGATGGCACCCGAGGCGTTAGACGTGCCATCGAACAGCGTGTTGAGGTATTTGGAGTTGTTATTGGTCTGCACCACGGGATAGTTGATGTTGGTTCCCGGCACGTAAATCCAACCCACAATCTCGGGGTTCGTCTGAGCAAGCGCATCAAAGTCGATAATCGGCACGCCGCTGGCGTCCTTATCGCTTACATATTGCTTCTCGATTTTCTGGTACGAATCGCTCGCCTGCTTATAGCCAATCTGAGCATTGATAAAGATGGCAGCGGCGGCGACAATCAGACCGATGCCCACGATGATGAGCAAGATGGGAATGATGGATCGGCGTTTCTTACGCGGCTGCTCGGCATAGTTGGACGGCGCGTCACCCAGCTGTCTCGTCGTCCGAGCCTGCTTCTTTGCCGTGCCATATGACGAAGGGCGATACGCAGTCGGCGTATCCTGACGACGATGGGACGTCGTCGTTACGGGACGCGGCGCATGCGGCTGCTGAGGAGAGGATGTCCGACCCTGCCGTACCGCACGGACAGCACCCGGCTTCGACGGATCGGGAATCTGAGAAGCCTTGAATCGTTTTCCCTGATAATCGGACATGGCTCTCCTTATACTGCGGTGAAACGGCGGAACGCCTAGGCGTCGGCCATCTCCTGCTTCATCTTCTCGATAACCTTGCGGTACTCGGGGTCGCATGCGCCCAGAATCTGCGTGGCGTAAATGGCGGCGTTCTTGGCGCCGTTGATGGCAACGCAGGCCACGGGCACGCCCGAAGGCATCTGCACCATCGACAGCAGCGAATCCATACCGCCCAGGTCACTCGTCTTCATAGGTACGCCGATAACCGGCAGCGGCGTAAAGGCGGCCACGACACCACCCAGGTGAGCGGCCTTGCCGGCGGCGGCGATAATCACTTTGATACCGCGATCGGCAGCAGTCGAAGCCCACTCGTGGACCTTCGCCGGTGTGCGGTGTGCGCTCGCAATGACGAGCTCATAGGGCACACCGAGCGCCTCGAGCTCGGCGGTGCAGCCTTCCATAACACCCAGATCGGACTTGGAGCCCATGATGATCCCGACAACCGGCTTTTGATCTGCCATAAACAAAGACCTCCTGTTGAGAGCGGTGACGCGGCCAATCCGCGACCCTTAACTGCAAATAATTCAAGTATAGCCGCCGATGCTGATGTGTTCGGCGGGAGACGGAACGCTTTGCGAGATTAAGGCCGAAGGGTCGGAGCTTTCTGCCTACATTCAAAAAGCGTGCCCACCGTCCTTGGGTGGGACGGCGGGCACGCTTGCTTAGCTGTTGCTGGGGCTACTTAGCCTTGCTGCGACGATGGAAGAAAGCGCCGATCGCGGCGATGATGGCGCCAAGACCACCGACGGTCGCGACGGTCGCCGCCGTCTGGTCTCCGGTATTGGGAATCGCCGAACCGTTCTTCTTGCTGCCCTGGGCCTTGTCGCCTGCGGGC
This sequence comes from uncultured Collinsella sp., assembly GCA_902466395.1. GTDB lineage: Bacteria > Actinomycetota > Coriobacteriia > Coriobacteriales > Coriobacteriaceae > Collinsella. The sequence continues at coordinate 10,969 of CABQQR010000013.1, forward strand.
TTGCCCGCCTGGTTGCCGCCGTTCGAGCCATTGCCGGAACCCTGGTTGCCCGAGCCGCCCTGGTTGCCGGAATCGGCATCCTTGAGACTCTCAATGGCCAGCTTGAGCTGGCTATAGGCCGCCTGGATCTGGGTGTCGGAAGCATTCTCATCACCCAAGACGTCCTCGGCGTAGGTAATGGCATCCGTCATGGCCTTGACAGACTCGGCCGTCTTGCCCCTGGTGTCAGTCTCCTTCGCCTGCTTGACCAGGGCCTTGAGCTGCTTCTTAGTCGGATTCTCGACCGGGACCACCGGGGTCTTCTCGAGCGCGTCGCGGGCGCTCTCGAGCGCCCTGAGCGCCTGGTCGACCTCGTCCTGCGTGGCATCCTCGTCGCTCAAGATGGCGCGGGCGCTCGCCAGGGCGTTCTCGAGCGCCGTCCAGGAGGCCTCGGTGTAGTCGCCGGCCTTGAGGTCGCCGGCGGCAAGCTCGGCATCAACCTTTTCGATCGCGGCAGTGAGATCATCCTTCGCCACCGGATCGGGGACGGCCGTACCGTAGAACTTGAGCTCCGCCATGCTGCAGTAGGCATCAACGTCGCCCCCGCCGGCGTGAATCACCTTGACGGTCACGTAGCGACCGCGCGCGGCGCCAAAGCTCATCTGTTTCCAGTCGCCACGGTCGGTGAGTACGCGGCCATCGTTGTCGAAGGCGAACGTACCCATCGACGCGGCGGTGCCCTTCTCATAACCGTCGGCAGTGTCGGAGACCAGTATCTCGGCCTCGAAGATATCGCCGTTAGTGCCGCCGTCCTGGCGCGGCAGGAATGTAACGTCGGTGAGATCGTAGTCGCGGCCCAGGTCGACACTCAGATACTGGGGCATACCGGTCCCATGGGCCCAGTCGCTGTGCCAAAGCGTCCGCTCGTCGCCGTCGAGAGCGTTGACGGCGTTGCTGCCCTCGTAGTCGGCCTCACTCGAGAAGCCGGCCACCTTGACGTTCTTGCGGTTCTCGGGCGTGTTGATGAGAATCTTCTCATCAACAGGGCGCATCTTGAGGCCGTCGATTGCCTTCTCGATCTTGGCTGTGGCGTCTGCGACATCCTTCTTGCTATAGCTGCCCTGGCCGCTGTCGAGGAGCTTCTGAGCCGCCTCGACCGCAGTGGTGAGAGCTGCATAGGAATCCTTGGTGTAGACGGACTCGCTGTAGCCCGCGGCCTTGGAAAGCGCTGCTACGAGCGCAGAGGTATCGACACCAGCCTTGACCTCGACCTCATAGGATGCGGTCTTGGAGGGGTCGAGTACCGACGCCACCGTGATCTTTGCCTTGCCGGCCTTGTTGGCACGCAGGTAGTAGCTCACGCTATCGCCAGCCTGAACAGCGGAGACGCTTACCACAGAGGGGTCGGAGCTCTCGACCGTCACATAGGGGTAGCCAGCGCTCTCAGGCGTAGCCTTGGCGTCGACGGGCGTAATGTCGCCTTCAAAGAACTCGGTCTGGTTCTTGCCTAGCTCGACACCCTCGATGGCCTCGACACCCTGCGTGTAGTTGAAGTTGACCTCACGCAGTGTGAGCATCTGGTCACCCGATGCCTCAAGCGGCGTGACCTCGACCTTGGTCGCCTTCTTGCCCTTGTTCTCGGCAGAGAGGTCAAAGGCGTAGCGAGCCAGGAAGGAATCGTACTCCCCGCCCGCGAACTCTTGGGTCGAGCCATCCTCGAACGTCACGACAGCCTTGATCTTCTGCACGGTTCCGTTGCCACCGTTGCGGTTAACGACCTCGACACTATCGAGTTTCGACGGCGTCTTAAATGCGAATGTCATCGTGGTGGGAAGCTTCACGTAACTCGGAAGCTTACCCTCGCTGTCCCAGTTGCCGCTCCAGTTCCATAGGAACTCAAAGCCGTTGTCGCCCTCGTTATTATCGAACAGCGCGTTATAGCTCTTCTGCTGGATAAGTTTCTCGACGTTGGTCCCGTCGTCGGTCGTGAGCTCATCGTTGGTCATCGTGATGTTGAAGGCGTCCTGACCGTACTCGGCGACCGTTGGCTGAGGAACATCCGGCATCGTCACCGTGCCGTCGCTCGCAAACTCAAGTGCGTCGCATGCCGGACCGATGAGCCAAGATGTCGAGGGCAGTTCGACCTTGCCGGCGGTCTTGGCCTTGAGCTTGAAACTCGCCACCGCGCCGGTACCGTTGTAGAGCTTGCCATCGCCGCGGTTGGCAAAGGCGAGATTGATAGTCTGCGTTCTGTCCGCGAACTGGACCTTCTCGCGAGACAGGTTCTCCATGCCGGCAGTCGAGCCGTCCTGCGCGATGCTCTCGGACACAAACTCGAACTGGTCGCTCTTGAAGTTGACGAGAGCGCCCAGGGCGTTGACGTTCTTGGCGTCGGCCGCATAGACATCAACGGTGATCTCATCACCGGCCTCGACCTCGGTCTTGCTCGGAATCACCGCGAGCGAACCTGCGACCTTTCCCTTTTGTTTAGTGCCGCCGTCAAGACCCGCCATGGTGAACGAGTAATCGTAGACGTCGTAAACGCCGTTATCGTTGAGGTCGGCGAAGTGGTCGCGGATCTGCGAACCGAACGTCGGGGTATCGGGCTCGCGATTCTCGAGGCCCAGATAGTTCTTCATGTTGGAGTAGTCTCCGTCGGAGATCGTGGCCTTGTTGAGGTTGGAGCCCACGGCGAAGCCATCCGTGCCGTCGGTCTTGTAGATGGCAATCTCGGACGCGGAGAAGAAATTGCCGACCGAGGCGAGCGGTGTCATGCGCACGTAACGGGCGGCCACGGTGCCGTCAAACGCTACCGTCTTACAATCAGCGGAACGTGCCCAATCGACCTCCTGGCTCGTCCAGTGGACGCCATCGAGACTCGTCTCAACACGCATCTTGGTCACAGTGCCGTTGCCGGCGTCATCGCGCGGATAGTACTCGAGCTTATCGAGCTTGTAAGCGCGTCCATAGTCAACGGTAAGCGCCTTGCCCAGATCGTTGCCACCGGAGTGGAAACCGCCGTCGCCCGACTGGAACTCATGGTCGAAGGCGAGCTCGGCCTTATGGCTGCCGTAAAGTGAGCCCTCCCAGGTGATTTGCTCGGCGTCGGGGACGTTCCGCCACGGATCGAGTGCGGAGTTCGCCTCGAGCACATCGCTCCAGGCGGAGTAGCCCTCGGCGTTGCGCGAACGAATCTGGTAGGTGTGCTTGCTATTGTAGGCGAGGTCGGTGTGCGTGAACTCGGCCGCATCACCCACGGCGAACACGGTGCCGTCGACCTTAAGGTCGTAGGAGGTAGCACCATCGACCTTTCCCCAGGTGAGCTTGATGCTCGTTGGGGTCGTGACGTCCTCGGGGGCAGCAAGGTTCGTGGGTGCGGAGAGGCTCTCGTTGAGGCGATCGGCTGTGAGCGTGGCGTCGGCGTTCACGAAACCGCCCAGCTCGAGCGTCTGCGCCGCCGCAGCAACATCGGTCTTCGCGAACTTGACGTAGACCTTGGGGTTCGTGGTGATCTTGGTGTTGTTAAAGCTCTCGCCCCGCTCGGCCTCGGTGCCGTCCACATCGCTGCCGTAGTGGTTGAGGTTAGGGGTCTCGCTGTAGAAGTAGACCGCCTGGCCGGCCTCGGGGGTCGCGGTGTCAAAGGTCTCCTGCGAGTCGACCTCAACCACGTTGAGCGCGGATCCGCCGTTCTTGGCGACGACGCTCATGGGCTTGGCGGACACGTTGGCCACGAAGGTCGTGGTGCGATTGGAGTCGTAGCCGTTGTAGCCACCCTGCGAGGCTTCGGCGGTAAAGGTCGCGGTGCCGCCTGCGGCCTTGGATCTGTAGACGGTGCTCACATGCTCACCGTAGGAGATATTGTCGATCGTACCGTAGGAATCGTCCTCAGTCGTGTTGTTCTCGATGGAGGAGCCGTCGTCCTCGTACTGCGTAAAGGTGCCGTCGCCCTCGGTGGCGAAGAACTCGACGATACGCTGGCTGCGGTCGGTACCCTTGGTGTTGGTGTCGCTCACGGCCTCGGGGTTGTTGTTCTCGGCGTACATCGGCACGATAGCGTTGGCCTTCACAAACAGCGGCAGCTTCCAAAGCGGAGCCTCGTAGTTGTTGAGAACCTGGCCGCCGCGATACTGCTTACCCGAGAAGTAATCGATCCAGATGGTGGGATTCTCGTCGGTGCCGTAGTTGGGGAGGTAAATCCCATTGCGAATGTCGTTGCCGTTCTCGTCTGCCTGGGTATCCTGATACACCGGTGCCACTAGGAAGTTCTCACCGAACATATACTGGTACTGCGTCGAGGTGCTTGCGGCGTACTCGGAGTTATCGGAAAGCAGCATGGCGCGGATCATGGGCAGGCCGGCATCGCCGTTACCCGTGTCGATGTTGGCCGCCGAGGCCGCGCTCGTGTAGATATAGGGCATGAGCTGCGCCTTGAGCTTGAGGTAGAAGCGCGAGATGCCTGTGTAGGGATCGCCGTGCGTCATGGGCGATTTACGGTAGGTGCCCCAACCGTCCATGTCGAGCATAGAGGGCGTGAACGTCTTCCACTGGTAGTCACGCGCAGAGATGATGGGGTCGCCGCCAAAAATGCCATCCATGTCGGAGCCGATGTTGGGGTTGCCCGAAAGACTCTGACCGATATACGTGGGGATATGGAAGCGAATGTACTCCCAGTTACCGCCATACTGGTCGCCGGTCCAAATGCCACCAAAGCGCTGCGTGCCGGCCCAACCATCGAGCGTGATGATGTTGGGGCGCTTGTTAGCGCCGGTCGTCACCGTGTCATAAGCTGTCTTGATGCCATTAAGACCAAAGGAGTAGCCAGATCCAACCCAGGCAACGTCGGTCTTAAGGGTAGTGATGCCTCCCGTCTTGACCTCGGCGTCGAAGTCGCGAAGCAGATGCCACGGGGTCTCAGGGTTGCTGTCGGGCTCAAGGTTGGACTGGGTCCACAAGCCCGTGCTCACACCCTTTGAGTTGGCATACTCGGTGAACTTCTTAAGGTTGTCGACGTTGGCACGCACAGCGTTAAGACGGTCGGCCGAGCTCGCTCCGTCGGAGTTGACGCCGCCGGTCTTGTAGTAACCGTTCTGGCCATAGCCGGCGCCGTAGCCGTCGTTCGGCAGGAACCAGCCGAGCGGCATGTCGCTGTCCTCGTAGTCATCGATAACCTGCCGAGCAGAGAACTGGCGGTCGAAATCGGTCGCTTTCATGTTCTCGGTATCAACCGTAGGGCCCTCACCGTTGAGCGTCTCGGCCGCAAGTGTGCCGTCGAGCTTGTAGCCCGTCGACATGCCAGACTCGTACTTAACGTCGCCCTTCTCGCTCGAGGACTTGCTGCCCTTGGTCTCCCACTTCTTTTGACCCGAGGTCGTTGACCAGCCATCACGGTTATAGGCATTAAGATGACCAAGGTAGAACCCGTACTCGGGCAGCAGTACCGGGTTACCGGTCACCTTGTAGTAGTCCTGCAGCATCTCAGTTGCCACGTTCGAAGCTCCCTCGTTGGTCGCCACGAAGTAGTAGGCATCAAACTCATTCTCGCTGTGCAAAGTCGTGACCGTCGATGAGTCCGTGGAACCGAAGTCGTAGGAACCCTCTGCAAACGTGTTTCGGAGCACGCCGTAGCCGTCACTCGTCCAATAAAACGGGTTGGGCGAGGCAACGCCGCCATCGGTCCAGTTGTTCGTGTTGGAGATGGCGATGGTCTGGTTGGTGTGCAGGAAGCGTCCGTTCTGGGTGCCGCCGCCAAAGAAGTTCTCGGACTTCTCCTTGGCGAGCGTCTGGACGGTACCCTTCTTATCAAGGTCGAGGGACGCGGACTCGGAAACCACGACACGGTCGCCTGACTTGATACTCATCTTGCCAGTCGCCTTGTCCAGGATCACGGTCGCCTTTCCGCCGGTGATCTCGATAGTGTCGCCCTTGTCGGCAACCGTCGCACTCGGCTTGCTGTAGGTGTCCGAGGTATCGGGCTGAGCCTGGATCTTAGCCGTGTGGGACTTACTGCGCGGCGTGGCGTACTCGGAAAACTCACCCTTGGGGTCGACGTTATAACGGAAAATACCGTCCTCGAGGAACGTAATACGGCCCTTGATGCCGTCAGCGAAATCGATGTCGACGACATTCGAGGCAGACTGGGACACGGTCGCCGAGTCGACGCCCTTGAGTGGCGTGGCAATCGCCTGCTGGGGATTGGCAAACACGAGCGTCGCTGCAGTGGCAACGAGGACCGCGCTTCCCTTCACCCACCGTTTCGTAAAAATGGAATTCCTGCGCATCTGGTCTCCTTTCTTCCGACATGCTGAGGTGCCGAGGACGCCCCCCCCCCGGCAGCATGGGAAAACGTATCAAACGGAGATGTTCGGTACATTCCGCACAATGGGGGCCACCCGTTACCAAGGGGCCAACTGGTAGTAACCAGATAGCCACCTACTAGGTCATATCAACATATGGGAGCACTTGCGCACCCAAGTTCGGAATTCTCCCAGCGGCAGCAAAATAAGCGTCAACGGCAAGGTGGGCTTAATAAGCCATACCAATTGGTTCTTCAGTCAAATACCAATCTAGCAAAAATGTACTGTTTATCTGGTATTACACAGACCATACCTTTCCCTCGGGAACTGGGCTTCGCGAAGTTTCCCGAGGGAAAGGCTCAGCCGCCATCCTGCAACCTACCGGGGATTGCCATGACGTACGTTGGCTGATTTGGTTTGGAATGAGATGTTGACGGTGGCTGATGGGCACAACTGTCCCGGGTGCATTTCAAGATGCACCTAAATGTCTGTCTTTATCCTTATAGATTGTCCAGGTAGTCGTCGGCATCATAGGTAAGGCTGTAAGCTTTATTCAGGATGCGCACGAGCTCCTGGGCATCGTGCTCGCCGAGCGCTGAGAGTTGTTTCGAGAGCGATGCCACACTCTCGGCATTTTTTTTCGCCGCGAAATCACGGCCTTCCTCGGTAATGCTCACCAGCACACGCCGACGATCGTTTGGATCAGTCCTGCGCTGAACGTAACCCTTACTCTCGAGTGAATCCAAGATATGCGACATGCGCGCACGGGAGAATTTCAGCTTCTTGGCAATCTCGGAGGGAATGACATCACCGTCAATACCCGATAGATACTGTAAAACCGGTGCCTCGCCCACACTGGCGCCGCCGGCAGCACTCAAGGATCCCTTGGCAAGGGAACGTGAGTACACAATCAGTTTTCGAGCGACGTCATCGTAATCCACTGGGGATATTGTCCTTTGCAACTCTAGAAGGACCATAAAACCGTCATTTGCCGTACATTAGTTAACATTCGCAACAATTATTTATGATACCCCAACGCGGAAGTCTATTGCTCGTCCTTCTTGCGTCGCATAAGCTCCTCAACGTCGACACCAGCGGCCTCGAGCATGCGCTCGACATTCTTTTTGGCGTTGGTCGTGCCGACCTTAAGCACGATCGAAAGCGGAGTGCCCACCACCAGGCACACGATGCCCACGGGGACACCCCAGCCGGGGCCGCCCTGCATACCCCACATCCCCATCAAAAAGCCAATCGCCACGAGCGAATAGCCCAGGCGCAGCCAAACATTGAGCCGCTGAATAGCATCGGTCTGCATCTTTGCCTCGCGAATCAAGTCGTCGCGCGAAAGGTCGTGTCCATGTTTCTCGTGCATATGGTCCTCCTCGTGCAAAGTGTGCATCATGCGCAAGTGCATCGTTTGTCGAATACGTCATCTTTCAAGAGCAATATAGCGGGTGTCGTGTAGGCGATGGAGGTCGCTGGCCATATTGCCCTTGAAGGGCGGCGCAAAATCAGAAGGCCGTGCGGTTGAGGCCGCACGGCCTTACAGGGGGCCAGGGGATGATGACTAGTAGCTCAGTGCCGGGTCGAAGAAGCCAATGAGAACGCCCACAAATGCGATCACAACGAGGATCAGCATCATAACGATGGGGTTGACCTTCTTCTTGGTCATCATGTACCAGCAGAAGATGATGAAGACCATGGGCAGCAGGTGCGGATAGATTCCGTCGAGCGTGTCCTGGAACTTACCGCCGCCGGGCAGCACCAGATTGGGGCTGCAGGTGATGGAGACCCAGGTAGCACCGACTGCACCGATGACCATGGTACCGACCATCACGATGGAATCACGCAGAGCCTTGGCCTTGGGGCCGACGAGGGCCTCGACCGCCTTGCCGCCGAGCTCATAGCCCTGGTTGTAGGCAAAGCGCATGCCAAGGAACATGAGCAGGTTCCACACGACAATATAGAAGATGGCACCGAGCGGAGAGCCGCCGGTCGAGAGACCGAGGGCGATACCGAGCAGGATCGGGATCAGGGTACCGACGATCAGCGAGTCGCCAAGGCCGGCGAGCGGGCCCATGAGGCCGGCGCGGATGCCGTTGATGGCGTCGTCGTCGATGGCCTCGCCGTTTGCGCGAGCCTCCTCGAGGCCGGCGGTGACGCCGACAATCATGGTGCCGATCTGCGGCTCGGTGTTGAAGAACGCGGAGTAGGTCTGGAGGGCCTGCTTCTGCTCCTCGGGCGTGTCGTAGAGCTCCTCGACGATCGGAAGCATGGCGCACAGGTAACCGAAGGTCTGCATGTGCTCCTGCGAGAAGCAAGTCAGGTTGCCATAGGACCAGTTGCGGAACGACTTGGCAAGCGTTTTCTTAGAGAGTTTCTTCTTCTCTGCCATTAGATGTCCTCCTCTTCCTCATCATCGGAGCCCGAGGCGATAGCTGCCTTGGGAGCGTTTGCGAGGTCGATCTTGAGCGAAGCGATCTCATAGTTGATCAGGGCGAAGAAGCAGCCGATGCCGGCGGCGGCAATCAGGTTGCATCCCATGACAGCGGACAGGGTGAAGCCGAAGAAGAACGTGAGGAAGTCCGTCGGCTTGGAGATGACCTGCTTGAGCAGGATGGCGATACCGACGGTAGGCAGCAGCGAGCCGACGGTGAACAGCGTCTTCATCGCGATGCCGTCCATGGGCATGTAGGTCTTCATGAGGTCGACCATGGCGGTGCCGCCCATGGTGATGATGAACGTCGGGAGGAACGAGCAGACGATGTGACCGATCCAAGGCAGAACGTTGTTGACCAGGTAGAGCTTGTGGAGGTCGCCCTTCTCGAGCCACTTCCAGCCCATGCCCTGCCATACCAGGTTAATGGTGGCGGTGCCATAGAAGAGCACAGTGCCGAGCGTGCCGACGGCGGCACCGAGGGATGCGGCCATGCCGGCAGCCTCAGCGGAGGCGGGATCGATGCCCGAGTTCTTGATGGCGATGATCGCCAGCGGGATGCCGATATAGGACACGGCGCGGACGTCGGCGGAGACGGTTCCGCCGGGGGTCACGAGAGCGATGTAGACAACCTGGATGGCAGCGCCGACGAGGATGCCCGTCTGCATATCGCCCATGATGATGCCGACGATGAGGCCGGCGACCAGAGGACGACCCAGAGTGTAGTTGCCGATCGTCGTGCCACCCATGCCAGGCAGTGATGCCAGGCAGGCGAACAGGCCGAACAGCGCGGCTTGGAATGCATTGATTGCCATGCTTTCCCCTTTCTTTATTCCTCAGCCCCTTTCCCCCAGGGCTGTAGGTACCAAAATGCGGCTGGCGCCTAACTAGAAGCCAAACTGACCGCGGAACTTTGGCCACTCACCAATGGATTTCTCCTTGATAAGGGCGAACTCGACCGTGTAGCCGGCGTTGGTGAGATCCTCGAGCGCCTGGGCCTCTTCCTGCGTGATCGACTGGTTGTTGCCGAGCTTGGTGGTGCCGGGACGATCGTTGCAGGGACCGACGATGATGCGGTCCATGCCGGGCTTAAAGCCAAAATCGACGAGAAGTTCCTTCATGTCGAGCGGGTTCTTGGTGATCAGGAAGTACTTGGTGTTGGACTTGAGAACCTTCTCGGAGACCTCCTTGAAGTGCTCCTTGGTCCACACGAACGTCTTCTTGCCCGAGGCACTCTTGTAGGCCTCCTTGAGCACGGGGTTGGACGCCGCGGCGTCGTTGACGGCGATAAGACCGTCGCAGGGATACTCGAGGGCCCAACGGGTAACGGTCTGTCCATGGATCATACGGTCGTCAATACGGATGAACGAAATCATACGTTCTCCCCTTTCCTTCATGAGGCCTGCGGTCGCGGCCTCTTCTTCCTAACGTTTGCAGCTAGATGAAACCTTGGTGCGGCCTAGATGTCGTCGTCCTCGTCGTCGGCGTCATCGGTCGGGACAACGAGCTCGGACATACCGTTCTTGCCCTCCTGCAGCATCATCTGCTTGAGGGAATCCAGGTCCATGGTGGCAAGCCCCATCATGGCGGTCATAGCCATGGGCAGATTCATACCGCCGAAGGCAATGGTGTGGGCGAGCAAACCCTTCTCGGCCAGCGTGTTCATGGCATTGGTGAGCGGCGATCCGCCCAGGATGTCACCAAGCAGGACAACCTCGTCATCGGCGGTAACGGGAGCGAGCATCGCCTTGACGTTCTCGACATACTCGTCAGCGCCCATGCCGTCCACGAGACTCGTCGACAAGATGTTCGGGGCGTCATTGCCGAGCATCTTGAGGACACTGTGCAGTCCGGGAGCGAGCGTTCCGTGACTGACCATTACCAGATACCGCATGCGGTCTCCTCTCGACCTGCCGTGTGTCGCACGGCTTTGCTTTTTGCTGAGATTATTGTTGCGCCGGGGCATGTTCGGTACAAGAAAATAGTTGCGAACGGCAACTATTCATCGGTTAACGGTAGCAACTATTTTTGTGCCTAAATTATTTTTTCTTCTAATTATTTTTAAAATAGCAGGTAGATTGCCTGATAAATGTTTTATGTTCCTTATGCACCATACATACCAGCAAGAATCGGGCCTGGCATCTCCGGTTTGCCCCGCAGTGTCAGACCATGTCACGTACGCCCACGACATGGAGGTACCCCATGGATATGATCTCGTTTCTCGCCTCCGAACCCTTCGACCGCAGCGGTGATACGCCGCTCTATGTCCAGCTTAAACATCGAATCGCTCTGCTTATCGCCAGCCAGGCGTTCGACACCAAGACGCCGCTGCCACGCGAGCTCGAAATCTGTGAGCGGCTGGAGTTATCGCGCGCGACCGTGCGCCGTTGCTTCCAAGATCTCGTCATCGAGGGGCGCGTGGTGCGCAAGCGCGGCCAGGGCACGTTCATCAAGCCCCAAACTTCAGCACCCGGCATCGACCTGGCCCTGAATTTCAGCGCGCGGATGCGCGAAGCGGGACGGGTTCCGAGCTCGCAGATTCTCGCCTTTTCAAGCATACCGGCCGTCCGCGGCATCGCCTCCGGGCTCAAAGTGCCCGAAGGGACACCCGTCTGGGAGATTCGCCGCCTGCGTCTCGCCAACGACAAACCCATGGAGCTCAACTACGTCTATATCCCCGTGTCACTTTGCCCCGAGCTCACGCGCAAAGACGTGGATGGCTCGCTCTACGCCTACATCGCGGAAAAGACCGGCATCCTGCCCGCAAGCGTCGATGCCGTCTACGAGACGGTCAACCTCGACAAGCATGAGGCGCGTCTTTTGGGACAGAACACCGGTAAGGCGGCGATGCGCATCGTGCGTTCGACCTACGACAAGACGGGAACCCCGTTCGAGGTAGGCGTGCTCATCAGCTGCGACGGTCAGGCAAAGCTGCACGTGCACATCGCCGCCGACAAAACAACCTTCACCGCCACAGCCCAATAAATCCAAAACGTGGGCGCCGTCGTTCAACCGACCGACGGCGCCCACACTCATTTTCTATTCAGCCCTAGTCATCGCGCAAAGCCCCTTCGGCAGCACACGGTGCAGCCGAGTCACCGCAGGCCGGGGCGGAGGGGGCCGAGTTTCCCACTGAGCGACTCTGCTTGCAGCCGGAGCGAAGGGGGAAACTCGGCCCCCTCCGCCCCGGCCGGACAGCCCACGCTACACCGTGTACTGCGGCAGGTCCTGCAGGGCGATGACGTCCATGCCCATGTCGTTGGCGCTGCCGTGACCCTGCTGGTCCTCGCGCACGGCCTCGATGGCGCTCACGTACGTGTTGGCCGCAGACATCGCCGTCACGCAGGTCACGCCGCGGCGCACCGCCTCGGTACGCAACAGATAGCCGTCGCCGCGCGAACCCGGGCCATACGGCGTGTTGATGATCACCGCAATCTTGCCGTCGGCGATGAGGTCACCGATGTTGGGGCGCTCGCCGTCGTGCGGGCCGCTAATCTTCTCCACGACCTCGCAGGTCACGTTGCCGCCGCGCAGCACGCGCGCCGTGCCCTCGGTGGAGCAGATATCAAAGCCCAGGTAACGCAGGATACGCGCGACCGAAAGGATGTGGCGCTTGTCGCGGTCGCACACGCTAATGAACACCTTGCCGGCGCTCGGGTCGGGCAGCTTGTAGTCAATCGCCAGCTGCGTCTTGGCGTATGCCTCGGGATAGCTCTTGGCGATACCCATGACCTCGCCCGTCGACTTCATCTCAGGCCCCAGGATGACGTCGGCGCCCGGGAAACGACCCCAGGGCATGACGGCTTCCTTCATGCAGAACCAGTCCAGTTGACGTTCGTCGCTCGGCAGGCCCAAGCTCGCGATGGAATCGCCTGCCATGATGCGCGCCGCGCACTTGGCCAGCGGCACGCCGGTGGCCTTGGAGATGAACGGCACGGTACGGCTGGCGCGCGGGTTGGCCTCGATCACGTAGACGGTCTCGCCCTTGATGGCATACTGCACATTGACCAGACCGCGGACTCCCAGCGCCATCGCGATGCGGCGCGTAGTCTCGCGGAGCTTCGCCTGCAGGCTCTCGCTAAAGCTAAACGGTGGGATGCAGGTCGCAGAGTCGCCGGAGTGAATACCGGCCTCCTCAATATGTTCCAGGATGCCGCCGATGTATACCTCTTCGCCATCGCACAGGGCGTCGACATCGGACTCAATCGCACCCTCCAGGAAGCGGTCCAGATACACTGGGTAGTCGGGGCTAATGCGCGCGGCCTCGGCCATGTAATCGCGCAGATGCTCGGCATCGTAGGCGATCATCATGCCGCGACCGCCCAGCACATAGCTCGGACGTACCAGCAGCGGGTAGCCAATGTGCGCGGCAACGGCTTCGGCCTCCTCAAACGAGGTGGCCTGGCCCGCCGGCGGATACATGATGCCCAGCTTGTCGAGCAGGGCGGCAAAGCGCTCGCGGTCCTCGGCAAAGTCAATGGCGTCGGGCTTGGTGCCCATAATGTTCACGCCGCTCTCCTCGAGCATGCGCGCCAGCTTAAGCGGAGTCTGGCCGCCGAGCGTCACCACGACGCCGTCGGGGCGCTCGACATCGATAACGTCCATGACGTCCTCGTAGGTGAGCGGCTCAAAGTACAGACGGTCGGACGTGTCATAGTCGGTCGAGACGGTCTCGGGATTGCAGTTGACCATGATGGTCTCGAAGCCGCGGGCCGCCAGCGCGTAGCTCGCGTGCACGCAGCAGTAATCGAACTCGATACCCTGGCCAATGCGGTTGGGGCCGGCGCCCAGGATCATCGCCTTGGGCTTGTCCGCCGGCGTGGTCTCGTCGGGAGCCACGCACTTCTTGGCATCCGGGCTCGTGCGGTAGATGTTCTCGTACGTCTTGTAGTGGTACTCCGTGGCGCTCGAGAACTCGGCCGCGCAGGTATCGACCGTCTTCATGCTGGGAACCACGCCCAGACCCTTGCGATAGGCGCGCACAAAGCGCTCGTCCGAGCCGGTCAGCGCGGCAATCTCGGCGTCGCTCGTGCCGTATTGCTTGAGCAGGCGCATCGCGTCGGCGTCGATATCCTCCACACGCAGGCCGCGGATGCTCTCCTGGACCTGCACCATGTCGTTGATACGATTGAGGTACCACGGATCGATACCGCAGATGGCATGGATGCGGGCGATGTCCCAGCCACGGCGCAGGGCCTCGACCACAAAGAAGATGCGGTGCTCGGTCGGGGTTGCCGCGGCCTGAGCGAGCTCATCGTCGCTCAGCTTGTCGGCACCCTCCTTGCCACCGGCGCAGATGCCCTGGTGACCGTCCTCCAGTGAGCGCATGGCCTTGCCGAAGGCCTCCTCAAAGGTGCGGCCGATCGCCATGATCTCGCCCACGGCCTTCATGCGCGTGGTGAGCGTGGGGTCGGTACCCTTAAACTTCTCGAAGGCAAAGCGCGGCACCTTGACCACGCAGTAGTCAATCGTGGGCTCAAAGCAGGCGGGCGTTGCCTTGGTGATGTCGTTGACGATCTCGTCGAGCGTGTAGCCCACGGCCAGGCGAGCGGCGGCCTTGGCGATGGGGAAGCCCGTGGCCTTGGAGGCCAGTGCGGACGAACGGCTCACGCGCGGGTTCATCTCGATGACGATCAGGCGGCCGGTCTGGGGGTTCACGGCAAACTGCACGTTGGAGCCGCCGGTCTCGACGCCGATCTTCTCCAGAATGGCGAGCGACGCGACACGCATGCGCTGGTACTCAAGGTCACTTAGTGTCTGCGCCGGCGCCACGGTGATGGAGTCGCCGGTGTGCACGCCCATGGGGTCGAGATTCTCGATGGAGCACACGATGATGCCGTTGCCGGCGTGGTCGCGCATGACCTCCATCTCATACTCTTTCCAACCCTCGATGGACTCCTCGACCAGCACCTCATGGGCAGGCGAGAGCTCAAGGCCCTGGCTCACGATGGAGACGAGCTCCTCGTGGGTGTGCGCGATGCCGCCGCCGGCGCCGCCGAGGGTAAAGCTCGGACGCAGCACGCAGGGATAGCCCACGCGCTCGGCGATAGCCTCGGCGTCGGCCACGCTGTAGGCATAGCCCGAGCGCGCGACCTCCAGGCCGATCTCGGCCATGGCCTCGTTAAAGAGCTTGCGGTCCTCGCCGCGCTCGATAGCGGCCAGGTCGCAGCCGATCATCTCGACGCCGTACTTGTCCAGCGTGCCGTCTTTCGCCAGCTCGACGGCGGCGTTCAGACCGGTCTGGCCACCCAGCGTGGGCAGCAGCGCGTCCGGGCGCTCCTTTTTGATCACGCGCTCGATAAACTCGGCGGTGATGGGCTCGACATAGGTGCGGTCGGCCAAGCCCGGGTCGGTCATGATGGTCGCCGGGTTGGAGTTGACCAGGATGACCTCAAAGCCATCCTCCTTGAGTACCTTGCAGGCCTGGGCGCCGGAGTAGTCGAACTCGCAGGCCTGGCCAATAACGATGGGGCCCGAACCAATAACGAGGATGCGCTTGATGTCAGTACGTTTCGGCATGTTAGTTCTCCTCGGTCGCAGCGTTCTCGGACTCGGCGAAATTCCAGCCGGCGAGGCGGTCCTTCGCGGTGTCAATGTCCAGGTAGTTCTCCTCGCCGTCCATGAGTCGCGTAAAGGCGGTAAAGAGATAGTGGGCATCGGTGGGGCCAGGCGAAGCCTCGGGGTGGTACTGGACCGAGAAACACGGGGCGTCGAGCAGCTGGATGCCCTCGGCGGTGCCGTCGTTGAGGTTCACATGTGTCAGGCGAATGCGACCAAAGCGCTCGTTCATCACGACCGGCGCGATGCCGCGACGCACCCAGGCGCGCAGGTCGCCATCGGCCGCATGCTCGGTTTCGCCGCCGGAAAGCTCCGGAATCAGTTTGCCCAGACTGGGGAACAGCAGACCAAAGCCGTGGTTTTGCGCGGTGATCTCCACGCGACGGCTCACCAGATTCATAACCGGCTGGTTACCGCCACGGTGACCGAATTTAAGCTTTTCCATTTGGGCGCCGCAGGCCAGGCTGATCATCTGGTGACCGAGGCAAATGCCAAAGACCGGCACCTTGCCGATCAGCTGCTGTACCTGCTCATAGGTCTCCACCACGGCATCGGGGTCGCCGGGGCCGTTGGACAAAAAGACGCCATCGGGATTCATGTCGAGCACCTGCTGGGCGGGCGTATCCCACGGCACGACGGTGAGATCGCAGCCGGCACGGACCAGGCCCTCCAGAATACCGCGCTTCACACCGCAGTCGTAGGCGACCACTTTGTGACGGGCAGGAGCGGCAGCCGCAAGCGCAAAGTCATGCGTGGCAGGCAGGTCGGCGGCCACAAACTCGTGAGGCGCGGGGCAACTTACGGTCTTGACCAGGTTCTCGCCTACCAGCGTGGGCGCAGCGGACAAGCGCTCGGCAAGCTCGTCGACGTCGAAGATCTCTGTCGAGATAATGCCCATCTTGGAACCATTGTCGCGCAGATGGCGCACCAGAGCGCGGGTGTCGACACCCTCGATAGCGACGATGCCGTGAGCGCGCAGGTACTCCGGCACGCTGACGGCCGAGCGCCAGTTAGAAGGCGTGGCGCACATGTCGCGAACGATCATGCCGCGCATAGCCGGAGCGCTCGCAGGGCGCACGGCGTCGCCGGGGAAGGCCGACTGGACATCGGTCTCGTCGATACCGTAATTGCCGATCTGCGGATAGGTCATGGTTACAATTTGGCCGGCATAACTCGGGTCGGTCATGACCTCAAAGTAGCCCTCAAGCGAGGTGTTGAAGCAGACTTCGCCGGTCGCGGTGCCCTCGGCGCCGCATGCACGTCCATAAAAAATGGTCCCATCCTCAAGATACAGGATACAGGGACCGCAGGTGCCCTTGCTGGTTTTGGCCAGCATACGCTGGCAAAGCTCGCTGGGCGCGAAGGTGCGGGCGGCAGCGCCCGCGGTATGGTTGTTCGCCATAATTCTCCTTCCCGGTCTCACAGGACCGGCTTAAAGGTGTGTAGTTAGGCCTCGCGGTATTGTAACCGCAAGCATGCCTCATGGCGTTAATTTCATCGAAATGTTTACGAAATGATAATTATGACTTTCTATGCATAATGATTTTTCTGGGACGGGGATTAAAAATCATCCCGCGGGGCTTGTGGCTCACACGGGATGATGGCGTCTTATTTTTTCTTGTCCTGTTCCAGCAGATCGGACGGCGTTCGGTCGGGCTTGCCGCCGCGGAAAATCTCGCGGCCATGCAGACGATGCTCCAGGTCACGTTCGGCCTTTTCCTCGTCAATCTTGGTCTGGCTCACCACCGGGTCCTCGATCAGCGACGAAACCGAGTTCACCTGTTTTTGAATGCGCTCGGCAATGGTGTCGTCCATGCTCACGATATGCATCTTCCAGTCGATGTTCGTGGCAGTCGATGAGCTCTTGGTCCACACAAACGTCAAAATGGCGCTCTGATGACCCCGCGCGGGAAACATGCCAAAGAAGGAATCGTGTTGAATGTTGCTATCCTCGTCGATATAGGCATGCACGTTATACACCACGCGGTCGATCTTATCGTTGAGCAGCGCGTTGGTCGCAAGCGCCGCGGCCTGGATCTGACCATTGGACAGCAGTTCGAGCTCATTTGCAGACGACGTATCCAGCACCGTTACCTCGACCGTGCCCGTACGCTCATCGGCCTCATCGACAGAAAAATCGAGCGGAAACTGCGTAAAGCCGTTGCCCCACTCGAGGCCGCCCTTCAGCGCCGTCGAAACGGTATCCACCGAAACGCTCTCGGACAGGTTGGCGGTGTTCAGGCGTCGCATCACGCCGTAGCCAATCTGCATGCCCACAATCAGCACCAAGATGCCAATGACCACGGCCATGGCAGTCTTCGTAATGGTATGGCTCACCTGCGAGCCCGAAGGGTCGTCCTCGGATAGCGGGTCGATATGTTTTGCCTGGCTCGCGCGGTCCTCGCTGCGCAGCTGCGCTAGCGCCGCTTTGTCACCGCGCTTGGCCGCAGCTTCCTTCTCACGCATGCGCTCGGTTCGCTTTTTGGCAAGCGTGGGATCCAAGACACCGGATGCATCGATTTCGGAGAATAACTCCGTCACTTCTTCCGGAGTCAAAGGGTTCTTGTCAGCCATAAACTTCCTGTCATATCAATCAGTCGAGCTCGTGCGCACGCGCACCTTCGAACTGCATTCGATAGTAACGGGCATAAGTGCCGCCACGGGCGAGAAGCACCTCGTGCGTGCCACGCTCCACAACGCGACCATGCTCAACGGTCGCAATCTCATCGGCATGCTTAATGGTCGAAAGACGGTGGGCGATGATAATCGTGGTGCGGCCGCGTGCCAGCTCTTCGAGCGACTCCTGCACCGCCTCCTCGCTCTCGTTATCCAAAGCACTCGTCGCCTCGTCCAAAATCAGGATCTTGGGGTTCTTGAGAAACACTCGCGCGATGGCAACACGCTGCTTCTGTCCGCCCGAAAGACGGCTGCCGCGCTCGCCCACGACCGTGTCATAGCCCTGTGGAAGCGACTCGATAAAGGCATCGATGTTGGCGCGACGGGCGGCCTCGGCGATCTCTTCAGCCGTAGCGCCCGGCTTGCCATAGGCGATGTTCTCGCCAATCGTACCGTCAAATAGATAGACATCCTGCTGCACCAGGCCGATGGCGCGGCGCAGGCTCTGCTGCGTCACATCGCGCACGTCCTGGCCGTCGATGCTAATGGATCCGGCAGCCACGTCATAAAAGCGCGGCAGCAGCGAACAGGTCGTGGACTTGCCACCGCCCGAAGGACCAACCAAAGCGATGGTCTGCCCGGGCTTGATGGACAGATTCATATGGTCGATAACGGGACGCTCTTCGGCATCGCCCTCGCCCAGCTCAACGTCCTCGTAGTTAAAGCACACGTCGTGATAATCCACGGCGCCGGCGGTCACCTGCAGATCCGTGGCGCCCGGCTTGTCCTGGATATCCGGCGCGGTCGAGAGTACCTCGTCCATGCGCTTAAAGCCGGCGATGGCCTTCTGATACGTTTCGGCCGAATTGACGAGTGTCTCGAGCGGCGTGCAGAACAGCGAAATATAGAGCGCAAAGGTCGCCATATCGACCGCCTGCAGCTGTCCCTGGGCGACCAGCCAGCCGCCCAGCAGTACCACGATCACATAGAGCACACCCGAGAGCAGGCCATACGTCGCAGTATAGACGCCCATGGCGTGATACATGTTCTCCTTGGACGAAAGATAGCGATTGTTGGAGGCGCGGAACTTGGAACGCTCAGCTTCCTCGTTCGCAAAACTCTTGACCACGCGCATGCCTGCCAGCGAATCCTGCAGCTGAGCATTAATACCGCTGATCTTTTTGCGGTTGTCGCTAAAGACCTCGCGCATGCGCATGTTCTGCCAAAACATGATGACCGCAAAAGCCGCCGTCACCACGGCCATGGCAAGAGCCAGCACCGGGGCAATAGCAAAGAGGATCACAAACGAGCCGACGATCTCGATACCGCAGATGATAATCCACTCGGGCACGTGGTGTGCCGCCTCGCAGATATCGAACAGGTCGTTGACCACGCGGCTCATCATGTCACCCGAGCTGTTGCGATCGAAGTACGCAAAGCTAAAGCGCTCATACTGGTCAAACAGGTCCTCGCGCATCTTGGACTCCATGCGCGCGCCCATCACGTGACCCCAATAGCTCACAAAGTAGCGGCAGGCGCAGCGGACGGCATACATCAGCACCAAGCCCACCGCGATCATGCTGAGCGCCTGCATAATGGCAGCCTGACCCCGAGTAAATAGCCCACCGTTCAAATTGCGCAGGATAATGGGGAACGCCAGGTCAATGGCGGCAAGCACCAGGGCACAAATAGTATCGGCAACAAAAAGCCCCATCTGGGGCTTGTAATACGAAAGAAACCTCTTCAGCATGTGATCCTCAAAGAAATATCAGCAACGTAAGGCCCTGGGACAAAGCAATCAGCAGTACTTGTCCCAGGGCTATCCCCACTCGTTAAAGCTCCGCGCCCCCAAGGCGGTGCGCGATGCTATCGCAGGCCAAGGCGCCCACGACGGTCTTGGCGTCTTCGATCTTGCCGTCGAGCACGGCGTCGATCAGCTCGTGCAGCGGCACCAGGTCCACGTTGACAAACTCGTCATCATCGGGGTTGGGCGCATCAAACTCCAGCTTGGTAGCCAAGTAGATGTGAATGATCTCGTCGCAAAAACCACAGGACGTGACAATCGACGTCAAAAAGCGAATGCGACCAGCCCTAAAGCCCGTCTCCTCATGCAGCTCGCGTTTGGCGCAATCGAGCGGGTCCTCGCCTGGATCGAGCTTGCCGGCGGGAATCTCGACCGTCACACGGTCGATGGCGGTGCGGTACTGACGCACCAGCACAATCTTGCCGCTCTCGGTCAGCGCCACAACGGCCGCCGCACCCGGATGGCGAACGATATCGCGGGCGCTGCGGCGACCGTTAGGCAGCTCAACCTCAAGACGGTGGACGTCGAGGATCTTGCCCTTCCAAGCGCACTCCTCCGAAAGAATCTTCTCGTGCAGCTCGGCATCGTGCGGGTCGTCGTCGCCCAGCACCAGCGCCGGCTCGTCAGCGACCTCGCCACCAGGTTCGCCCTCGGCGTGCCCATACATGCGGCTGTCCTCCTCGACGATCTGTGCGTCCACGAGCTCTTCGTTCTTCTCGTCCATCCGTCTCATTCCTCTCGGATTTTAGGCATCCCAGGCGTCGCGGCCGCGCAGCGCACGCAGGCCGATGTCGTGGCGCAGGGTCTTACCCTCAAAATCAATCTTCTCGCAGGCCTCGTAGGCAAGGTTGCGAGCGTTCTCGAACGTGTCGCCCAGAGCGGTCACGGCAAGCACGCGGCCACCATTGGTCACGAGCTGGCCGTCCACCACGGCAGTGCCCGCGTGGTACACGGTCACGTTCTCCATGGCCTCGGCATCGGCGATACCGGTGATGACCTTGCCCTTCTCGTAGCTGCCGGGATAGCCCGCACTCGTCAGGACAACGGCCACGGCCCACTCGTCACGCCAGTCGAGCTCAATCTGATCGAGCTCGCAGTTGGCGCAGGCCAGCATGACCTCGACCAGGTCGTTCTTAAGGCGCGGGAGCACGACCTGCGTCTCGGGGTCGCCAAAGCGGGCGTTGAACTCCAGCACCTTGGGGCCGGCGGGGGTGAGCATAAAGCCGCCATACAGGCAGCCGCGGTAGTCGATGCCCTCGGCAGCAAGCTCGGCAACGGCCTGCTCCATGACCGCCACCATGGTGGCGTGCTCCTCGTCGGTCACGATGGGCACCGGGCTGTAGACGCCCATGCCGCCGGTGTTGGGACCCTTGTCGCCCTCGAGCGCGCGCTTGTGGTCCTGCGAGGTGGCCATGGGGCGCACGGTCTTGCCGTCGGTAAAGGCCAAAAGCGAGCACTCGGGGCCGGTCAGCATCTCCTCGATGACCACAGTATTGCCGGCATCGCCAAAGGTGCCGCCAAAGCACTCGCGCACGGCCTCCTCGGCCTGCTCAAGTTCGATCGCCACGATGACGCCCTTGCCCGCGGCAAGGCCGTCGGCCTTGACGACCAGCGGGGCGCCCTGCTCGCGCACGTAGGCGAGAGCCGAAGCCTCGTCGGTAAACGAACCATAGGCTGCCGTCGGAATGCCCGCACGCTCCATGAGCTGCTTGGAGAACAGCTTGGAGCCCTCCATCTGGGCACCCTCGGCACCCGGGCCAAAGCAGGGAATACCCGCCGCGCGCACGGCGTCGGCCACGCCCGCCACGAGCGGAGCCTCGGGGCCAATTACCACGAGTCCGCATCCGTGGCTCTGCGCAAACGCCGCCACGGCCGCAGGATCGCAGTCGTCGAGAACAACGTTCTCGCCGCAGCTCGCGGTGCCGCCGTTGCCCGGCGCGATGTAGAGCTTGCCGGCGCGCGGTGATGCTGCGAGCTTAGCTGCCAAAGCATGCTCACGGCCGCCGCTGCCCAACAACAGGATGTCGATGGTTTGAGTGTCCGCCTTCAAGGGTGCCTCCTCTATGGATGAATGGCCCGCTCCGCGCGAGCCCTTTGCAAGCAAATATACCCCTCGGCCGCCCGCTTGGGCTGCAAAGGGGTATATCGCAATAACCAAATAGTCCCGATTACTTCCAGAATCGGTTGATGATCTGCTCGCGACCGGCGCCGACGCCAATGAACGTCACGCGGGTGTGTGCCAGATCCTCGATAAACGCCACGTAGTCCTGAGCCTCTTGCGGCAGCTCATCAAAGCTGCGGCAACCGGTGATGTCGCACTTCCAGCCGGGGAGCTCCTCGTAGATGGGCTTGGCATGCTCAAAGCGCACCTGATGCTCGGGCACGCTGGTGTAGCGCTCGCCATCGACGTCGTAGGCCACGCACACCTTGATGGTGTCGAAAGCCGAAAGCACGTCAAGCTTGGTCACGGCGATGTCGGTGAGGCCGTTGACGCGCGAGGCATAGTTGGCGATAGGGCCGTCAAACCAGCCGCAACGACGACGGCGACCGGTGGTCACGCCGTACTCATAGCCCTCCTCGGTCAGCGTGTGGCCGGCCTCGGACTCATAGGAAAGCTCGGTGGGCATGGGGCCCGAACCGACGCGGGTGATGTAGGCCTTCATGACGCCCAGCACGCGGTCGACGTTCTTCATGCCCACGCCGGAACCGGTGATGGCGCCGCCGGCGGTGCAGTTAGAAGACGTCACGTACGGATAGGTGCCGTGGTCGATGTCGAGCAGCGTCGCCTGGGCGCCCTCAAACAGCAGGTCCTTGCCCTCATCGATCATGTTGTTGAGCAGCAGGCTCGTCTCGGTGATGTAGGGGCGCAGGCGCTCGGCCATCGGCAGGTACTCGTCGCAAATCTGGTCCACGGTGTAGGTGGGCAGGTTGTAGATGAGCTCGAGCTCGGGGTTCACGCGGGCGAGAGCAGTCTCCAGCTTGTCGCGGAACAGTGCCTCGTCCAGCATGTCCTGCATGCGCAGGCCGATGCGGGCCATCTTGTCCTGATAGCACGGACCGATACCGCGCTTGGTGGTACCGATGTTCTTCTTGCCGAGCTTCTGCTCAAAGGCGCCATCCAGATCGATGTGGTACGGCATGATGACATGCGCGTTGCCGCTAATCTTGAGGTTCTTGGTGGTGATGCCGTCGGCCTCGAACATGTCGATCTCCTCAAGGACAACCTTGGGGTTGACGACGCAGCCGTTACCGATCACCGACACGTGGTCGGAATACATGATGCCGGAGGGCACCTGGTGCAGGCCGTACTTCTTGCCGTTGACGACGATGGTGTGACCGGCGTTGTTGCCGCCCGAGTAGCGCACGACGGCATCGAAGTCGCCGGCGACCAGGTCGCAAATCTTACCCTTGCCCTCATCGCCCCACTGGGCACCGACCAAAACGGTTGACGGCATGTTTACTCCTTACATTCATGGACTGTCTACGCGCCACGCCGGCACGCAGAAGCACAAAACATTCCCAGTATACCCGTGCAACGGGTGCCTGTCCTACTCCTCGGCATGTGCCCCATCAAGCTCATAGAACTTCGTGGATGCCGGCAGGAACATCAGGTCGACGTCGCCGATCGGGCCCGAACGGTTCTTGGCCACGACAATACGCGTAACGCCCTCGTCGGGTCGATCGTCGCGCGAGGCTTCGGCCTCGTCGGCGGAGCGGTCCAAGAACATAACGATATCGGCGTCCTGCTCGATGGAGCCCGATTCACGAAGGTCGGAAAGCTGCGGGCGCTTGCCGGTACGGGATTCGACCTGACGCGAGAGCTGCGACAGCGCGATGAGCGGGATCTTGAGCTCCTTGGCCATGATCTTCAGACCACGCGACATCTCGGAGACCTCGACGGTACGGCTCTCGGAGCGGCGTCCCGGCGGAGGACTCACCAGCTGCAGGTAGTCCAGGATGATGATAGCTTTCTCCTTGTTGTGGAGCATGCGGCGGCTCTTGGCGCGAATCTCGGTCACTGTGGTGCCGGGCGTATCGTCAATCAGAATATCGAGCTTGGACAAGGTCTGCGTGGCCTCGTTGATATTTGCCCACTGCTCGGGGCTAATGCGGCCCATGCGGAAGTCACTGATCGAGATCATGGCGTAGGCGCAAATCAGACGCTGGGCAATTTCCTTGCCCGACATCTCCAGCGAGAAGAAGCCGACGGTATAACCGGCAGCGGCAGCGTTGAGCGCCAGATTCAGGGCGAACGACGTCTTACCCACAGCAGGGCGGGCGCCGATGATGATGAGCTGGCCCTCGCGAAAACCCATGAGCATGCGGTCGAGCGACGGGAAGCCCGTGGGCACGCCCGCAGCCTGGCCGCCTGCCTGGCACACTTCCTCGGCCTCGTTATAGGCCTCGACCATAAACTCGGTCAGCGTCTTGTAGCTCGACTTGACCTCGCGCGCCGTGACCTTGAGCAACTTGCTCTCGGCCAGCTCCACGACCTCTTTGGTATCGGTGGGAGCGTTATAGGCCAGCGCGTTGATCTCGTTGGTGGCGCCGATCAGCTCACGCAGCATCGAATCGCGGCGAACGATAGCGGCATGGTGCTGCCAGTTGACGAGCGACAGGGTCTGACCCATCAACTCCAAAATATAGGCCTCGCCGCCCACGGCATCAAGCTTGTTAATGCTTCTCAGGTAGTCGATCAGCGAGATGGAGTCGATGGGAATGCGGCTGTTGTACATATCGACCATCGCGGTATAGATGGTCTTATGAATGGGCCGGTAGAAGTCATCGGGCTGCAGCTCGACCTGGGCCTCTTCGACCACCTCGGGCGATAGCAGCATAGCGGCCAGTACATTGGCCTCTGCATCTTGGTTTTGGGGAAGACCCAACTTGGAGCCGCGGTCCTCAACCGTCAGCCCGGTCTCCCTATCGTCATATGCCATGAGCATCCTCATTCATATCGCTTGCGAGCATCCATAGTATCAGCCACGGTCCCAAAACGCGCCGCGCGCCGCCAATCATCACCGAACCAAACGGATGAACGGTCCTGTATATAGGACTTCGACGCAACGTTCACCATGACACTCACTCAGCGCAAAAAACAAAAGGGCGCCCTGGTTTCCCAGAGCGCCCTTCTTAGAACAAGATTGTTGCGTTGCAGCAAATGCTACTCGGCAGCAGCCTCAGTCTCGACCTCGGCGGTCTCGGCCTCGGCGACCTCAGCGGCCTCCTCGACCTCAGCCTCGGCAGCGAGCTCCTCGGCGGTAACGCCGACGAGAACGACAACCTCGGCCTTGATCTCGCGGTACAGCGAGATGGCAACGGTGTGGGCACCGGCAACCTTGATGGGCTTACCGAGCTCGACGCGCTTGCGGTCGATGTCCATACCGAGCTGAGCCTTGATGGCGTCAGCGATCATAGCGGCGGTAACGGAGCCAAAGAGGATGCCCTCGTCGCCGACCTTGACGTCAACGGTGACCGTCTTGCCCTCAAAGGCAGCCTTGGTCTCGTTGGCGGTAGCCAGACGAACGGCCTCGCGCTTAGCGATGTTGTTGCGACGCTCGTCAAGCTGCTTGAGGTTGCCCTTGGTGGCGGCAACAGCGAGCTTCTTGGGGAACAGGAAGTTCTCAGCGTAACCCTGAGCGACCTCTACGACGTCACCCTCGCCGCCCTTGCCCTTGATCTCATCGAGAAGAATAACCTTCATGATGCGTCTCCCTTCTTAGCCGCGGTCGCGGTTGCCACGAGAGGAAACCACGGGGACGGTGTACGGCAGGAGTGCCATCTCGCGGGCGCGCTTGATGGCATTGGCGATGTCATGCTGATGCTGCGTGCAAGCGCCAGTGACGCGACGGGGCTTGATCTTGCCACGGTCGGTCATGTACTTACGGAGAAGCTGAGTGTCCTTATAGTCGATGAACTCAGTGTTCTCCTTGCAGAACTGGCAGTACTTACGACGCGGCTGACGTGCAGAAAAATCATTAGCCATGTCAAAATACCTTTCGTTTGGCAACTTCGGCGAACCGAAGCCGCCTCTCACTCAAAAATAGGTGAACAACCCTTAGAACGGGATGTCCTCATCGTAGACGTCGACCGCGGGCGGCGTAGCCACCGGTGCGGCAGGACGTGCTGCGGGCGCGGGAGCTGCGGGGGCGTAACCGCCCTGGTCGTAGCCACCCTGGCCACCACGGGAGCTCATAAACTCGATCTCATCGACGATGACCTCAAGCTTGCTCCGGCGCTGGCCGTCGCGCTCCCAAGAGCTGTAGCGCAGCTTGCCCTCGATCGCGACCTTGTTTCCCTTTGCCAGGAAACGGCTCACGGCCTCGGCGCGGGTGCCGAACATGGTGCAGTCGACAAAGTTGGGATAGTCCTCCCACTCGCCAGTCTGCGCGTTGCGGCGACGATCGTTCACGGCGACGCCAAAGGACAGAACCTGGGTTCCGCCGGCGGTGGCGCGCAGCTCGGGATCGCGGGTGAGGTTACCGGTGATGTTCACTCGATTGATGCTCATAACTCACTACTTCCTCTTGGGGCACAAGCCCAGTCCAAAACGACAGTCTTACTCCTGGTCGTCGCGACGGACGATCATGTGGCGGACCACAGCGTCGGTGATGCGCAGGACGCGATCAAGCTCGGCGATCTGGGTAGGATCTGCGTGGAAGTTGATGAGGGTGTAGTCACCATCGGTGAGGTCGTTGATCTCGTAGGCGAGCTTGCGCTTGCCCCACTCGTCAACGGAGTCGACCTTGCCAGCGCCCTCAGCGATCGTGGTATCGATACGCTTCATAACAGCGAGACGAGTCTCGGGGTCGAGCGACGGGTCAACAAAGAACAGCAGTTCATAAGCCTTCATATTGTCACCTCCTCTGGGCAAATGTGGCTTCAGGTCGTGAAGGTGCGCCTGAAGCAGGAAAAGACTTGGTAATAATATCTTTCAACCTCCCAGGCCGCAAGAATATGCAGCTACAACCTCATGACCTCCACATATGCCCATACTCACACGGCATTTCATGCGTCTTCCAACCAAATGCTGACCAAGAGCTTGACGGATTTGTGGACAAGATACGGCGCCGTGGGGACAAGCTGAGCCAAGCCGCAGGTCAAAGGGTACAAGGCTGTGGTCGCAAAATGCATACCAGTGGTCCGCAGCACCACCCAAAGATTCTTAAATTCATTGCCAAGTCGCTTATGAATACCCCTTTTGAATAATTGAGTTGATCAACCACGCTGGTCGGGAGCCGTTTTTCGGCACCTCAAACCCCACTGCAGCGCCAAGTGCGGCCAAGCGTTTCAAAAAATGCCAACTTTTCTGTTTGCACTTTGCGATTCCTCGTGTATACTGACTTTCGCATTTAACGGAGAGTTGTCCGAGTGGCCGAAGGAGCACGATTGGAAATCGTGTAGGCGTCAAAAGCGTCTCCAGGGTTCAAATCCCTGACTCTCCGCCAGTTAATTCCAAAGCAGGCCTTCGAGCCTGCTTTGTTTTTACCCCACGCGGAGGGGTGGCAGAGTGGTTGAATGCGGCGGTCTCGAAAACCGTTTGGCCTGTATAAGGTCACGAGGGTTCGAATCCCTCCTCCTCCGCCATTTAGGTTGAGAAAGCTCCCGGCAACGGGAGCTTTTTTGTTATCGAAGTACGTCTCGATCCCACGCTTCCCCAAACATGTACGTCAGCCTCCAAAACCGACATTTTTCGACATCTTTGAAGACTGACGTACACGTTTGGATTGAGCTCACGGGAGTGGCACTATTCGGAAGGTGCCTCTTCGTCTCGCATACCTTTCCAGTTGCGGATAAGCGCCTTGCGTAGTTCGTTTTGCTCTCGCTGGTGCCCGGTGTCGGTACAGCGAGGCATGCCGAGTGCTTCGCGAATGTTGTTCATGGCGCGGTGAAAGGCGAGTTGGCTGCCGAACTGAGCCGAAGTGAGCGTAACGATTCGATATCCCATTTGGGAGAGAGCGGCCTCTCGCTCCGCATCTGCTCCTTTGCGCTCGAACTCATCGTGAAAGCCGCCCTTATATTCGATACCGAGCTCCCTGCGCTTGTAGGTAACGAGCACATCGATTTTGAGTGTTCGAGCTTTGGCGCAATGCCAGAGACGTTGAGGGATCTCGAGTGGTTTGTTGAGTTCGATACCTCGGATGCCAACGCCGCCTTCGCTTGTTGGGAGTGATAGGGCGATTGCCGAAGCGGTCTCCATAGGCGAGGCCGAGCGATCGTAGATATGCCTGAGCGCGAGCCGTGCACGTGTGGCACCGGGTTTGCCGGGATGCCGATCGAGCAGTTCGATTATTTCATCCTTGGAGGTGGTGGCTGGTTGCTCGGTATAAGGATCGGCGGGATTGAGCCTCATGCGATAATCGCCGCAAACTTCATAGCCATATTCGAGATATTCGATCCTATCCATCCACTCGGCAGCGAGCACGAAGGTGAAGGCTTCGTCGGTGATGAAGATTCCGGGCGTCAACTCGTTAATATGCTCGTAGGGAAGATTTTGTCCAAGAATGTGGCAAATGACGCCTTTGGTGCGAATTCGCTCAAATTCGAATACGACCGCGATATCGATAGTCTTAAGCATATCGGACGGAATGCCGCAGTCGGTAAGGGCCTGTCGTATGCGCGCAACACGTTGCTGGGTGGAGATGCCTTGTGCGCCTATCTGGTAGTCGTGCCACGCAAGAGACTGAACCAAATTCTGGGGTGCATGATGGACAAGCCATGCGGTTTTATGCGAAATGAGAACAGGGGTATCCATTGAGGGCCTCTCGCTCTGAGCCGGTATCCAACTCTTATGTCCGTTGAAGTGGGGAAATATACCGGATGTGAGTAAATCAACTCACTCATGCTGTGAGCCCAATCCAAACATGTACGTCAGCCTCCAAAGATGTCGAAAAATGTCGTTTTTGGAGGCTGACGTACATGTTTTGGACCCCTGGCATTCCAGTAACGCCACGCCCGCGCCCAGTCCCTACCGTTTGCCGAGCAATAGGGTCTCAATCGCCGCCAACCATGTACTATGTACGGGCATTGTTCAAACCCGAGAATCAAAGGACCTCATCTTGCCCGTCGTCGCCGCTATGACTGTTACTTCACACGCCTCGGATGCCATGGTCGCTATCCCATTTTGGCTCGAGATGTTCGCCGTTGTCGCGGCATCGATCTCGGGCGTGCTGGTCGCTCGCGAGCACAAGCTCGACCTGGTGGGCGCGGTCGCGCTCGCGGTGGTCTGCGGTCTGGGCGGCGGTCTTTTGCGCGATATGACGCTCCAGGTCGGCAACGTCTACATCCTCAACCAGCCCATGGCACTACCGCTCTCCATCGCCACAGCCGCCATCATCTATATCTTCCCGGCAATCGTCGATAAGCCCGAAAAACTCATTCCCCTGCTCGACATCATCTCGGTCGGCATCTATGCGGCCACCGGCGCGGACAAGGCGCTGGTCTACGGATTTGCACCCGCCGTGTGCATCATGATGGGCTTTTTCACCGCCGTGGGCGGCGGCATGCTGCGCGACGGCTTTATGGGCGTGGTTCCGGGCATTTTCCAACGCACCAACTTCTATGCCATCGCGGCCATCGCCGGATCGGCAAGCTATGTAGCCCTCGTCATGAGCGGCCTCATGAGCAATGTTGCCGCGCTGGTCGTATGCGTTGTGGTGACCATGGGGCTGCGCTGGCTATCACTGCGCTTTGACATCAAAAGCCCTACCGAGGAAGACATCGCGCGCCTTTTGCACCGTAAAAAGTAGGTAGCACAGCACAACCCCTC
This sequence comes from uncultured Collinsella sp., assembly GCA_902466395.1. Lineage (GTDB taxonomy): Bacteria > Actinomycetota > Coriobacteriia > Coriobacteriales > Coriobacteriaceae > Collinsella. Next base: position 40,425 of record CABQQR010000013.1, read on the forward strand.
GAAATGCAACCGAGAGATTCTTTTAGAGCGCCCGCGCGTTGGGTACCCTGTTAGATACCTGTCGAGTATCTAACGAAGGATTCACTATGCCTTGCAACCAAGTACCGTCGATCCGGCGCCACAAAGCGCAGGCCCGCATCACCATCCTATTCGCGCTGATTGCGCTCGCGCTCACCGCACTTCCCACGGTGTCGTTCGCCGGCACCGACACCGCGGGAAACGTGCTCGCAACCGAAGTTGACTCAACTCCGTCCGGTATCGAAGGCGACCTGTACTGGGCCGGCCAAAGTCTCAACCTAGACGACGCCTCCATCGGCCGCGATATTATCGCGGCGGGTGAGAACCTGTCGATTCGCGATTGCACCGTAGGCGGCGCCGTTCGTCTGGCGGCACGCACCATCGATATCGCCAAAACCGCAATCGATGGCAGCGTCACGGTGGCCGGCCAGCACGTCGTGCTCAACACCGGCAGCACCGCCAACTGTTTTTACGCGGCAGGCGAAACGGTCGCCCTGCGCGGCTCCGCCAAATCGGCGGCGCTTGCCGGCGACACCGTAACCATCGACGGCACCGTCGATGGCGATGTTGAGGTCTGGGCCGACAAGCTCATCCTGGGTAAAAACGCCCGCATCACCGGCACGGTGAACGCCCACGTCTCACAGGACCCCGAGCGGGCCGAGGGCGCCCAGGTCGGAGCTCTCAAGATCGACCGGACCGAGAACGAGAACACCTCTACGGCCAACGACATTATCGGCGGCATCGTTGCCGCGGCGCTTTCCACCTGCTTTGTCGCCATCCTGCTTGAGCTTGTCTTTCCACGCGCAACCGCCAGCGCTGCCGGCATGCTCCATCAGCGTCCCATGCCGCTGTGGGTAAGTGGTCTTCTGGGCACGGTCGCCGTCGCTCCCGCCGTGCTGCTGCTCATCATCTCGATTGCAGGCCTGTCGCTCGCCGCCGCCCTCATGTGCGGCGTCATCGGCATCGCTTTGGTCTCGGCGGCATTTACGGGCACCGCGGTCGCGCGCATGGTCGGACACAACCAAAACCGCTACGCCATGGCCGCCGTGGGCGGTATCGTCGCGGGCGCACTCACGGCACTTCCTCTTATGGGCAACTTTGTCAGCGGTGTAGCCTTCGTCTTCACGCTCGGCTACGCCATCCAGATCATCTGGCGCAGCGCCCACCTCAAGCCGCAGCAGCCGGCTAACACGCCAGGACTCCCCACCGCCTAGCCGCCAACCACCACAAAAGGGCCAGGCACCTTTGTGGTGGCGCAAAGCAACCTGATCCCATTGCACCAAAAAGGGCGCCGACCATTGCGGTCGACGCCCTTTCTTATTGGCGGTTATAAGCCCCAGCGCTTATTTGTTGACCTGGCCGGCGCGGACGGCAGCCTTCTTGCGGTCGGTGGCGTTGAGCAGACGCTTGCGCAGGCGAATGTTCTTGGGGGTGATCTCGACCAGCTCGTCGTCGGCGATGTACTCCAGCGCCTCCTCCAGCGAGAAGGTGCGAGGCGGCACCAGCTGGACGGAGATATCGGAGGTCGAGGAACGCTGGTTGCCCAGGTTCTTGGTGCGGGCGATGTTGACGACCATGTCGCCAGCCTTGCTGCGCTCGCCCACGATCATGCCCTCGTAGCACTCGGTACCCGGCTCAACAAACAGCTGACCGCGCTCCTGCAGCGTGCCCAGGGCGTAGGCAACGGCCTTCTCGGTGGTCATGGAGATCATGGCGCCGTTCTGGCGGTTGCCGATCTCGCCGGCGTAGGGACCGTACTCCAGGAAGGTGTGGTAGAACACGCCCTCGCCGTGGGTGACGTTCATGATGCGGTTCTTAAGGCCCATGATGCCACGCGTCGGGATCTTAAACTCAAGGTGCGTCACGATGCCCGAGGTATCCATGCTCGTCATGATGCCACCGGAGGTGCCGAAGACCTCAACGACCTTGCCCGAGTACTCGTCCGGGCACTCGACGACGGCCTGCTCGACAGGCTCCATCTTGTTGCCGTTCTCGTCCTTCTTAAACAGAACGCGGGGACGGCCGACCTGGAACTCAAAGCCCTCGCGACGCATGGACTCCATCAGAACGGACAGGTGCAGGATGCCGCGACCCGAGACCTCGACGCCGCTCTTGTCCTCGAGCTCCTCGATCTTCATGGTCACGTTGTTCTCGGCCTCGTTGAACAGGCGCTCCTTGAGCTGACGGGCGCCCACGATGTCGCCATCGCGGCCGACGAGCGGAGAGGTCGAAGCCTCAAAGACGATAGACAGGGTCGGCGGGTCGATCTCGATGGGCTCGAGCTCGACGGGGTTCTCGGGGTCGGTGTAGACATCGCCGATATCGGTGCGGTCAATACCGACAACGGCGGCGATGTCGCCGGCGCCGACTTCCTGGCACTCGGTACGGCCCAGGTAGTCGAAGGTAAAGAGCTGTTTGACGGTAGCGGTGGCGCTGGAGCCGTCGTTCTTGACAACCAGGATCTGGTCGCCCTGGTGGATGGCACCAGAGTACACGCGGCCGATACCGATGCGGCCGACAAAGTTAGAGTGGTCGATGGTCACGCACTGCATGGCCAGCGGAGCGGTCTCGTCAACCTCGGGTGCGGGCATGTCGTCGATGATCATGTCGAGCAGCGGGTACATGTCCATGTTGCCGTCCTCGGGATCATGACGGGCAAAGCCGTTGACGCCGCTGGCGTAGATGACATGCTCCATGGCAAACTCAAGCTGGTCGTCGGTAGCACCCAGGTCGGCCATAAGGTCCAGGCAGTCGTTGTAGGCCTTCTCGGGGTTGGCACCCGGACGGTCGATCTTGTTGATGACGATCATGATCTTAAGGCCGGTGTCGATAGCGTGACGCAGCACGAAACGGGTCTGGGGCATGGGACCCTCAAAAGCGTCGACCAGCAGCAGGGCGCCGTCGGCCATACGCAGCACGCGCTCGACCTCGCCGCCGAAGTCGGCGTGGCCCGGGGTGTCGATGACGTTGATCTTGACGTCCTTGTACTCGATAGAGATGTTCTTGGCGAGAATCGTGATGCCGCGCTCGCGCTCCTGGTCGTTAAAGTCCAGGACGCGGTCCTCGACCTGCTGGTTGGCACGGAAGGCGTCCGTGGCACGCAGGAGCTTGTCGACCATCGTCGTCTTGCCGTGGTCGACGTGGGCGATGATGGCGATGTTCCTCAGATTGTCTACGCGCATGTAGTTCCCCTATCTTCTATCCATATACAAACGGCACGCGTATGCGGCCCGCCCAGCGACACAACGCTCAGCGGGAATATTGAGCCTTTTACCGAAAACTCGTTTATTTTAGCGATTTTAGATGAGAGGGGTTTCCTCACCTGCAGGTTCAGGGTCGCTCCACATAAAACCATCGCCGGCACCCATGCCCTCATACAGCACGTATGCCGAAAAACCGCTCTCGAGCGTGGTTTCGAAGAAGCTCACGAGCAGGGCGTCGTGATAGCCGCCGTCAATTTCGACACAACCGGTGTAGCCGATGGCATAGCGGGCGATGCGGCCAAGCCCCTCGTCCTTAAGACCCATCTTGTGCTCGGAGATAAAGTTGGTGGCAGCCTCGAGGCATGCCTCCTCGCCATCTTCGTCGAGCGCCGCCAGATATCGGTTGGAAGCAGCGTCCTCGATCGCCACAACTACGCCCGGATTCTCGCCGGCGGCAAGGTCGTCTAAGAACGCGCCGATCAGATCGCACACCATGGCGTCGAGCTCGGCGGAGACGTTACCGGCGTCCTGCATATCCTGTGCCATCTTTAGACCTTCCCATCGAGTCTGGCGTCGTTACAGTTCCTGTGCCTCGGCAGCGATCTTGGCGGCAGCGTCGCGGGCGCGCATCATATCCATCGCGCGCTTGTCGAGTACCTTGATCTGGTTGGTCAGCATGACTGCATCGACCACGCCCCAGATTACCAAGCCTGTTGAAATCGAAAACCCAAGCGCACCAACTGTACCACGAAGGCGCGAGCAGATTGCCGCGACAAGGGCGGAGACGACAACCATCTTGATAAACGAGCCGCGGCGCTCGCGAAGCGTGCGGGCCTGCGTCACATAGGCAATGCGAGCCGCCTCAGAAGCCTCCGAGCGCATCTGGGCCTCGCGCGCAATGGCCGCCGCCTCAGCCGACATACCGCCGGCCATCAGCGAACACTCCGCAACTCTGCCGCCCCGCATTTAGAAGTCATCGGGGGAGAGCGTATGGACGAACTCGTCGAACTTCTCGAACTCCTGCTCGTCGTCGACATCCTCGGCGTGGGTAGAAACAGTGCCCAAGCGATTCATGATGTCGTCCTCCACAAACATGGGAGCATTGCTGCGCACGGCAAGGGCAATGGCGTCACTGGGGCGGGCGTCGATCTTGCGCTCCTCGCCATCGACCAGTACGACGATCGTCGCGTAGAACACCGGCGGCTCGGCGCGAACGATCTCGATGCGCTCGAGTTTGGCACCCAGGGCGTCAACGGTATCGAGCAGCAGGTCATGGGTAATCGGGCGCTCGGCGCGGCCGCTATCGATGCCGCGGCTGATGGCAGCAGCTTCAAACGAACCAGTCTGAATGGAAAGGGAACGCAGCGGCGCGGGCGAGTCCGATTTGCTGCTGCGCTCACGAAGCACGATAAGCGATGGCACGGGACCGGCGGCCATGACGATGGTCTCTATGTCGACACGAACCATGGAACACCTCCGGTACGTAGCGGTTAACACGCGGCAGCCCGCCGCATTGAATAGCTATACTACCCAAACTTTCGCACAGCACACAAAATCAAAGTAGTCTTTTTGGGACGGGGCTCTTTTGACTACTCCAGCAGGTAAGAAAAAAGCCCCGAGGAAACCCTCGAGGCTCTTCACAGTTTTGATGGTGGACCTGACAAGATTCGAACTTGTGACCTCCCGGTTATCAGCCGGACGCTCTAACCAACTGAGCTACAGGTCCATCATGGTGGAGGTTAGGGGGATCGAACCCCTGACCTCAGGCTTGCAAAGCCCGCGCTCTCCCAGCTGAGCTAAACCCCCACGGAGACAGTAATAAACACCCCAGCGGCGACTCGGCTCTCGCTGGGGTGTTTATTGCGAAAGAAAGTGGTGGACCTGACAAGATTCGAACTTGTGACCTCCCGGTTATCAGCCGGACGCTCTAACCAACTGAGCTACAGGTCCATCGCGCAAGGGATATATTAGACGAGTCGTTACGCGCGCGTCAACAACTTTTTTGAAAATCTTTGGGGGATGTCGGCCCCGGCTGCCCGGCGGCATGCGAAGTCGCCTGCTCGGACAGTCCTGCTCGCACGGAGAGCACATTAAGTGCTCTCCGGCTCGTGCGGAACTCGCGATCGACTTCGCATGCCGCCGGGCAGCCGGGGCCGACGTGGGGTTCAAAGATTTTCAAAAAGCGGTCGGCGCGCAGTGCGCCGACCGCCGATATATGGGGCCTGATATTTTCTACCAGCTAGGGCCTCTTACTCGTCCAGGAGATCCTCTGGTATGTCGTTGCCGTCGCCTAGGTCGACTGGGGCCTCTTCGGCGTCGGTTGCGGCCTCGGTGCCTTCGCCTTCGGGCTTTTCCTTGGCGGCCGTCATGCGGGCGACAGCGCATACGCGGTCGTTGTCGTCGACGGTCATCATCTTGACGCCCTGGGTAGCACGGCCAGTCTGGCTAATCTCATCGGTCTTGACGCGAATGACCGTCGCGCCCTCCGTCACGATGAACAACTCGTGCTGCGGGCCCACCGTCTTCATGGCCGCGAGGTTGCCCTTACGCTCGGTCATTTGGATGGTGTAGACGCCCTGGCCGCCGCGATTCTGCTCCGGGTAGTCCGCGACCGGCGTGCGCTTGCCGTAGCCGCGCTCGGTGATGACGAATAGATCGCCGTTGCCGTTAGTGACTTCCATGCCCAGAACGCTCACGCCGTCCTTCATACCGATACCGCGAACGCCGCTAGTATCGCGGCCGGTGGCGCGCACCTGCTCCTCGGAGAACATGATCGCCTTGCCCGCGGTGGTGGCCAGGATAATCTTGTCGCCCTCGCGCACGCGGCGCACGTTCAGCAGCGCGTCGTCGTCACGCAGGTTGATAGCGATCAGGCCGTCGCGGCGGCTGCGGTCATATGCGCTCATTACGGTCTTCTTGACCATGCCGCTCTTGGTGGCAAACATCAGGTACTCGTCGGCAGGAAACTCGCGGCAACTGATGACGCTCGCGATCTTCTCGCCCTCCTCGAAGGGCAGCAGGTTGACGATCGCGGTACCGCGCGCCTGGCGCGTACCCACCGGCAGCTCGTGCACCTTCAGGCGATAGACCTTACCCTTGTTCGAGAAGAACAGCACGTACTCGTGCGTGGACGCGATGAACATCTCGTCGATAACGTCGTCCTCTTTGAGGTTGACGCCCGACACGCCCTTGCCGCCGCGCTTCTGGGCGCGGTAGGCGGCCACCGGGATGCGCTTGACATAGCCGGTGTGGGTAATGGTCACGACCATGTCCTCGTCGGCAATGAGGTCCTCAACGTCCAGGTCCTTCTCGACATGGCTGATCTCGGTGCGGCGCTTATCGCCGAACTTCTTGGAGATCTCGCGCATCTCTTCCTTAATGACGCCCAGGATCTTCTCCTCGTGCGCCAGCAGGTCCTCGTAGTAGGCGATGGCGCGGCGCAAGCCGTCCAGCTCTTCCTGAATCTTGTCGCGCTCCAGGCCGGTCAGGCGGCGCAGCTTCATCTCGAGGATGGCCGTGGTCTGCTCGGGCGTAAAGCCAAAGCGCTCGATCAGGCGGCTGCTGGCCTCGGAATCAGTCTGCGAGGAGCGGATGATGCTGATGACCTCGTCGATATGGTCAAGGGCCATCAGGTAGCCCTCAAGGATATGCGCGCGGGCCTGGGCCTTCTTAAGGTCGAAGCGGGTGCGGCGGGTGACGACGTCGACCTGGTGGTCGATGTAGTGCTGCAGCATCTCGCGCAGGCTCAGGCATTTGGGGACGCCGTTGACAAGCGCCAGGTTGTTGGCGCCAAAGGTCGTCTGCAGCGAGGTGTACTTGTACAGGTTGTTGAGCACGACCTGCGGGATGACGCCCTTCTTGAGTTCGATGACCAGACGGATACCCTTCTGGTTGGACTCATCGCGCATGTCCGAGATGCCCTCGATGCGCTTGTCGTTGACGAGCTGGGCGATCTTCTCCTGCAGGGTGCCCTTGTTGACCATGTAGGGAATCTCGGTAAAGACCAGGCGGTTGCGGCCGGTCTTGGTGGATTCCACGTGGGCCTTGGCGCGCACGGTAATGGAGCCGCGGCCGGTCTCGTAGCTCTGCTTAATGCCGGCGCTGCCCATGATGATGGCGCCGGTGGGGAAGTCCGGACCGGGCATGATCTGCATGAGCTCGTCGACAGTGGCGTCGGGATTATCGATCAGGTAGCAGGTTGCCTCGATCGCCTCGGTGAGGTTATGCGGGGCGATATTGGTGGCCATGCCGACGGCGATGCCCTGGCTGCCGTTGACTAGCAGGTTGGGGAAGCGCGCAGGCAGCGCCTGAGGCTCGGCGAGCGATTCGTCGTAGTTGGGCTGCCAGTCGACGGTATCCTTCTGCAGGTCACGCAGCAGCTCCATGGCGGGCTTTGCCAGGCGGCTCTCGGTGTAACGCATGGCAGCGGCGCCGTCGCCGTCGATGTTGCCGAAGTTGCCGTGGCCGTCGATGAGCGGCGTGCGCATGGAGAACCACTGCGCCAGGCGAACCATTGCCTCGTAGACCGCGAAGTCACCATGCGGATGGTACTTGCCGATAACTTCGCCGACCGTCCAGGCCGACTTCTTGTGTGGGCGGTTGGGGTAGATGCCGCTCTCGTTCATCGCGTACAGAATGCGGCGGTGAACCGGCTTTAGGCCGTCGCGCACGTCCGGCAGGGCGCGCGCCGTGATGACCGACATCGAATACTCGATGAACGACTGTTTCATCTCACGGCCGAACTCCGAAATCTGGAGCTGGCCGCCATTGATATCCTCGCCGGCCGAGGCGCCACGGTCGACTTCGCCAAAGCTCTCCTCGAGCTCGCCGTCGTCTTCTTCCTCATCATCATCGGCATCGGGGTTATAGGCGTCCGGATCGCCGTCCTCGCCCTGCTCAGCACGGGCAAGCAGGCGCTTCAGATCGTCGGGCATGCCGGCATCGCCGGCCTCGCCCATACCCTCGTTGTTGTTGATATCGTCTGCCACGTTACCTCCTCTTAAGCATCAAGGAAACGCGCGTCATGCGCATGTTTTTCAATGTACTCGCGGCGATAGCCGACCTCGGAACCCATCAGCTCGCGCACGGCGCGGTCTGCCACCACGGCATCCTCGATCGACACGCGCTGCAGGATGCGGGTCTTGGGATCCATCGTCGTCGAGGCGAGCTGCTTGGGGTCCATCTCGCCCAGACCCTTGTAGCGCTGGACGGTATAGCCCTTGCGCTTCTTGGTGATCTTGCCATCCTTGGCCTTGCCGTCTTCGTCGTTATCGTCGGGGTTCAGGCCCAGACTCTGGATGGTGTCGCGCAGGATTTCGTCTTCGGGCTGGCGGCCGTTGGGATACACGTAGTGGATCTTGTTGCGCACCTTGATGCCAAAGATAGGCGGGCACGCGACGTACACGTAGCCGGCGTCAATCAGCGGACGCATGTACTTGTAGAAGAACGTCAGCAGCAAGATGCGGATATGCGCACCGTCGACGTCTGCATCGGTCATGATGATGATCTTGTGGTAACGCGCCTTGCTAATGTCGAAGTCGCCGCCGTCGCCGGCACTCGTCGTGACACCGCAGCCGATCGCGGTAATCAGCGACTGGATGGTGTCGCTCGAGAACGCGCGATGGTCACCAACGCGTTCGACGTTCAGAATCTTGCCGCGCAGGGGCAGAATCGCCTGGATGTCTCGGCGACGGCCGTCCTTGGCCGAACCGCCTGCCGAGTCACCCTCTACGATGAAGAGCTCGGTCAGCTCGGCATCGCGCACCGAGCAGTCAGCGAGCTTACCGGGCAGGGACGCCGTCTCGAGCAGGCTCTTGCGGCGGGTCGCCTCGCGCGCCTTGCGGGCGGCGTTGCGCGCCTTGCAGGCCTGTTGCGCCTTCTTGACAATCTCGCGGGCGGGCTTGGGATGCTCCTCCAAGTAATCGGCGAGGCCGTCGGTCACGATCTTGAGCGTGAGCGCGCGCATATAGGAGCTACCGAGCTTTGCCTTGGTCTGGCCCTCAAACTGAGGATCGGGCAGCTTGACCGAGATAACGGCCGAAAGGCCCTCGCGCACATCGTCGCCGGTCAGGTTGGCGTCTTTTTCCTTGAGCAGGTTCTGCTTGCGCGCGTAATCGTTGATTACGCGGGTGAGCGCGGTGCGGAAGCCCTCAAGGTGCATGCCGCCCTCGGGAGTGTAGATGTCGTTGGCGAACGACATGACGTTCTCGCCGTAGCCGCTATTCCACTGCAGGGAAACCTCGACCTCGCCCATCTTGGTCACAGGCGCGTCCGGATCCGATTTGCCCTCGATGTAGATGGGCTCCTTAAAGGCCTCGGGGACGTCCTTGCCCTCGTTGAGGAACTTGACGAAGTCGATGATGCCGCCCTCGTAGCAAAACTCCTCCACGTGGGGAGTCGCCTCGCGCTCGTCGGTCAGCACAATCTTAAGGTTCTTATTGAGGAACGCCGTCTCCTGCAGACGGTTGTGCAGCGTATCGAAATCGTAGATGCAGGTCTCGAAGATCTCGTCGTCGGGCCAGAAGGTGACGGTGGTGCCCGTTGAATCCGAGGTGCCCACGACCTCCATCTTCTTGACGGTCTTGCCGCGCGAGAACTCCATCTCGTAGGTGTTGCCATCGCGGCGAACCTGAACGACCACGCGCTTGGACAGTGCGTTGACGACGGAGATGCCCACGCCGTGCAGGCCGCCCGAGACCTTATAGGCCGAGTTATCGAACTTACCGCCGGCGTGCAAGATCGTCATAACGACCTCGAGCGTCGGGATCTTTTTAACAGGGTGCTCGTCGACGGGGATGCCGCGCCCGTTGTCGACGACCGTGATGGAGTTGTCGGCGTGGACCGTCACCTGGATCTCGGTGCAGAAACCGGCCATGGCCTCGTCGACGGAGTTGTCAACGATCTCCCACACCAGGTGATGCAGACCGCTGGCGCTCGTCGAGCCGATATACATGCCCGGGCGCTTACGAACGGCCTCGAGACCTTCGAGAATCTTAATCTCGCCGCCATCGTAATCGTTTTCGTTTGCCACACGTCCTCCTTCAGTCAAGAAAATGCGTACAGCCTTACTAGTTTATCGTAAAAAAATACCCTCGGGACCGAGGGTATTTGGCTCTACAAGGCCACCAGATGCGATTTAAGGCTCTTTTTTGCTTTGCACGCCCTTGGCCCACTCGGCACTGGCTCTCATGGCATTCTCGAGGGCCTCGCGCAGTTTTTGGTCTTCGATGGGCGCCACTTGGCGCTCGATCTCGGTACGCTCGGCCTCACTTAGGTCGGCGTGCGGGGCCGGCGGTCGCTCGGTCACGGCCGGGCGCAGGCGCTCCTTGGCGGCGGGCGGCGTGTGACCGGGCGCGGTGGTTTTGAACACCAGGCCGTCCACATGCGCACCGGCGCGCTCCATGCGCGCGCGGATGATCTCGCGCAACAGCGTCATTTCCTGCGTCCACGAGGGCGAGTCGAGATATACCAGCAGCTCATTGGACTCGGGCAGGTAGCGCAGGCCCGTCACATGGCGTCCCTCGCGCGTGCCCGAGCACACTGCATTCCAGGCGCGATAGACCGTGCGCGACTCCTCGGCAGCCTCCATCTGCGCACGGCGCTCAGGCGTCGCCGACGCCAGGATGCGCTGGCGCTCTGCGTTCAAAAAGCCACTGAAGGCGACCGTTTCGCTCTCGCGCTCGTAATTAGCACGTCTCACCCATGCTCACCACCTTGGCTCGATCAAGCAGGTCATCGGTAAAGTACCCCAGGTTGGTCGTGGTTATGACCGTCTGGATATCATCGCCGATCAGCCGCAGAAAAGCACCGCGGCGCTTGCCGTCGAGTTCGCTCATCACGTCGTCCAAAAGCAGCAGTGGGGCGGTGCCCAGGACATCGCGAGCCACGGCCACCTCCGCCACCTTCCAGGACAGCACCAACGTTCGCTGCTGTCCTTGGCTGGCAAACGAACGGGCGGAGCGACCCGCCACGGTAAACTCAATCTCGTCGCGATGCGGTCCCACCAGCGTCACGCCGCGGCGAATTTCCTCGTCGGCGTGCTCATCGAGGGCAGCCAGCATGCGCTCGTACGCCCAGCCCTTCAGCTCTTCGCGATCCTCGACCTGGGGCAAATCCCCCAGCGTGGACGCATAGGACACGTTGGCGGCCTCACCGGACGCCACTTGCCCGTAGGCAGCGCGCACATGGCCCGCCAGCCGGTCGAGTAGGGCCAACCGGTGCACGAGCAGGGCCGAGCCCGCGCGGGCAATCGAATCGTTCCACGCGCCGAGCATCTCGCGGCAGCACCAGGTCTCCTTGAGCAAGGCATTACGCTGGGTCACGCAACGCCCATAGGTATTCGCAAGATCGGCATAGCGTGCGCTCAGTTGCATGCCAAAGTCATCGAGGGCGGCGCGGCGCACACTGGCGCCTCGCTTAACCATGTCCAGATGGTCGGGACAAAACAGCACGCTCGGCAGAACCCCGCGCACACCGGCGGCGGAGCATCTCTTGCCGTTGCGGCTAAACGAGCGCTTACCGTCCCCCGCGCTCAATCCCATATCAAGCACGCGGCCGTCGCCCTCGAGCCTCAGCTCGACCTTGCACGAGCCCACGCCGTCATGGACGAGCTCGGCTGCGGTCGGATGCCTAAACGAGGCACCGCTCGTCAGCAGCTGCAGCGCCTCTATGAGATTGGTCTTTCCCGCTGCGTTGGGTCCCGCAAGTATCGTCACGCCCTCGTCCAGGGCAAGGCGATAGCTATCGAAGCTGCGGTAGTGCGCGACGGAAAGATCGCGGGCGAATATGGTCATGGCGCAGCGCTAGATGCGGACCGGCATGACTAGGTACAGGTAGTTGATCTTGTCGTAGGACTTGAAGATGCCCGCCTGCGAGTAGCTCTTGAGCTCCAGCGTGATCTCCTTCTCCTTGGACAGGGCATTGAGGCAGCCGAAGATGTAGTGGTAGTTGAAGGCGATGGTACCCGACTCGCCCTCGGCCTCGACATCGATCGTCTCCTGCGCAAGGTCCTGGTCATTGGAAATGGAGGACAGGCCCATCTGCCCGTTCTCGACATCGATCTCGAACTTGACGGCGGGGTTGGCGCTCGCGATAACGGCCACGCGCTTGAGGGCGGCGTTAAAGGCGGCGACGTCGATCTTGACGCTCGTCACGCACGAATCGGGGATGAGCTGCTTGTAGTTGGGGTACACGCCCTCGATGCGGCGCGACACGTAGGTGGTGTTGCCGGCCTCGAAGACGACCTGGGTGTCGGTAGCCCCGATCATAATGGTCGCCTGGCTGGCCATGATGTTCAGCGCGTCGTTAAAGGCGTCGGCTGGAACGTTGAGCTCAAAGGAGCCCTCGAGGGTCGAGGTCTCGACCTGCGTATCGCACACGGCCAAGCGGAAGGAATCGGTCGCCACCAGGCGCACGGTGTTGTTCTCGACCTTCATGTGCACACCGCCCAGGATGGGGCGGGCCTTGTCGGTCGAGGTGACGCGCCACACGCGGCCGACCATTTCGGACAAGATATCGGTCGGCAGCTCCACGGCACTCTCGATGGCATAGGCCGGAAACTCGGGGAAGTCATTGGCATCGAGCGTGTTCAGGCGGAAAGAGCTCTTCTCGCAACCAATCAGTACCTGGCGCTCGTACAGCTCAAAGGTGACCGGGGCATCGGGGAGGGTCTTGGTGATATTGGAGAGCATCTTACAGGGGATAACCATCTCGCCCTCTTCTTCGACATGCGCCGCGATGCGATGACGGATCGAGATGGTGTAGTTAGAGGTCTGGAATTCCAAGATGCCGTCTTGCGCCTTGACGAGCACGCCCGACAGGATGGGAAGGGTGGATGCCGAAGCGACACCCTTCATAACGACGCCGATAGCTTGTGTAAGCGAGCTCTGGCTGACGGTGAACTTCATCTTTTAATACCTTTCTATAGATATAAATATCTTAATAATAGTAATAGCACTGACGAAACTGTTGATTACTCTCAAAGACGCAGGTCAGACCCAAAAAGAGAATCGACAGCAACCTGTGTGCAACGGGGGTGGTTTTCCACGTTCAAAACCTGCGCAAAACTTTTCATCACCGCGGGTTGGGTTTTAGACACCTTATGCCCGTGGTTTCGACAAGTTTTCAACAGGTGTCTCTATTTCCCTACGAGCGCAGTGTAATTTTATCGCGCAGCGACTTGAGGTCTTCGGTGACGGTGCGGTCTTCCTGGATCATCTTCTGGACCTTTTTGTAGCTTGTGCTGACGGTCGAGTGGTTGCGGTTGCCAAATTCGGCGCCTACCGCCGTGGTCGTCATCTCGCACATTTCGATGGCCAGGTAGATAGCGATATGGCGTGCCTTGGCGATATTGGCGTTGCGACGCGGGCCGATGAGCTCCTCGTGCGTCACGCCGTACTGCTCTTCGATGACGGACTGAACCGTCTGGACGTTGATCTTTTTGGCCGATGTGTCGAAGTACTGGCTGGCGATGGCGTCGATATCGTCAAAGGTGAGCTCCCCGCCTTCGCGCTCGCGGTCGCCCGCCTCGCCGGCGCAGCGCTCGCAAAAGCTCTCGAGTTCGCGGATGTTGGTGCCCGAGACCTCGGCCATGTGTTTAAAGTGCTCGTCGGTCAGGTGCCCGCTGTCGCCCCCATAGGCCGCCAGCAGCGAGTCGTCGCCTGCCTCGGGAGCGGCGACGATGGTGTTCTCGTAATAGCGCTGCAAGATCTTGTATTTCATCTCGTAGCTGGGCTCTGCGACCAGGCAGAGCATGCCGGCGTTGAAGCGGCTGGTCAGACGCTCGTCCATGCTCAGGTCCTTGGGGGCGCGGTCTGCCGCGATGACGACCTTCTTGTTGTTGCGGATGAACTCGTCCATGAGCTGGAAAAAGTAGTCCACGCTCGCGCGCTTGCCGATGATGTTTTGGATGTCGTCGATGATGAGCACGTCCACGCCGTGGTACGCCTGCATGATGGGGGCGTTGCTCTTCTTTTGGCGGTCGAACTCGGTCATCAGGTCGTCCAGATATGCCTGGGAGTTGGCATACTTGACCTTGATCTCGGGCGACTTCTCGGCGAGCTCGTTTTTGATGGCAAGCAGTAGGTGCGTCTTGCCTAGGCCCGATTTGCCGTAGATGAACAGTGATGTGCATGTGCCGCGCTCGTCCGCGAGGGCGGCAAACTTGAGTGCCGAGCGATAGGCATGGCTGTTCTCGGGGCCGTAGACAAAGTTCTCAAAGGTAAATTTTGAGTTCGCGGCGAGCGGGGCTCCATCCGTATTCTGCTCGGCCGGCACAGTCGGTGCTGGCATGGGTGAAGCGGGGGTCGCAGCTTGCGTGGATTTAGTTGGCGCTCCGCCCTTCATCTGGTTCATCATGCGACGAAAATCATCGGCCGAGAGTGTGTTCTTGATTGCAATGCCCGAATCCGCGCTCGCCGCTGCGTCGTGAGCGATGGGCATGTGCGTGACGGGTGCGTTCGCTGGCGTCGCCGCCGCGGTCGGCAACGGTGCCATGGTTTCACGGGAAACATCGCTGTGCTGGTGCTCGATTGTCGGCACGTCGCCCGCGCCGGCCGGCGCCGCCGGGAAAGCAGCGGGAGCCGTGGCGGGCGCCGTCGCGGCAGCGGATTCGGCCGTTGCGCCTTGCGGTGCCACGATATCGAGCGCGATCGGCGCAAAGGCGATTTCTTCCAGATAGGCCTCAATAGTCGGCTGATGCTTTTTGAGCTGCGCGATGGCAAAGCGCGAGGGCGCCTCGATCGTGAGCGTGTCTTCGGTCAGGCTTATGGCGCGCGATTGCCCCAGCATGTTGATGAGGCGTGCATCTTGGCCGTCGCGCTGGCAAAAGGCGATGGCATCCCCCAGGATGATGCTTGCTTCCTCGTCCACTGTCTCTCCCGTTCTTTAGCTCTGAGCTCGCACGCGAGCGGCGCCGAGTTCGGTCAGATGGTATTTCTGGCCATGCTTGATGACCAAGCCGGCCTGCGCCAAGTCATTGAGCGTGCGTGACCAAGTGGGGGCCGAGTTTCCAAACGCCCTCGCCAGATCGGTTGCGCCGCACGCTTGATTATGCGCCAGATAGCCCAGCGCGGCGTTGCCGCGATCGCTTACGAACACGTCCGGTTGTGGCTGCGCATACTGATTTGCTGCATTAGGATACATCATTTGAGCTGCTGGTTGTTGAGAACTCTGCACCGGCGGCATTTGCTGTTGAAAACTTTGGGGCCACTGTTGGTAAGGCTGCGGAGGCATCTGCTGGGCCCAGGGGTTGTACTGCTGCTGCGGCATCTGCTGGTACGGCTGCTGATATCCCTGCTGGTACTGCTGCGGGAACTGCTGGCTATACCCCAGTGGCGGCATCTGCTGATATGGATATCCCTGATGGTACGGCTGATAGCCCATTTGTTGGCCACCCGGTGCCCCCGTCGCCTGCTGCATTGCTGCTGCATCCTGATCCGCCAGCGGCATGGCCTCTGGCATGTTTGGCGGCATCGACATCGATGCCGCCTGGGGCTCTTGTGTAGGAAGCATTCCGGGCTGCTGCATCTGTCCCACGCGGGGCTGCATCTGTTGCGTTGCCATGGGCTGCTGCGCAAAAGCTCCCGGCAGGGGATATGCGGGCTGCTCCGTCTCGGGCCGCACG
This sequence comes from uncultured Collinsella sp., assembly GCA_902466395.1. Taxonomy (GTDB): domain Bacteria; phylum Actinomycetota; class Coriobacteriia; order Coriobacteriales; family Coriobacteriaceae; genus Collinsella. The sequence goes on from CABQQR010000013.1 coordinate 56,268, forward strand.
GCAGCACCGCGCCCGCCGGCGCGTTCGATTTCCTGCACGCGTTTAGGATCCAGGCTTACCGTAACCACGGTGCCGTTGCCCATGTTGTCCTCGATGGACACGGCCCCGCCGGCGTTTTCTAAATACTCCTGCACCATGGGAAACCCTGCTCCGGTTCCACGGATATAGCGCTTCATCTTGCTGTTTGCGCTGGTAACGCCAAAGTCGAAAGCGCGCTCCTTGTCGTTGATGCCGGGTCCTTGATCAGCAAAGCGGATAGTGTCTCCGCCGTCCAGAATCGAGATGATGGGCTCGGCAAAGTGTGCGTGGATAAAGTTTTCGACAATCTCGCGGATGACCATGAGCGAGATATGGCCACCTTGTTCTTTCATGCACTGGTAGACGGTGTTGGTCGTCTCTTCCAAATACGTGCGGACATCCTGCGGATCAATGACGATCACACGCGGTGTCGACAGCATGTCGTCATAGACGGCGATGCGCGCGGCGTACATGGCTTTTGGCGCCTGCGTGGTCGTCTGCTCGCCTTCCTCACGCTCTTCGCGCACGCCGGTGATGTGCTCGTTGTCGGGTGCCGGGTCTCCGGAATCGACCATGGTGTAAAAGTCGTCAGACATGCCGCTCGCAATCTTTCAAAAGGTTTCGAACAAATAGTAGCTCACCGTGCAATGTTTCTCATCTTTCGACAACTTTTCAAAACCTGTTGAAAACTTTGGAAAACGGACGAAAAGTTCTCAACATTGCCAACATGACCTGTTGAAAACTCGATGAAATATCGTGAAAAGTTGCCATGCACCGTTAAATCGAGCTCGGCTTATGGGGGAACCGTGTGAACTGCGCAACCTTTTACCTTTGATTTCTTGACATTTGAACATTGATTTCCCTACAATCTTCAAGCTCACGTGTCTATATCTGCGTCCGCGCCCCCGCGGACACTCGAAATGCAGCAGGAGGAACTTAAGATGAAGCGTACGTATCAGCCTAATAAGCGTAAGCGTGCCAAGACCCATGGCTTCCGTGCCCGTATGGCCACTAAGGGTGGTCGTGCCGTGCTCGCCCGTCGTCGCGCCAAGGGCCGCAAGCGTCTCACTGTCTAGCAGCGATACACACATCTCGCATGAAGACTATTAAGTCTCGGCAAGATTTCGAGCATGTGTTCAGTCAGGGGCGTCGTTTCAATCACCCTCTGATTCGAATGACCATATGTGAATCGGTTGGCGAAGGCGACTCCGGAAGGGTCGCCTTCGTTGGTGCTAAACGGCTCGGTTGTGCTGTCGTGCGCAACCGTTCTAAGCGTGTGATGCGCGAGGCCGCCCGCAGCTGTGGATTTCCCGTTGCGGGTTATGACATCATCTTGTTCGCAACTCCCAAGACGAGGGTTTCCTCGCCGCAGGAGATGGACAATGCATTGCGTTCGCTTATGAAACGCGCCGGCGTTGCCGGGGAGGAGCGATGAGCAATCACGTTTTGCGACGTGTTGCCATCGCTCCTATTCGCATATATCAACAGGTTATTTCGCCCTTATTGCCTGACGCCTGCATTTATTACCCAACGTGCTCGCAATACGCCGTCCAGGCGATTGAGAAGTACGGTGTTTTGAGAGGCTGCTGGCTTGCCGTGAGGCGCATCGCTCGCTGCAATCCCCTGCACGTCGGCGGTTATGACCCTGTGCCCTAGCGGGCACTCGCTATCGGAGGAAAACTTACATGTGGGATTGGATCGTTAACATCCTTTTCGAGCTGCTCAAGCTCATCCAGACCTTTGCGGTCGACTGGGGCCTGTCCATCATCATCCTGGTGGTCATCATCCGTCTGCTACTGACGCCGCTTATGCTCAAGTCGACTAAGTCGACGGCACGCATGCAGGTGCTGCAGCCCAAGATGCTCGAGATCCAGGAGCGCTATGCCGACGATCCCCAGCGTCAGGCCGAGGAAATGCAGAAGTTCTACAGCGAGAACAAGTTCAACCCGATGGCTGGTTGTCTGCCGCTGTTGATTCAGATGCCTGTCCTGTTCGCCCTATTTACGCTGCTGCGTAACCTGCCGGACTACTTTAACGACGGCGCGTTCTCGTTCTTTAATATTCTGCCCGACCTGACCACCACGCCGAGTGCCTCCTTTGCCGATGGCTTTATGGTCGCGCTGCCTGCGCTGGTCTGCCTGATCCTGTTCGCTGTCCTGACCCTGATTCCGCAGCTCTATATGTCGCGCAACCAGACCGGCCAGCAGGCTCAGAGCATGCGTATGATGGCCGTTGTCATGACGGTCATGATGCTTTGGATGGGCTGGAGCCTTCCCGTTGGTGTTCTGCTGTACTACGACGTCTCGTCTGCTTGGCAGGTTATCCAGCAGATTTTTGTGACGCAGAAGGTCATCGACAAGGCGAAGGCCGATGAGGAGGAGCGCCTTAAGAACGCGCCGCTGCAGGTTGAGGTCACTCGTCGCGAGAAGAAGCCGCGCCCGCACAAGAAGAAGTAGCGGGATATCAATCTTATTTAGGTACCTAACTTTTGGAGTACGTTATGTCTGAAGAGATCATCGAGGATATGCTTGAGGAGGTTGCCCCGCAGGTCGCGGGCGATTATCCCGAGATTGCACAGCGCTACAAGGCCGGTGAAGAGCTGACCGACGAGGAGCTCGACACCATTGCCGATGTCGCGATTTCCATCCTGCGTTCCATCCTTTCGCACTTCGATGCCGCCAACTCTCCTATCGATGAGTATGAGGGCGACGAGGGTGAGCTGATTCTGGATTTAACGGCTCCCGACCTTGCTGTTCTCATTGGCCGTCATGGTCGCACCCTTGATGCCCTTCAGGTTATGTTCTCTTTGCTAGTGAGCCGCAAGCTTGGCTTTAGGTATCCGGTTGTAGTGGACGTCGAGGGATACAAGAGCCGCCGTCAGGACAAGGTTGCCTCCATGGCTCAGTCTGCAGCCGAGCGTGCCATCCGCACTCATAAGAGTGTTTCGCTTCCGCCCATGAATGCCTACGAGCGCCGACTGGTTCACATTGCACTTCGTGGCAATGACGCCGTCGATACTCATTCTGAGGGTTCTGACCCCGATCGCCATGTGGTGATTGTTGCTCGATAATCTACTCGAGCTTATGCTAAGGGGACGTGGTTTCCACGTCCCCTTTTTTTGTCAAAAGTTCTCGATACACTGATTTTTGTCAGAAAGGAGCTTTCGTTGTTAGTTCTTACTGATCAGCAAGCTGACGAGATGTTGACTCGTCTAACTTCCTATTGCAAAGAGTATTCCTTGAGCGTATCTGATGTTGAGATGAGGAATTGTATTCAGCATTTGGATTTGGTTCTGGAAACAAATAAGACAACTAATCTCACCCGTATTCTTAACGTTGAAGATGCTGTGGTACTTCATATCCTCGACTCACTTGTTTTGCTCCCCTATATCAATAAGGCTCCTGAGGGAGCTTTTCTCGATATGGGGACAGGTGCGGGCTTCCCTGGTATTCCGTTAACCATAACCACGCATCGTAAAGCTACTTATATTGACTCTGTTGGTAAGAAGGTTGATGCCGTCAATTCTTTTGTTCATGCTCTTGGGTTGAAACATGCTCATGCGGTTCATGATCGCCTTGAAGAATATGCTCGAAGCCATAAGAAACAGTTCTCTGTTGTAACTGCCCGTGCACTGGCTCCTCTACCGATTCTTGTTGAGTATGCGGCTCCGTTCCTCAAAGATGGAGGGCTATTTGTTATCACCAAGGGTAATCCTTCGGATGAGGAGCTTGCTTCCGGCATGTCAGCAGCTAAGATCTGCGGCTTCACTTTGCTTCTTAATGACGCAATCGATTTGCCAGAGGGTCTGGGTCACAGGGAGTTCATTGTTCTTAAGAAGAGTCATCCAGCATCCGTTTCATTGCCTCGTGCAAATGGCATGGCAAAGAAGAATCCGCTTGCCTAGATGTTTCACGTGAAACATAATAGATACTAACAACATGCAGTGTTTCACGTGAAACATGGCGGTTGATATCGAATCGGAATGTTTCACGTGAAACATCCTCCGTTTGACAGCTTTAATACACACCAGGAGGGACCGTGGGATTTCGCGACGTTAAGCGTTCTAAGAACGCAAAAGACACGCGTATCATTGCAATCATCAATCAAAAAGGCGGCGTCGGTAAGTCAACAACGGCTGTAAACCTTGCAGCAGCACTGGGTGAGCAGGGTCGTAAGACACTGATTGTCGATTTTGATCCGCAGGGAAACAGCACCAGTGGATTTGGAATTGAAAAAGAAGACCTTGATCAATGCATCTATGATGCATTGCTGAATGATGTGCCCGCAGAATCGCTTGTTCTTGATACAAATTGCAAAAAGGTATTTGTAATTCCGGCTACAATTCAGCTTGCAGGCGCCGAAATTGAGCTCGTAAGCGCAATTGCTCGTGAAACCCGCCTCAAAGATTTGCTTGAGCCGATTCAGGACGAGTTCGATTTTATTTTTATTGACTGTCCTCCTTCGCTCGGCTTACTTACCATCAACGCCTTGACCGCAGCAGACAGTGTTTTGATTCCAATCCAGTGCGAGTATTACGCACTCGAGGGCGTTACGAAGCTGCTTGAGTCAATGAAGATGGTCAAATCACGTCTGAACAAGAGTTTAGACACCTATGGTGTGCTTATGACCATGTATGACTCGCGTACTTCTCTATCGAATCAGGTTGTTGAGGAGGTTCAATCGTACTTTGGGGACAAGGCGTTTAAGACGCTGATCCCCCGTACGGTTAAAATCTCCGAAGCTCCGTCTTTTGGAGAGCCAGTAATTACCTATGCACCTCAAAATAAGGGTGCAAAAGCGTATATGAACCTTGCAAAAGAGGTGATCAAGCGTGCCTAGTGTAAAGAAACGTGGCGGATTGGGGCGTGGACTCAATGCTTTGGTCTCTGAGGCCGAGTATGAGACCGGTAGTTCGTCTGCACCTGCTTCAAATGCTGCATCTGAAACAAAACTACCTATTGAAGATATCGTTCCTAACCCTAATCAGCCGCGAATTCACTTTAACGAAACTGAACTTCGTGAGTTGAGCGAGTCAATCCAAGAACATGGCGTTTTGCAGCCGCTTTTGGTTCGCAAGAATGGAAACGGCTATGAGATCATCGCTGGAGAGCGTCGTTACCAGGCGTCAAAGCTTGCTGGTCTTGAGGAGCTGCCTGTCATCATTAAAGATGTTAATGATGAAGAGATGCTGGCTCTTGCTCTTATCGAGAACCTTCAGCGTTCTGATCTGAATCCCGTTGAAGAGGCTAAGGGATATCGCCAGCTCATCGATGCCAGCGGTATGACCCAGGAGGCATTGTCGAAGGCTGTAAGTAAGTCACGCTCTGCAATTACAAACTCGCTGCGCCTTCTCGATCTCCCTGAAGTTGTTCAGCAGATGATTTTTGAGGGTAAACTTACTGCTGGTCACGCACGTGCGATTCTTGCAGTTCCCTATGAGGATGCTCGAATTCGACTTGCAGAGAAGGTTATTGCGGAGGGCCTTTCCGTAAGAGCGACAGAAAATCTTGCTCCATTGTTTTCTGCCGGAGAGACACCTAAGGCGCCGCGGCCTGCAACGCCTCAGTCTTTTAAAAAGGCCGCGCGTGTACTTCGTCAGGTGTTTAATACCAACGTGCGTGTGAAGAGCTCGCGTGGAAAGAATAAGATTGAGATTGAGTTTAAAGACGAAGAAGAGCTCTCTCGTATTCTTGGTGAAATGATTCAGTTTGATCAAGGAGGCCAAGATGAGGAATAAGATTCTAACTGCAATTGCATTGGCGACGACTGTCGCGGCTGGTGCCTTTGCTGGATATAAGATCGCGACAGACGATGAACTTCGAGGTCGTTTGCTTCGTGGCGCGCAAGATATCGTTGATACGTCCAAGAAGAAAATGGATGTTATGACAGAAGATGTTGCCATGCGCACTGCTCAGGTAACGAAAAATCCTAAGATTAATCAAGGTTGGGTTAGCAACCAATGGGAAAATGTAGGCTATTAGGTACCTAACAATTACTCAGCATATTCTAAGGGGCCCTTGTCTGATTCATGAGACAAGGGCCCCTTATTTTGGCCGTAAAAAATGGGACAGGAAGCAACTGATTCAAAATTGAGGTCAATAAATGAAACGGCCCCGGTTGCATATCCTGCAACCGGGGCCGTTCGATGTTTCACATGAAACGTTTTGGAGTGCGACTCCCCTATGCGTTCTTCTGAACTTTGAAGCGCTGTTTCAGCTGTCCGCAAGCGGCGTCAATATCGTTACCACGGGAGTTACGAATCGTGGTCTCGATGCCACGGGACTCAAGACGACGCTGAAGATCCTCAACCTTATGAATCGGCGACGGCTTGAGCGGGCTGCCCTCGATGTCGTTAAGTTGAATCAGGTTAACGTGGCACAGCGTTCCCTCGCAGAAGTCGCAGAGTGCCTGCATCTCGGGATTCGTGTCGTTGACGCCTTCGATCATGGCATACTCATAGGTCGGGCGGCGGCCAGTCTTCTCGGTGTAGAACTGAAGCGCTTCGTGAAGGCGAAGCAGCGTGTACTTCTTAACACCGGGCATGAGCTTATTGCGCGTCGACTGGATGGCGGAATGCAGGGAAACGGCAAGAGTGAACTGCTCGGGGATATCGGCAAATTTGCGAATACCGGGAATAACGCCGCTGGTAGAGACGGTGAGGTGACGAGCGCCGATACCGATGCCATCGGGGTCGTTGAGGATACGCAGTGCCTTGAGAACCTCGTCGTAGTTGGCAAACGGCTCGCCCTGGCCCATGAAGACAACACTTGTGGCACGCTCGCCAAAGTCGTTGGATACATGAAGCACCTGGTCGACGATCTCTTGAGCGGTCAGAGAGCGCTTGAGGCCGTTGAGACCGGTGGCGCAAAAGGCGCAGCCCATGCCGCAGCCTGCCTGGGTGGAAACGCAGACGGAAAGCTTGTTACGACGGGGCATGCCGACAGTCTCGACGGAAATGCCATCGTGGTACTCGAGCAGATACTTGCGCGAGCCATCTTTGGAAACCTGCTTGGTGAGTTCAGTCGGCGTATCAAAGGCAAAAGCCTCTTTAAGCTGCTCACGGAAAGCCTTGGGAAGGTTGGTCATATCGTCAAACGAACAAACGTTCTTCTCAAAGACCCATTCGATGAGCTGCTTCGCGCGGAAGGCGGGCTGGCCAAGTTCGGCCACGAGCTCGCGAATATCGTTTTGGCTCAAGTCGCGAATGTCCTGAGATTTAGTCTTGGGATTCATGGAAGCCTTTCGATTTTGGGGAAACGTAGAGGGTATCGCTACAATATGGTATCAGCTGCAGAAATTATAGAGGAGGAGTCTGCCCATGCCGGGTAAAAGCCTAGAGAACATGCACGTAGCGGTCTTGGCGGGCGGTCATTCCGCCGAGCGCGAGATCTCGCTCGATTCGGGAAAGAACGTTGTGGTGGCACTGAAGGAAGCCGGCTACACCTCGGTGGAGCTGCTTGACACGGCCGCTGATGACTTTATGGTAACCATGGCGACCGGCGGATTCGATGTGGCATTTATCGCCATGCACGGCGCCGGCGGTGAGGATGGCGCCATGCAGGGTGCCATGGAGACCCTGGGTATCCCCTACACGGCCTCGGGCGTACTTGCCAGCGCCTGCGGTGCCGACAAGGAGGTCTCTAAGCTCCTATACGCCAAGGCGGGCATTCCCATTGCCCCCGGCCTTGCGCTCGAGGTGGGCGACGAAGTCGATATCGATCATATCGTCGAGGTTTGTGGCGAGCGCTGCTTTGTGAAGCCGGCCATCAACGGTTCCAGCTATGGCATTTCCCTGGTCCATGAGCCCTCCGAGCTGCCCGCGGCAATCGCCAAGGCGTTTGAGTACGGCGACAAAGTGCTGGTCGAGAAGTGCATCGAGGGTACCGAGGTCACCGTCGGCGTATACGGCGAAGATGACGTGCGCGCCCTGCCGATTGTCGAGATTCGTAAGCCCGAGGACTGCGAGTTCTACGATCTGGACGTGAAGTATGTCGACCCTACGGATATCCATCGCATTCCGGCGCAGATTTCACCCGAGAATTACGCTCGCGCTCAGGAACTTGCCTGTGCCGCTCACAAGGCCCTCGGTTGCCTGGGTATCTCGCGCAGCGACTTTATTGTGAGCGAGGACGGCCCCGTTATCCTCGAGACCAATACCATTCCCGGCATGACCGATACGTCGCTGTATCCGGATGAGATCCGCCACACCGACGACATGACGTTCCCGCAGGTCTGTGACAGCCTGATCCGTATGGGCCTTCGTCGAGCGGGCATTGCATGCTAATCGAGGACGCGGTTTCGTCAGGAACGCCGCAGTTTGTCATCGACTCCTATGCCACGCTTGCCGACCGCGCCAAAACGCAGTCCTTCGGCCTTATCGAGGAAGATGTGATTATCCTCGATACCGAGACCACGGGTCTTTCGGTGCAGGACAACGAGCTGATCGAGATCTCGGCGGCCCGTCTTTCGGGCCGCGAGGTCATCGACCGCTTCGATACCTTCGTGCATCCCAGGCAGCTGATTCCCGCCGAGATTACCGAGCTCACGAGCATTACAAATGCCGATGTTGCAGATGCCCCGTCGGCGGTTGAGGCCGTCGCCGCTCTCGCCGATTTTGTCGGTGGCTGCCCGGTGATCGCACACAACGCCACGTTCGACCGCTCGTTTATCGAGTCGGTCAAAGGCGGCGTCAACGTGAGCGATATTTGGATCGATTCGCTGGCGCTGTCGCGCATCGCGCTTCCGCGCCTGGCCTCGCACAAGCTGTCTTTTATGGCCGATCTGTTTGGCTGCGACTCGGTATCACACCGTGCCAATGCCGACGTCGACGCCCTGTGTGGCGTATGGCGCGTGTTGCTCGTGGCGCTCACCGACTTGCCCCAGGGCTTCATGGCGCGCCTAGCCGACATGCATCTGGACGTGCCTTGGTCCTATCGTCCTATCTTCTCATTCTTGGCAGGGCAGAACCCTGGTTCCATCTTCTCTCTCAGCGCCGCTCGTGCTGACGTTCTCAAGGCCGATCGCGCCGACGATCGGGTGGACGCCGATGAACTGCCGGTTCTCAAGATGCCGAGTCGTGAGGAGATCGAGGCAGACTATGCGCCAGGTGGCCTGGTCAATCGCATGTATCCCACCTACGAGCCGCGTGATGAGCAGATCGCGATGGCGCTCGAGGTCCGCGATGCGCTGGTCACGGGCACTCATCGAGTAATTGAGGCAGGCACCGGCGTCGGCAAATCGATGGCCTATCTGGTGCCTTTTGCCGAGGCAGCACGCCGTAACAACATCACGGTTGGTATTGCGACCAAATCGAACAATCTTGCCGACCAGCTTATGTACCATGAGCTGCCAAAACTTGCGGAGCAACTGGACGGTGGTCTGTCATTTTGCGCTCTCAAGGGGTATGACCACTATCCGTGCCTGCGCAAGCTTGAGCGCATGAGCCGCGGCCAGGTCGAGATTACCACCAAGCGCGATCCGGCGGACACGCTCACGGCGGTCGCGGTCATTATGGCGTACGTCTGCCAATCAGTCGATGGCGACCTCGACTCGCTCGGCATTCGGTGGCGCAGCGTCAACCGTCCCGACTTTACGACGGCCTCGCGCGAGTGTGCTCGTCGCCTCTGCCCGTTTTTCCCTGATAAATGTTTGGTCCATGGCGCTCGCCGTCGTGCGGCGCATGCCGATGTGGTGGTCACCAACCATTCCCTGCTGTTCCGCAACGTCGCGGCCGAGGGCAGGATTTTGCCGCCGATTCGTCATTGGGTAATCGACGAGGCCCATTCCATCGAGCGCGAGGCGCGCCGTCAGTGGGCGCGCGTGGTGTCGGCGGACGAATCACGCGTCCTGTTCGAGCGCCTGGGTGGCTCGAGCACCGGCGCGCTAAGCCAGGTTTCCCGTGATTTGGCAACCTCCGAGGGCTCTACGCTCTATCTGGGCCTTACTGCCAAGGCGACGTCGACGGTTGCCCGCGCGAGCATGGCAATCGCCGACGTGTTCGATGGCGTTCGCGAGCTCGGCCGCCGTGCGCGTGGGGGTTATGACAATGCCAATCTATGGATTGGCCCCGAGCTGCGCGAATCAGACGACTGGCATGATTTCTTACAGTCGGCCTACACTGGCATCGACGCATTGGAACAAGCTGACAAGAGCGTCGACGCGCTGGTGCAAGCCGTCGCCGCCGACAAGCCCGAGGTTGTTGTCGACCTGGGTGATATCTCGCGCCGCCTGCACGAGCTGGCCGAGAACCTCAAACTCATCATTGATGGCACCGATGAGCACTACGTGTATTCGCTGCAGGTCAATCGCAGGCTGCGTGCCGGCGGAGAGTCGATGACCGCAGAGCGCATCGACATTGGCGAGGCCTTGGCAACCGAGTGGCTGCCCGAGGTTCACACGGCTATCTTTGCCTCGGCGACCATGACGGTGTCCAAAAGCTTTGAGCACTTTAACCATGCGGTCGGCCTTGATCGCATCGGTGCTTCAACGTCGTCATCGCTGCACTTGGATTCGAGCTACGACTTCGATTCGAACATGGCTGTAGTCGTTGCGGGCGATATCCCCGATCCGCGCGATCGTGAGAGCTATCTTACGGCGCTCGAGCGCGTACTGGTCGACGCCCATCTTGCCATGGGCGGATCGGTGCTCACGTTGTTCACCAATCGGCGCGACATGGAGGACCTATACGCCCGCGTTGAGCCCAAGATGGCCCGTGCGGGTCTGGAGCTCAACTGCCAGCAGCGCAACTCATCTCCTCGTCGCCTGCGCGACCGGTTTATCAACGAACCGACCTCGTCGCTTTTTGCGCTCAAGGCCTTCTGGGAGGGGTTTGATGCCAGCGGCGAGACGCTGCGCTGCGTCATCATTCCCAAGTTGCCGTTCTCGAGCCCCACGGACCCGCTCTCGTGCGAGCGCAACCTGCGCGAAGACCGCGCATGGGCGCGCTATTCGCTGCCCGAGGCGGTGCTCGAGGTTAAGCAGGCCGCGGGGCGTTTGATTCGCTCGTCGACCGATAGCGGCGTGCTGATCTTGGCGGATCCTCGCCTGGTGACGAAGGGCTATGGCAAGAAGTTCTTAACGTCGCTGCCCACGAGCTCCTACCAGCGCATCGAATCGGCGCAGATCGGGCACTATCTACAGCTGTGGCGTGCACGCCACGAGCGGCGGCGCTAAAGCGGACAGACGAGGGTTTTTGCCATATCGCACAGACGCTTTGACAGGGCGGGGTCATCCAAGATGCGGATGGCTCCGCCCGCTGCGATTATCTGGCTCAGCAGCCAACGCTCGGAGCCGTAATGTACGGTTACCGTTGCCATGTCTGTCCCGCTGCGTTCGATTAGGGTGATGCCGGCCCAGTCCAGATGCTCCGCCATATCGAATGGCATCAAGAGCTTTGCGCTACGCTGCGTCCGGGCAAGGGAATCGTGGAGGGATGCAACGTCCGGTGCGTGAGGCACGACGGAGTCTTCCGTCAAGGCGAGTCCCTCGATTTTATCCATGCGATAGGTGCGCTGCTCATCGACCGCGATGTCCCAGGCAATCAGATATGTTTGGTCGCCGTTTGCTGTAATGCGCAAGGGGTCGACCAGACGCTCGCGTGGCCGCGCATCGTCCATCGAGCGATACGAGATACGACAGCGAACGCCGTCCTGAATGGCGCAGCTCAGCTGCTGCCAGTGCGACCCGTGGTTGACGGTGTCAAAGACGTGCTGGTTATAGCCGAGCTCTTCGGGTAGAAGAGCATGTCGAATTCGAGCCGCCGCCTGGGGCTCGATCCCCAACGATTCAAGTTCGTGGTTGAGCACAGCGCCCTCGGCGGCACTCAGGCGCAGCGGTAGTACACGCCCGGCGTCACCGGTGAGGACCACGCGCTCGCCGTGGCATTCGCAGATGATACGCGCACCCGATTCTCGGTCCGCGAGCGTCGAGACGATCTCGAGAATCTCGTCGAGCGACGCCCCCGTGATGTCAAAGCGACTGCAAATCTCGGTTCGTGTCATGCCGCTCTCGCCGGCGGCGTAGAGGGCCTCCATGATGTCGATGGCGCGCGAGAGCCTCTGCTCGCTGGTGAGTTTACGCACGGGCATGCTCGTGCACCGTCCTTTCAATGAGGTGGTTCCACGCCTGCTTGAGCGATTTGGGGGCCATGGGCCTCATGCCGTCCATGGCGTGGGCCATGCAAAATGAGGCGGCGGCTTCAAGATCTCGCACGTCAACGGTCCAAGTCCATCCCGAATCGGTGTGTGCGAGCTCACCTCGCCCGCGCGTGAGGCCGTTGATCATATCGATCTGCGTCTGCGGGGCGAACGAGAACGTAGCCGCAACGGGCGGGCGGTCGGCAAAATCGAATTCAAAGAACAGGTAGTCGCTGAGGTTGAAGTCCGCAGGGATAACGTAGGCCTTCGAAGGACGCCAGGCGCGAACGATACGGTCGCAGCGGAATGTCCTGATGTCGTCGGTGACATTGTCGAGGCCGCAGAAGTACGCCACGCCCTCGCGCTCGAACATGCCGTAGACGCAGACGGTACGTTCTTTCTGCTCGCCGCGTCCGTTCTGATATAAAAATCGCAGCGCGCACCGCTCGGCAAAGGCGCTCCATACCGCATCGACGGTGGGAGAGCGCCAGACCGGCGCATCGTCCACCGCCGACATGCCGGTGAGGTAGGCAATCTTGGAGCGAATATCGGCAAGCGGCGCGGCAAAGGTGGATGAGCCGGCCGCTAACGTCTGGTCGATGGCGTTGAGCAGGATATCGGCGTCGTCTGCGGTGATGAGGCCGCCTGCAGCAAACGTGTGCTCGCGGTCGATTGTCCACGAGCTTTCCTCGGTCTCCTGCGCACCGGCGGGGCGAACCTCCTTGATTAAGATGCCACGCTCGAGCAGTTTGTCACGATCGCGCCGAAACTTGCGCTTATCCGAGTCAATGTTGCCCGAGCCATATCCCAGGTCAGAATCCAAGACGATCTGCTCGGTCGTCAGCGGTTCGGGGGAGCTGCTGAGCACAAAGAAAAGATTGAGGATACGCTGAGCCGTTTTATCGAAACTTGGCTCCGAATTTCCCTTTTTAATTGTCGCGGTCGCGTCGCTTGCCGTCATAGAGTCCTCGCATGGGAAGGTGGTTTGCTGCCATGATTTTAGTCCGATATGGAGATTAGGCTATATCCTTGTCCGCTCGGGGCGTTAAGATGGCCCGAATTCGGTCGTTTGCGCTCGCTCGGGGTATACTTTCGACTATATACGGTTCTAATGTGCAAGCATTGGGCCTATTTGTCGGATTATGGATGTGGAGCGCACATGGCGAACACCCAGAACTATATTAACCACCTGCTGCAGAACACCGGCATTACGCCGGCATGCAGCGAAGAAGAGCGCCTGGCTGCCGAGGATATCGCTCAGATCTTCCGCAACCACGGCTTTGATCCCGAGGTTCAGGAGTTCAATGCCCCGGCGCCCAGTAGATTGGCATTTGCCGTTACTGGCATCCTTGCGTTTGCCGGCGCCCTGCTGATGGGCATCGGCGGCGGTATCGGCTTGGTCGGCACCTTACTGGCCATTGTCGGTGCCGTGCTCTACGTGCTCGAGCGCACGGGCCACCCCGTGGTTTCGCGCCTGGGGAAGACGGGCGTGAGCCAAAATGTCATCGCCTACCACAAGGCCTCGGGCCCGCTTGCGTCTCCGCGCAACCGCCCGGTGGTCGTTGTCGCACACTACGACTCTCCCCGTGCTGAGCTGCTCGCCCGCGAGCCTTATGCTTCGTATCGTGCGCTCATTGCCAAGCTGTTGCCCGTTGCCACGGTTGCCCCCGCTGCCGTTGCCATCCTGCGTATCCTGCCGCTCCCCGGCGCGCTCAAGGTTCTGCTGTGGATTGTCGCGATCCTCGCTTCCCTCGTTGCACTTGTCAACGCGGCAAACATCATCTCTAACCGCCACATTCTTCCCTATACGTCCGGCGCGGTGTGCAACAAGTCTTCTGTCGCCGCTATGCTCGGCGTTATGGACAACGTTGCTCCCTTCCAAGGCGAAAACGAGTTTCCCGACGATGTTCCGTTCGATACCTATTTTGGGGAGCAGAAGCGTCGTGCCGAGGAAATGGCGCGCGCGGCGGCGGAGTATGCCGCGGCCCAGCAGCAAAACGACTACGGCAACACCATCGAGTATGAAGAGCCTACCTACGCCGAGGACGAGTTCGGTCAGCCGATTGCTCCCGACGCTCCGGCCGAGCCCGAACAGGGTGAGGCTTTCGACGAGCAGATCGAGGGCTTTGAGGGTGCGTCTGCCGACGAGACGCTGATTGGCGCCATTGTGCCCGAGGATCAGAATCAGGCTGTCCAGGCCGAAGAGTTCAATGACGAGGTTCCCGCTGCCGAGCCGGCGGAGGAGCCTGTCGCGGCCGAGCCCGAGCTCAAGCTCTATCGCAATGCCGCCGGCAACATCCGCTTTGGTTCGGATGCCATCCGTGCGCTCGGAATGCTTCCCGAGTCCTGCACGCTCGATTACGAGGAGGGCGAGGAGCCGACGTTTGAGGCCGAGCCTGCTCCCGTCGTGACGGCGCCTGCGCCCGTTGCCACCGTGGATGATGAGTCTGCCGTGGTTACCGCTGCCGTTGCCGAGCCCGAGGCAGTGTCCGCGATCGATCCCGCGGCAGGACTGGACATTTTGGCTCCCGCCGCGCCGGCGCAAGACGTTGCGGACGAGTCTGACGACGATTACGTTGAACAGCCGAGGCGTGCGTCTTACGAGAGCGATACTGATTTCTCGGCCGAGATTCCCGCGGCAACGCCCCATGCCGATATTGCATCCGCGTTCTCTTCGATTGGCGCCGGCGCTTCCAACTTCTTTAAGGGTGCGCTTGCAAAGGGCAGGAAATTTGTCGACGATTTCGAGGAGAAGCGCGCTGCCGCACGCGAGGCTGCCGAGCAGGAGGCTATCGCTCAGCAGCAGGCAGCCGAGGCGGCACGTGGGCGCGCGGCGCAAGAGTTCGAGCAGAACGAGGCTATGCAGTCCGTGCCCGTCGACGCTGCCGAAGCTACGACGTCCTTTGAGTCCCAGCAACCGGCGTCCGCGGATGTTGTTGAGGCAACAACGTCTTTCGAGGCTCAGCAGCACGTCGATAGCACCATGTCGTTTGATGCCGCGAAGTTCGATTCCACGATAACGTTTGAAAAGCAAGGCACCGCGATTGCCGAGCCCCTTCCTGTTTCCGATGAGCAGGGCGACGCGGCAGACGATGACGAGCCTATTGATGCTGCCGAAATCCAAGATGCCGCCGAGGACGAGCCCGTCGAGGCCAACTGTGACGAAGAGCAATACGCGGCAGCCGAGCAAGATGATTCGACCGAGGTCGAGCAGGAGGAAGTGCCTGCGGTTTCCGAGGCTCCCGAGACAGATGAGTCGAGGCCTTACTCCACGCAGATTTTCACCATGCCGGCCCCGAGTGGTTCCGGTGCCACGGTCGCCGATGTTGCTCCCACCCAGGACGAAACGATCGATTCCCTTATGGCCCAGATTTCCTCCCAGGCATCACCACGTCCGCAGATGAATGTTCCCGATCCGGCGTCGGCTCCGTCGCCTGCACCTTCCTCGTCTCCGCTGGCTTCGGTCCCCGATCCGTCGCTGCCGTCGATGAAGCAGGCAAACGTTGCGTCTCGCACGTCGCTGTTCGACCTTCCCGACCCCTCCGCACAGGTCAACGACCCCTTTGCTACCGCTCAGGGTCCCGAACCCACATCGGCACCCGTTGCGCCTTCTATGCCCGTTGCGTCGGGTGCTCAGCCGATCGAGACCATTTCGGCTCCCGCCCCGGCGGCACCCAAGTCTCGCAAGCGCGGCCTGGGCGGCCTGTTCGGTCGTAAAAAGAAAAACGAACAGGACAGCATGAGTGATTGGCTGGGCGTCGAAGACGATTACGATGCCAAGAAGTCCGGTCGCGGCATCGGTTCGTGGGATAATTTCGAGGACGATAACGATGGCTGGAAGGGCGGCGCTACGTCTTCCGACGGCGCTTCTTCCGAAGATATGCTCTCGGCTGTCGCCTCTATGGGCGATGATGAGCTGCTCGGTCACGATATCTGGTTTGTGGCAACGGGCGCCTCGGACTGTGATGGCGCCGGTATGAAGGCCTTCTTGGCTTCGCATCGCGATAAGCTCCGCGGCGTATTCTTCATCAATCTTGAATCCGTCGGCGCCGGTAGGCTTTCGGTGGTGACGGTTGAGGGCGAACAGCAGCTGCTCAAGGGCGATCGCCGCATCATGAACCTGGTCAGCAAGGTGTGCAAGTCGTTCCATGTCGATTGTGGCGCGCTCGAGATGCCCTATGCCAAGACCGATGCCTATGCCGCGCTCGAGGCGAGCCGCCGAGCCCTCACCATCGCCGGCGTGGACGGCACGCGCCTGGCTTGTGCTCGTACCGAGGACGACCTGCCCCACAATGTCAACCCGACGAACATTGCCACGGTATCCGAGGTCGTGACCGAGGTTATCCGCCGTTCGTAGACGGAGCTCTAAGGAGTCAACGTGTTTTCGTATATTAAGCGCCATTGGCCTGTCTACGTGATTTTGACCTTGATTGCCATTGCGTTAGGGTTTGGAGCTGCCTACATCGTGGGCGCGAAGGGCTCGACCCCCGCCTCCGCAATCAGCGAAGAGGTGGAGCAAGAACAGAGCACGGGCGCCGATGGGATTCCTGAGTCCGAGCAGGCAATCGTTGATGGTGGATCTTCGTCTGCAGAGTAGATGCGGCGATTTAGATGATTGAAAGCGGGCGAGCCGGGGGACTGGCTCGCCCGCTTTTTCATCGCGCTAGCGCTTCTTTGGGATTGACCTAAGGCGAGCGAACCATAGGGCTGCGGCACCCGAGGTCAGGAGCGCGGTGATGCAAGCGGCGATGGGAGCTGATCCTGTTGCCGGTAGGTCCTGCGGTAGGGTACAGCGTTGAATGACACGGTCCTCGTCATGTGACTCAAGTTTATCGCCGCCGCCGTTGCGGCAAAGATCGACGCGTGCGCTGTTGGTGAGTGCAGTTTGGGGTGTGTAAGCCGACGTTGCCTGCATGTGCACGACTGCGCCCCGAGCATCTGTGCCAAGGATTGCTTTGGCATCGTCAAGGTCGTCGTGCTCATCTTTGAGATCATCGCGGGTCCAAGAATCCGTATCGCTTCGAGTCGTAAAGTCGGCGGCTACCGCACCGTATTCAATGCGAATGCCCGTTACGACGGTATTGGATGCAAGGTCGAGTTCTTTCGCCTCGAGTGTGGCGGATTCCGTGGTCGAGACATCCGCCTTCCAGAGGTGCCAGCCGTCGTAATCGACGAGGCGGCAATCTTCACCCAGACTCTCTTTTACTTCGTCGGACTCAAGCCAAGGATTTTCGTGCCCATCGTCAAGCGTCGCGTTTGCCGGCTCATCGACGTCTGTCGAGTCCAACGGCGTCGTGCGATACCACACGTTGCACAGACCGTTGAGGTCGCCGATGGCGACGGGGGTTTCGATTGAGACGAATCTCGCCGTATCGTCCTCGGCACACTCAAGATCATCGGTAATTGTGAACTCATCAACCCAGGTAGCTGAATCGTTTCGAGCGTCGATGGTATAGGAGAAAAGACCGTCCGTATTGGTTTGCGTTGCGGCGCGATTTTTACCATCGCCGTTGGCCAGCAGACCCTTCCCGATAGGTTGGACAAGCTCCTGACGCTTGTCGACCTGTCCTTTGATCTCGATGGGCGCATCCTTCATCGCGACGGATTGGACTTCTCCCGTATCCTTTATTTCAAACGTTATCTCCTCGGCAAGGTCATAGGTCCGCGGAGACATCATTTCGCGCAACGAGTAGGTGCCGGGTGCAAGATGTTCGACGCGGTGCGGCTTGTCGGATGAGGTCCAGGAGTCTATTTCGGTTTTATCGGGACCATATAAGGTGAGTTGTGCGCCTTTCACTTCCTGCTCTCCGCTTGCATCGACCTTGGAGATACCAACCTTGGTGTAATTGTCGGATACGTTAAGCCGTGCTTCTACAACGGGTGTTTTCTGGTCGGCATAAGCGAGGTCTACGATATGGGGCGTCCGGTCGAGTAAGAAGCCTGCCGGCGCTTGAGTCTCGACAACCTCGTAGCGTGCGGTGCCAGATCCCAGCGGGAGGTCGTCCGCGCGTGCTTCTCCAGTTTCATCCGTTGTGACGGTAGCGACAGTCTCACCGTCGAGCGCGGCAATGCTACCGTCGGGGCGCACGATATCACCCGAGGCACGGATCTCAAAGATGGCGCCCGCGAGGCTGCTGCCGTCTACGACATCGGTTTTAACGATCCTGATGTTTCCGGTCGCGGCGTGGTCATAATACGAGGCGATTACAACGGGCGTTAGGTTCATGTCGGCGGGTATGTTTACCTCGATCTCTTTGCCGACAAGATAGGGCTCTTTGGCCGAGGTTTCGCGTACATAATAGGTGCCCGGCA
This sequence comes from uncultured Collinsella sp., assembly GCA_902466395.1. Lineage (GTDB taxonomy): Bacteria > Actinomycetota > Coriobacteriia > Coriobacteriales > Coriobacteriaceae > Collinsella. The sequence goes on from CABQQR010000013.1 coordinate 74,732, forward strand.
CGAGCGATTCGGGCAGTGTGACGGTCCCGGTCGCGTCAGTCGTAAAGGTGTCCATTACGTTATGTGCTGGATGCCAGCAAGTTTGTGAGACAGGTTTGTGATTGCTGTCGAGGAGTTGGAAGGTGAATCCGGCTAGGGGAACAGAAGCGCCTGTTTGGGCATCGCGTTTTACAATCTGGAGATGCGTCGACAGAGCGTGGTTGTCCACGATATATTGAAGCTCGGCGCCGTTGGAAATCTGATTGGCCTCGACGGTCCATTCCCCTGCACGTTTAAAACCCTCTGGGACGGTTTCCGGAACCTCACGAACGGTGTAGCCGGCGCGGTCGTATGGGATGGCTCCGTGGACACCGGCGGGTCGCTTGCCTGCGCCAAACCATGCTTCGGGCTGATCTTTGGTGGAGGCAAAGCCATAGATGTTTGTGGTCAGTGTGCCAACAACCTGCTGAGAGCTGTTGCTCACAACCTCAAAGACAACACCTCCCGCCGGCTGCTCCAAGCTGGATTGGTCGCTATTGCCGTAATCCTTGAATTTGGAAATCTCAAGGTTAAACGCAATGGGGATATCGGAAACGCGAGATTCGATCTCGACCACGCCTGAATCGCCGAGCTGGTCGGCTCCAACGGTATAGGTCCAGCTGTCGTTGGATGGCAGGTAGCCCTCGGGGGCTTTTGACTCATAGATGGTAAAAGTTCCCAGGGGGACATCGGTGAGGGTGGCCCGACCGCTTTCGTCAGTCGTGAGAATTTGCGACCATCCAGGGGTTGATTGCGACACACACGTGAACTCTGCTCCTGCGAGTGAAGATCCCACCTGGGGGCCGGCATTCGTCGCGGCATCGAGTTTTACGACATGCAGGGTGATGGCGCCGGGTTGTTCATCGATGGCGACCTGCCCGCCGTCATTCCCCGTGGTAAAGGCAACGCGATCGGGGCGGGGGACATAGCCGGCCGGCGCCTTCGTTTCAACTAGGTAGTATGCCGTGTTGGGTAGGAGTGTTGCCTGTGCTCGACCGTTGCCGTCCATCTGGATGGTGCCGACACATGCGTCGCTGGCGCTCTCAAAAATATCGAATGTTGCCCCGGTAAACTGATAGGTATTGTTTCCGCTGGTAATAACAGTGTTCGCAGACTGCTTTTGGAAGGAAACAGAGACCGCTGGCAGTACATAGAGCATGTCTTGACGTCTGCTGCCGCCCGATACGGTTCCTAGATAGCGCCGCGCGCGGTGCGGAGCGGCTTTGATGCTTCCTGATTTTGCGCTGTCGTGGAGCCACCGCGCAGCCGCCACGACTTCATTGTCGGCGGTAAATTGCCCGCTCTTGGTTTTGCCCTGAGCGGTCGTGTAGGAGTAGGTGCCGTCGACATGGGTAGTGCCGTTGAGCATCCATACGGCAAGCTGGGTGGCGGCGCGGGCGCGATCGGGTGAAAGATGGTAACCGCCAAACGACGCGGCGGTAGGATATCCGTGACAAACGATTGCTGCGAACTCGTCGTCGAGCCACACCCAGCCTTGATCAAAGTTGAGCCATGGGCCGCCCGGCTTGGTGGGGCCGGGACGCTCCTGGTTCATGCAGTAGGCAATCGAGGCGTCTTGAGCTTCATACTTGCCGATAAAGAAGGGCCCACAATTATCGCTGATAGTGCGGAAGCCGAGCTGGTCGTAGCCATCGACGGCAAATGCGGCTCCCGGTGCCAGGCAGCCGAAAAGCAGGAAGAGGAGCAGGAGCAGCGGACCTGTTGCGATTGCGCTGTGGACAGAGTGCGTGGGTGCGTTGGACATGGCTGCTCCTTATCCCTCGTGCGCCGCACGGGGAGGCTGCGACGCGTAGGATGAGGCTACCCCCGAGGTTCATGCGGGTAAGTACCGGAGCCTGACCAAAAGCTTGCCCAATTCCTGACAAATTGAGCTCAAATACAACAATCAAGCAAAAGCGCAGGTAGAAGATAAGGTGAACAGGAAGTCAAAGGTCCTCGTCTCCACAATTGACGCGATTTTCAAACGAATCTCCACAGCTAAAACAAGCATCGCCACCCTTGTATCGAACAAGACAACCGCGTTATACTATCCCCCACATATGCGGGCATCGCCAAGTGGTAAGGCATCAGCTTCCCAAGCTGACACTCGCGGGTTCGAGTCCCGTTGCCCGCTCCATTCGAATTTCAGGCACGGTAACGTTTCGTTACTGTGCCTTTTTCAATAAAGTGCCGGGACTCGAACCCGACAGGGTGCGAGCGTTAAATAAACGCGAAGCGTTTATAGCGAGCAGGCAAGGTCGCCGATAGGCGACCGCAGCCGGTGCGGATTTGCGAAGCAAATACGCGGACGTCCCGTTGCCCGCTCCATCGGGCGCGGGAGACCTTGGGACGGCCAATTCAACAAAGTCTTCCCCATCGTCTCCGTGAATCCGGGGAGATCGACCGCAGCCGGTGCGGATTTGCGAAGCAAATACGCGGACGTCCCGTTGCCCGCTCTATCAGCCAAGGGGGATGCTGGGACACTCGGTTCGATCCGGTCTCCTTCGACGGCTTTGAGGACCGGGGCATGCTGACCACAGCCGGCGTGCGTCCGCGACGCGGACGCACGGACGTCCCGTTGCCCGCTCCTGCTTCAAAATGTTAGGTTCATGCCTGCTGCCCATACTTGCACCTGCGCACGGTACAATGGTTGGGTTACGACCAACGTGCCAATAACCAAAAAGGAGCCGCTATGATCGATCGCTATACCCGCCCGGAGATGGGACACATCTTCTCCCTCGAGAACAAGTACGCCATTTGGCAGGAGATCGAGGTCCTGGCCTGCGAGGCCCAGGCGGAGCTCGGCAAGATCGGCATTTCTAAAAACGAAGCCCAGTGGATCCGCGACCACGCCAACTTTGAGAAGGCAAAGGTCGATGAGATCGAGGAGGTCACGCGCCACGATGTCATCGCCTTCCTGACCAACATGAAGGAGTACATCGACGCCGATGTTCCCGAGGGCGACCCCAAGCCCAGCCGCTGGGTTCACTATGGCATGACCAGCTCCGATCTGGGCGATACGGCTCTGTGCTACCAGCTCACCCAGGCCTGCGATCTGATCATCGAGGACGTCAAGAAGCTCGGCGAGATCTGCAAGCGCCGCGCCTTCGAGGAGCGCAACACGCTTTGCGCTGGCCGCACCCATGGCATCCATGCCGAGCCGATGACCTTCGGCATGAAGTTTGGCTCTTGGGCCTGGGAGCTCAAGCGCGACCTGGATCGTCTTGAGGACGCCCGCAAGAACGTTGCCTTCGGTGCCATCTCGGGCGCTGTCGGCACGTACAGCTCCATCGAGCCGTTTGTCGAGGAATATGTCTGCGAGCACCTGGGTCTGGTCCACGACCCGTTGTCCACGCAGGTCATCTCCCGCGACCATCACGCCTACCTCGCCGGCGTCCTCGCCACCACGGCGGCCACCTGCGAGCGCATCGCTACCGAGGTCCGCAATCTGCAGAAGACCGATACGCTTGAGGCCGAGGAGCCGTTCCGCAAGGGTCAAAAGGGCAGCTCCGCCATGCCGCACAAGCGCAACCCGATCACCATGGAGAAGGTCTGTGGCCTGTCGCGCATCGTGAAGTCCAATGCCCAGGTTGCCTTCGACAATGTCGCCCTGTGGCATGAGCGTGACATTTCGCACTCCTCTGCCGAGCGCGTCGCCCAGGCCGATAGCTTTATCGCACTCGACCACATGTTCCAGTGTCTCATCCGCGTTATCGACGGCCTGCAGCTGTATCCGGCTCGCATGATGGCCAACCTCAATAAGACTCGCGGCCTCATCTTCTCCTCTAAGGTCCTGCTGGCCCTCGTCGATACGGGCATCACCCGCGAGGATGCCTATGCGATCGTGCAGGAAAACGCCATGGCTACCTGGCACGAGGTGCAGGACTGCGTCTCCGGTCCCACCTTTAAGGAGCGTCTCGAGGCTGATCCGCGCTGCACCGTCAGCCAGGAGAAGCTCGACGAGATCTTTGATCCGTGGGACTTCCTCACCCGCATCGACACGGTCTTCGATCGTCTGGAGCAGCTGAGCTTCGAATAGGGTTGACCTAATTCGACCGCCTGCGGATGCATTTCAACCATTGGCGCCTTGCCCGTCTTGGGCAAGGCGCTTTTTTCGCTGTCGTACTTGCCCCCTGGTAATAAAATGAACCTCATCTGCTGTTTCGATGAAAGGAGGAGCGTGCCCAGACGTATCAAACGAGCCGCCATCGTCTCGTCGGTGCTCATACTTCTTGCTGCCGTCTGTGTGGTCGTCCTGACGTATACCGTTCGAAACAGCGCTCCCTCCCCGAATGAAGCTGACAAGGACCTCCCGGTACTCAAAATTGGCGTTACGGATAACGATCCCTATGTGTATATCGATACCACGGGCGACTACGCTGGTATCGATATCGATATCGCTCGCGAGGCTTGCAAGCGCGCGGGAATCAAGCCGCAATTCATCGACATATCTTGGAATGATCGTGACCGCCTGCTCAAAAATGGCGATATCGATTGTCTGTGGTGCGACTACTCGCCCTGTTATCGCGAAGACGAGTATTACTGGACTGAGCCGTATCTAACCATAACGGTTTCGGTTGCCACCAAGAAAACGAGTGGTATCAAGTCCTTGGCGTATCTCGATGGCAGCAAGACTGTTGCGGTGATTGCCGGTTCGGTGAGTGAACGCCGATTGCTTGCCGGGGACCTAGGGATCTCGCCGGATGTGCACATCAAATCATATGGCTCTGCCGAACTCTGCAAAGCTGCCCTGGTCAAAGGTTATGTTGACTGTTGGATGGCGGACGTCCAATCGCTCGACCGGCTCGTCGCGCAGTATCCCGGTGTTTATCGTGTGTTTGCCGACAACGTTATGACGGTTGACCTTGGCGTCGCGTTTAAGGACGGCTATGAGGGGGAGTACGTCAAAAACCTCGATACCGTGCTGTTCGAGATGGATCGAGATGGCACGATTGAGCGCATTGTGGGCAAGTACAAGGCAAGGGCGACGACGGACGGGCAAGGAGCGGAATCATGACAAATGATGAGCGCCGCTTGCGCCGAAAGGCATTAGTCACCGCGGCTATCTGCGTTGTGGCCAGCGCTGTTTTGTTGGGTCTGCTGTATGTGGTCGGTACGCATCGCTGTCTCAATAAAACGCTTGGGTTTGGCCAGGAAACCATGGTGTTTTTAAAAAACGCCTGCGAAAAATATGACCGATATGAACAGGGAAGAAAAACCGAGGCGACGCACAATTTGGATGCCGCGCTCGAGTCGTTTTCGACGTTCTTGCCGCCTGATTGCGTAGAAGTCAACGATGACCTCGTCGAGGAGTACGTCCATACCGAGCACCTTTCGGGAATGTTGGTCATGGACGCCGACGGCCATATGGCCGCTCATTACGATATTGATGGTCGCGATCCGCTGATGCTGTGGCGAGAGGAGCTGGCCTGTTCGTCGGTCGCATCGATGTATCGAGGATCCAAGGTGTCCTACTCGACGGTCGTTGAGCGTCGCGATGTCGACTTTGCCGTGAGTGTTGTTCCGTACGGTGATGGCGTAGCGCTGGGGTATCGATCGCTTGCGCCCGAGCCCGCCGATGATTATTCGTATACGATCGCCGACGTGCTCGTGAACAACACATTCCATCAGAGCCCAACGGTGCTCGTGATGCGCGATATGCAGATCGTTTCCTCAAACGATTCGAATGTCGATCTAACCCTTGCCCGGCTTCTTGCCGATAGCGGAATTGATTGGAAAGACGAAGGCTTAACACGTATCGAATATCGGGGAAGTACCTGGTATGCCGTGCGTGCGGCGTATGAGGACTATCGCCTGTTTGCGCTTTATCCCAAATCTGAGGTCATGTCGGGCAGGATTTCATTTATCGCTGCCGGCGTGCTGGTGTGCTTGGCGTTTTGGGTTGTAGTGCTGTTGGCGCGCAACATTGCCGATCGTCGCAATTTGGCCGAAAAGGACAAGCAACTCGGCATCATCAATGCTATCAGTTCCATATATGAGTCGACCTTCCTGCTGCATCTCGATACGCTCGAGATCGAGGGAATTAACATGTCGCCATCGGTGGCAAAGATATTTTCCGAGCACGCCGAGGTGTATGACTTTTTGACAACGGTTTGCCGAGACATCGTGAGTCCCGAAAGCCGCGAGGCGGTCATGGAGCTAATAGATATAAGCACGCTTCAGGACCGTATGGAGGGCATGCCGTACTTGGATGCCGAGGTACGAGATTGCCGAGGTACGTGGTATTCGCTGCAGGTTGTTCCACAGCGCCGCGATGAGCAGGGTCGACTGGAATCGGTCGTCGTGGCGACGCATAACATCTCGATGACAAAGCGCGCCGAGGAGCTTTCTTTCCAGGACAAGCTGACGGGACTTCGCAATAGAAATTACCTTGAGTCCCTTGGCGACGACCTGGTGAACGAGTCCCTGCCCGTGAGTGTGATCATGATGGACTGCAATTTCCTCAAGCGCACCAATGATCTCTACGGTCACGAAATGGGCGATGAGCTGCTACGGCGTACTGCATCTGTATTGAAGCGGACGGCAGGCGAGAAATTTGTACCCATGCGCGTTGGTGGAGACGAGTTCTTGCTGATTTGCCCTCACACCGATCGCGAATCCGCATGCAAAGTGGTGCAAGATCTTCGCCTCAGCCTTGCTGCTGCGAGCGATGAGGTGCTGACAGTCAGTGCGTCGTTTGGCGTCGCGACGGCAGAGACACCCGGATGTTCGCTGACCGAGATGTACCACATCGCTGACCACAACATGTATCAAGAGAAACGAAAAGTTCACGCTCGGGAAGCAGATTGCTAGTATTGCTACCGCCGGTTTGCGCATTGGGGAATGTTGAATCGGTGCCCGCGATACTTTATCGGTTCGGACGGGGATAATAGACGTCTGAAATTGCTTTACGAGAGGGGAACGCAATGATTAGTTTTGATTACAAGCCTCAGGGCGTATGCACTCGCAATATCCACCTTGACCTGTCCGATGACGGCAACAAGGTGGTGGGCGTCGAGTTTACCGGTGGCTGCAACGGCAATCTCAAGGCTATCTCTAAGCTGGTCGAGGGTGCTCCTGCCGATCGCGTCATCGAGGTTCTCGCTGGTAATACCTGCGGTATGAAAAAGACTTCTTGCGCCGATCAGCTCACGCGCGCTATCGAGGCCGCTCGCGCCGAGATCGCCTAATGAGTATCGCCGACCACGTCAAGAACGGAATATCGCGCCGCGGCTTTGTGCTCGGAGGGGCTGCCGCGGGCGCTGCCACGGTGCTTGCCGGATGCTCAAAGAAAACGGGTACCAGCGACGACGCCGCCGGCGAGCCGCAGGTTATCAAAGACGACTCAAAGATTGTCTCGATTACGGATGAGTATGAGGCCGTCGATATCGATCTTGAGCCCATGGCGACATGGACATTGCCCTTGGGTACGCTGCTGTACTACTGCGACGGCGATTACGCCGCGGCGATGATGGCCCCGGCGTCTGCGCTGCATGCCAACACGCTTGGCGTGCTCAACTTGGGCGACGGCTCGCTCACGACGCTCATCGAGGATCCTATCGAAGGTGCGGGGTATTCGTTTTACGATGTCCGCGCCGGCGATGGCGTGTTTGCGTGGGTTGAGATGAACTTTGCCAATTCATCGTGGAAGCTCTACGCTCAAAATCTGTCGGGCGCTTCGCTCTCTGGCGACGTGGTTGAGCTCGATCGGGGTGGCAAGGACTATGATCCGCCCCTGTTTACGGCGTTCGGGTCATCGGTCATCTGGTATAAAATGCCTTCGGCAGGCGGCAATAAAACGAGTAGTGATTCGTTTTGCTATCGTCGCTCGCTTGATGAATCCAAGGCCGAGACAATTTGGAAATCGACGGGCCGCTTTGCATCGGCCCCGCGTGCGAGCGACGGCATTTTGACCATCTCGCCGCGTGTCCGCAACGACGAGGGCGTCTACTACGGCATAACGGCAATCGATCTGACCGACGGCAACAACACCAAACGTGCCCAGCTAGTCCTTCCCTCGTCAGTCTCGCCTTTCGAGGCCGTATATATGGGCGATACCTTCGTGTTTTCTATCGAGGCGACCTATAGTGGCGTGGGCAGCTTGGGCAACATGGGCACGTATATCGGTAATGAGGGAGGGTCGTACCTCTTCCTGTCACGCGAGCCGCTCGCATGTGCGGCTGGCAAGAAGAATAAATACCTTGTTAAGGTGCAGGCATCGCATTTCCTGATCGACACCTCTGCCAAGACCTATGGCTCGCTGCTGTCGCCCGACCGCGCTTTGGAGTATGGCGATTATCCAGCTACGGCTGGAAAATCGGACTCATTCCTTACGTACGCCACGGTGCGCAACAGCCAGGGTATACCAGAGACGGTCACTGCACGCCTATTCTCTCTTTAAGCTTAGAGGGGTTAAAAAGGCGCCAACAGGGGAATAAACGCGTTGTAATTGTGAGTACCGCCCGCCGAGCTGCCGCGTCATAGCGGCATCCGGCGGGCTCAGGTGCGTTAAAATGGGCTTGTTCTTAGCTAATTGAGACAGGGGGGCCGTGTTATGGCTTCAGATGCAAAAAAGATTCTGCTGGTCGAGGATGAGAAGGCAATCCGTGACGCCGTCGCTGCCTATCTCGAGCGCGAAGGCTACTGGGTTGTGGGCGTCGGCGACGGCCAGTCTGCGATCGAGGAGTTCGAGAAGCACCAGTTCGACCTGGTTGTGCTCGACCTTATGCTCCCCAAGATCCCCGGTGAGCGCGTTTGCCGCACTATCCGCGATACCTCGGATGTGCCCATTATCATGCTTACCGCCAAGGGTGAGATCGAGGACCGTATTATCGGTCTTGAGCTCGGCGCCGACGACTATCTGATCAAGCCGTTCTCGCCGCGCGAGCTCGTCGCCCGCGTTCGCGCTCTGTTCCGCCGTGCCCATCAGGCCGACGAGCCCGCCGTCGAGGTACTCGACTTCGGCGATCTGGTCATCGATATCTCGGGCCACAAGATCTTGGTCGAGAACAAGGAAGTGGACCTGACCGCTTCTGAGTTTAAGCTGCTCACCACGCTTGCTCGTCATCCCGGTCGTGTCTACAACCGTATGGAGCTGGTTGAGAAGGTTCTCGGCTACGACTTTGAGGGCTATGAGCGCACCATCGACAGCCACGTGAAGAACCTTCGCGCCAAGCTGGGCGACGACCCCAAGAAGCCCAAGTGGCTCTACACCGTTCACGGTGTCGGCTACCGCTTCGAGGCTCCGACCAAGACCGATAAGTCGGACGAGAAATAAAGGAAATCACATATGACACCTGCGCGCTTTGAAATCGGGCAAAAGCATAAGCAGGAGAACGAGGCGGGTTCCAAGGCTAGCTGGAACACGCCTCGTTCCGATTCACGGCCAACGATGAGCTATCCCTCGCGCATGGCCTTGGCTTTTGCCCTGACGTCGCTCATGACGGTATTGGTGCTGGTGGGCGTTGTCTCTGTTGTGTGGGGCACGGTCTTTTCGGATTACACGCGCTCCAATATCGTCGAAATCGCAAATTCCGCAGCCGAAAAGCTTGCGACGTCGTACGAGGAAAACGGCAATTGGACTGCGGGCGAGCTGCGCACGGTCGCGACATCGAGTTTGGTGTCCGACGATTTGGGCATGCAGGTCGTCAATAAAAAGGGCGTTGTTGTCTATGACGACTCGTGGCCTTCGGCAAGTGCGACTGCCGATGTGCGCGAGAGCGAATCGGCGTCTCGCAGCTCGAGCGGTAAAAAGGCCTCGCATAGCCCGGTTTCGTCGGCGCCCACCGACTCCGATAGCGTGGCCAATGTCGAAATCATAACGCCTTCCGGCCAGCATGTCGGACAGGTAAAGCTATGGGCCATCGGCTCCGATGCTCTGCTCACCAAGGCAGATTCTGCGTTTAGAGAGAAGACCTTTAACGCCATGGCCCTTGCCGCGGTTGTTGCAGTCTGCATCTCGGTCGTTATCGGATCGTTCATGTCGCGTATGCTCACCAAGCCGATTCATCGTATTACCAGCACGGCCAAACAAATTCGCGATGGCGATTTGTCCGCTCGCACGGGCTTGCGCGGCGATGACGAAATCGATCAGCTGGGTGAGACCTTTGACGAGATGGCCACTTCGCTCGAGAAGGACATGAAACACGAAAAGCGTCTGACCTCGGATGTCGCGCACGAGCTTCGCACGCCGCTTATGGCCATGCTTGCAACGGTCGAGGCCATGCAGGACGGCGTGTATCCCACCGACGATGAGCATTTGGAAACCGTCGCTTCCGAGACGCGTCGCCTGGCCCGTCTGGTGCAGCAGATGCTCGACCTGTCGCGCATGGAAAACAGCACGGCGCCGCTCAACCTTGAGCCGGTAGACATGGTTCCCTTCGTGCGCTCCATCGTCAACGCCCAGGAGCGCCTGTTTGTCGACCGCGATCTGCGCTTGCGCTTTGCAGACGAGACCCAAGGTCACGACGATGTCGTCGAGGCCGACCCCGATATGATCACGCAATGCGTCATCAACCTCATGAGCAACGCCATGCGCTACACCCCCGAGGGCGGTTGGGTCGTGGTGTCGGTGCTCAGTGACCGCAAACACGTCAGCATTGCCGTTTCTGATACCGGCATCGGTATTGCCAAGGATGACTTGTCGCGCATCTTCGGCCGTTTTTGGCGCGCCGATGCCAGCCGTGCCCGTGAGGCGGGCGGTCTGGGCGTGGGCCTCGCCGTGACTAAACAGATCGTCGAACGCCATCACGGCTACATATCTGTGGAGTCGGAGCTTGGAAAGGGTACGACTTTTACGATTCATCTGCCTCGCGAGCACACGGCGGACGCGGCATCTACTACAATGGAGCACTAGCTTTTCGCTATTCGGTGAAGGAGGGGTTTCGTCCCTGCCGCTCCGAGTTTGCGAAAACGTGCGGGAAAGAACCCGCATTACTGTCGTATTTTGGTAAGGAGTGACTCACGTGACAACGATGGAGCGTCGTCCGGATTCCCGTGGCAAGGTTCGTGATATCTACGATGCCGGTGAAAACCTGCTGATGGTCGCCACCGACCGCATTTCTGCGTTCGACTTCATTCTTCCCGACGAGATTCCGTTTAAGGGAGAGGTGCTCAACCGCATCTCGGCATTCTGGTTCGATAAGTTTGCCGGCATCGTTCCCAACCACCTCGTTTCCATCGACCCGGCGGATTTCCCCGAGGAGTTTGCTGAGTATCGTGACTACCTCGCCGGCCGCGCCATGCTGGTTAAGAAGGCCCAGACGATTCCTATCGAGTGTATCGTCCGCGGCTATCTGACCGGTTCGGGCAAGAAGACCTACGACGAGAACGGCACCGTCTGCGGCATCCAGCTGCCTGAGGGCCTGACCGAGGCTTCCAAGCTTCCCGAGCCGCTGTTCACGCCGTCCACGAAGGCCGAGATCGGTGACCACGACGAGAACATCTCGTTCGAGCGTTGCTGCGAGATCGTGGGCGAGGATATCGCCACGCAGATTCGTGACCTTTCCCTCAAGATCTACAAGGCCGCTGCCGAGTACGCCGCGACCCGTGGCATCATCATTGCCGACACCAAGTTCGAGTTTGGTGTCATCGATGGCAAGGTCACGCTGATCGACGAGTGCCTCACGCCCGATTCCAGCCGTTTCTGGCCTGCTGCCAGCTACGAGGAGGGCAAGATCCAGCCCAGCTACGACAAACAATTCGTCCGCAATTGGCTCAAGGCCAACTGGGATATGACGGGGGAGACCCCGCACCTGCCCGCCGAGGTCATCGATGGCACGTCCGAGCGCTATCGCGAGGCCTTCCAGATCATCACGGGCTCCCAGTTCACAAGCATGAAGGAGAACGCATAAGTGAGTACCCGTAGCGCCACGAACAAGCGCACGCAATCCCGCGAGGTTACCGGGGTTGCGCGCAAGTCCGCCGCATCTGCTAAGCCTGCCCGTCAGGCAGCGAGCTCTGTCCGCGTCGTGCCGGCTTCGTCTAAGGCACGCCGCAAAGAGCTCGAGAAGGGCGAGAACCTCGAGGGCCTCTCTAAAGAGGAGAAGCGCGCCCGCAAGGCTAAGCAGCGCGCCAAGGAGGATCGCATCTACACGGTGTCGAATATCCTTCTCAAGCAGGATGAGGACTACACCAAGCGCCGCCGCATCTGGTGGGCCGTGCTCGCTATCGGCATGGTGCTCGTCGTGGCCATTTGGGCTTCGCTGTACTTCGCTCCCGCTGGCATGGTGTCCAGTCCCGTCCAGATGGTCGGCATCGTTTTGTCTTACGTCGTCATTCTGGGTGACTTTATCTACGACTTCGTTCGTATTCGTCCCCTGCGCAACATGTACCGCACGCAGGCTGAGGGCATGTCCGACAATAAGCTCAACGCCCTTATCGAGCGCGCGGCTGCCGAGGAGGACAAAAAGGACTCCAAGAAGAAATAGCGTTTGCATTCATACTTATCGCTAAGATATAAGGCGCGTCGTTTTTGCGGCGCGCCTTTTTACTGTCCTATAGATAGATGGAGTGGCACATGATTCGAGCTGCCCTGACGGTCGAAGAAGCTCTGGAGGGCATGAAGGCCCTGGAGCCCAAGATTAAAAACTATGCGCGCCTGGTTGTCCGCAAAGGCGTAAACGTCAAGCCCGGCCAGGAGGTTGTCGTTCAGTCTCCGGTCGAGTGCGCGCCTTTTGCCCGCGTGGTGGTCGCGGAGGCTTATGCCGCCGGCGCTGGCCACGTGACGGTCATTTGGGCCGATGATGCCGTGACGAGGCTCACGTACGAGCATGTCGATAAAAGCTATTTTGAGCAGACGCCCGAGTGGAAGCGCCTGCAGTTGGATTCCCTGGCCCAGGATGGCGCCTGCTTTATCTTTATTGAGGGTGCGGATCCTGCAGCCCTCAAGGGCATCGATCCAGCCAAGCCGGCCGCGGCATCCAAGGCGAGGAATACGCAGTGCAAAGCTTTCCGCCGTGGACTGGATTACAACATCAATCCGTGGTGCATCGCCGGCGCTCCGGTCGTGGCTTGGGCGCACGAGGTGTTCCCGGGAGACGCCGATGAGGTTGCAATCTATAAGCTATGGAATGCGATTCTGCACACCGCTCGTGCCGATGGCCAGGACCCGGAGAGCGACTGGGAGCTTCATGACGCGGCGTTCGAAAAGAACCTGCGTTTCCTGAACGACAATCGTTTTGACCGCCTGCATTACACCGCGGAAAATGGAACCGATCTGACGATTGGCATGACGAAGGGTCACGAGTGGGCCGGCGGCAAGGGCAAGACGCCCGATGGACACCCCTTCTTCCCCAACATTCCCACCGAGGAAGTCTTCACCTCGCCTGATCGTATGCGCGCCGACGGTATCGTGTACTCGGCCATGCCGCTCATTCACCACGGTAACAAGGTCGACGATTTTTGGATTAAGTTCGAGGCCGGCCGCGTAGCGGACTACGATGCCCGCGTGGGCAAGGCGACGCTTGCGAGCATCATTGACACCGATGAAGGTGCCGCTCATCTGGGTGAGGTCGCGCTCATCTCCAAGAACACGCCGATCCGCGAAAGTGGCGTACTGTTCTACGATACGCTCTATGACGAGAACGCTAGCTGCCATCTCGCGCTAGGTGTCGGTTTCCCCGAATGCATCGAGGGTGGGTATGACATGTCCAAGGAAGAGCTCCTGGAGCATGGCGTTAACGTCTCGAGCACGCACGTCGATTTTATGATTGGCACGGACGACATCGATATTACGGGCATTACGCCTGATGGACGTGAAGTTGTGATTTTCCAGAACGGCCAATGGAGTTGGGAATAGTCCCAGACCGTGGTACAATGCCACCCGCGGGCCGTTAGCTCAGCTGGCAGAGCAGGGGACTTTTAATCCCAAGGTCCAGGGTTCGAACCCCTGACGGCCCACCATAGAATGGAAAAGCGACTGGCGGATGCCGGCCGCTTTTTTGTTGCCGCGACGCGGGTTCGAACCCGAAAGGGCGCGGAGCTGAGTAAACGCGTGAGCGTTTGCCAGCGCAGCGCGCAAGGCGCGAAGCGCCGCAGCGGCCGCCTGCGGAGCAGGCTGAACCCCTGACGGCCCACCCAAAGTAAGGAATACGAAATGAAAACAAATAGATACGGAATTAGCGGCAGCACATTAAAGATAATAGCAGCCATTTCGATGGTTCTCGATCATGTAAGCAGGATCGTCCTGACCAATGGAATCATGACTCACGCATCGTACAGTCAGATATCAGACGAACAGTGGGCGATTCTAAGCGAGGCTTCGGATATGCTTCATGTTCTTGGCAGAATTGCATTTCCCTTATTTTGCTTTTTGATAGTTGAGGGATTTTTGCATACTCATGACTTAAAGAAGTACCTGCGAAATATGCTTGTCTTCGCAATCATTGCGGAGCCCATATACGATTTCGTCCAAACCGGGCAACTATTTGACCTTCGGCAACAAAATGTTATGTGTGAGCTCCTGCTTTCCTTGGTCTTTTTGATTGTTCTGGAAAAGATACAAAGTCTTTCAAAACGGAAAAGATACATCGCAGAAACTGCTCTGATTGTTTTGACAGCACTGGCAGCTGAATACACTAAACTAGATGGCTGTGTGTATGGCATTATGCTTGTGGCTGCATTCTATTTATTCCACGACAGCAAGGCCAAGATGTTCTTTGCTGCAGTATGTGCAGCGCTCCTTTCGTCATGCCATATAGTTGGCGGCGGATTTGAGTTTGCTACAGCTAATGTATTTAATCCTGATGTTGCTGCCGCGGTCGTTTCGTTGCTGCTTATCAATCTTTATAATGGTAAGCGAGGGCTGAAGCTCAAATATTTCTTCTACATTTTCTATACGGCACATCTTGCTCTGCTTTATGGTGTCTCACTTATTGTTTTGAACTGTCTTTAAAAACTCTCAAACAAGTCTCTGAAAACGGAAACAAATTGACTCTAAGACTGCTTGTGAATTTCCGGAAGACCTGAGAGATGCGAGGATAGGCAACGAGGGCTGCAGAGAGATGCTTCTCAGTTCTCTGGCGGATCGCACGTATCTGTATGAGGATCACTTCCACACACTCATTAATAACAGTGATAAACACGGCAGATCCTCAAAACATGAGGCTGTGGAGGTCGAACGATGCTTCGAAAGCATGAATGGCAGCGAGAAAATGAGTTCGGAAGCGCCCTCTGGATGATCCAGCATAGAATAGAAAGCGATCGGCTCCGGCTGGTCGCTTTTTTGTTGCCGCGCCACGGGTTCGAACCCGAACTTCTCTATATATAAGAACGCTTGGCGAACAAAACCTGCCTTTTACCGACGGGAAACAAATAGCTGATGCTTTTGGAGTAAAGTGGCGCTCCAGAGATGACCGATGCCTTAACACCTATAAACCAGCTGGTCATCGCCAATATCAGAAGCCAATGCTTCAGTTTTAACCTCAGTGATGCGACTGAGGGACCTATTCATTTGTGAACAAAATATGGAGTGCGCGATTCCCGCCCCCGGCGCCCCTCCGGTCTGGCAATATATCTCCTTGCCGCGCGGC